>NZ_JAASTT010000020.1 GCF_014322795.1 Paenilisteria portnoyi
TACAAAAAACTCCCTTATAAAGTAGATTTGGAATTTTTGTTTTTTCCATTGTCTACTCTATAGGGAGCATATCATTTAGGCCTGTCTACTGTTTTTTGTCATTATAAATCGGTATATTTTCCCGAATAAGAACATCATAATTCTGTTCTTGAGCCAAAATACGATGCAAAATTACTTTCTGCGTGCCCTCGCAAACTTCATAGAATACAAGATACGCCTTGCCAATCCTCATTTTCCGGTATTCTCGCTTGTACTTAGGATCTCTGAGCGCTACTCCCATCAGAGGAAATATCCTCAAACGTGCTTCCAACTTTTCGAGTTTTTGATATAATTTATCCTTCTGGCTTACGCTACAATATTGATATTCGAAGTAATGAAGAATCGCTGCTATATCTTCTTTAAAAGCGTCTGACCACTCTATTCGCAACGTGCTGCTCATTGTTCATTAGTAAATCCTAGTTCTGCCCAACCAACGCTCGATGCTATTGTACGACCATTTTCCACATCTTCTTGTGATTCTCTTAGCTTCTCAAAAATTTCTAATTCATCGTAAACAGTGATTCTTTCAAGTATTGGAGGAACGGCATAATTATTATTTTTTGTCATTTTCATCTCTCCTCATAATTTTAACTTCGGCTCATTTCTTCTCTTCTATCTTAACACGTTTTGCATTCTTTCGCCATCTTTTACTCAAAAAGTGCTAAAAAGATGTTTTAAGCCTACTTCACTATTTTTTTAGGCCTGCTTTTAGTCCAAAAAACAAAAAAAAAGAGGAGAAATACATCCCCTCAAACAACTATAAATCAAATATATTCATCTGCATCGGAGCGAGTCCTTCATACGAAATATCTAGCGCCTTCTGAAGCTCCTTCGCATTATCCGCTGCATCTCCGCCAGAATTATTGTTAAAAATCACGATAATCTCTTTCGACTGCTTCTGCAAATAACGAATATTCTCAGCCCAATAGTTAATTTCCTCCGCGTTGTACCGATAAAGCGTCCGAACTTCTCGCCATTCAGGGCTGTTCGCCTTCATCCACCCAGCGCTATTCCGACCATGAAGCCGTATCAACGTCATATCCTCGTTCGTCGCCTTAAGCACAATCGGCACGCTCCCATTACCAACTTGTGGCTCATCCACAACAGTATGAATAAATCCTAACTCTTTTAACAAATCCAGCGTCTGATCTCTAGTAGTTTCGGTATACCACGTCTTATTACGAAATTCAATCGCAACAGGAAGGTCTCCCATTTTCGCACGCACAGCACGTAAATAACGTACATTTTCCTGCGTACAACTAAAATACGGCGGAAACTGAAATAATATCGCTTTTAGCCGTCCTCGCTCACTCATTGGAGCAATCGCATCCATAAACCGACGATACATTTCCGTTTCTGAGTCATAATATTGCTGCCACTCTTTATGTTTCGTCATCGCCTGAAATGCCTTCACCACAAATAAAAAATCATCTGGCGTACGTTCCACCCAGCGCTCCGTCGTAGAAGGCGCAGGAATCGCATAAAAACTCGTATCCACCTCCACCATCGGAAAATTCCCCGCATAATCCTCTAACTTATGCTTACTCGTTCCTGAATAAATGGTATCATGGTCACTCCAGCCCGTCAGCCCAATCGTAATCATTAAAAATCTCCCCCTATCGTTTCGATTTCATCGCTCGCGTAACGTTCAAGTCTTCCCGATTCGCTAATTCCCGATATTCTGGGCTTTCCACCGCAACCAATTTTACATAACCATCCTGATTAAAATGCAGGCCCCAACCATATCGCTTTCCAAGTGGAGACGTCCGCATACACGCCTGACTTTTCCCCCAGAAAGCTTCTTTTTCCGCTTCACGCGCAGTCTCAGGAATATTTTTATGCAACATATGCGTTTCAAAAAGCACCTCTTCTTGCGTATACTTATAATCATTCCCATTCAAAAGTTCAAACTGAATCTCGCCAATCGTCTTTTTTGGGCGTTTTACACTCGGAAACTCACCGTGATCAGCCTTACTATCCTCCGCAACCAAAATAAACGTATCATAATAGTTCACATTCATTACTTACACCTACTTCTCCATCTTATAGTACAATAGCCAAAAGGAGGAATCTAATCATGATTTTAGAAAGCGCTCTGCTACAAGTAACACTCGGGGATACAAAACTATTCGAGAACGATTTTGCTACTGCATCCAAGTTTATCAGTTCCATCCCAGGCTACATCAGCCATGAATTACACCATTGCATCGAGAATCCTACTGATTATTTACTGCTTGTTCGTTGGGAAACATTAGAAGATCATACAGAAGGTTTTCGGAAATCGGAAGCCTATGAAGAGTGGAAAAAACTTCTCCACCACTATTATAACCCTTTCCCGAAAGTGAAGCACTTTACACGAATTATCTAACTAAAAATGCAAACTAAAACCCGAAAAGATAGTCCATTTATCTCCGCGGGTTTTACTGATTTAATTCAAAATAATGACCTTGCCAAAACTATGGCTACTCTCTAGATACGCGTGCGCTTCAGCCGTGTCCTCTAATGAAAAAATCTTTTCAGGCTTCACGTGAATACCATATTTACTTATATAATCTAGCAATTCATTTGTGCACTGCTAACATCTGTCCACCTAGTTGACCAGTACTGCAAACTATTCCCGCTTCTCCACTTAACTTTTTTATCATTGATATCACAGTAACATATAAAACGCTTTCTCAGTTACTTTAAATATAGACTTGTTTCACTACAAAAAAACTTTTCCCATCTAGAGACCGCTCCTCGTTTATTCTTCTGTCTTCTCCGCATACTCCAACATTTTAAAATGAGCGTCGAGCGCACTTTTAGCATTCTCATGTATGAGTTCCGATAACGCTTTCTTTTCGCCATTTTTGGGTACTCGTACTTTTATCCCTAGCGCCTTTGCCATTAATTTCGTATCCAGTCGTTCAGGTACAAGCAATTCCTTGGGCAACAAATGATTCGGATGATTGTAAAATGCCATTACAAAACTCTCCACCATCTCCGTCACATCTCCAACAATCTCAAAAACTTTCGCACTCCTCCCAACAATAGCCCCATTTCGAATAAAAAAGATCTGAATCGCACAAAACTGATCTTGTTCTGCAAAATGGATCATATCTCGATGTCCGAAATCACGCGCCATCACTTTTTGCTTTTCGGTAACCCGTTCTAACACATTCAAAAGTTCGTGAGTTTCCTTCGCACGCTCAAATTCGAGATTGTTTATTTGCTCATCCATCCGATTTTCAATGTCGCGTTTTACTTCTTTTTGCCCGCCGTTTAAGAAGTCACTAATTTTCTTAATTTGCGCGTCATATTCTTCTTTCGTCACATCACGGGCGCACGGACCAATGCACATGCCTAAGTGGTAGTAAAAACAAGGACGCCCCCTTTTCCCGTTACAATGACAAAGTGGGTATATCTTTTGAAGCAGTTCTTGCGTGGCTGTTGCTGTATGACGACTAGCGTAAGGACCAAAATAAGAAGCGCCGTCTTTCTCGATTTCTTTCGTGGTCTCGAGGTGCGGATTCGTTTCATTGGTAATTTTAAGATACACGTAGCGGATTTCATCTTTTAGCATCACGTTATACGGTGGTTGATATTTCATAATCAGCGTCATTTCAAGGAGTAATGCTTCTTGCTCTGTACTGGTAATAATCAGCTCAAAATCGTGAATATGATGGACTAGGCGCGCGGTTTTTCCGATTTGTGTTTTCGTAAAATAAGACTTCACACGTTGCTTGAGGTTCTTGGATTTTCCAATGTATAAAATAGTGCCCTTTTTGTCACGATATATGTAGCAACCTGGTGATTCAGGCAATGTTTTTAACTTTTGTTTCAAATCGGCTTCCATGAATAGCACCTCCAAAAACGTGTATTTATCCTCTTATTTTAGGCTTTACTAGATGTTTTGTAAAGCTGTGTCAACATTAAAAAGCCGAAATTCCACATGATTAGGAATCTCGGCTTTCTATTCAACGCACTTAGTTTCTTCTAAGCAAGCGATACGCGATTGTTATTAATCCTGCACCAGGAATGATAACATGTCTTCGTTTTCCTGTTGTGACTGGTAGTGTTTCTTCTGGTTCTGATAGTGCGCTCATCGATTCATCTTGATCGCTTGCTGCCTTCACTGTCGTTTGTTGTGTTGTATCGGAAGTTTGGGTTGTATTATTATCGGCAGCCGCTACTTCTTGGTTCACCGTCGCTGTTTTTTGAGGTGTTGTAGTTTCAGTCTTGGTTGCTCCAGACTGCGCTGTCGTTGTAGTCGTATCAGTAGTTGGAGCCACATTCACACTTCCTTCAGCTACCGTTGTTCCCCGTTGCGTTTCTTGCGTTGTTGTTCCATCGCTTATGATCTCGCTATTAGTGGTATCATCACTTGCTGCTGTACCGTTATTTCCCGTTCCATCATCTACAATAACAGGAGCCTCCAAAACGGTAACTTCACGTGTAAATGTTGTGGTATTTCCATCCGAATCTGTGACTTGATATATGACTTCATAATCACCAGCCTTACTCGTATCCACATCATTTTGCGTCACATCTATCAATGAGGTGATATCCCCATCCTCTTTATCATTTGCCTGCATACCTACCCTCGGATCAAAATCAGCATTAGCGTCCACCGTGGTATTTTTTTCACCCGTTATCGTCGGTGCCTCGGTAACAATCACCTCACGTGTAAAAGTCGTTGTATTCCCATGTGAATCGGTTACTGCGTACACAACATCGTAGTTCCCTGGTTGACTCGTATCCACTGGGTTCGAAGTAACGACTATTTGGCCTGTGAGGTCGCCATCTTCTTTATCCGTCGCCTTCATCGTATCCATTGGATCAAAGGTACTTCCCGGATTAATTTCTGTCACGCTTTCACCTGTAATGACTGGATCTTCCGTTCCGATAACGGTTGTAGAAACTTGCAAGCCACCGCTCACTTGGCTATCATGAACTGTAATTTCATCTCCAACTTCAAGCGCTTGGTCGGGAGTAACTTGATAACTATAATTACCATTTTCATCAACTAATATATTATTCGCAACTGATTTATTTTGCGTTATGTCAAGAATGCTTACGTAATGCCCTGGAATCCCTGTCCCTGAAATGAACTGATCAACATCATTCACCGAATTAACCGTAAGTTGTGCGCTCACTGGTGTCGTCATCGCTGTTACTGCTGGCACTTCCGCTGCGTTAGCTTCCGCACTTTCCAAAGATAGTGGCGTGATAATTAAAAAACTAGCGATTAAAAAATAAGAAATGGACTTTTTAGCATTCATTATTAACCAACCTCTTTCGCTCTTTTATGTTTAAATAATATCACGGAACGAGGCAAGCAAATTGTATTTTTTATACACTTTTTCAATCTAATTATGACCTTTTGCTCATCTTTATAAATCTACTCTAATGGTGTGCTTTTTCACCCTTTTGGCTAGTCATACTTTCAAACTTACGCCAACTGCATTCATCGCCTTGGGTACACAAAAACAGAGTCTTCTTAGGGAAGCCCAATATATAACTTCCAAAAAATAGACTCTGCGTTTATTTTTCATTTTAAATTAGCTTTATTATATAACAAATTCCCACGGTCCCCATTCACCTGCACCAGGAACGTCTCCTTGTGTCCACCATTTGGCTTTGTAAGTCTTCCCTTGGTATATGGCAGTATCTCCTGCAACATAAATGGAATCAGCTTTCCATGTATCTCCGGCTGGTAATGCGTTTACTGTGACTGCCACGGCATTACTTGTTACTGTACTAGTTCCTGTAGCCGAATTATCCGTGTTGGTTACAATGCAATAGTAATAACTTGTACCTACTACGCTTGTTGGTGCATTATAGGTTGCACTAGTTGCGCCACTTATTGCTGTGCCGCCAGTGTTCACTTTACTAGAAGCTTTATACCACTGGTAACTAAGCGCTCCTTGTGGTACAGTTGCCCCTATTGTAAGACCCGCTGCTCCGCTCAAAGTAGTTGACTTATCAGTTGGTTGGCTTGTAATCGTAGGTGTTGCTGCACTACTTGCAGCACTAACAACTACGGATACCGCACTACTTGTCGTTGTGGCCGTCTTGATTCCTGTCGCTGTATTGTCCGTATTGGTAACAACGCAGTAATAGTAATTGGTACCTTCCGCATTTGTTGGTGCATTGTATGTTGCGCTTGTTGCACCACTTATTGCTGTACCGCCAGTGTTCACTTTGCTAGAAGCTTTATACCACTGGTAACTAAGTGTCCCTTTCGATACAGAGCTGACTACCGTTAAATCTGCTGCGCCGCCTACTTTTATCGTTTTATCAGTTGGTTGGCTAGAGATTGTTGGAGCTTTAGCATCTGGTGACGGTTGAGTGGAATCATTTGCTGCTTTAATAATTGGCGCAATCGTATTTACAAAATTGTTTCCGTTCGCTTCATCCCAACCAATGGACCATGTCATAATTCCGCGGTAAGTAGGATATTTGGTAAGCAAGGTATTTAGGGCTGAAGCATAGACTGAAACGCTTTGCGCTCCATTACCTGCACCGTTCGTGGAAGGTACTCCAAAAGCAACTTGATCTGGTCGTAACCCTGCAAAAGTCCCTTTATCCATCGTTACAAATCCTGTAATGAGCATCTCAGAAAGGCGAGTATATCCTTCCGCAGAGTAAACTTGTGCAAAAGGTGCACCGGCGTTTGCTGATGGCTGTAACCAAGCGAAGTCGCCATTAAAACCGTTATAGTATTGCGGGTGAATGTATGTCAAAATATCACGAGTAGCGTTGAGAACGGGTAGAAATGCTCCGCCATTACCTGTACTAATTGCGCCATTTTGGACATAATTATACTCAGGAGCCGCAGAAATAATGAAGTCAGATCCGTAAGTAGTTTTCAGATTGCGAAGTAAGTATTCAAGATTTATGGACTGCTGTGAGGTAAGTTGGCCAATTTTGTCAGTATTCATAACAGCTATGGAACTGCCCTCGAAATCAACATCAAAGCCGTCAAATCCGTATTCATTAATAATACTTTTAACCCCGCTCAAGAAAGTATCTCGCTGCGCAGCATTATCCATATGAACAACACCATTTTGTCCACCGCAAGAAATAACAATTTTCTTACCTTGCGCTTGTAACGTTTTAATATCTGCTTTAAAAGCTGCTATTTGCTGCGCCTCTGTACCTGGATAGACTGCCGAAAGATCCATTGATAAATTTGGCGTATAGTAGTTTCCTTTCGTCTCGATAAATGAAACGTTGATGACATCCCAGCCCGAACTTGCTTGAGCTAATGTTTTTTTCGATCCACCGTTGCCACCCAGCCAGTAGCCTATGTTCACATGCGGTTTAAGCTGTGTACTCGATGCAGCGGACACATGCGTTGTGAATGCCATCACGGCGGAGAGTACTAGAATAATAGCTAATCCTGCTGTCAGAATATTCCTTTTCAATGATACGTTCATGAAAAAATCCCCCTAATATAATCATTATTATTACCGTGGTGAGATACTCTGATGCTATTTCCCTCTAAAATAATTCCCAACCTTAATAAGTGACTAAACAATACATTTTGTCCAAATAGTAAAAATCAAATCCTTTTTACTTATTATTTCAAAAATCACCCTTTCGTATCATTCTATTTTTCACTAGATTTCTTCTAGGTTGATTGGGAATTATCTTTGTATTAATGAATTAGAAGATGGTCATTTATTCTTATTAAACAAAAAAGAATCCGCTTCCAAAAATGTTATTATCAAAAATTCCCATATGTTCATATTAAAATAAAGTTATATAAATGTCAATTTTAACTTCTAATTGCTAATATGATGATGTAACAATTCTTTCTCTCCATGCATTGATACTCACTCATGCTACCATTTATAAGAAACTGGTGCAACATGGACCGATACACATGCCTACTCAATAGTAAAAACATGGCTGATTAGACTCTGCTGGAAGTTCTGTAAAGATACATAAAAATAGAGCCCGCTTAGAAGATATATAACTTCTTCTATTATGGGCTCTGCTTATATTATGAATAATTATTGAACACTTACTGCAATTCGATGGACTTCTTCGTGCTGAGCATTATACCCAATGATACGAATACTTGCATCTTCATCTGGTACAAGTGATGACATATTTATCAACGTAAATTGTCTTGTTGTTTTATCTAATTTCGCTGTTTGAACAATATTTCCTCCCACAGATAGCTTAATTTCTACAATATCTTTACCATATGCGCCTGTGAGTATCTCGTCCCCAAATGAATAGGACTCGGCAGTTAATAGATAGTTGAATACTCCATTGCCTGTAATATCAACATCTACACGGTTAATTTCATTGTATTGTTTATCTACTGCAACAATTTGTACAACATCCAGTGGACTAGTAATATACGATGCGATATTAGCAAATGAGTAGCTCCCAGAAGAAGTGGCTGCTTGTGTTATCACTTTTCCATTCACCCATAGACGGACTTTGAACACATCCTTACCGAAGTCACCAGATAGCGTTCCGTCTCCAATTCTGAATGTTGTTGGCACTGTAATTATATTATCAAAAGTCGATGTTCCTGTTATGGAAACGGTAATACGGTTCATTTCGTTGTATTGCGCATCCACGCCGACAATTTCTACTTTATCACCTGTCATCTTGATAAAACTTGCGACATTCGCAAAGGTATAACTACCATCTGGATTCAGTGTCGCTTGTGAAACGGCTTTTCCATTGACCCACAACCTTACTTTCGCAATATTTTTACCAAATGTACCAGTTAGATTATTGCTCCCCATTTGATACGCGACTGCAGTTAGTTTATCATCAAAAATGGATGTGCCAGATACCTTAACTGTTATCCGGTTTTTCTCTACATATTTTGAATCAACACCAACAACCTCTACTTTGTCTGTAGCTTTAAAGATATAGCTTGTAGCATTTAAAAATTCATAGGTGCCATCTGGATTGACTGTTGCTTGCGTTACCGCCTTACCATTTATCCAAAGTCTGACTTTAGAAATTGCTGACCCAAATGTTCCGCTTAACTTCGCGTCGCCTATTTTATAAGGTTTTGCTGTCAAGCCGTCTGTCGATAGCGGTGTTGTGATGTTGACTGAGATCATTTTGACTAAGCTTGGATTATCAACCGAGGTTACCGTAATAACTGCTTCTCCATCGCCTACTGCCTTCCAATTGCCTAGTGCATCTACTGTTATTACATCTGTATTGCTAGAATGGTAAACAGCAGCTTGATTTGCTCTAGAAGGGAAAATAGTCGTCGTCACGTGACCCGTAGCTCCATTCTTGGCTTGAACTTGATTCGTGCTTACTGCAATGGATGTTGCAGCCTCTTTTGGCAATAAAGCCTCATATTTATCTAGAAGTGTCCCCTTTAATGGCTCAGTCAAAGTTTCAATGGCGAGAACTAAATCATCCTTTAACTCCACATAATCGCTATTTACTAAAATAGGATCCCCTTGAATTTTACTAGCCAAGGCATCAATTTTAACAGTTAGTTCTGCTTCTGCGTTATTCTTAAGTTTTTCATTCACTAAGCCTGATTTTGTGATAATAAATGTGTTCGTTTTTTGTGAGGTATCTACAATTGGTAAATTATCTACTTTCAATCTACCTGGTTCCGCATGATAAATTCTTAACTTGTAGCCTATTTTAATATCAGGCATATCTATACTAGGAAGCGCACCCGAACCAATCATTGACTTCGTGTACACAACATTATTGTTTAGATCCAGCACTTCTAATTTAGCATATTCTGTAGAACCGAAGTAAGAATGTGGGTCAGCATATTTTAATTCCATAGCCAATTTCCCCGTATTTAAATCAACAATAGCTGTCGCAAATTCACCATCACCTAAACCTAAAAAATGAACTGTCTGACTTGTTAACGGACTTGCTTTTTTTATTGTGTAGTTGATTGTTACATCATTTGTCGCTTCTTTCACACGTAAATAATGCGTATCAAAACTATATTTAGTCGTCTTTCCTGTTGGTAAACCAATCGTGTAAATACCATTTGGTAAACTGCCAATATTCATATCCTTCGATGTGATTTTCATACGCTTGATTTCTTTAGAACCATTCGTTAAGATTAAATCTTGCCCTTCTACTTGTGAAAAATCATCAATTTTCAGATGCATCGTCGTACTTCCAGAAAGTCCACTTGATGCTAATTGCTCTGTGTCCACTAGTGAAAAAGGAGTTGCCAGTCCAAGCTTATTTTGAATAGTTGTTAACTGGGAAGCTGGTACTAATTCTGTTAATGGTGCCACTGGTTTATAAAGATGTAAGCGATTATCATCTTGTTGTTGCGCGGACATTGTTCCCCCGAGTGATAAGATAGTAGGCGTGAAATCAAAGCCGCTAGCCTGTCCATAATATTGGGAGATTAAATCAAATAGGTAGTGATTACTTGGCACAAAACCTGGTTGATTCGCAATTTTTCGATATTCTTTATTGAAAAGCGTAAAACCTTTGTCTCCAGCTTTATCTTGCAATGTAACAAGAGCAAGAAGCCTTGAGCGATGATCCCATTTCGTAACAGGAGTATGTGTCGTTTGCCACAAATTTGTAACCGTTCTCTCCACACCAGATTTATCGCCATAAGCAAATAACCAGCCATTTTGATACATTCCTGTTCCCATTGTCTTTTTCTCATAAGCTGCTGCATAGAGATTGTTCCAAACCTCTCCCGCGTCAAAACTGCTGTCACTCATAAATACGCCCTGATATCCGTGACCGATTTCGTGGAGACCGCCCCAACCTTTAGATAAATAAAAACCTGCCAATGTATCTCCATTCTGTGCAGTATGGCTGCCAGAATAATAAGCAGCACCGGATCCATGCGCATTTGCTTTCATGAAGTACTTGTTCGGAATATTTTTATCAGTTGGATTTTCAGGGGCAAACGATAAACCATCCAACTCGTTATACGTTTCAAAAACATCTGTATAGTAATTAATAAGCGCATCAATAGAGGTGAAATCTTTCATATTTTTCATGAATGCTTTATCTTTTTTCGGTGCGAATGTTTGAAAATATGGGGTAGAGATTAAAGCAAATTCCGCATCGGAACTATCCCACTTTTGAAAGAACGCTGTTTCGTCATCTCCCTTATGGTATACTGGTAATTCTTTCATTACATCTGTCACTTTATATTCAATAACAGGTTTCTCTTTTCCAAATGTCGTATCAATGAAAGGTACAGCTGTATATCCATGACTAATCGTTTGCCATGTAGAGGTAACGTTCACTGATTTCTCTTTCTGGGAATCATCATTTAGCAACTCCATTGTTAAATTTTCTTTAAAATTCGGATTCGTTTGTCTAATCTCAAGTTGCACATTAGCTGGTAAAATAATACCTAGATCTTGTTTATCATGGTAAATACCTTTTGAAACACCTGCTATATCTAGCCATGTCGGCTTTTCTAGTACGTATAAAGGCTTCGTCTGTATAGAATCTGCATGTACTTGTTGTGCAAAACCTCCTAACACTAGTAAAAACATTAATAATAAGATTGCTTGAACTTTTTTCATTTTTTTCTCCTTTTTTGTAGTTCTCTAAAAACTACTTCCTTTATATTTAGTCCTATAATTATGCGACTACTTTAAGTTTAGCATTTTGATTGCTTTAGAAAATACATTATTTCCACATACCGTAAAAATAAAATGTAGATTTAATGACAGTTTATCTATTTAAACTTACTTCCGTTTTATGTAAATAAAAAAGTAGCCTCACATGCAGAGACTACTTTTCCTATAAGACAGGTATTAACCAATCGAACCTTCCATTTCAAACTTAATCAAACGGTTCATTTCGACGGCATATTCCATTGGTAATTCTTTTGTGAATGGTTCAATGAAGCCCATGACGATCATTTCTGTTGCTTCTTCTTCTGTTACGCCACGACTCATCAGATAGAATAGTTGTTCCTCAGATACTTTAGAAACTTTCGCTTCGTGCTCTAGGGAAATATCGCTATTCAGGATTTCATTGTACGGAATCGTATCAGATGTGGACGCGTTATCCATAATCAACGTGTCACACTCGATATTCGAGCGAGATCCTGCTGAGTTACGGCCAAAGTGAACGATACCACGGTACGTTACGTTACCACCTTGTTTGGAGATTGATTTTGAGACGATAGTTGATGATGTGTTTGGTGCCAAGTGAAGCATTTTTGCTCCGGCGTCTTGGCGTTGGCCTTTACCAGCAATCGCGATGGAAAGTGTCATACCACGTGCTCCTTCACCGCGCAGATGAACAGCTGGGTATTTCATCGTTAATTTCGAACCGATATTTCCATCAATCCATTCCATTGTCGCATTTTCATCACAGAAAGTACGCTTGGTTACGAGATTGTAGACGTTGTTGGCCCAGTTTTGGATCGTTGTGTAACGGCAATAAGCATCGCGTTTAACAATGATTTCAACAACCGCCGAGTGAAGGGAATTCGTCGTGTAAACGGGAGCGGTACAGCCTTCTACGTAGTTTACGCTTGCGCCTTCATCCACAATAATTAGTGTACGCTCAAATTGTCCCATGTTCTCCGAGTTAATGCGGAAATAGGCTTGTAGCGGTGTATCCACTTTTACGCCTTTTGGAACGTAGATGAACGAGCCACCTGACCAAACTGCTGAGTTAAGCGCTGCGAATTTATTGTCGGTTGGCGGGATAACTTTTGAGAAATACTCGCGGAAAATATCTTCGTTTTCTTTGAGTGCTGAATCTGTATCTTTAAAGACGATTCCGATGTCTTCTAAGTCTTTTTTCAGGTTATGGTAAACTACTTCGGATTCGTACTGCGCGGAAGCTCCGGCAAGATATTTCTGCTCTGCTTCGGGAATTCCGAGTTTGTCGAAGGTGCGTTTGATTTCGTCGGGAACCTCGTCCCAATCGTTTACCGTGTGGTCCGATGGCTTCACGTAATAGCGAATATCTTCAAATTTCAGTTCGGATAAGTCGCCACCCCATTGCGGCATCGGCATTTTATAAAATTGTTCTAAAGACTTCAAGCGGAAATCAAGCATCCACTGAGGTTCTTCTTTAATACTTGAAATTTCTCTCACGATATCTTCTGTCAAGCCGCGTTCACTACGGAAAACGGATGTATCTTTATCATGAAAACCGTATTTATACTCGCCCATTTCTGGAATTTCAGTCATAGTCAAGATCCTCCTTTAAACTTCTTATTTCTTCCCTTCGAATTCAAAAATGGCACGTTCCATGGCTTTCCATGAAAGAGTTGCGCATTTGATTCGAGCTGGGAATTTAGCAACGCCTGATAAAGCTTCGACATCACCATTTTCGTCGATCACATCATGTTCGTGACCTTGTACCATTTCTGAAAAGTCACGCGACATTTTGAGGGCTTCTTTTTCTGATTTTCCGATAATACTCTCGGTCATCATGGAAGCACTCGCCATCGAGATCGAACATCCGCTACCTGTAAATTTGGCGCCAGTAATGATTTCATTTTCCACTTTGAGATGGAGATGAATTTCGTCACCGCACGTCGGGTTATTCAGGTCAATCGTGACACTTTCATCGTCGAGCGTGCCGTTGTTGCGCGGATTTTTGTAGTGATCCATAATAACTTGGCGATATAATTGATCTAATTTGCGACCACTCATAATCCGAAATACTCCTTTGTTAGCTTGAGGCCAGCGATAAACTGGTCGACCTCCTGCTTGGTATTATATACGTAAAAACTTACTCTGGCTGTGGAGGACGTATCCAACCACTTCATGAGCGGCTGTGCGCAATGATGTCCAGCGCGAATTGCAACGCCTTCTTCATCAAGCACTGTCGCGATATCATGGGGATGTGCTCCTTCTAAATTAAACGTAATCAGTCCGCAACGCTTTGTCGCGTCTAGTGGACCATATATCGTAATGCCGTCCAGCTTCTGCATTTCTGCCATCGCATAGGCGGTTAATTCTTCTTCGTGATTGTGAATCAGGTCAAAGCCAATCGTTTCCAAATAGTCAATCGCAGCGCCAAGACCAATCGCTCCTGCAATATTCGGCGTCCCTGCTTCCATTTTCCACGGCAGCTCTTTCCATGTTGAGTCATGTAACTCGACAAAATCGATCATTTCACCGCCAAATTCCGTCGGGTTCATCGCGTCAAGCAATTCCCGTTTCCCATAAAGCGCACCGATTCCAGTCGGCGCCATCATTTTATGCCCCGAAAAAGCGTAAAAATCAGCGTCCAATGCGAGTACGTCGACCTTCATATGCGGCACAGCCTGCGCACCATCAACAACGATAACCGCGCCAACTGAATGCGCCAAATCCGCAATCTCGCGAACCGGTGCAATCGAGCCGATCACATTAGAAACGTGAGCAATCGCAACAATCTTGGTTTTTTCATTGATCACTTTTGCAGCGTTGGCAAGCGTAATCGTCGCGTCCGCGTCCAATTCAATATAAACTAGCGTCGCGCCTGTCCGTTTCGCTAACTGTTGCCACGGAATCAAGTTACTATGATGCTCCAAGTGGGAAATCACAATCTCGTCTCCCGCTTGCAAATTCGCGTCACCATAACCGTTTGCAATCATATTAATCGCCGTCGTCGTCCCGCGCGTGAAAATAATTTCCGCCGTCTCGCGTGCACCGATAAAGCGCGCCACCTTCGCCCGGCTTCCTTCATAAGCATCCGTCGCGCGAGCCGCCAGCGTATGAACACCGCGGTGAACATTCGCATTTTCCCACTCATAATACTTCATGACTGCATCTAAGACCTGCTTCGGTTTTTGGGAAGTAGCCGCATTATCCAAGTAAGCAAGCGTTTTTTCGTTAATCTCTTGCTTTAAAATCGGGAAATCAGCCTGAATTTTTTGGGTTAGCGTCATGTTAGCGCACTTTCCCTTCGATAACTTCCTTCAATTGAAGTTTCACGCTTTCGATTGGTAATTGGCGTACAACTGGATCAAGGAAACCGTGAATAACAAGGCGTTCTGCTTCTTGTTTCGAAATTCCGCGACTCATTAGATAGAAAAGTTGCAACGGATCCACACGACCAACTGACGCCGCGTGTCCAGCTACTACATCATTTTCGTCAATTAAAAGAATCGGATTGGCATCTCCACGCGCTTTTGGACTAAGCATCAGCACGCGAGATTCTTGTTGCGCATCCGATTTCGACGCACCATGCTTAATATGACCAATACCATTGAAAATTGTCGTCGCGCTATCTTTCATCACACCATGTGACAAAATCGTACCTAGCGAAGCCAAGCCGTAATGCGTCACGCGTGTCGTAATGTTTTGCGTTTGCTTACCACGACCAACCGTCACCGTTTTCACATCGCTAACAGAGCCATTGCCCATCAAGTTCGTCGTATTTTCATTAATCGTGTCACCATCGTTCATCAAACCAAGCGCCCACTCCACACGGCTATCGTTTCCAACATGTCCACGGCGGCTAACATAAGTCGTCGCGCCACTTCCCAAGTTGTCCACCGCACCGAATTTAATTTGCGCATTGTTCTTTGCAACAACCTCAGCGACAATATTCACAATACCTTTATTCTCCGCGTTAAGCGTCACATAGTTCTCCACGTAAGTCACAGCGCTGTTATCATCCGCAACTAGCAACACATGATTCACAAGTGGAGAGCTCGCATTTTCATGTGCAAAAACCGCTTGAATCGGCTCTTTCACTTCCACGTTTTTCGGTACATACAAGAACAATCCACCGTTCACAAGCGCCGTATGGAAGGCCGTCAAACGACTTTCATCCACTTTTACCGCTTCGGTCATGAAATATTTCTGTACCAGTTCCGGATGTTCCTTCGCCGCCGTGATGATATCCGTAAAAATAACACCCGCATCAGCCAGTTCTTTGCTCAAATGAAGTCGCGCTGGGCGATTATCAATTTGAACATACACATTCGCGTCCTCAGCAACTAAAGCCTGCACACTCTCCGGTAACGCCTCATTCGTCACACCCTCTTGAAAAGCCGCATAAGCCTCAAACTTCGTGAAATTCCAACGATCAATCTTTGTTTTATCTACAAATGGCAATGCTAATTCCGAAGCTTGTTGCCATGCATTTATCCGTAGCTCTGTTAACCAGCCAGGCTCGCCTAAATCGCCTGAAAAAGCACGGATAAAATCATCTTTTACAGCTAAATTTTCTGTCATGATTTATCCCTCACTCTCTTATTTTTGGTCAACGGTTTCTTCTTCTTCGTCAAACTCGATACCAAGTTCTTGCTTAATCCAGTCATAACCTTCGCCCTCTAAGCGCTTCGCAAGTTCAGATCCGCCACTTTTCACGACTTTACCTTGCATCATTACGTGTACAAAATCAGGCTCGATATAGTTCAACAAACGTTGGTAATGGGTAATAATCAAGCAACCAAAACCTTCGCCACGCATTTCGTTAATTCCTTTAGAAACGACTTTCAGTGCATCGATGTCGAGTCCTGAATCGATTTCATCTAAAATCGCAATCGTTGGCTCAATCATCAATAATTGCAGAATTTCGTTACGTTTTTTCTCCCCGCCAGAGAAACCTTCATTCAAATAACGCTCAGCCATCTCTTCGTCCATTTCTAAAATAGCCATTTTTTCGTCTAATTTGCGGATATATTGCATGAGCGGAATTTCTTTACCTTCTTCACGACGGCTATTAATCGCAGCACGCATGAATTCGGCGTTTGTAACCCCACTAATTTCACTCGGATATTGCATGGCTAAAAATAGACCAGCACGAGCGCGTTCGTCTACTTCCATTTCCAGAACATCTTCCCCATCAAGTTCGATTGTTCCTTGCGTTACTTCATATTTAGGATGCCCCATTATTGCTGAGGATAGCGTCGATTTACCAGTTCCGTTAGGTCCCATTATTGCGTGGATTTCCCCAGTCGAAATTTCTAGGTTAACCCCTTTTAGAATCTCTTTACCTTCTATTTCAACATGTAAATCTTGAATTTTCAACGTTGACATTAAAAATTACCTCCTAATTTTTTCGCATTATTTTTCAGTACGTATGATTCTAGTTTAGTATAATTCTAATCTAATTACAACTATCCGAGACACATTCTTTTTAAATGGCTCCTAACTTTGCGTTAAAGCCTTGCTTCTCCCTCCATCGTTCATATTATCACTCATGGAATGACACTTGAGAAAATCGCCAATTAGCGTTCCCTATTAGTGTACCAAATTGCCACACCGAAAACACTCAAAAAGGTTTAAAAAAGGATTGTCGAAATGAAGTCGATATGCTATGGTTGTGTTAGTGTAACAATTCTGGAATACCCAAGATTATGGGAGGCATATTTAATATGAAGAAAGCCATCGTCGCCTTAGCTTTGATTGTCCTGTCGGTAGCCTTATTTTTAACGGCTTGCACATCGCCAAAATCAGAGTTCATGTCATCTTTTCGAAACACCGTAAAAAACAAACAATTTACAACTCTAATAACGCTGCAACCAACGGCAATATCAGGTTTTGAGGAACTTAACCAACTGAATCCGGATGCCTTAGTAGCAAGCAATATAACCGTCAAAACATCGCGTGACAGTGAACGCGATTTAACCTATAATACATTTGGCGTTCATGTCGGCGGCGTTCCAACAATGGATGTAACCGCCCATTCGTTCCAAAACGGCAGCACTGGCAAAATTTTTGTACCTGTCAATGATTTTTTCCAAACAGCAACACCTGTCACGAACCTGCTAGATTTAGCGACCAATTCAGTATTTTCCAAAGTACTCGCTGAAAACGCAGACTTAAAAGACAAACAACTTGACCTATTACAAACGTGGCAAAATGTAACCAATCAAGTCATCGATGAAAAAACGGTGGACGAGCAAGCCGATCAACTTCAAGCAATCGAAGGAAAAACCGCTTTCCTAATCTATGAAAACTTGAATAAATTAGATAAAAGTCACTATCAAACAGAAAATGGGACGATTAAACTCACGCTTAGCAAAAAAGAACTCGCTGAATTGGCAAATGCATGGCTAGAAGAATTCCGCTCCAATCATGACTTTATAAGTTTTTACGCAAACGTGTCGGGACTAAAAGAATCGCAAGCAAAGGAATCATGGAATGCTACTAGTAGCGATTTACAAGAAACACTTAAGTCACTCATTCAAAATAAGAACATCCAGCTGAACACCGTGATGACCTTACATCCTGACGCAGACAAAGGTATTAAAAAACTTATCATGTCCGTAGATTATGCTAATCAGGAAAACCATCAGAAACTAAAATTCGACTTTACGATGGAGCTCCGCGATTTTGAGAAAATTCCAGAGTCTCCAAATAAATCAGATATTATTACAAAAAAAGAACTCGATACTGTGATGACAGATGTTATACAAGCACAACGGAAATGATGGGATTAAATATATCCGCTTTCTTGATTTTCATGAAATTCTTAGATTCCCTTCCTTTTGTTTTCATCCGTTTTCTGTAATATAGTCTTTGTAAACAAGATAGCTTTTACGTTTCCCCCTTTTTTCGTAATTGACTATCCTATCCTTTTTTCAAGCTAGTTCCCCTGCTAGCTTGTTTTTTTATTTCTGGAACGATAAAAAATGCGTATCGAAAATCTGTAACTAGATTTTCGATACGCATTTTTCTCTTTTCACCGTCTCGCAATATTCACCGTCGTAAACACAAATTTATCATACCGATGACGCGACTTCGAATACTCAAACGCCATCCCATTATTCAAATAAACTGTCTGCTCGACTTCAATCACAGGATCCGTCTCCGAACAATCAAGATACTCAAAATCCAATTGTCCTGGCTTATCCGCCCGAATTTGCTTATAAGAACTCGCGATTTTCAAGTTCAAGCGTTCGCGAATATACGTATAAATCGAATGCTCCAATACTTCCTGCGTCACACCAGGAATCAACGCTACAGGCATGCACGTATGCTCCAAAACGTAAGGCTCTCCGTCCACAAGCCGCGCGCGAACAATATCATAGACCGGTGTTTCCAAATCAATATTTAATCGTTCCGCTACATATTTATCAGGAAATGTCACCTGGAACTGCACGATTTTACTTTCCACATCGCGCCCCTCTAGCAGCTTCGTAAAGCCGTTCACTTCCTGACTATGAATATTCAACCGATCCATATCGAGCGCCGACTTAATGATAAACGTTCCGTGCCCACGTTTCCGATACAGCAACCCTTCCAAAACAAGAACCTCAAGTGCCTTCTTCATCGTCATACGGCTACAATCAAATTCTTTTGCAAGTGTCATTTCATCTGGAATTGGTTTATCAAGCGGATATTCCTTTGCGAAAATACGCTTTTTCAACTCTTCCGCGATAAAACTATATTTTGTCTGATTATTTGCCATGACGCTAAACACCTCTTTTTTCTTCCTATTCTATCACAAAAATTACTCGGCGAAACCATGATTATCGGAAAGCTCTTTATACCAGCGCCCTGAGGACTTGACCGTACGTTTGTAATCTTGATCTAGATTAACTTCAACCAAGCCATAACGATTTTTGTATGCATTGGCCCACGACCAGCAATCCATGAATGTCCACAAATGGTATCCTTTACAGTTCGCGCCTTCTTCCATTGCCTTATGCAACCATTTCAAATGATCTTTAATAAATGCGATCCGGTAATGGTCATCAATGTAGCCATCCGCCGTACGATAACGATCTTCACCCTCAACGCCCATCCCATTTTCAGAAAT
This sequence comes from Paenilisteria portnoyi, assembly GCF_014322795.1. Taxonomy (GTDB): domain Bacteria; phylum Bacillota; class Bacilli; order Lactobacillales; family Listeriaceae; genus Listeria_A; species Listeria_A portnoyi. Next base: position 19,702 of record NZ_JAASTT010000020.1, read on the forward strand.
GAAGAACGGAATGTTACCGTAATTATCACGCAGATTAATCGCAATATCATAAATCGCCTTCTCAAAAATTTCCCAACCCCGATACGGATTCATTTTGCGATAGGGCATTTCATAGTTATCAAATAAATGCTCTGGCATGAGTGGCGCATCTGGATGAGCCGCATACTCCTTCGCTTTTACACGACGCGGCTGATAATAATTCACGCCAAGAATATCGATAATATTGTTTTTAATAACCGCCAAATCTTCCTCCGTATACGTCGGCAAAATAGCATGTTCCTTCAAAATATCTACCAAATCAGCTGGAAATTCGCCTTTTGTCACAGGATCTAGGAAACTGCGATTAAAAATCAAATCGGCAATATGTGCTGCGCGAATGTCAGCTGGATTTTGGCTACGTGGATAAGATGGCGTCAAGTTCAAGATAATACCAATCTCCCCGCCTTGTTCAAGCGCATGATATTCCTTCACCGCAAGCGAATGCGCAACCGTCGTGTGATACGCCACTTGCACCGCCCGTTTGAAATCAACAACATTCGGATAATGCGCATCATATAAATAGCCCATCTCAACAGGAACAATCGGCTCGTTAAACGTAAACCAATGCTTCACTCGATTACCAAACAGCTCAAAACACGTTTTTGCAAAAGTAGCGTAGGCACTCACAACTTCCCGGTTTTCCCAGCCACCGATTTCCTGCATCGACATCGGCATGTCAAAATGATACAAGTTCATAAACGGCTCGACACCATTCGCTAGCATTTCGTCAATCACACGGTTATAAAAATCAACAGCTTTCGGGTTTACCGCTCCAATCCCATCAGGAATCAAGCGCGACCACTGAATCGATGTCCGGAACGAATTATGTCCCGTTTCCTTCATTAACTGGATATCCTCTTTATATTGATAATAGAAATTAGACGTGTTCGCAGGTCCGACATCATTGAAAAAACGACCCGGTTCAATGTCATACCAATGATCCCAAATGCTCGGTTTTCTGCCATCCACATCAGCAGCACCTTCCGTTTGTGGACCCGAAGCCGCACTACCCCACCAAAAATCTTGCGGAAATTCATATTTCATCATTTCTACCTCCAAGAGACGAGCATCAAACGCCCGTTTAATATCTTTATTATACCCTATTCATTTAAAAGTATAAACTTATAACTTGTCAAAGGTATATTTGATATGAAAGTAAAGTAAAAACACTCATTTGGACTAAATACAAACACCCAAATCGAGTGTTTTATTATATTTCAATTCGATTAGAGATATACATACTTCATCTTTCTTGTTATAATAAAATCAGTAGAGACGTAAAGATGGTGGCTATCAACATGAAGGTGGTGATGCTTATGAACATGAGCGCTAACCCTTTGGAAAGGATCAGCAATGTCTTTTGCAGAAGCACTCGCGCTCATGATCGGCTTTGGAAGCTTTTTAGTTTCCTTAATCGGTCTAGTAGTCAAGATTGCTAAAGCAGTACAACAAGACAAAGAATAGCCATCTACCTCAACTTTGACGGGTTGATAGATGGCTATTCTAGCATTTATAAATAAGTCACTGTTCTTGGAAATCTCTACTTGCGAAGAGGGTTGTGTTACTAGCACGACTCTCTTTTCATATTCATTATAACAAAATTCCTATTCCCACGCAACATTTCTTCTCCTCCCCTCTTGCTAACCGCCCCCAACTAGGCTAAAATATAAACATGTCGTATATGTCTAGGAATATGGCCCAGACGTTTCTACTTAGCTACCGTAAATGGCTAAACTACGAGCAATAGCATACTCGATTTCTGCTTTTTAGGCAGGGTCGGTTCTTTTTTGCGATGGCTCATCTTTGAAAAATGTGCGACAACACAATTCAGGGAGGCTTTTTTTAATGGAAAAATTGTTTAGACTGCGAGAAAATAAGACAACGATTAAAACAGAAATTTTGGCGGGGTTAACGACGTTTTTGTCAATGGCTTACATATTATTTGTGAATCCGTCCGCGTTAGCAACAACAGGGATGGACATGAGCGCGGTGTTCGTAGCTACGGCTCTTGCGGCTGTCGTCGGATCGTTACTCATGGGACTTATCGCGAACTATCCAATCGGGTTAGCGCCTGGAATCGGTCTTAGTTCCTTTTTTGCGTACACGGTTTGTGCACAGTGGGGCATTCCTTGGGAGACCGCACTATCTGGCGTTTTGGTTTCAGGTTGTGTATTTATCGTCCTAACTGTTACAGGAATTCGTGAAAAAATTATCAACGCAATTCCAACCGAGTTAAAATTCGCCGTGGGTGCAGGGATTGGTTTTTTCATCGCCTTTCTCGGTTTGAAAAACGCGGGGATTATCGTGGGGAATAAGGCGACACTCGTGGCACTGGGCGATTTGCATAATAGCGCTGTCCTGCTCGCCGTTTTTGGTATCGTTATTACCATTATTCTCATGACTTTAAATATAAATGGCGCGATATTCATCGGGATGGCAGCGACTGTCATTGTCGGTATGATTTGCCAACTAATCGATGTTCCGACTCAGGTCTTGGCACCGATTCCAGATATTTCACCTACTTTTGGACAAGCGCTCTTTCATCTCGGCGATATTTTCACACCACAGATGTTGATCGTCATTTTGACATTCTTCTTCATTGATTTCTTTGATACAGCTGGAACACTGGTGGCTGTTGCGAATCAAGCAGGATTCATGAAAGATAACAAAATACCGCGTGCTAGTCGTGCTTTGTTCGCCGATTCTTCTGCGACGATTGTTGGTTCAATTCTGGGGACTTCCACAACAACTTCTTATGTGGAATCGACGGCTGGCGTTGCGGTTGGTGGTAGGACTGGGTTAACTGCGATCGTCATTGCGATTTGTTTCGCATTATCGATGTTCTTCTCCCCACTTCTCGGCGTTATCACTAGCGCTGTAACGACTCCTGCACTGGTGATTGTCGGGATTTTAATGATTGGTAATGTTGCGCATATTGACTGGTCCAAATTCGAAATCGCTGTTCCATGTTTTATGGTTATTTTGATGATGGTTCTTAGCTTTTCAATTGCATCAGGGATTGCGTTAGGCTTTATTTTCTATCCAATTACGATGTTCTTCAAAGGCCGGTACAAAGAAGTCCACCCGATTATGTATCTATTAATGGTCTTATTTATTTGCTATTTCATATTTGTTGTTTAAAAAAGTTGGGCGCCGAGACGCCCAACTTTTTTAATGGTTTTCATAGTAGTCATAACCGCGTCCAACATCTGCCAAACTATGTGCGTCGGAACCATATACCAATTCAATCCCCAGCTCACGCGCCTCGTTCACCACATCAAGCGGTGGATACGTTTCTCCGCAAAACTCCTTGTAAAGTCCCGCCGTGTTCCAATCCAACTGGTATTCCCGCGCCTTGACATCCCTCAGTAAATCCAAAATCTGGCGTCGCGTACCCTTTTTCATTCCAGTCTCTTCATTTACAAAAAAGCGCTGAAACTTCTGGCAAAGTGAAATATGCCCCAGTCGCGTCGGCTTCGCTGGCCCCAAGTCGGCAAACAGCGATTCCCGAATCAATCCATAATATGCCTTCTGAACCGCCTCAAAACTGCCATAATGCCTCAAAATTCCCGCCTCAAAATCCTCCGCTGAAAAATCAATAAAGCGCCAACCACCGATACCTGGCATAAAGTGTAGCGACAAAACACCATCATCCATCTGCGAACCATACTCCCTAAGCAACGCCCGCGTATCCTGCTCAAACCCCGGCAAAAAATCCACTTCCAAACCGACATGAATCCGAATCTGATCTTTATATTTACGCTTCATAGCCTGCGCACGCTCAAAATAAGCATCTAATTGATCCCACCGAATTGCTGCTGTCGCAATGTCCTCCATCGAATTCGCAATATCTTCCTCAAACGCAGCCGGCATTGGTGGATGCTCCGTTATCGAATAATCCGTGAACCCCAGCCCAATTGCTTTTTCAATCATAGCCTCCACCTTGTCCCCTGAACCGTGTGGACAAAATTCCGTATGCGTATGCCCATCCCATTTTTTCATCCTGCATCGCTCCTTTTTTGTCCATTGTATCAAAAAAAGCCATGATAGTAACTACCATGACTTGATTTATTCTAATTCATTGTAACTGGTATCCGCTTGATCTCTTTAAAATTCGCATCTACCGCTACAATCTCTAATTTATCCGCATTGCTCGTAATTTTTTTGATAATCTCTGTACATGTGTAGGTTCCTGTTATTGGGTCCAAATCAGCTTGTTTCGCGACTTCACCATTCACAAAAAGGCGCACATATTTAATATCTTTACCGTATGTTCCTGTTAGTGTGAGGCTACCAAATGCATAGTCATCCGCTGTTAACGTAAGATCTAGCACAATCGGCTTCATTACAACTGTTGCGCGACCAACTTCTACATAAGCATCGTCTACTCCAACAACTTCCACCAAATCGCTATCTTTCAAAATGCTTTTCTTAGCATTCGCAAAAATATAGCTACGATCTTCGTTTATTGTGGCTTCTTGTACAGCTTTACCGTTGACCCAAAGACGTACTTTACTGATATTCTTACCAATCGTCCCGGTAAGTGGCAACATACCAAATTGATATGTGTCCGCTTTTATCCAGTTCTCTAGTGGGGAGCTCGTAACGGTTACTCTCACACGTTTCACTTCCGCGTTTTGTGCGTCAACACCAACGACTTCCACAAGGTCTTTCTTCGATGTTACAAATTGCGTGATGTTCTTTGCTTGATAAGTTCCATCTGGATTTGTTGTCGCTTGAGCCACTGATACACCATTGACCCAAAGAGAAACTTTTGCGATGTCTTTGCCGTAAGTGCCTTCGATGTTCGCCGCGTCCACCTGATATCCATTGGCTGTTAGTGCATAATCTTTGACGATGGAACCTGTAATTTTCACAGGAACGCGCATTAGTTCGACAAATTTAGAATCAACGGCTACGATTTCGACTTTGTCTGTTGGTGCCTTGACGTAATTCGCTGCCTTTTCGATCGTGAATGTGCCATCTGTGTTTAATGTGGCTTGTGTTACCGCAACCCCATTGACCCAAAGACGAACACGCGGGATATTTTTGCCGTATGTTCCTGTTATGGTTGCTTCGCCTAACTTGTAATCATTCGCAGAAAGTGTGATGTCAGCGCCTTTTGTCACATAAATGCTCGCCACATTCGCTTTACCATTTAGTGGTTTTGTGATGTATACGGTTAGACTCGTGTTAGCTGTTTGTTGTGGTATCGAGACACTATATTCTCCGTTCGCGTCCACCGTACTTGAGCCTAAAACAAGGGAACCATTTCGTACGACCACACCTGCATTCGGTTCACCAGTCCCTGTTACTTCTGTTGTGTTTGTTGTCACTGGATTAATCGTGATTGGCGCAATGACATTGAATTCACTTTTTGCCTTATCCAAATCTTTCTGGATCCTCGTTCTCGTTGTGTAGTCTATTATCAAATTAACCTGTGCCTGCGCTTTATTCAAGTCTGTTTGGTTTGTTGTTGGTTTGACATGGTTTGCAGGATTATTATCGATGAACAATTCATCCACCAACTGGCGTGCAAGTTCTTCTGGGGTTGGAACTGCTGTTACCCACAAGTCCGCGATTAAGTAGGATACGTTCTCTACTTGTGCCCAAATCGCAACCGTATCGCCAACTGCTAATGTGCTCGGCGATACAACATTTTTCGTATTTCCGCTTACCGTACTTGTTGTTGTCATCGCGTTATTATTTAATGTAAACTTGTAGGCATATTTCGCCTGTTCCGTATTATCTAACGCAAAAGTTGCCGCTTGATGATCGTCACTTAATGTGATTCCTTGGAACGCATCGCGCGCTCCAACTAGCGTTTCGGCTTTATTCAAGTAGCCCTGTAGCGTATCTTTTTCTGGAGATGCTTGTAGAATAGCTACTTTCATTTGCGCCTCCGTTACACTTGCTTTGCTGGCCGTTGTTGCTACCATTTTAGTCGGATTGCTATCCACAAACAAGCCTAAAACTGCCGCTTCTGCTTCTTCATACGGTATTCCGATGACATCCTGCGTTAAATCCGCAGCCATGAAACGTTGTCCTTTCGAATTCAGTAAATTCACGTAAATTTTGACTTTCATGCCTTTTTCTAAAGTCACCGCCCCCATATCGATCCATGAGCCGTCTTCATCGTACCGATTCACACGATTTAGCGCTACCTTGTATGTATTGTCTGCTGATGCCATGCCTGTTGTCATCGCGATTCTCGTGCCAGTCGCATTATAAACCTCTGCGATGAAAACCGTCTGTGATTCGAGTCTTCCAGTGATTCCCGTTGCTCCTTTTAAAGCGCTATCGATGGTTAAAGTGGATTGGATTTTCGTGGTTAGTTGGCTGATCGCCTTATCCAGAATCAATCGTAACTCGGCTTGCTGGATTGGATCTTCTAAACGGGCCACATCTGCAATCGCATCGTTGACTGGCGTTTGATCTAGTCCCGCTCTGATATCATTTTTTGGGTCTTTCCCTACAAACAATGCGTTGACTTCCGCTTTCACATTTCCGTAGATTGAGCCTTGTACTGCTTGGTTCGCCGCTTGTGCCCCAACTGGTGCCGTCGCGATAACCGATCCTGCAAAAACATTCGTTGCTAAAAAAAGTAATGCTGTTTTCTTCATTATTTCATTCATTCTTTTCGCCCCTTTGTGATTTATTTGTTCATAGTTCTACTTCAATCCTAGCAGTGTCCGCCTCGAAAAAAATACAATATTTCCGCTTTTTGATGAAAATTCCTGACAATTTAGACATATTTAGACGATTCAGCTCACTTATTTCTAGAATATTCTATGAACTTATTGGTATACTAGATATATTCTTCCTTTTATATTTACAAAAACGCTTTAGTCTGCTAATATGGTAATACAATAAAGTTAACGTGAAAAGGAGCTCAGAAATATGAAATGGAATCGAAATTTACCTACTGGAACCAGAGATAAACTTTTTAAAGAAGCGGCGTCGGCTTATGATATGGAGCATCTGGTGAATCGGTCGTTTCATGCGCGCGGGTATCAGAGAATTGAAACGCCTGTCATCGAATTTGATGATGTTTTCTCGGCGATTAATGATGTAAATCTGTACCGTTTTTTCGATAAAAAGGGGCGTTTGACGGTTTTGCGGCCAGATATGACGTCGCCGATTGGTCGGGTGATTAGTACGACAGGTGTGACGCCGCCGCTCAAGCTTTCGTATAGCGGTAAGGTGTTTCGAGCGAATGAGGAATTGGCTGGGGAACGCAATGAAATGACGCAGGCTGGGATTGAAATTATCGGGTTTGCTTCTATTAAAGCGGAGATTGAGTGCATTACGAGTGCGATTGTGGTTTTGAAGCAGCTGGGGATTAGTGATTTTCAAATTGAGATTGGACACGCGGCGATTTATCAGGCGGTGATTCAGACGCTGGATTTGCAAGGTAGCGACGAGGAAGCTTTTCGCCAAGTGTTGCAGAATAAGAGTTTGTTTGGGATTCGGGCGTTTGTGGCTAGCCACCCGAGCGTGATGGATGATTTTATTTTGGCATTGCCGCGCTTGTTTGGTTCGGTGGACACGATTCGGGAGGCTCGGGCGTTGACGGACAATGTCGTTATTTTGGAGGCATTGGCGCAGATGGAGACGATTATTGAGGTCGTGGATGTGCCGGAGCATTTGTCGGTGGATATTGGCTTGGTGCAGGAGCTTCATTATTATACGGGCGCGATTTTCCGTGGTTATGCGGATATGTCGGCGGTTCATTTCTTGAGCGGCGGTCGTTATGATTCGCTTTTCGCCGAGTTTGGGGAGGATAATTGGCCTGCGGTTGGGCTAGCGCTGAATCTGGATGAGATTGTGTCACTGAAACGGCGGTCGTTGAAAGAGGACGAGCCGGACGCGAAAACGTTTATTCATTATTCGCTTGCGACGACGCATCTGGCGGAAGAAATTCTGGCTAAGACGCCGAACAGTTCGCTTAGCTTTTTTGATCAATTGTCGGAGAGCGTTGCCTTTGCGAAGAGATGGCAATTTAGTCGAATCATTGATGTGAGCGATCATACGGTACGCGAGATTGATCCAGAAAAGGAGGTTTTGACGTGAAATCACTGCAAATTGCCTTGACGAAAGGTCGCTTGGAGAAGTCTGCGGTTGCGCTTTTGGAACGGGCGGGAGTGGATTGCGCGATGCTACATGAGAAGAGTCGGAAGCTTATTTTTAAAAGTGAGGACGCGCCGTATTCGTTTATTTTGGCGAAAGCGCCGGATGTGACGACGTATGTGAAGCATGGCGTTGCGGATATTGGGATTGTTGGGAAGGACGTGTTGATGGAGCAGGACAAAGAGCATTATGAGATGCTGGATTTGAAAATTGGGCAGTGTCAGTTCTGTTTGGCATCGACGCCGAGCTACGATCCTAGTGATTATAGGCGCAAAATTATCGCGACGAAATATCCGACGGTGGCGACGAAATATTTTCGCGAACGTGGTGAGGATGTCGAGATTATCAAGATTGAGGGCTCTGTTGAGATGGCGCCTATTTTGGGACTTGCCGATGCGATTATTGATATTGTAGAAACTGGTTCGACACTGCGTGAGAATGGCTTGGTTATTTTTGATACGATGTACGATATTTCGGCGCGGCTCATCGTGAATAAGGCGTCGCTGAAACGGAATAAGGCGCAAATTTTTGAGTTGATTGATTTGTTGGAGAGAACGCTTGAGGAGGACGCGAAATGAGGTTTATTTCTGGAGATAAAAAGGCGATATTGGAGCAATTACATAGCGCGACGAGTACGGATACGCAAGTCGAGACCGAGGCGGCTGTCAAAGCGATTATTGCGGATGTGAAAGCGAATGGTGACGCGGCGCTTTTTAGACTGACGGAGCAATTTGACGGGGTTCGATTAACGGATTTTCGAGTGGCGCAAAGTTTACTGGATAATGCTTTAGACCATGTGGAATCTGATTTTATCAAGGCGTTGGAACAGGCAAAGGCGAATATTTTGTCTTACCACCAGAAGCAGAAGCAATCCGGGTTTGTGGACACGGAGAAACACGGCGTGATGCGCGGTCAGCTCGTTCGTCCGCTTGAAACGGCTGGGATTTATGTTCCTGGTGGCACGGCGGCTTATCCGTCCTCAGTTTTAATGAACATTTTACCAGCTAAAATCGCTGGTGTGCCGCGGATTATCATGGTGACACCGCCTGGAAAAGATGGCTTAAATCCGCATATTCTAGCTGCTGCGAAAATTGCGGGCGCGGATGAAGTGTATCAAATCGGTGGCGCGCAAGCCATTGCTGCTCTCGCGTTTGGGACTGAATCGATTCCAAAAGTGGATAAAATTGTTGGACCGGGTAATATTTTTGTGGCGCTAGCGAAACGGGAAGTGTTTGGTATCGTGGATATCGATATGATTGCGGGACCTTCGGAGGTTGTCGTGATCGCGGACGCCACGGCGAATCCTCGTTTTGTTGCTGCGGATTTATTGTCGCAAGCGGAACATGATACGTTGGCGCGCGCGATTCTTATTACGACGAGTGCGGCGTTTGGCCAAGCCGTTGCTTCCGAAGTGGAAAAACAGCTTCAAACCCTGCCACGCGAAGAGATTGCTCGGGCTTCGATTGCCAATTTTGGACAGGTAATTGTCGCTGAATCTGTGGAAATCGCGTTCGATATTATGAATGAGATTGCGCCGGAGCATCTCGAAATCCAGTTGGAGAACCCGATGGATTATCTGAGTTATGTTAAAAATGCTGGCTCGGTTTTCTTGGGCGCTTATGCCTCCGAACCGCTTGGTGACTATTTTGCAGGACCGAATCACGTGTTGCCGACGAGTGGAACGGCGCGATTCTTCTCCCCGCTCGGTGTCGCTGATTTCTGCAAACGTACCTCGTTTATTTCTTACACAAAAGACGCGCTGGCGAAGGAAAAAGATGCGATTGTACTGCTCGCTGAAAAAGAAGGATTGACAGCGCATGCTCGCGCTATCGAAATTCGATTTGAGGAGGATGACGAAAATGAGAACAGCTAAAATAGAACGGAAAACCGCGGAAACATCGATTAAAATGGAGGTTTATTTGGATCAGCCGGAGAAATGTGAGATTAACACTGGGGTTGGTTTTCTTGATCATATGTTGACTTTATTTGCACGGCACAGTCGGATTGGGTTTGTTTGTGAGGCAATTGGGGATTTGGACGTTGATTCGCACCACACCGCGGAAGATGTCGGGATTGTGCTGGGGCAATGTTTGAAGGAAGCGCTCGGCGATAAAGCTGGGATTAATCGTTATGGTTCGGAGTACGTGCCGATGGATGAGTCACTTGGCTTTGTGGCGCTTGATCTCAGCGGGCGTTCGTATCTCGTTTTTGATGCTTCTTTCGATAATCCGAAACTTGGTGATTTCGATACGGAATTGGTGGAGGAATTTTTCCAAGCGGTGGCGTTTAATGCTGCCATGAACCTGCATTGTCGCGTGCTTTACGGCAAAAATACGCATCACAAAATTGAGGCGCTGTTTAAAGCGTTTGGCCGGGCTTTGCGTCAAGCGATTACGGTGAATCCGGATATCAAAGGGGTCAACTCAACGAAAGGTGTGCTGTAAATGCAGATCGCGATTATCGATTATGACGCTGGCAATACGAAGAGTGTGAGCAAGGCGCTCGATTTTATTGGGATTGAAAATACGATAACAGCTGTGAAAAAGACGATTTTGGAGGCGGATGGCATTATTTTGCCGGGTGTTGGTGCGTTTCCGCAAGCGATGGCGGCACTCGAAGAACGCGATTTAATTGCAGTTTTGCAAGAGGCTGTCGCGCACGGAAAACCGCTACTTGGTGTGTGTCTCGGAATGCAATTATTGCTTGATTCTAGCGAAGAATTTGGCTATACGCAGGGACTTGGACTCATTCCTGGTCATGTGAAATTGCTACCGGATACGGCGAAAATTCCGCATATGGGCTGGAATCAGTTGGAAGTGAAGCAGAACTCGCCGTTAACGCGAGATCAGGACGGTAATTTTGTGTATTACGTGCATTCTTATTACGCGGTTTGCGATGCTAAATACGTGATGGCATCCAGCGATTATTCCGTGGAAATTCCCGGTATTATCGCCAATGAGAACGTGTATGGCGCCCAGTTTCATCCCGAAAAAAGTGGACAAGCAGGACTCGAAATATTACAAGGATTTAAGGAGGTAATCACATGCGCATCTTCCCAGCAATAGATTTGAAAAACGGTCGTTGTGTGCGGCTATATCAAGGCGACTTCACACAGGAAACCGTTGTAAACCCTGACCCAATCGCCCAAGCCACCGCGTTTAGTGAACAAGGCGCAACCTATTTACATATTGTCGATTTGGATGGGACGCTTGAAGGGAAACCAATTAATCTAGACGTGATCCGCGCCATGAAAAAAGCAGCTGGACTCCCCGTCCAAGTTGGTGGCGGGATTCGAACGATGAAGCAAATCACGTTTTATCTCGAAGACGCTGGTATTGATCGTGTTATTATCGGTTCGGCGGCACTGGAAAACCCGGATTTAGTTCGTGATGCGGTGAAGCTTTATGGTGATAAAATTGCGGTCGGAATTGACGCGAAAAATGGTTTTGTCGCAACGTCTGGCTGGCTCGATGTGAGCGCCACGGATTACTTGACGTTCGCAAAAGAAGTCGAAAAAAGCGGCGTCCAAACGATTATTTTTACGGATATCGCAAAAGACGGTACGCTCGAAGGTCCGAATTTGAAGCAACTTCAAGCTTTGCAAAACGCAGTGGACGTTGATATTATCGCATCTGGTGGCGTGAGTAATAAACAGGATTTGGTGCAACTTTCCGAGCTCGGTTTGTACGGTGCAATCTGCGGTAAAGCTTTGTATAACGGCAATATTTCGATGGCAGAAATTACGGAGGTGGAGAATCTTGCTAACTAAACGAATCATTCCATGCCTAGACGTGACGGATGGACGCGTCGTAAAAGGCATCAATTTCGTATCGCTAACCGATGTCGGTGATCCTGTCGAAATCGCCAAAGCTTATAATGAAGCTGGCGCGGACGAGCTTGTTTTCCTTGATATCACCGCAACCCATGAAGAACGCCGCACGATGATCGATGTCGTCGAACGCACCGCAGAACAAGTCTTCATCCCGCTTACTGTCGGCGGTGGCATCCATTCCGTCGCGAATATGAGAGCCCTGCTTCAAGCTGGCGCGGACAAGATTTCACTGAATTCAGCCGCCCTCAAAAATCCCGATTTAATTGCGGAAGGCGCTGCCAAATTCGGCAATCAATGCATCGTCGTTGCCATCGATGCCAAATATCATGCGGATGATGATTCATGGCACGTTTATAGTCGTGGCGGACGTGAGGATACTGGTCTTGACGCCATCCAGTGGGCAAAAAAAGCGGTCTCGCTCGGCGCTGGCGAAATCCTGCTAACGAGCATGGACGGTGATGGTACCAAGGACGGTTACGACATCGCGCTCACCGACGCGATTTGTAAAGCTGTCTCAGTTCCCGTCATCGCATCAGGCGGTTGCGGAAACGCCGATCACATGGCAGAAGTATTCGCCAAAACAGGCGCTGACGCCGCACTTGCCGCTTCGATTTTCCATTACGGCGAAATGACGATTCCAGAAGTCAAACAAATTTTGCAAGAGAAAGGAGTTGCGATTCGGCCATGACACTCGATTTTTCCAAAGGTCTCATCCCCGCAATTATCGTGGAGGACACGACTGGCGACGTCCTCATGCTTGCCTATATGAACGCAGAAAGCTATCAGAAAACGCTCGACACGAACACGACTTGGTTTTTCTCCCGTTCTCGTAACGAACTCTGGAATAAAGGCGCGACATCCGGCCATTTCCAGCACGTCAAAGAAATCCGCTCCGACTGCGACAATGACACGCTCCTAATCCGCGTCGACCAAATCGGAGCCGCCTGCCACACTGGCGCGCACAGCTGTTTCTTCAATCTAGAAAAGGAAGTGACCGAAAAATGACGATTCTAACCGAGCTTTACAACCAAATCAACGACCGCAAAACCACGCCAAAAGAAGGCTCCTACACCAATTACCTATTCGACCGCGGACTCGATAAAATTTTGAAAAAAGTGGGCGAAGAGACAACCGAGGTAGTCATCGCTGCGAAAAATAACGACAACGCGGAACTCACATCCGAGCTCGCCGACCTGACCTACCACGTCCTCGTTTTGCTGGCAGAGCAAGGCCTAACACCCGACGACATCGCACGCGAACTCGAAAAACGCGAAGGCAAAATCAGCGTCACGAAAGACCGCAAGCCAATCGACGAATTATAAGGAGGCTCACACATGGTAAAATCATCACTAAACACCCTATCCGCCTATAAACCAGGCAAACCATTAGAAGAAGTCCGCCGCGAACTCGGACTCAAAAAAATCACAAAACTAGCATCCAATGAAAACCCGTTCGGCACATCAAAAGCCGTCACACGCATCCTTAGAGAAGGCGCGATGGATCTATCCTACTATCCCGATGGTGCCGGCCGAATTTTGCGCGAAAACATCGCCACTTTTCATAGCGTCCCGACAGATAATATCCTGCTCGGTTCTGGCCTTGATGACGTTATCCAAATCATCTCGCGCGCCATCCTAGAAGCTGGCGACAACATCATCGAAGCCGCGCCGACCTTCTCCCAATACTCCCTTCATGCCACAATCGAAGGCGCCGAAACGCAGCGCATCCCAGTCGATGAGACAACCGGAAAATCCGACCTCATCGCCATGGCAAGCGCCGTCAATTCGCGCACAAAAATCATCTGGCTCTGCAATCCAAATAACCCGACAGGCACGATTTCCAGCCAACAAGAAGTCCTAACCCTACTCGAATCCGTACCCAAAGACGTCCTCGTAATCAGCGACGAAGCCTATTTCGAATACGCCACGACCGCAGAATACCCAGACACATTCGCGCTCCTAGACCAATTTCCAAATCTCATCATCATGCGCACCTTTTCCAAAATTTACGGTTTAGCAGGCTTGCGCATCGGATACGCCATCATCCCAGACGCCCTAAAAGACCCCCTCAACATCGTGCGGCTCCCATTCAACACATCATCGATCGCCCAATCCGCCGCAACCGCCGCACTCGCCGACCAAACCTTCGTCGAAAAATGTGTCACGGCCAACACCGAAGGCCTAAAGCAATGGTACGACTTCTTAAAAACACGCGGCCTAGCCTACTACAAATCCGACGCCAACTTCATCTTTTTCGACACCCAGCGCGATGCCGCCGAACTTTTCAACCAACTACTCCAAAAAGGCTACATCGTGCGCGCCGGACTAAAATCAAATTGGCTACGAATCACCATCGGATCCGAAATAGAAAACCGCGAATGCATCCAAGCCCTAGCATCTATTTTAGACAATAAATAATACACTCTAACACGTCTCTAAGCTTACTCTCATCACATTTTAATCCAAGTAGACCAACCTGACAAAACTGTCACATTGCCGTTTCAAAATGTAAGCCAAAGCGATGTTACAACTCCCGAATTCACGTTATACTTGTTTTATTGGAGCAAGTCATCTTTTCCCCAAGATGATGTGGCGGCGACGATAAATAAAAATGAGCTTTCTTTTAAAGACCTAATACACGCTTCAAAAGAAAACTCATTTCCTATTCAAAATAGACGAGCATTACTCGCTTTGCTCCATATGGAGAATACCCCTATACCATAAAATTTCCCTGATATCCCTTTTATATCGTCGCCACCACACACTCCTAAAAACTCCCTATAGGCACATGCGGTTCCCCCCGTGTGTGTTTTTTTGTTGATGCACTTAGGAAGTGAGCAGGTAATCCTTCAGTGGTTCTTGTAAAGCGTACTATGCTGAATTAGAATCTCAGTAGTCTCTAAACATTATCTCTTCAATAAGGCTTAGGCAAGCCCTACTCTAATTTTTCAATTTCTGAAACAGACTTATCCACATCAAACTTTGCCAACTCGCCTAATTCTGCCGATACAACTACTCCATTTTCAAAATGTTTATCATAAAGACTAGCGCTAAAATCCAATTTTTCATCCCCATTAGCATAGCCGTCAATATAATCTGTTCCCATTGGGTTAGTTCCTACATCCGTTATCGTGATATTATGTATATCTTTGTAATTATATTTAAAATATATTTCGATTCTCTCTTTTTCAATTGCAATTCTATCGCTTTGTTTTTTTTCAATGCTGTTGTTAACCATAAATACTCCCCCTATTACTATAACTATCAGTATGCATACACAACCACTAATGACTAAGCCTTTTTTCATCTCATCACCTCTCAGATAATTATACCATATTCCTTAATCTTCTGTTATAATAAAAATAATTGCCACGAAATGCTAATAAGCTTGCCAAAGGAGAGTTTGTCCAAATGATTACAGATGAAATGAATTTTGAACTTTCTAGTACAGTTTACGGAGATAAATCACTAAAAATTGGCGCTAATATCAACTTACAAAACGAAAAATGGATAACACTAGATTCAATAAACACCAAAGATAGCCTACAGGCCGTTGCGGTTGTTCCACTAAACGAATATAAAGTTTGGAAATCAGGAAAACTAAAAGAATTCTCCCATATTATTTTTGCATCGCGAGGTTCTCAGGAGGCAAAAGACTTTGTCGTTGATGCGAAATTAGCCACGCCATCCAAGCCAGAATCAGGAGATCAATTTTATGATTACGACCAATTTGTCAGCAAAACCATTAACAAATATACAACGAAAGATTATAGTTTTACTGGTCACAGTTTAGGTGGTGCGCTTGCTCAATATGAATCTGTAAAACTTCTAAAGCCCGCAACTACTTTTGCAGCAGCCAGAAGTTTCAATAAACTAACTGATGAAGAACAAGCAAAAGCAAAGAATGGCGACTATTGGTCCTTAATCAAAGACTATAGCCATACGGACGATTGGGTTGGTGCACTGCCACCGAACGCTTCCGTTTTCTATCAGCAATTTTCCATGGATCGCAATGATAACAAGCACTCTATCCTGGATATTTTTAATCTATCTGGACATATGCCTAACACTTTTACAGGGCGTTTCAATTCTAACGGCTCTGCAAAACTAGCTATTTCACCTGATGATATTCAACAACTAGGCAACCGCATTAAAAATTTATCACTACATATAGATAATATGATACGTTCCCTTGAAGATGCCCGTGACTTTGAAGAAAGTAAAATACGCTCACTCAAAAACAAAATGTATAATGAAACATACAGCGGTAAGTATGATCGCTTAACCGAATATGATGTAGATGATATGTTACAAGATCTATCAAAAAATAAAGCAGGGGGCATTTACCGGCTCCATGACGATGAAGAATTAGTCGATTTTGTTAGCCGCTTAAGAAAAATAAAACAAGAACTATATGAATTCGGTGATAACGTTGGCTATGCTGGGTATAAATTCAAAGAACAAGATGCTGACCTTGGCAATATTCTATCAAGGATTTTATCATAGAATAGGAGTTAATAATGGATTATTCAAATATGTTAGCCGATATAGATAAAGCACTGGAAAACGCAATTGCACTCGGTTCTAAGCAAGCTATCGACAGCTTGCAATCTGAGAAAACATACATCGAGCGTCAAGCGCAATTAACTCTCTTACGTGCAGAATTAGAACAAAAAACAAAGAAGATTTCGACTGAAACTAAAGAGATACTTAACGGCAACACACAGCTTTTTGAAGAATGGTTCCATGAATTGACAAATATAGAAAATCAACTGAAAATTTCTTTCGAGAGTAAAACAGGGAAAGCCATTGGAACTTCACTCATGGACAAACGAAACAAACTTTGTCAATATTACAGTCAAGACTATCGCGAGTTACAGAGCAGCTTTAAAGTCAGAACGTTTTAAAGAAAATAAGCGATTAATCGTCATTCCGCGTGATTACTCGCTTATTCTAGTCCATCAAAGCGGCTTCACAACAGTCGGCTGATAATCAATCAAAATCATCGACCGCTCCCCAGCCTCGTCATCCTCACCCTTATGCACCGCGCTCACATAATGGCTCACCGCCACATCCGCAACCCCATAAGACTCCAAGCTTTTAGTCAACGCAAAATCCGCAAAAATATGCCCCGCATCGATATATTCTGGGAACTGATCCACATCATCCACCGTCGCAATCACGTTCTCTCCACCGACAACATTCCGACGCTTCACTAAATGCGCAAACGTAAACGGCTCACCGTCTCGATGCAAACAATTCGGCGACGAAACCGCCTCGTCCCCATCCTGCTCCACCTTCAACTTCACGAAATGAACGCCCACATTCACCGGCATCACCATATCCCGCGCCTCCCAATATGTCTGCGCAAAATCAAACTGAATAATCCGTTTCAAAAGCTCATTTTCAAGCATCTCCTGTTGCAACATCGGAAAACTACGATACGCATCCTTAAACTCCGGATTAAACGCCCCTTGAAAATACTCCGCAACTGCTTCCCCGTCCTCATTCACCATCGCCGGCAACCATTCCACTTGACCCGACCACGGCAAAATAACCGCACGCGAAAAACGGCGATAACGATGAAGTCCAGCTGCATAAGCATCCACCGGCAAATCCTCAAAAGCCCGCTCAATCTCGGCAAACTGTTCCGCAATCCATTTCGCATCCTTCTTATATAAATGACCAATATCCGCTCCCGCATCGAACCGAATAAAGCCTTTTTCTAACATATCATTTTTGTACACTATTCATTCCCTCATTTCTTTTCAAAACTCCCTCTCATTGTAACATTCCGAAGCAACTCAAAGAAAGCGTTTATAAATTGCGCACCTTGTTAAAAAAATCAGAAAAATCGTTTTTTTACCTTGTATCCTTGACCTTTTTCATGTAAACTAACATTATAAGTGAAATTTCAGAACAACGAACCCCTGAAAAATAAGAAGAAGCACAAGTATCTATATCCCATTCAATGATACGTTTATTCTCACTTAAAATAAAACCACAAGGAGCGATTCAATATGGTTCAATCAACAACACTGTCAAAAGAAGTCGAGGCTGCCGAAAGCTACACGGCACGTATCTTTGAAACAGTAAAAAAACGCAACCCTTCCGAGAGCGAGTTCCATCAAGCCGTTGAAGAATTTTTACAATCCTTAGTCCCTGTTTTAGCAAAAGAGCCAAAATATGAGGCAGCTGGAATTCTAGAAAGATTGACCGAGCCCGAACGACTCATCACATTCCGCGTCCCTTGGGTAGACGATAACGGCAATGTCAAAGTCAACCGTGGTTTCCGCGTGCAATTCAATAGCGCTATCGGTCCATATAAAGGCGGACTTCGTTTTCACCCATCTGTAAACGGCAGCATCGTCAAATTTCTTGGGTTCGAGCAAATCTTTAAAAACTCCTTAACTGGCTTGCCAATCGGTGGCGGTAAAGGTGGTTCCGACTTTGATCCTAAAGGCAAATCAGACAATGAAGTCATGCGTTTCTGCCAAAGCTTCATGTCCGAATTACAGAAATATATCGGGCCAAATACCGACGTTCCAGCTGGTGACATCGGTGTCGGAGCCCGCGAAATCGGCTTCCTATTTGGCCAATACAAACGCCTAAACGCCTTCGATGCTGGCACGTTAACAGGTAAAGGCCTGAATTACGGCGGAAGTTTAACACGTACCGAAGCAACAGGTTACGGCGTCGTCTATTTCACACAAGAAATGCTCCAAGACAAAGGCGACTCCCTAAAAGGCAAAAAAGTCCTCGTATCTGGTTCAGGTAACGTCGCGATCTACGCCATCCAAAAAGCCCACGAACTCGGCGCAACCGTCATTGCCTGTAGCGATTCAAGCGGCTACATCCTAGACGAAAACGGCATCAACATCGCAACCGTAAAACAATTAAAAGAGCAAGAACGCAAACGCATCAGCGAATACACCAAACATCATCCAAATGCCACTTTTGTCGCAAAAGGAGATATTTGGTCCATACCGGCTGACATTGCCCTACCTTGCGCAACACAAAACGAAATCAACGCAGATCAAGCTGCAACACTCGTTAAAAATGGCGTCATCGCAGTAGCAGAAGGCGCGAACATGCCATCCACACTCGATGCAGTCGCTGTATTCCAAGAAAATGATGTGTTATTCGGACCTGCCAAAGCCGCAAATGCTGGCGGAGTTGCCGTATCAGCGCTAGAAATGGCTCAAAACAGCATCCGGATGAGCTGGACATTTGAAGAAGTCGATTCTCACTTGAAATCCATCATGAAAAATATTTACAAAAACGCTAGCGCCACAGCAAGTGCGTACGATGAAGTTGGAAATCTTGTAGTTGGTTCTAACATCCCTGGCTTCCTCAAAGTTGCCGATAGCATGTTGACAGAAGGTATCATTTAATAATTTTAAGTAGGTATACTTCCGTTCACTATACGTAATAGTTCATCATAAAAGCCTCATATTGATTGGAAGATCTCTTTATACCCAATCAGCGTGAGGCTTTTATGTGTTCAAATCTACAGTATATGTGTGATAGAAAAAGATTACTTTTTTAAGAGTATTTCCTCATTTCTAATTTTAGACCACATAGTTGGTGAGGAATAGCTAACGTACTAATTCAGCTATAATTGTTCCTTATGGTATTGATAAGATTTTTTTATAAATTCATTTAGATCATTTTTATAAGCACATTTTTTCACTTGGTCTACCGATTCTGCAATTAATTCATTTTTATAATCTAAAATGCAATTATAGTCCATTTTCCCTCTTGAGTTCAGGTACCACGTGCAAATTTATGATAATTTTCAATTACTAAATTTTGCGGTTTATCAGGTAAAATGAACTCCATATACTTAATAAGAGTCCTATTGTATGTCAGCAAAAGTATTTTATCATTAGGATAAGTTTTTGCCATTTTTACAGCTCTTAATAAAGCGATAGTTGTTTTCCCACTTCCGGCAGTTCCTAATACTACAATATTGTCTACATCAGAAAGGTATAAAATCTCATTTTGCTTTCCTTCTGGCTTTGGCAACACCATAAAATCACGTCCATTCTATTAGTTATCAATACATTTATTATTTCAACATATTTGAAAGCGATTCCAAAGCAGAAAGTGATATATCCAATAGAATGTCGGATTTCTTCATTCAGATTCCTTTTCTATCATTATATCAATAAAAACCGAGAAAACAAATCACTATTACGTGACCTGCTTCCTCGTTCTCATAGGGAGTTTGTGCAAAAATATATGTGATGAGTTACTCATTCTTGTGATGCAATCCTACTTACTTCACAACTTTCACTCTTGTTGCAAAAAACTTATTTTACGTTTAAGAATTGTGTACCCACATATCCTGTTTGGCCTTTATATATTACTTTGCTCCAGCCATACTTATCTTCAACAAATGTTACTTTTTCACCTTTTTTAAGCGTGCCTAAGATCTTAGATGTTTTGCTTTGGCTAGCACGAACATAAACAGCTGATTTAGCAGTTACTGTTTTTGTTGCCGTTTTTTTCACTACTGGCGCTGTTTTTGATGCTACTTTTGTTGGTACTGGTTTCACTGCTGGTGCTACTTTCTTAGCTGTATCAACTTGTTTGCCTGGAATGTTTAGGAATCTAGTTCCAACATAGCCCGTTTTACCTTTGTATGTTACTTTACTCCAACCGTAGTTATCTTTTACAAAGTATACTTTTTCACCTTTTTAAGTGTTCCGAGTACTTTAGAGCTTGTATTTTCACCGGCGCGTACATTTACTGCTGATTTCACGGTTACCATTTGTGGTTTTGCTGTGTAATGAGTAGTTTGTGTTGCTGCCTCTGCTGTGAATGCTCCTGCTGCAACTGTTGTGAATGCCAATGTCAATGCTAGCCCTGCTACTGCCACAATTTTAGTTGTTTTATTGTTCCATACGTTGTTCATCATAATCTCTCCTTCAAATTTAGGTTTTATTAATAATTGGATAATTGCAGTTTTATAAGTTTTCTAAGGGGCGCCCTTTCGATACCTTTATATTACACCACGATAATTTCAAAGTCAATAATTTTATTACATTTATGTTACAAATATTTATGAATTGTATCAAAAAAAGAGTGAATCTTACAGTGAAACAGCCTATTTAAGCTTATTTTTAGCAACAAATTCGCATTACATCAAGCAAAAGACATCTCTTGGTTACATTTTCGTAACATTAATGTAATATAGGTTTATTAGGCTATCCTTTTCCCTAGCTATGATATAATAATAGAGACTAGAACGCTTAAAGGAGGAAATGATTTATGGCTAACAAAGAAGCAATTGCCTACATTGGTACATACACCAAAGTAGAAAGCGAAGGAATTTATCGCCTTCATATTGATAAAAAAACAGGTGAAATTACGCAGAATAAGCTTGCCGGAAAAATGGATAATCCGACTTATCTGAAATTAACAGACGATCAAAAACATCTTTATTCGGTAGCGAAAGACGGTGACAAAGGTGGCGTTGCTGCTTTTGCGATTAAAGAAGATGGCTCTCTTGAACATTTGAACCAAGAAGTCCAAGCTGGAAATCCTCCTTGTTATGTCGATGCATCTAAAGACGGCGCTTATGTCGTATCAGCGAATTATCATTTAGGAACGATTGTTGCCTACCCGACTGAAAAAAATGGTGCGTTAAAAGCTCCGAGCTCGTCGGTGCAACACATCGGTACTGGCCCAAACAAAGAGCGTCAAGAAAAAGCCCATGCTCATTTTGCAGGGTTCACGCCAGATGAGAAATTTGTCATCACGTGTGACCTTGGAACGGATCATGTAACAACGTATGCTTTAAACGACGGAATCCTTGACAAAGTAAGCGATTTGAAGGTGGCCGGTGGTAGCGGTCCTCGTAATCTTGTTTTCCATCCGAACGACAAAATTGCGTACATTATGACTGAAATGGCGGCTGACGTTGTGGTTGCTACTTATGATGAAGCAACTGGCGCGTTAACTGAGATTCAAAGCATTGCTTCTTTGCCAGCTGATTTTAGCGGTGAAAATAAAGGTAGCGCGATTCACATTTCCAACGATGGTCGCTTCCTCTACGTTTCCAATCGTGGACAAGACGCGGTTGTGACTTTTGCGATTGATGCGGAAGGTAAATTGAGCTTGGCGGCTACTACTCCCGTGGAAGGCGTTGGTCCTCGTGACTTCGACCTTGATCCAAGCGGTGAAATTTTGCTAGTATCCAACGAAAACACGAACAACGTCACAGTATTTGGTGTGAATAAAGAAACTGGCGCGCTGACTTTACTTCAAAAAAATATCCACGTTCCAGAGCCAGTTTGCGTGAAATTTATTAACGAGTAATAAAAAAAGAGGCCCCAGCGCGCAAACGTTCGGAGCCTCTTTATTAGGAGGAAGATTTATGACTTTAACTATTGGTTATATCGGATTTGGGAAAAGTACGACGCGGTATCATATGCCTTATACGCCGATTCGCGACAATATCCGGATTAAAACGATCTACAATCATCGCCGTAAACCAGAGCTTGAGGCGGAGTACGCGACGCATCATATTCAATTCACGGATCAACTTGAGGAAATTCTGCAAGACGAGGAAATTCAATTGCTCAGCATCTGTACACCCGCAAGCACGCATTACGAACTCGCTAAAAAAGCGTTAGAAAACGGCAAAAATGTACTCGTTGAAAAACCGTTTTGCACGACTTCGGAGGAAGCGGAAGAACTATTCGCGCTCGCTAAATCTAAAAGCTTAATCGCGATGGCGTACCAAAATCGTCGTTTCGATAGCGATTTCCTGGCTGTCAAAGAAGTACTAGCCAGCGGTAAATTGGGCAATCTTGTCGAACTCGAATCTCATATGGATTACTACCGTCCAGAAGCTCCCGACGCGCCCGGCGAATATTATGACGGTGCTTTTTACGGACTTGGCGTTCATATGATGGACCAGATTATCGATCTATTCGGCCGTCCAGAGGAAGTCAGCTACGACATTCGTTCCGTCCGCAATCCGAACAATCCTGATGACACATTCGAAGTGCAATTCTTCTATCCAGCCTTGAAAGTCATCGTCAAAACGAGCCATTTAGTGAACATTCCCTATCCAAAATTCATCCTTCACGGCACAAAAGGCAGTTTTGTCAAATACGGAATCGATCAACAAGAAACGTATCTAAAAGCTGGCGTGATGCCGGGTGAGCCTGATTTTGGTGTCGATCCAGAAAGCAGTTATGGCACACTCATTTACGTCGATGCAAACGGCGAAACACAAGAAGAAATCGTACCAACACCACTCGGCGACTACGGCCGACTTTACGACCAACTTCACGACGCCATCCTAAACGGCACACCAAAACTAGTCAGCGATGAAGAAACGCTAACCAACATGACTATTCTAGAACAAGGTTTCACCGGCAAAAATCCACGCGTGATAACTTTATAAATTCTTATTTGTCAAATTAAGCGAGACACATCGGCATGCTGCAGAAAACACGCAATGGGTGTCAAATAGTCCAGCGATTTTCTAGGTAAATTATTTCGAGCCGTAGTAATCTCGTTGACTTCCTGTTGAGAAATCGTGTTAAAATCCATTTTTTTAGGCAAACCGTTTCTTCGAAGAATCCCGTTGGAATTCTCATTGAGTGGACGTTGACAAGGTTTCCCTGCATCGGCAAAGAAGATGTCCATGTCATGTTGATTAGCCGTCTGCTTCCACCTAGAGAATTCCTTTCCGTTGTCAAAGGTGATGGCTTTAAAAAAATGGGAAGGGAAGCCAGACAACCATTGATGCAAGGCCTCTTCGATAGAGACAGCCTTACGACTAACGACTTTTAACACAATGATGGCTTTAGATGTCCGTTCCACCAGTGTAATCAACGCACTTTTATGATCTTTTCCGACAATCGTATCGCCTTCAAGGTGCCCAAACTCTGTGTCGAAACCAAGAAAAGCAACTGCTCTGTCTCCCAACCGACGTTTAAAGGCCTCTTTTCCTCGCTTCTCCTGATGCCCGTTTGGTTTGCGTTTCCCTTTCATAGGCAACTGTTTTTTATCAAATATGCCTTCGGAAAACATACGATACAAGGTTTTCATCGAACACGGAAAGGGTTTGGTATTAGCCGTAGGCTTGGGGCTAGCAATGGTATCCGGTGTCCAACCAAGTCCAACACACGTGCTGTCGTTTCTGAATCGAGTGAAATAGGCTTACGTCCACATTTTTTCTTGTTGCGTTGGTACTGTAAGAAAATAGCCGGAGCGAAAAGACCAGCCTGTAACTGCCGAAGAATGCGGTAAATGCATTCCTTACTACGGCCTAATTTTTGAGCAATATGACGGGCGGAAAATCCGTTGTTGGTATATTCCTCTATAAAAATAAGTTCATTTCTGGTAAGATGGTGATAAGACATGTTTGATACACTCCTTTGTGGACTTTTGTCGGTTTCATTGAGTATATCATATCATGTCTCTTTTTGTGTCTCGCTTAATTATACAATTCAAGAAAAGCATATCGAATTTATTACGCTTTTGGCAGCTCTCACAACATATTTGCCCTACAACTAGAAGCTACAGCCTCATAATCATCTTTTAGAAGCTCCTGCACCTTTTTTCGCTTCTCTCCAAACTCGCTAGCAACCATTGCACCCGCGTGAGATTCAAAAGAATATCTTAACTTGTCATTCAAGCGTTGCCCCTCGTATCCCAATATCTCAAATCTATCCATGCCTTTATGTAACATCTGTTTACCGTCCTCCGCTATTTTTTCCGCGTCTCGGTATAACTCTTGGTACAGTTTTGTACGTTGAAGTTGCTTCTCAAATTCTGTTTTCATCCCCGTTAAATCATCAGCTACTGCTTCACTGCCCTCTGCCAGCGCTTTCTTAATATCCAAGTCTAATTGCTGTATTTCTCTTTGGAAATCAATCATCTTATTTTCTCCCCTTCTACGCTCAAGAACGTATCATGCCCGACAAGTCTGTCCTTAATATACGTGCTAGTTCTCCGTCGTTTCTCTCAATGGAATTGCCTGCATATACAACGCGTCTTCCAAAGTCTTGCCACGCCACTTTTTCATGCTGCAATTGCCCTAAAACATTTTCTAGCATAGCCACATCAAAAACCACAGGTACACCATTCGACCTACTTTGGGCAACATCACGAAGGGCATCTTCGATTTCATATTCCGTTAGTAAATGTAAATCTCCCGATAATCTACCTATATATTTTCTTTTTAGCTCTCGCATACGGAGTTCTTGCTCGCTTCTGAAAAATGTAAGAAACCGCTCGATATCGCTCAAGCAATCCGTTCCGATTTGCTGAATAGATGTACCAACCCTACGAATATCATCTGGTTTATACAACATTTCGGCGGAACCATTAGCGCCAAAACATCCTTCAAACGTGCCTGCTAAATGCCCGCCAATTCCCGCTTTATCCAAAAGAGACGCTGATTGATTGCGTTCCATGAAATATGTAGGATAAAATAATAGCGCATTAGGTGGAAGAGAACCAACCACATCGTCCTTATGTCTTAAATCTTTAATAAGATTCCAATAGTCCCCTTTTTTTGCTTTTGCTTGCTCGGCGTCCGTTAACTTATTATAAGCTCGTGCTGCGGCGAAAGTGGTGGCAGGTTTTATATGCTTTACGGCTTCATATTGTGCTAAAGCACCACCCAACGAATGTCCTGTGAAACTGTAGTCCTTGACATCATATTTTTTCAATGTAGTATGAACAAACCGATCGTAATCGTCAAATTGCCCTTCGGTCTTGGACGATAGCAACCCTACATCCGTTTTGATATCCTTTAACTTCGTTGGTTCCGTACCACGACTAACAAACACCATGTTATCATAGGATTTTGTTTTTCCAGCTTTGAAATCTTTATATTCCTTTAACGGAACAAAACTAACTGCCTGCAAACCACTTTCCTTGCTATTAATAGAGTTCACAGCAACAAATTGCCCTTCGCTTGTACTTATCCGTGTACCTTTATCCAAATATTTATCGTCATACACCAACTGGGACAATTTAAAATAACTCTCATCCGTTAATTTCATTTCTCTTTTCCTCCTTTTTCTGGTAGAATTATGATGAGGTGAATACATATGAAGAAAATTCTAATCATAACTGCACTAGGTCTTTTTATTATTATATCAGGAGGATGCCAAAATATGAAACAAGATACTAAAAAAGTCCAAAAAACGTCGGAAAACCAGACACTTATGCACGCCCAAAAACAAAATATTGAGCTCTATCTAAAATACAATTATAAAGATATTGAAAATGTAACATTGACCGATGTAGAAGATACACCGATGGGGAAACTTATAAATGGTTACGTCAATGACAACACCAAACTATTTTTTACAGCTACCATATCAGGCGATACCTTTGATAACGGTATCGGATTATCTGGAGAATTAGGAGATTTAGCAAAATACGACAAAGATAAGTCCGTTACTGAAATAAAGGATGAGCAAAACAAAAAATAAAACTTTCAAAACAGAGTCTGGAGCGTGGAAGCTAGAGTGACGACTCCTGTACCAAACACCCTAGCTGTTCTCGTAGCTAGGGTGTTTGGTATATTGGCCAACATATCTTTTATACTATTTGGGATATCTAGCCTGATATGTCGATGATTTTACTACGTAATGAAAATAATGATTCTTCCTCTTCTAGTAGCGTCTGCTCCTTTGCTTCCATTTCTTCTATCTCCGCATCAAATTGTTTTCGGAATTTCTGTAAAGCATGGCGATGACTTGCCTGCTCTTCGTGAAGGAAACCTTCCATCTGCTAGTGTTCCAAAATAATACTGGATATATACAAAAAGGTCTCTCTCACTACAAGTGTCCTTGATATGGGTACCATTGTACTCCTTTCATTGTCTTTTAAATGTCTTATTTATTGACGCCTATCCACTGTCTAACCCCTTCATATTACTCCAGTAACATAAATAATTACTTTCAGCCATCCATTTCTATCATTTTCGCTTTATCAATGTGCAAATTAGACTATAATGCTTCAAAATACGTCTATTATGTGTCTCATCTTCAATGTTATATATATATCACCAATATTCTTTTGAATTAAATTAATATTTGGGATATAATTCTAAATAGGGATATTTTTCTTTTTAACCATATTCCCAAATAAAAAGGAGGAATTTTTATGTTTATGATGGAGAAGATGAAAAAGAAAAGCTTATTATTTTTGCTAGGGACCATACTTTTTGGTAGTTGCATAATTTTTTCAGGACATCTTGAAGTTCATGCTGCCGATATAACATCTAAGAAATTAATTGCACAGCCTACAGCTACACAAATTGTCACATTTGAGGATTTAGGTAATCAGCCATGGTTACAAGATATGAGTGAACATTACACTGGCAAAAAAGTAGGAAGTACATTAACGTTTGCAGACTTGGAGTCTATCACTACTTTAGCGCCCTATGAAGATTTTAAATACTCAAGCAGTTCAAATACAAATAATATACCTCCAGAAATTAAATATTTTAAGAATTTGGAAACGATTTCAAATTCCCCGTCTATCACTGGTTTAGGAATCAGTTCGATGCAGTTTGATGGACCAATACCCACAGAAATTGGAACCTTAAAGAAATTGAAGACACTCGACCTTGGCCATTCTAACTTATCTGGATCTATTCCTAAAGAAATTGGGAATTTAGTCAGTTTAGAAATATTTAAAGCACCTGGTGTTTTTTTTACGGGTTCAATTCCTGCTTCTATCGGGAAATTGAGTAACTTGAAAGTATTGAATCTAGGTTCTAAAAATTTGTCGGGAACTATTCCTTCACAAATCGGAAACTTAACAAATTTAGTAGAATTAGTGTTAGAAGGATCCCCTTTTGAGAACGATCCTGAGGGATTGACAGGTCAAATTCCCGCTTCTATCGGAAAATTGAGCAATTTGGAAAATTTGGAACTAGATAATAACGCATTATCTGGTTCAATCCCAACCTCACTTGGTAACTTAAATCACTTAAAAAAACTTTCCATAAATTTCAATAAAATTACTGGCTCAATTCCTACATCTTTGGGTAAACTAGCAAGCCTAAAAGAGCTTCGGTTATTCGACAATCAATTATCTGGAACTATTCCTGGCAGTCTCTCTAAGCTGTCTAACCTAACACTATTAAGATTATCTCAAAATCAATTATCCGGAACTATTCCTCCATCTCTCGGTAGATTGACTAATTTAACTGAATTAAATTTATTTGACAATCAATTGACAGGGGTTATTCCTCCTAACCTAGTCAAATTAACTAATTTAGAAAGTCTCGTTCTATCATTTAACCAACTAACAGGGGAAATACCATCCAAATTAACAACATTAACTAACTTGAAAGAACTTATAATTGGGGGAAATCAATTAACAGGTAGCATTCCTAAAGGTATCGGCAATTTAACCAAATTAACATCCTTAGCCGTTAATTTAAATCAATTAACTGGAGAGATACCTGCTGAAATTGGAAATTTAACCAAACTCACTCGGCTGTATCTAAATAATAACCAATTTACAGGTGGAGTTCCTCGCGAGTTGTTTAGTTTGCCTAATCTCATTGATTTTTATTATTAGAGTATATAAAAATGTAAAAACACGTCAATTGGTAGCATCATATTCGACTCCACGGTACCTTAAATGATCAATGTCCCGTTAGTTTTCGCATCGCGAAATCCATTAGGAATGGCACTTAAAACTAACTCATTTCTAAGATACAAATTTAATCGATTGACACTTTATAAATTTTGTTTGAAAAAGGGTTGCCATTCCAGCGCTAAAATTCATGTAAGTGGCATGAAAGAAAGTCCACCGCTCTTCTTTTTCTCGAGAACGGTGGACTTTTTCCTAGTTTACCAGACTAATTGCCATGTTACGCCGAATTTATCGGTTACCCATGTCACTTTTTTGAATGGTGGAAGTTCGATTGGTCCCATCATCACCGAGCCACCTTCAGAAAATGCAGCGAACAAGCGATCAAATTCTGGCTCGTCTTTGCATTGTACTAGAATCGAAAACGACCACGCAAACGGTGTCGCGTACTCTGCCTCCATGTCCATCACCATAAATGATTGACCACGAATTTCGAACGTACCATTCATCAGTTTCCCCGTATCACCGCGATCATTTTCACCAATGTACGTCTTGCCTAATGTCTTTACATCATCACCAAACAGCCCCACATAAAAGTCCATCGCTGCTTCTGCTTCCCCACTAAACGTCAAAAAAGTGGAAACCGTACTATTTTTATCAAGTTCCATTTTGCATTCCTCCATCTCACTTATTTATTACATCACACCGATTAATAGCAACAAGAAGAAAATAATCCAGAACACGATATACGCCATCGAAATAATAAATCCGATAATTGGGAAAAAATTGCGTTCTCGCTCGCTGGCAATTCCTGAAATCGATACAATCAGCGTTAGTACCGCCACACCAAAAACTACAATAAACCAATTACTCGCCGTGACAAATCCAATCTCCACTGGCTTTATAAAAATCATAACAATACATAGAATTCCTAGTAAAAATGCCATAAAGCCTAAGAAAGTTGTTCGTTTTTTGATCGGTACTTCTTCCATGTCATTCATTGTTCTTCATCCCTTTATCCTAATTTTTAACGACACCGCGTGCTACGTATTGCATATCATTCGCTGATTCCACCGTGTATTTTCCGTCTTCATAGCTGATTTTAGTCACACTCGCATTTTCAATTGGCCCATCGACACGCGTTGGGTCAAGCAGCGAAAGCAAGATATTAATGACCATCCCGTGACAAATCACAAGCACATTGCCATTCGTTTGCTCGCTACAAATCAAATCAAGCGACTGCAACAACCGCTCCGTGAAAATATCCCAATTCTCCGCCATACCAGTCTCATCCATGTCGGCTACCGCATCGATCATCACCCGCGGCGCATCATGCTTATGTACGTCAAAAAATGCCTCCACAGAATCAAATCCGTGCATTTTACTCACCGTTTCCCACATAAACAAGTTATATTCGCCTTCAAATTTACCAAAACCGAACTCGCGCAATCCTTTCAACTGATTCGCAGGCAATTCAAAAGCACCATGACGCATCACAATATCCGCCGTTTCAAGCGTGCGCCCGCGATCACTCGTATAAAGCGCTTCAAATTTAGTATCCGCGAGGCCTCGTCCTAACTGCTCCGCCACAAGAACGCCCTCTGCTGTCAGCGGCGAATCTGCCCAACCTTGCACACGCTCCGTCGTATTTAACATTGTTTTCCCGTGCCTCGTCACATATAAAGTCACTTTTTCAGCCATTTTCAAAAAGCACCACCGTTTCTTACAAGATAACCTTAGTGTATCAAGCAACGCCGCGTTTTGCAATAAAACAAAGCGCCTTTCTTGCAATAAGAAAAACGCTAAGTCGTATAATTAATCCACGCCACGCATGTATTTTTTCAAAAGTGGTGCGCCGAGGAATAGTAAAACCGCAAAGGCCACAGCACCAAATCCGAAAAGCCCGAAATACAAAATCTCCGTATCAGCATTGAAGTACTGCGTCGTTTGCGCGTTAAACGCCTGCGCCATCGAGTCTGACAAGAACCAGACACTCATTGTTTGCGAGGCGAATGCCACTGGCGCTAGTTTTGTCGTCGCTGATAACCCAACTGGTGACAAGCACATCTCACCTACGATACAAAGGAAGAAACTGAGCACAAGCCACATCGGACTCACTGCTGTCGTCGTATTTCCCGCAAGTATCCCAGGTAGCATCATAATCACGAACGATAGACCCGCAAAAAACAGACCTAGCGCAAATTTTCGTGGTGTTCCTGGTTGCCGTTTTCCAAGCTTCGTCCAAATCCATGCGAAGATTGGCGACAATATGATGATAAACATCGGATTCAATGATTGGAACACACCTGGAGATAGCTCGAAACTGCCGATGCTGAGATCTGTTCGATTCGCAGCAAACAAGGCAAGCGTCGTCGATCCTTGTTCTTCAATCATCCAAAACATCACCGCAATGAGGAACAGAGGTATGTAAGCAGTAAGTCGCGAGCGCTCCTCTTTCGTCGTTTTCTTACTCGTCATCATGACAATGAAATAAATGAGTGGGATGATAACTCCCAAAACCGTAACCGTCATAATAACCGTCTCTAATGAAAATTCGCCTTGAAGCCATGAAATGACGAACATGATCAACGTAATTCCGACAGCCAAAGCCAGCACTAATCCAGACATTTTTTTCTTCTCAGCACTTTTTAGCGGGTTCGGCACTTTTTTCCCAGCATCGCGCAAATACATTTTCCCCGTAATCACGTATACAATAAGTCCCAAAGCCATCCCGACAGCAGCGACACCAAACCCAGCGTGGTAACTATTCGCGGAATTCGACACTTGCGTCACGATAAATGGCGCGATAAAGGCCCCCAAGTTAATCCCCATGTAAAAAATACTAAACCCTGCGTCACGTTTCTGATCCCCTTTTGGATAAAGATCACCTACAACATTCGACACGTTCGGTTTTAAAAAGCCGGTACCAATGATAATAAAGAACATCGATAGAAAAAGTGCCGACGCGCCTCCAGGAAATGACAAGACAATATGCCCCACCATGATCAGAACACCACCGTAAAAAATCGTGCGACGCGGTCCTAAAATCCGATCCGCCGTCCAGCCACCGATAACGCCAGACATGTAAACAAGCGAACCGTAAATCGACATAATCGCCGTCGCTGTCGCCTGAGAAAATCCGAGCCCACCGTCAACAACCGCCGTATACATGTAGAAAATAAGAATAGCTCGCATTCCATAATAAGAAAAACGCTCCCAGAATTCCGTAAAGAACAGCGTCGCGAGCCCTCTAGGATGTCCGAAAAACGTCTTACCACTACTGTCTTTGATCTCCATCGCCCTAACCTCCCTTTTTCCTAGTTAAAAATAGGACGCCAAACCTAAAAATCGCCCAGCGTCCCAAAATCACCAACATAATCAGCCGATATTACAAGGCATTTTTATAAATTTCACGACTTACGTCAAGCGTCTGATCGCCACGTTCGGAAACAGCCGTCAAACCATGTTTTTCAAGTTGTGACACGAGCGCGTCCACAACTTCTTCACCAAGCTCGTAATCCTTGAAATGCGTCGGCGCGCCTAGCGACTCAAAGAAAGCACGCGTTTTATCAATAGCCGCTTGAATTTTTTCATCATCCGTTCCATCCGTAATATGCCAAACACGCTCTGCATATTGCAACAACTTCGCGCCCTTCTGCTCTTTACGAATCTCAAGCAACGAAGGCAACACAATTGCCAGCGTCCGCGCATGGTCAATATGATACAGCGCCGTAATCTCATGACCCAAACCGTGGCTCGACCAGTCACCCGGAACCCCTTTGTTCAGCGTCCCGTTCAGCGCATAAGTCGCCGCCCACATAAAGTTCGCCCGCAGATTGTAGTCATGATTCGACTCATCCACCACGTCCGGCCCAATCTCAATCAGCGTCTCAAGCAAGCCTTCCGCAAACCGATCCTGCACCATTCCGCCGACCGGATACGTCATATACTGCTCCATAATATGCACAAACGAATCAATCACACCATTCGCCAATTGGCGCTTCGGCAACGTATATGTCAACTGCGGATCAAGAATCGAAAATTGCGGGAACGTCACAGCACTACCGAATCCGAGTTTCGCCTTTTTCTCAACGATACTCACGACACCGCCACTGTTCATCTCAGACCCCGTCGCAGGAAGCGTCAACACCGTACCAAACGGCAAAGCCTCCTTAATCGGAATACCTTCACCAATCCCACTACCAAAAATATTAATCGGCTCACTGTCAAAAAGCGCGCCCGCCGCAACGAATTTCGTTCCATCAATAACAGAACCACCGCCGACAGCCAGCAAATAATTATAGCCATCCTTCTTCACCAGCTCAATCGCACGTAAAAGCGTCGCGTATGTAGGATTCGCTTCAATCCCACCAAACTCACCAAATGTGTGTCCAGTCAGCGCCACGCGTACCTTCGCAAGCGTACCAAAACGCTCCACACTGCCGCCACCATAAAGCACTAACACCTTCTTGTCCGTCGGAATCAGTGTCGCCAGTTCGCCAATCCGGTCTTTTCCAAACACAATGTGCGTTGGGTTATAATAATCAAAATTTGCAATTCCTTTATTCATTGTATAAAGTCCCCGCTTTCTTTTTGCCTTAGATTTTGTCACGTATCCATATTATCACAAATACCACCATCTGTAACGAATAGACCACTACACTATAAATACACCTTTTTAGAACAATTTAAACAAAAAAAAACAGAAACCCCGAAAGATTCCTGTCTAAACTTTGATCATATCATACGACCCAGTCTGCCTCGTAACAACCAATTCCGAGCCACCGCCCCCACCAGTCCGCTTCATTTCACGGTGGAAATCACGATGTTGCTTCATCCACACCGTAAATTGCTCCTTCGACGCCCAACGCGACACATTCATCACCGTTGACTTCCGCGCGCCTTCCTTCAACCAAACCTCATATCCTAAAAAGCCTTCAAATTCGGCCATTTCTTCACGATGATGCGCTACAGATTGCAACATTTTCTCCTTATTACCAGTTTCAAACTCAATACTCACTGTTTCAATATGCATAACGTCACCTATTCTTTCTCACTGATAATCATTATCAGTTATATTTTCTCTATTTTAAAGGACACCTCCTCTGCCTGTCAACTAATTCATACAGTCATTTCTATACAAATGCAACAACTTGGGTTAGAATAAAAGAGACGTATCCTATACTAAAGAGATTGGAGTGACCGAAATATGTTGATTAAAAATCTTTGCATCCCTAAAATCAACCTAACGACCATTACCGAAACCGCAACACTCAAAGAAACGCTGGACATTTTGGAAGAAGCCGGCTATCGTTGCGTTCCCGTTCTAGATAATAAAGGTGAGAAATTCATCGGGAATATTTACAAAATGCATATTTATCGTCATGCCGCAAACGGAGGCGACTTATCAGATCCTGTCACAAGTCTCATCAAAAACCGAACAAAACACATCGGCATTAATTCTTCTTTTTTCGAGGTTTTCTTCACGATCAAAGAACTTCCATACATCGCTGTTTTAAATGAACAAGGCGATTTTTATGGTATTTTAACACACGGTAAATTGCTCGGTGTCTTGCAAGATGCTTGGAATATCGATTCTGGAAGCTACGTTCTAACCATCGCAACCGGCGAAGTCCCTGGCTCTCTAACCAAAATCACAAAAATCATCGACAAGCACACAACGATCGCCAGTCTGATTACGATGGATTCTCAAGTAGAAGATTACATCCGCCGCGTTCTCGTGACGTTACCAGCAGGTATCTCAGAAGCAGAAAAAGACACGATTATCGCCAACCTTGAACGAAAAGGCCTACGCGTCATCGAAGTCGAACATTTGAAACTCAGGAAATAAACAAGCTATACATACAAAAGTCGGGTCAACAGATTCGGCTTTTTGTGTGCGCAAAAAATTATTTTCCCAAACCCCTTGAATAATCCCCACACTACCTCTATAATTATCTTATTGAGAATAGTTTTCAATTACAGGAGGTTTAAGGATGAAAAAGAAAAGATTCACAGCACTTCTACTCGTTATTTTAACGTTAGGACTCGTACTTGCAGCATGTGGCGATTCAGGCTCGAGTGATGAGGCGAAGACAGAAGACAAGGCACGCACACTAACCGATGCACTCGATCGTAAAGTGGTATTACCAGCAACACCGAAAAAAATCGTGGCCATTCAAAACACAGGGGAACTTTACGCGCTAGACATTAAACCACTTGCCACAACGGATTATTACATGGGAATCTACCCAGACTTCCTAAAAGGCGTTGAAAATATCGGTGGCGACAAGCCAAATGTGGAAAAAATCGCTTCCCTAAAACCCGATTTAATCATTATTTCCGATTACCAAAAAGACATGTTGACGAATCTGGAAAAAATCGCGCCCGTTTACGCAACAAAATTCGGCGTGACACCAGACGAGCAACTTGCTGATATCGCTAATTTAGTCAATGCCAAAGACGCCGAAAAAGCGTATCAAGAAAAATACGCAAAAGAATCCAAAGAAGCCAAAGCAACACTAAAAGACGCGGGCATCGAGAATCAAAAAGCTGCTGTGATCCAATTTTGGGGTAAAGAAATCTACATCCATGACCCAATCGTGTTCGACGGTCTTTACACTGGCGCAGGTTTCACACCACCAGAAGCAGCTAAAAAGAATAAAGAAACGAAAGCCATCTCCTCAGAAGCCATTCCAGACTACGTTAGCGATGCCGATCAACTATTCATCCTAACACCAGAAGGCAAATCAACCGATGAACTAAACACGCTTCTAACAGGAATTTGGAAAGACATCCCAGCAGTTAAAGCAAAACACGTTTACCCTGTTAACAGCGATGAATGGAGTAACTATACAGCACCATCCAGAGAATACCAAATGCAAGATGCGATTGACAAAATTACAAATAAATAAAGCAAAAGATCAGATGCGCCCCCAAAACGCATCTGATCTTTTTTAATTGTTCAAAATCTGGTAAATCCGATTATTCACCTTACCAAATGATTTAATGTTATTTTGAATATTCGATAGTAGCACCACAACCGTTTTCCCACTATGGCTAAAGCTATTCGATACATTCCAGCCACTCAAAACCCCGTGACTATTATAGCTTCCAGGATCCGCATAAAATCCCATGCCATACCCCGAAGCACTTCCCGCCGTGAACATCTTCTCGAAACTCGCGTCATTAATTAATTTCCGTTCTGACAACGCGCGGTCAAACAAATACATATCCGTCGCGCTCATGTACATATCGCCACATCCATAAAGTTGCGATAAATCTGGTAAATACGGCGTCTCGTAAGCTCCATCCTTATGAATACTATACCCAACCGATGGCTTCTTTTCCTTCTCAAAGGTCGTATAAATTCCCGAATGCGTCATCCCCGCAGGTTCAAAAATGTTCTTTTGCACGTAGGTTAGCAATTTTTCCCCACTCAACTGCT
Source organism: Paenilisteria portnoyi (assembly GCF_014322795.1). Lineage (GTDB taxonomy): Bacteria > Bacillota > Bacilli > Lactobacillales > Listeriaceae > Listeria_A > Listeria_A portnoyi. Next base: position 55,739 of record NZ_JAASTT010000020.1, read on the forward strand.
CCACAATAAAAGCTAACACGCTATAATTTGAATCATTATAATCCCATTTTCCCGGCTGTCGCTTAATCCCTTGTGACTCAATATCCTTGATCAAGTCCTCCGGTGTAATTTTTGCATTCGTCTCCGTGTGCCCGACAATGCCTGACGTGTGGTTCAGCAAGTTTCGGAGCGTTATCCGACTCCCATTCGGAAAATCCGGTAAGTAAGTGGCGACCGTATCATCAACATTCAGCTTGCCACGCTCTTCTAACTGCAATATCGCTGTTGCAATGACCGCTTTCTGAGAGGATCCAATATAATATACGGTATCCGGCGTATTGGCCACATCCGTATCCCGATTCGCCACTTTATACCCCTTATTCAGCACAATCTTACCCTCACGATACACAAGCGCCGTCCCACTAAAACCTAGCCCCTCTAGATATTCGTCAATTTCCTTGTTATCAGCAACCGTCGCCGTTTCCTTCTCCACCTGTTTTTTCGGTGGTACTTGCTTTGGCTTCACGGCTGCCTTTTCCACACTCTTCTTCTCGTCTGCTTTTTCCAATTCCGCTGGCGTTATCCATTTCACAGCCACAAAAATCGCTAGCAACAATACGAAAATCAACCCAATACCAATATAAAAATCACGTTTCTTTTTGTTGCGCCGTTTGGAAGAGCGACTCAATTGCCGATTTGCCATGCCTTTGCCCTCATTTCTAACATAGAATTGCTCGCTTCGTCCCCACGAATTTTGACACAATACAATCCCCCAATTTGCACAACTCCTACCCAAAATACTAGACCATTCACGTCGAAAATGCAACCAGATTCCCAAATTATTTTGCATATAACAATTTCGGTGTTAAAATAAGGTGTGTAAGGACAGGATTCAAAGAGCAAATCTAGGTTTGCGCCCCATTTTATCAGGGTATTGTAATGAGGTATGCGTTCTAATAGAAAAAGAAAGAAGGAGATTAGAGTTATGGTACAAATTACAAAAGGTAAATTCGATGGCTTACAAAGACTTTCCAATGATAAAGGAATTATTGCTGCACTAGCAATTGACCAACGCGGCTCCCTCAAGAAAATGATTCAAGAGGCAAAAGGTTCTGAAAGCGACAAAGATGTAGAGGATTTCAAACAAATGGTCTCCGAAGAGCTGACACCATACGCATCCGCGATTCTCCTGGATCTTCAATACGGTACGCCAGCTATCAAAGCGCGTAATGAGAACTGTGGCTTGCTGACATCTTACGAAAAAACGGGTTACGATGCCACAACTCCAGGCAAACTTCCCGATTTAATCGCTGACCTATCCGCACTCCGTATCAAAGAAAGCGGCGGCGATGCAGTGAAAATTTTAGTATATTATGATCCAGATGAGCCTGCTGAAATCAACGAAATTAAATACGCGTTCCTAGAAAGAATCGGCGCTGAGTGTAAAGAAGTCGATATCCCATTCTTCTTAGAACCAATTACGTACGATGCTAAAGTAACCGATTCAGCCAGCGCCGAATACGCGAAACTGAAACCTGCGAAAGTCAAAGCATCAATCAAAGAATTCTCCAAACCGCGTTATGGTGTGGATGTACTTAAACTCGAGGTTCCAGTGAACTTCAAATATGTAGAAGGCTTCACGGACGGCGAAACCGTTTATTCAATAGAAGAAGCAGGACGCCATTTTGAAGAATGTTCCGATTTAAGCCCACTGCCATTCATTTATTTAAGTGCTGGCGTGACGGCAGAACTTTTCCATAAAACGATTGCTTTTGCGAATGAACATAAAGTACAATATAGTGGCGTGCTTTGTGGTCGCGCAACTTGGAAAGACGGTATTGAAGTCTACGGCAAACAAGGTGACGATGCATTGCGCGAGTGGTTGCGCACGCAAGGTAAGGAAAATATCACATCACTTGACGGCTTACTAAACGCTGGAGCATCTCCATGGTGGGCTAAATATGGTTCATTTGAAGATGTACATGTCGTAGAAAAATAACACAAGCAAAAACACGATTTCCCAGCGAAGTCGTGTTTTTTTGCGCCCATTTAATCACTAACCACCAGAGCACTCCATATCAACTGGGAAATTTCCGAATAATCACAGTCAGCCTCCGTATAAACTCCCTTCAAAATGTTCATACTATGCGCCTGAATCGTATTAAAAACAAACCCCATAATCAACGCAATTGGCAATGGTTTGATTATTTTTTCAGTAATTCCAGTTTGCAAAAGCTCCTCCACAACGTTAGAATTCCCCATTTCAGTAGGATTAATCTCCTGCTGCTGACCTTTCAAAAATTTAATCTCCCGAATTAAAACGAGGCTATCAGGATCAGTCAACGCAAAATCATACAGCGAACGAATATAAGCTTCAAATCGCTGTTCAAACCGAAGCGTCTTATCATTCATCTCCTGTTGTTCAAATTTCACTTTCCCCATTTCTCTAGCAAAAACACTATCAATTAGCTCATCTTTATTCTTAAAATACAAATAAACATTAGACTGGGAAATCCCGACTTTCTTAGCTATCCGTATTGTAGAAACTGCAGCTGCTCCTTCCTTTAGTATTAATTCAACAGTGGCATCTTGGATTTTATCAATTTTACTAAAGTCTTTTTTTCTCATAATAAATACAGTGTACTTCAAATCAACCAAAACTTCAACCTTGACAAAGATAGACTTATCTTTTATACTGACAGTATCATAAAAGATAGTATTATCTTTTAATAAAAGGAGACATATATTATGAAAATCACACTTTTAGGTTCACTTGGAAATATTAATCGGATTGTCGCTCCAAAACTCATCACAGACGGGCATGAAGTGACCGTCATCACATCGCAAGAAGAACGCATCCCAGCAATTGAAGCATTGGGAGCCAAAGCCGCAGTTGGAAGCATGGCCGACGTAGATTTTTTAACAGAACAATTTAGCGGTCGTGATGTTGTTTATTTGATGATTGCCACAGGAACAGGAGAGGATTTATTCACAATCGCGAAGTCCCAGGCTGACATTTTTACTGCAGCTATTCAAAAATCCGGCGTGAAAAACGTAGTCAATCTTAGCAGTATCGGCGCAGATGCTGGTGAACAAGCTGGAGCACTTTACGCCTACCATATTATTGAAAATACGCTACGTTCACTGACAGATACTAATATCGCTTTCTTACGCCCAACCGGTTTTTACAACAACCTCTTCGCCCACTTAAACACAATTAAAGACACGCAAACCATCTATACGAATATTCCTGGCGATACGCTATCCTACTACGTCGATCCAGCCGACATTGCTGACGTTGTGTACCCGCTCATTACGAACACACCTCCAGACAAAACCGTTCATTACGCACTCAGTGATATGTTCACACTCCACCAATTTGCAGAGAAATTAAAGGCCCAATTAGGCTGGGACAATCTAAATGTTGTCGAAATCACAGACGAACAATATAAAAGCGCACTACTCGCCAATCACGTTCCAGAAAAACTCGTAGACGCCTTCATCAAAATGAGTCAATACCAACGCTCATCCGACAAAATCTACGACGATTTGAAAAAGCACAATCCTAGTTTTGGTAACATCACAATTGATCAATTCGTGACTAGGTACGCTCAAGCCATTCTAGCCGATTCAGGAGATAGTCCAAAAGCCAGAACAATCGTTAGCTAACCCCATACAAAAAAGCAGGAAATCCCGTCCCAACCATACAAAAATGGCGTTCGTAATTCCCTGCTTTTTTTATTTTTGAAATTCAGCCAAAACTTTCCTAACCTCTTCCGTCGATTTCGTTCCCATCAATTGGATTCGCAGGTCATTCGCGCCTGGAAACCCCTTTACATAAATTTTAAAGAAGCGATGCAATCCTGTAATTGAACGCGGAACCAACTCAGCAAATTGATCTTGTAAATCAAGCTGTAGTCGCAATAATCCAATCAACTCCTGCGCCGTATGTTCCTTCTTCACTTTTTCAAACGCATACGGATTCTTGAAAATACCGCGTCCAATCATAATCCCATCCACGCCATACTTCTCCGCAAGTTCCAAGCCCACTTCACGATCCAGAATATCCCCGTTAATCGTAATCAACGTCTGAGGCGCCACACGATCACGAATCGCCATCACTTGAGGAATCAGTTCCCAATGCGCATCGGCCTTACTCATCTCATTCCGAGTCCGCAGATGGACAGATAGATTCGCAATATCCTGCTCAAGCAAATGCGTAATCCAATTTTCTAGCTCATCCAATTCCGCATAACCAATCCGCGTTTTGACACTGACCGGAATCCCACCAGCCTTCGCCGCTTCAATCAAATCCGCCGCTACTTCCGGCCGCAAAATAAGCCCACTGCCCTTTCCACGCCCCGCGACATTCGGAACCGGACAGCCCATATTAATGTCTATCCCCTTAAATCCCATCTCCGCCAAACCAATACTCATTTCCCGGAAAAACTCAGGCTTATCACCCCAAATATGCGCCACAATCGGCTGCTCATCCTCCGTAAAAACCAACCGCCCACGCACACTCTCAATACCATCAGGATGACAATAACTATCCGAATTCGTAAACTCAGTAAAAAAGACATCCGGCGCACCAGCCTCTTTCACAACATGTCGAAAAACAACATCCGTCACATCTTCCATTGGTGCTAAAACAAAAAAAGGCTTCGGCAACTCTGCCCAAAAATTAGTCGTCATGATTCAATCTCCATTTCACTAAACTCTGTTACTTTCATAAAAACATGGTCATTCTACTAATAATACTAGAAAAAGACCCCCATCCAAAAGATGAGAGCCTTGAAAGTTTGTCTTAACGTTTTGAGAACTGAGGTGCACGACGCGCGCCTTTAAGACCTGGTTTTTTACGTTCTTTCATACGTGGGTCACGAGTTAACAGACCTGCACGTTTTAATGGAGAACGGTAATCTGGTGCAACTTGTAGCAATGCACGTGAAATACCGTGACGGATTGCGCCAGCTTGACCAGTATAACCACCACCGTTTACGTTTACTAAAACATCATAGTTTCCTAGAGTTTCAGTTGCAACTAATGGTTGTTTAATAACTTCGCGAAGAGCCGCGAATGGAATGTAATCTTCCCAATCTCTACCGTTGATAACTACTTTGCCATCGCCTGGTACTAAACGTACACGAGCTACTGAGCTTTTACGACGACCTGTTCCATAATATTGTACTTGAGCCACTATATTTCCCTCCTCTTCTAATTATCCGCGTAATTGATACACTTCTGGTTTTTGTGCTGCATGTTCGTGCTCAGCGCCACCATAAACGTGTAATTTCTTGAAAATTTGACGTCCTAGAGAGTTCTTTGGAAGCATTCCTTTGATAGAAAGTTCTAGCAATCTCTCTGGATTATTCGTACGTAGGTCACCCGCTGTACGTGATTTCAAACCGCCTGGATATTGAGAGTGACGGTAGTAAATTTTGTCAGTTGCTTTCTTACCTGTTAGAGCAATTTTACCTGCATTAATAATAATTACGAAGTCCCCTGTATCAACATGAGGAGTAAATTGTGGTTTAATTTTACCACGTAAGATTGAAGCTACTTCACTAGATAAACGGCCAAGCGGAATACCTGTAGCATCAACAACATACCATTTACGCTCTACTTCGCCTGTTTTCGCCATATAAGTCGTACGCATAATTTTCCCTCCTAGATTTTAAGAAAAATGCGATCAGTAAACTGTTCCATAGCCCACGATCTGCTTTTCGATTTGATTTATTAAAATTTCCATTGTTTTGTTCAACACAACAACCTTCCGGGGCTTATTGTGGGGCAAACAATACCATAGTCAATAATACAGTCTTTATCGCAAAAAGTCAATGCGATTGAAGAAAAAATTTCAAACTACTTTAAATAGGCACGTTTTCCGCGAAACTTATCAGCGTGCCGACAAATGCTCAGATACTAGGCAAAGGCGAGTACCAGCGCGGAATGTACGATTTGTACATGAGCACTGGAACGGAGTCTTTAACGACGTAGATGAGTGTTTGTCGGCGCGCTGATTTTACTTATAGTAGACTTCCCATAGGTATAATCCCTGTGGCGGCGCTGTTTTGGCACCTTGCGTCCGATCTCGCGCTTCCAAATTCGCTTTGACCTGTGCCACCGTCAACCGATTATTCCCAACATCAAGCAACGTTCCAACCAAAATCCGAACCATATTATACAAAAAGCCGTTTCCTTTAAAAGAAAAAACCAGCGTATCATCCTCTTCGATAATCTCGATCGCATAAATCGTCCGAACTTTATCCTCACGACCAGATCCAGCCGCACAAAAACTCGTAAAATCATGCTCACCAGTCAGAACATCCGCCGCCTCACGCATCCGAGAAATATCTAATTTATAAGGAAAATGTAGCGTAAAATGCCGCGCGAAGGGGTCAAAAAACTCCGAACGCTGGACAAAATAGCGATATTCTTTTCCAATCGTCCCAAAACGCGCGTGAAAATCAGTCTCCACTTCCTCCACAGAAACAATACTAATATCATATGGCGTGAAAGTCTGCAACGCTTTCCGATATTTTGCCGGTGGTATCGCAAGCGGTGAATCGAAATGAATCACCTGACCTTTTGCATGAACGCCCGTATCTGTTCGCCCAGAGCCGACAATCTTCACCACGTCACCTTTATGCATCCGCAATAGCGCTTTTTCAATTTCCTCCTGCACCGTTCGCCCATTCGGCTGAATCTGATAACCGACAAAATTAGTCCCATCATATTGAATTACTGCCTTAAATCGCTTCATTTCTTACACCTCATCTTATGATCGCAGCCAAACCAACAATGCCGTTACTACCAACATCATCACCAGCAAAAATGTATCCGAAAACCGCCACGCAAGCAGTCTAAATTTCGTCCTGCCCTTACCACCACGATAACCGCGCGCTTCCATCGCTATCGCCAAATCCTCCGCACGCTTAAACGCACTGATAAAAAGCGGCACGAGCAGCGGCACAATCGCCTTCATCCGGTCTTTGATTGGACCACTTGAAAACTCCACCCCGCGGGCCTTTTGCGCCTTCATAATTTTCTCCGTCTCATCCATTAGCGTTGGAATAAACCGCAATGCAATACTAAGCATCAACGCCAACTCATGCACTGGAAACCGCACGAACCGAAGCAACGCCAACATACTCTCAATCCCATCCGTCAACTCAATTGGACTCGTTGTAAGCGTCAATAGCGTTGTCATAAATATAATCAACACAAACCGCGCAAAAATCATCGCCCCGTTCATCATTCCGAGACTCGTCACGTGAATCGGTCCCCATTCAAAATACGTCGTTCCGCCCTGCGTAAAAAACACCTGCAACAACAACGTCAAAATAATCAGCCAAAACACCGGTTGCAGCCCTTTTATAAAGAACATAAACGGCACGCGCGACGCAAATAACAAACTCAGTACAAACACAAATAATAACGCATATGTAAGCCAATTATTCGCGAGAAACACAATGATAATAAAATACATCACGGCTGTAATTTTTGCACGAGGGTCTAGGCGATGTAGCCACGATTCACCGGGGATAAACCGACCGAGAATCATCTTCTCCATCATTGGCTCGCCACGCCCTTCCCAAGGTACGGCACCATTTCTCCCACCAATTCATCAATCGTCAAACACGTTTTCTCAAGCTTCACCGCAAACCGCTGCTCAAAATTCCGCTGAAAATGCACCACATCCGGAACCGAGAGTCCTAAGTCCATCAACGCATCTGGCTGACTAAAAATTTCCCGCGGCGTCGCAACCTGTTCCACCGTTCCACCCTTCATCAAAATCACTTTTTCCGCGTAAGTCGCCGTATCTTCCATGCTATGCGTCACAAGAACCGTCGTCAACCCTTTCGTCCTGTGCAGCGTCGCAAACATCTCCATAATCTCCTTCCGCCCGTTCGGATCGAGCCCCGCTGTCGGTTCATCAAGCACCAAAACCCGCGGATCCATCGCCAAAACACCAGCAATCGCCACACGTCGCATCTGACCACCAGAAAGTTCAAACGGCGAACGCATCAAAATTTCCTCCGTCAATCCGACCTCGACAATCACCTTACGTGCCCGCGCCTTCGCATCCTCTTCCGACACACCAAAATTTAGCGGTCCAAAACAAATATCCTTTTCCACCGTCTCCTCAAATAACTGCGCCTCTGGAAACTGAAAAACAATGCCCACACGTTCCCGCAAATCACGCAATCCTTTTTGCTTTTCGCCAGCCTTAATAACCCGGTCCCCTAGCGTCACCACACCCTCCGTCGGTAATAACAATGCATTCAAATGCTGCAATAACGTCGACTTTCCAGAGCCCGTATGCCCAATAATCGCCGTATAACTCCCAGATTCAATCGTCACGTTGACATCCTGAAGCGCCCGCGTCTCAAAAGGAGAATTTTTCTGATAACAATAACCTACTTGTTCGAATGTAATTTCCATAATTGATCCATTAACGCCCCTTCCATCAAGCTTCGATCCGATAGCGCAATCCCTGACTGCTCTAATTTTTCCTGCAACGACGTGATAAAAGGTACGCCAAGCCCGATTCGACGCATTTCATCTGCCTGCGCAAAAACTTCTTTCGGCGTTCCTTCAAGGTGCCGCTCGCCTTTATTCATCACGATAACCCGGTCCGCCATCACAACCTCATCCAAATCATGCGTAATCGAAATCACCGTAATCGCCTCGCGTTCCCGCATCACCCGAATCGTTTCCATCACCTCGGCACGACCACGCGGATCAAGCATCGACGTCGCCTCATCCAAAATAATCACGTCTGGCTGCAAAGCAAGAACCCCCGCAATCGCCACACGCTGCTTCTGACCACCCGAAAGACGAGATGGCTCATGTAACGCGTAACCTTGCATTCCGACCTCATCCAGCGCACTCTCCACACGTTTCACCATCAATTCATGCGGCACACCGTGATTCTCAAGTCCAAACGCCACGTCATCCTGCACCGTTGCTCCAACAAACTGATTATCCGGATTTTGAAATACCATCCCAACTTGCTTCCGAATATCCCAAATCGTTTTTTCACCCAATTTGAAGTGTCCAATTTTGACCATCCCCTCCGTTGGGAACAACAATCCGTTCAAGAGTTTTGCAATCGTTGACTTTCCAGACCCATTATGCCCGACCAGCGCCAACCACTCGCCCCTTTTCACCGTAAAAGAAACATTCTTCACCGCAAAATTATCTTCATCCTCATATTTATAACTAACGTGATCCAATTTCACAAAATCATCCGACATCACGCACACCTCACTCTCACACGATCCTATACCCTGCCTATTATAGTACAAAAAAACACCCCGCGCAAAGAAAGGTTTTTCTATCCACGCAATCTGACAAATAAAATAAAAGTATTTTTCATATTTTAAACCACTTGAAATCCTCAAAAAAACTGCCAGAAACCGCAGTAAATCATCATCTCCAAAATATATCTAACAATCTAAGCAATAAAAGCCGTCAAAAGCAAACAATACGACTCAAACTGTTCACAATATGTCCATGTACTTCGTTTTAGAGAGATGCTATACTTTATCAAAGTACTCCAATAAATTTAATTATTCATTGTTACTTGAAGCACCACCACTCTAAAAGAAAGGAGAAATTTTGATGCATCCCACGACGAAACAACATGTTATTTATGCAATGGATAAGAACGCAGAACCAAGCATGACAGTTGATAATGGCGCAGTAGTTACGATAGAAACGTATGACTGCTTTGAAAACCAAATTAAATCCGAACATCAGCCATTCCATCGCCTTGATTGGAATAGGGTTAATCCAGCAACTGGTCCCATTTTCATCAAGGACGCAGAGCCTGGAGACATACTGGCTGTAACTATAGAGAAAATTCAATTAATTGGCGACGCAACAATGTTAACGGGCCCGAATTTAGGCGTCCTTGGTGATGACCTAACAGAAAACACTATCCGCCAATTTCCAATTGTAAATGACCAACTTATTTTTTCAAAAGAAATCACTGTTCCTCTCAACAAAATGATCGGCGTTATCGGAACAGCACCTGCCGGCAAGCCTATCTCATGTGGCACACCAGACGCGCACGGCGGCAATATGGACTGCAAAGAGATTACAGAAGGCGTAACACTATTCCTTCCGATTAACGTCTCTGGTGCTCTGCTCGCTCTTGGTGACGTACACGCTGCAATGGCAGACGGAGAAGTATCTGTTTCCGGCGCTGAAATTGCTAGCCAAATCACGATGCGCCTCCAAGTAGTTAAAAATAAAAACTGGCCGACACCAAGTCTAATCAACGACGAAAAAATCATCACTATCGCGTCCGCACCAACACTTGACGACGCCAGCCTAATCGCAACAAAGAACATGGTTCAACTTTTGACAGACGCAACAAAGGCAACACAAGCCGAAGCCATCATGCTGCTTTCACTCGCAGGTGACCTTCGAATCTGCCAAGTGGTTGATCCAAACAAGACCGTACGCATGGAACTACCACTCCAATACTGGTCTGAAAACCCATTTTTATAAAGAACGCGACACAATCGGTGCAAAACAATCCGGTTGTGTTTTTATTCATATTCAATTCCCTGCAACTTCTTCCCAAGAAACACCGACAGCCGTTCAGCTTCAACAGAAACACGCTTCTTATCGCTCGCAGAAATCCGTCCAAAAGCAAAGCAAGTAAAGCGAATCGCCTCCCCCTTAATTACATACCGCCACGTTCCCCGAATTTCACCATCAATCAGCAGTACAGCCTCAATATGCCCCGCAGCCCGCCAAATTTCCTTCTCATACTTAGCATCTGCAAGCCACCCCTTATCAGCATAACTCACAAAAAGCGGATCAAATTTTCCTAGCAATTTCACCTGTGGAATCACTTCCCGCTGCCTTAAATCAAATTTACCCTCTGGATAATAATACACCTTCCCGTCAATATCAAAACGACCCAATCCATCCTCAATCCTACGAAAAGCATCCAAAAAAGCATAGTTCGGCAAACCACTCCAATGCTTAAAATCAGCCAAAGTAGCAGGACCATAGCAAGCTAAATACCGAGATAAAAACCTATCTATTGCATATTCATCCACATTATCCTGCCATGAATCCTGCGATATCCCATCCACCCATTTCCGATGCGCATAAAAACGCGTACTCGGCCTCTCTGGCACAGCATAAATATGACCCAGCAAAGACGCCTCAATCAAGACACCACCCCAAGTCATTAACTTTTTAGCCTGATCCCCCATCAACTCAGCCAGCTCTTCTTTCGCTATAAACCGTTCCGATCTTCCAAGCCTATCGATTCCCACCAACAAATCGTCCAAATCCACACCTAACTCCTCACAATGCTTCCTAACCCACGTTCTTCTAGGCGAATAAATCTTGTGTAAGTTTTTCCAATCCTCTGGTACGTATAAATGCACCGTAGTCCTTTGCCCCCAAAGCTTAATAATTTCATTCCGAGCATATATCTGATCCAAGGCATCCCTAGTCAGCCCATCCACCCGATGAAATAAGCTGATTTCACCAAATTGCTGATACTGTGCCTGAATCCCAATCAACTTTTCTGTACAACTTACCGCCGATTTAAAAGAATTACCCAACCCCGAGTTAACAATCCGTATATTCCTCACATCATCTAAATCCAAACCAACCATCCTCCAATCCTAAGCATAAAAAATAGCCTACAAATCAATTACGATTTCATAGACTATCATACATCATTTGCCTGGCAATGATCTACTCTCACAGGGGGAAGCCCCCTACTACCATCGACGCTGAGAAACTTAACTTCCGTGTTCGGGATGGGAACGGGTGTGACCTTCTCGCAATAACTACCAGACATTATTTATATTATAATGAAGCTTCCAACCAGATTCGAACTGGTGACCTCTTCCTTACCATGGAAGTGCTCTACCTACTGAGCTATGGAAGCACTAATATTCAGATACTTCTAACACACCTCAAAACTCTAGTTAAACAAAAATAAGGCTCCACAGGCAAGACTCGAACTTGCGACCGATCGGTTAACAGCCGATTGCTCTACCAACTGAGCTACTGTGGAATA
>NZ_JAASTT010000021.1 GCF_014322795.1 Paenilisteria portnoyi
TTCATTGAACAAATTCCTCCGATGTATTTGATATGTTTTATTCTATCATCTTTTGTCCAACTTTTATTCTACACCCACGTAACTTCAATATCTGTTAATATATTTTTATCTACATTTACAAATTCTGCACAATTCTTTTCAATATCTTGTGTTGTACGATCACCAAATTGCTGTAATTGCTCCATATGGGTATCAGTTTTGGTCATGATTACTTGTATTTTAGTTGCTGATGCTAATTGATTCTTACGAGCAGCAGCGGAGGCTTTTTTATAGAAAACTTGTTGCTTCCCTGCAAACTGGCTCGTACTTTGTAATATTGCCGATTCATTAACGTGTATATCAGACATTGGCTTCTTCCTCCAGTTGTTTTAGATTGGTGTAGTAGCGCGAATCTGCTTGAAAATCACTCACTTGATTCTGTGCACGATTGATTTCTATGCGTATCTCTCGTACAAGGTCACTGACAACAGTGCTTTGATTATTCCAAAATTGAAGTCGCCTTTGAAGGACTTGCCGTATCACGCTATCAGATGTATCTTGCCAGAAATCTTGTGGCAAATCAAGTTGACGAGTTGGCAGGTTTCCAACATGTTCGCCTTTTCTTTGTACTTTTGTAGCGAGTTCTTCTAATCTTCGTATCTTTTCTTGTTGCCCTGTAATGGATTGTTGCACACTTGCAATTTCAGCATCATATTTTGACATTCTTCCACCTTCTTTTGTAGATGCATTCACTAAGCTAATTATATCCAATTATGGAAAGGGTTGCAACAATCTGCCAAAAAAGAAGAAAGCTAGACGAGAGCGGAAGACTATACCACCTCAGAACATACTATCGGGTGCTTTCTTTGAGGAGCCTAGTTTTTATCTTTAGTTAAGGTGTTTTTCGCGATTTCGTGGTTTTTTGATTTGAAAATGGGGTTTTTCGGGTATAATGGGTAATATACTGTAAAAAAAGAGGTGTTTGGGGATGCAGAGATATCAAGAGGAAGCGGATAAGGTATTAGAAGAGTTAGAAACTTCTGCGAAAACTGGGTTGACGACGGCTGAGGTTACGAAACGGTTGGAGCGGGATGGTTATAATGAGTTGAAAGACAAGTTACGGGATCCTTTATGGAAACTGTTTTTGGAGACGTTTAAGGATCCGATGGTGATTGTCTTGCTTGCAGCGGCGTTTGTGCAGATTTTGATTGGCGAGGTTGTGGAGTCACTGATTATTTTTGCGGTGCTGATTCTGAACTCGGTGATTAGTGTTGTGCAGACGAGGAAGGCGGAAGGGTCGCTTGATGCGCTGAAAGAGATGTCGGCACCCGCGGCTAAGGTGATCAGGAACGGTGAGAAGTTGACGATTGCTGCGCGGGAACTCGTTGTCGGCGATATTGTTTTGCTGGATGCTGGGGATTTTGTTCCGGCGGATGGGCGGATTTTTGAAAGTGGTTCGCTTAAAGTGGACGAGGGCATGTTGACGGGGGAATCGGAGGCGGTCGAAAAACATATTCGGGTGATTTCGGAGGACGTGGCGCTTGGGGATCGGAAAAACATGGTCTTCAGTGGCGCGCTGACGGTTTATGGTCGTGGTGCTTTTGTCGTGACTGGAACGGGTGGCGGTACGGAAATCGGAAAAATTGCTGGACTGCTTGAGAGTGCTGAGGCGAAACAGACGCCATTGCAACAAAAATTGGAGAGCTTTAGTAAGAAACTGGGTGTCGGGATTTTGCTGTTGTGTATCTTGATTTTCGCGATTGAGGCTGGGCGTGCTTGGCTTGGTGGCGGCAGTGGAGACATGACGAAAGCGATTTTGAATGCGTTTATGTTTGCGGTGGCTGTGGCTGTTGCGGCGATTCCGGAGGCGTTGTCGTCGATTGTGACGATTGTGTTGTCTGTTGGGACGAACAAGATGGCAAAACGGCACGCGATTATTCGGAAGTTGCCGGCGGTGGAGACGCTTGGTTCGACGAGCGTGATTTGTACGGATAAAACGGGGACGTTGACGCAGAATAAAATGACGGTGGTAGATTATTATTTGCCGGATGGGACGCAGGAAGTTTTCCCGGATACGCCGGATACGTGGTCGGAGGGTGAGCGTCGTTTGATTCATATCGCGGTGCTTTGTAACGACTCGAATATTAATGAGGAGGGTCTCGAGCTTGGGGACCCGACGGAGGTTGCGCTGATCGCGTTTAGTAATAAGAACAATAAGAATTACAACGAGATTCGGGAGCGTTATTTGCGTGAGGCGGAGATTCCGTTTGATTCGGAACGGAAGTTGATGTCGACGGTGCATACATTTGATGGGCAAAAAGCGATGCTGACAAAAGGTGGACCGGATGTCGTGTTTGCGCGCTGTAGCCAAGTGTTTTTGGATGGTAAGGAGCAGCCGTTGACAGAGGAATTGAAGGCGACCTTGATGCAGGCGAATGAGGACTTTTCGAATCAGGCGTTACGGGTTTTGGCGTATGCGTATAAGCGTTTGGACGGTTCGCAGTCGGATGTTGATTTGGCTGATGAGCATGATTTGGTGCTCGTTGGTTTGACGGCGATGATTGATCCGCCGCGTGAAGCTGTTTATGCGGCGATTGAGGAGTCGAAAAAGGCTGGGATTCGCACGGTGATGATTACTGGGGATCATAAGACAACGGCGCAGGCGATTGGACGCGACATTGGCTTGATGCAACCGGATGACATCGCGCTTACTGGGCAAGAACTCGATGCGTTATCGGAGCAAGAACTGGATGAAAAACTGGAACATATTTCGGTCTATGCCCGGGTGTCTCCTGAAAATAAAATTCGAATCGTGAAAGCTTGGCAGAAAAAAGGGAAGGTTACTTCGATGACGGGGGATGGTGTGAATGATGCGCCGGCCTTGAAGCAAGCCGATATTGGTGTGGCGATGGGAAGTGGGACCGATGTTGCCAAAGATGCTTCGGCGATGGTCTTGACGGATGATAATTTCGTTTCGATTGTAAGCGCGGTGGAAGTCGGCCGTACTGTTTTTGATAATATTAAAAAGTCGATTGCGTACCTGTTTGCTGGGAATCTAGGCGCGATTATTGCGATTCTTTTTGCGTTAGTATTTGACTGGATTAATCCGTTTACGGCGCTGCAACTGCTGTTTATCAACTTGGTCAATGACTCCTTGCCAGCGATAGCACTCGGAATGGAGAAAGCGGAGCCAGATGTGATGGAGCGTAAACCGCGGGATATTAAAGAAGGCATTTTTGCGGGCGGAACGATGCAGGCAGTCATTACGCGTGGTGTTTTGATTGGGGTTGCGGTTATTATTTCGCAATATATCGGCTTGCAACACTCGCCTGAAATTAGCGTTGCGATGGCATTTACGACGCTGATCTTGGCTCGTACATTGCAAACTTTTGCGGCACGTTCTAATAAGCAAACTGCATTTGAAGCAGGATTTTTCAGTAATAAATACGTGATTTACGCTGTATTGGTATGTTTTGTGCTTTATGGCGTGACGATACTTCCAGGTGCGCGTGAAGTCTTCTCGATTCCAGCATCATTCGGTCTAAACGAGTGGGGAATTGCTGCAGGACTTGCGCTTGCCGCTGTGATTTTGATGGAACTTGGCAAACTAGTAAGTCGAATTGGAAAAGGGAAATAACACAAAACAAAGAGGTACGCCAGACACGGTTTTTTCCGCAAATGTGGCGTACCTCTTGTCTTAGTTTTCTTTTTCGAGCCAAGCGTTCATGCCACCGACGACATTTTCGCATTGGAGCCCGCGTGCACTTAGGTATTCGCATGCTTGTGTAGAGCGTTTACCGGAATAACAAATCACGCTGTAAATGGTGTTTGGATTTAATTCATCTACAAAATTTGGCAAGCCAATCAGCGGAATATTGCGGACACCTTCAATGTGAACGGCGTTGAAATCGTCCGTGTCACGCACATCGATAATGTTCTCTGCAGAACGACTCTCTAATTCTTCTACGGAAATAAGATTAAAACTCATCATTAAAAACCCCTCTCGAATAGTTTTATTTTAAAGGATAGTGGGGGTAGAAAACAACTTCGGCGCTTGTGATAAAGCTACTTAAAATAAGTCATAAGATAGAGGATGGCGCCAATATGCAGGACAATCGAGAAAGGAACGCCAATTTTAAACTTCCATTTATGCGTTTTGTGGTGGCAAGTATGCATACCAATCCATGAGCCGATTCCACCACCGAGAAAGGCAACGAGTAAAAGTGTAGCTTCCGGAATGCGCCATTGATGCTTGATTGCTTTTCGTTTATCGATAGCCATGGTCGCAAAACCGATACTATTGATAACCGCATAATATAGAATAAGTAATGTGATAAACATGATTTTCCTCCTGTTTCCTTAACAAAAAATGTTTTAAAAGTGCCAAATGAATGGCGACAAGTTATAATTATATCATATTTAAAAAGGAGTGAGTTTTGAGATGATTCGAGATTATTTTTCGTATGTGGGGATGACAATTGTTCGACCAGTAAAAACAAGTATGCAAGCAAGTAAGGAAAAAGGGGTATTTGGATTATTTCACATATTATTATTTGTCATAGGACTATCTTTGCAGTACAGCTGGAACATGAAGGGATTAATACTAAACGCGATGCAAGAGTATCCGATATTACAAAAAATAGTTACCGCCATTTTTGTTTCTTCGGGACAAGTTTTCCTGTATATCTTGATTTTAATGTTGCTAAATATCACCGTTGCTTGGGTCGCGATACGCTATATTATGGGGATTAAAGAAGTGACATTCATGAAAAGCGCTGCAGGAATCGGCGGTATGATCACGTTCCCGCTTGTTATTTTGATTGTATCTATTATCATGACAAGCTTCGGTTCGGTGCTTATCTCCGTGCTACTCTGCATGATGGCCTTATTATTTCTGCCATACGCAATCATGTATTTTATTATCGGACATTATGAAAAATCACGCGTCGATGTGTATTGGGTTAGTATTTTAGTATTTGTAGCCGTTACAATCATAACGTTGCTCGGCATGTATTTACTTATCCAAGTATTTATGTCGAATGTACACGATGTCACAGGCCAAGTGCAACACCTTATTCTCGAACGATGGAATGATTTCCGTGATAAGTTGCCTATTTAAAGATTGCAAAACTATCTGAATTGACATACAATACTAACATAAACAGAATTTAGGAGGATTTCATACATGACAAAAGAAATAATTCATACAGATCAAGCACCAAAAGCGTTGGGACCTTATTCTCAAGCGGTAAAAGTAAACGGTTTTATTTATGCATCAGGGCAACTAGGCATTGATCCCGCAACAGGTGAAATGGTGGCAGGCGTGGAAGCACAAACAAAGCAAGCATTCGCGAACATCAAAGCGGTGCTAGAAGCTGGCGGTTCAAGCCTAGATAAAATCGTCAAAACAACCGTACTTTTCAAAGACCTTGGTAATTTTATCGCGGTCAATGAGATTTATGCATCGTTTTTCGAAGGAGATTACCCGGCACGTAGCGCTTTTCAAGTGGCTAAATTACCGAATGACGCGGATATTGAAATCGAAGTAATCGCAGAAGCATAGAATAAAAAGCTGAGCCTTGTAAAAAGGTTCGGTTTTTTCAAATTTGGGGATTGGAGTGGATATTATGGGAAAAGCACCATTTAAAGCAGATCAGGTTGGTAGTATTTTAAGAACGGAAGCGATCAAGCAGGCAAGGTTAGACAAAGCATCAGGCAAAATAAACGACGCAGAACTACGCGCGATTGAGGATGAAGAAATCAAATATATCGTGGCTAAACAAAAAGAGGCGGGTCTGAAAGCTGTGACCGATGGCGAGTTCCGCCGCGCTTGGTGGCATTTCGATTTTCTAGAGGGATTGGATGGCGTGGAAGGATATGACGCGCAGGATGGCATTCAGTTCGCCAACGTCCAAACGAAAACACACTCCGTCAAAATTGTAGCGCCGATTCGATTTGGCAACCACCCGATGCTTGCGGACTATCAGTTTTTACATAGCATTGCGGGAGACGACGCCGTTGCAAAAATGACGATTCCGAGTCCAGCGATGTTGCACTACCGCGGGGATATGGAGTACGCGCCGTATTTAGCAGACAATGCGCTGTTCGTTCAAGATTTGGCGAATGCTTATAAAGAAGCGATTCAAGCTTTTTACGATGCGGGTTGCCGTTATTTGCAACTTGACGATACATCGTGGAGTTATTTATGTTCCGATGAGCAACGCGAAGTCGTTCGTTCACGCGGTTTTGACCCAGATGCCTTACAAGAAACGTACAAAAATCTAATCAACGAGGCCATCTCCGAAAAACCAGCGGATATGGTGATCACAATGCACATTTGCCGTGGCAATTTCCGGTCGACATGGATTGCTTCCGGTGGCTATGAACCCGTTGCCGAAACCCTGTTTGGCGGTCTAAATATCGATGGCTTTTTCCTAGAGTATGACAATGACCGTTCTGGCGATTTTGCTCCATTACGCTACGTCAAGCGCCCAGATTTGAAAATTATTCTCGGCCTTATCACATCAAAAAATGGCGGCCTAGAAGACCCAGACGCTATTAAAGCAAGAATTAAAGAAGCATCCGAGTTCGTCCCACTTTCCCAACTTTGCTTAAGCCCACAATGCGGTTTTGCATCAACAGAAGAAGGAAATATCCTTACCGAAGACGAACAATGGGCAAAATTAGGACACGTTGTAGCGATTGCAAAAAATGTCTGGGGCGACGAAGCCTAACAAAATTTATAAACCGAAAGACATGAAAAAACCTTGGAATAGCGCGATTATTCCGAGGTTTTTGATGTTTTCCACTAAACCTTATCCGAATAGGGTATTTTCAATAAGGTTACATTATGATAAAATCGAGGATGTGTTATGTTTTTTACAGCATCAAAAGTACAGAAATAATTTATATACATACTTGCAAAATGGGGAGGAAATAATGAAAAAGACGAAAATACTATTTTTACTTTTGGCATTTATGGCAGTATTCGCAATGGTTGCAGGTAGTTTTGTACCAACAGCGCAGGCAGCAGAACAAAAAGTGTATGAAATCGGGACAGACGAAACTTTTGCGCCGTTTGAATTTCAGAATAAGAAAGGCGAGCTTGTTGGGATTGACATGGATATCCTGAAAGCCATCGCCAAAGATCAAGATTTTCAGTATAACGTGAAGCCACTCGGGTTTAATGCGGCGGTTCAAGCGTTGACGAGTAATCAAGTGGATGGCGTTATCGCAGGAATGAGTATTACCGATGAACGCAAGCAAAAATTCGATTTCTCGGATCCTTATTTTGAATCAGGCATCGTCATGGCGATCAAAAAAGGCGACGATTCGATTCAATCCTATGAAGATTTACGCGGCAAGAAAGTCGCTGTCAAAACAGGAACGGAAGGCTATGCTTTTGCAGATGCCAATAAAGAAAAATACGGCTACACACTCGTGCCATTCGATGACTCGGCAAGCATGTACGCAGATGTTAGAACTGGCAATTCTGTCGCGTGTTTCGATGATTATCCAGTACTCGCTTACGGCGTAAAACAAGGCAATGGCCTCGACATCGTCACGGAAAAAGAAAAAGGTAATTCATACGGTTTTGCAGTCAACAAAGGCAAAAATCAAGAACTCCTTGAGAAATTCAACGTTGGGCTAATGAACATCAAAGCAAGTGGTGAATACAAAGAAATCATTGACCGCTATATTGGAAGCGACGTAAAACCACAATCATTCTGGGATTTACTTATCGAAAGCGCGCCAGCCTTGCTTCTAGGTCTTTGGTACACGATTAAATTAACGCTCATTTCGCTCGTTTTTGCAGCAATTCTAGGACTTGTCTTCGGTTTCCTAAAAGTGAGTCGCAGCAAAGTATTGCGCGGTATCGCAACGGTTTATGTCGACATTTTCCGCGGTATTCCGCTAATCGTCCTAGCATTCTTTATTTATTTTGGGATTCCCGAAGCGATGGGCTTTAAAATGGATGCTACCGTCGCCGCAGTCATCACCTTGAGTTTAAACGCGGGGGCTTACATTACCGAAATTATCCGCGGTGGAATTCAAGCTGTCGATAAAGGTCAGATGGAGGCGGGTCGTTCGCTCGGCTTACCATACGGCAAAACGATGATCAAAATTATCTTGCCGCAAGCGATTCGCGTCATGATCCCGTCGTTTATCAACCAATTCGTTATCACCTTGAAAGATACGTCTATCATGAGTGTTATCGGTCTTGTCGAGTTAACACAATCTGGTAAAATCATCATCGCGCGTACATTCGAATCGTCCACTATTTGGCTGATTGTTGCAATCATGTACTTGATTGTCATCACCGCCTTGACGAAACTATCGAACGTGATGGAACGGAGGGTAAATAATGACTAAACTAAAAGTAACCGACTTAAAGAAAAGCTTCGGCACAAATGAAGTTTTAAAAGGAATTAATCTCGAAGTGGCAGAAGGCGAAGTAGTTTGCGTCATCGGCCCGTCTGGTTCTGGAAAAAGTACATTTTTGCGTTGCATGAATAACCTCGAGGAAATCACAGCTGGCGATGTAATCGTTGACGACTTCCAGATTACCGATAAAAAAACAGACATCAACAAAGTACGCGAAAACATTGGGATGGTATTCCAGCATTTCAACCTTTTCCCGCACATGTCTGTTTTGAAAAATATCACGCTTGCACCAACAGAATTACGCAAACAATCGAAAGAAGAAGCTCGGAAAACGGGTCTAGCGCTCCTGCAACGTGTCGGCTTATCTGATAAAGCAGACGCGCTACCAAGCCAACTTTCTGGCGGACAAAAACAACGTGTCGCGATTGCCCGTGCGCTCGCGATGAATCCTGATATCATGCTTTTTGATGAGCCAACGTCAGCACTCGATCCAGAAATGGTCGGCGAAGTTCTGGGCGTTATGAAGGATTTAGCGAAAGAAGGCATGACGATGATTGTTGTCACGCATGAAATGGGCTTCGCAAAAGAAGTTGGTGACCGAGTTATTTTCATGGACGGCGGTTATATCGTCGAAGAAGGTACACCAGAGCGAGTATTTGACGCACCACAACATGAACGTACCATCAGCTTCTTAGAAAAAGTATTATAGTTTGAAAATCATGTCTCCATCACCCGAGACATGATTTTTTTTCGCGAAATTTTGGCATTGTGGCGGATTTTTTGATATGATGCAGTAAAAGTAGGACGGGTCAGGTGAGCGAGGAAGATGAAGCAAATTTTAGTGGTAGATGACGATCGGCATATTCGCCAATTGGTGGGGCATTGCTTACGGGCGGAAGGGTTCCACGTACTTGAGGCAAGCGATGGTGCGGAGGCTGAGATCATCGTTGAAAAGCAACAAGTCCATCTGGCGGTAATCGATATCATGATGCCCAATATGGACGGTTTTGAACTATGCGAAAAAATGTATGCGAGTTATCCAGATATCCCGGTTATTATGCTAACGGCAAAAGACGCGCTAGCCGATAAAGCACGCGGTTTTGAAGTTGGAACCGATGATTATATCACGAAACCATTCGAGCCCCAAGAACTCGTTTTTCGGATTCGGGCTTTGTTACGACGTTCCAATCAATCAAGCGAAGTAAAAATTAAAATTGGCAATATCACCATCGACCAAAAGAGTTATGGCATCACGATCGGCAACCGCGAAAGAATGATTCCCGTCAAAGAGTTCGAGCTACTTTACCAGCTTGCGAGCTATCCAGGACGTATTTTCACACGAGAGGAACTACTCGAACGCATTTGGCAACGTGATTACGATGGCAGTGATCGGACGATAGATGTACATATTAAGCGGTTACGAGATCATTTTGATGAAACAAAAGACGGCATTCGGATTACGACGGTGCGCGGTGTCGGCTACAAATTGGAGGAGACAATATGAAATCGCTGTACACCCGAATTGTCATTACGATGCTTGTTGTCATTCTTTCCAGCAGTTTACTGGGTTTCTTTTTCGCTAATATTTATTACCAAGTGAAGCTAAAACCATTTAACGACGAAAAAATCACCGATATGGCAACATCGATTCAGCAATTCTATCAGACTAACGATACGATTTCATTGGACAGCTATCTTGAAAACGTTGGTACGCTTGGTTATGAACTATACCTTACGGATGGCGACGCGACCTCTCGTTATTTCGGTGGTGAATTCCGAGAAACCTATTTGCCGCCAAAAACAGTGCAAAAAGTGCTAGCTGGCGAGACATATCACGGTATCGATTCATTCCAGACAGGCCTTTTCATCACGGGATTTTTCGATAATGATGTTCGAAATACGATTGGTGTGCCAGTGGAATCAGATGGGAAAACGATGGCGCTGTTTTTACGACAAGACCCAGAACGGCAATTTGGCGAGTTGCGGATCTTTTTTGCGATGATTCTCATTTTTACGTCGGTTATCAGTATTTTGTTCGTACTTATTAGTGGGCGCTATATCGTGAATCCAATTGTAAAATTGACGAACGCGACGAAGCAGATTCGCAAGGGAAACTATGATGTGGGCTTACAAGTTCGGCGCAAAGATGAGATTGGCCAGCTCGCCGATTCCTTTGCAAAAATGGCCGGGGAACTGGAGAAATCGGAGGCTGCGCGCCAAGAATTCGTTGCCAATGTGTCGCATGAATTGCAGTCACCACTTACATCTATGCAAGGATTC
Source organism: Paenilisteria portnoyi (assembly GCF_014322795.1). Taxonomy (GTDB): domain Bacteria; phylum Bacillota; class Bacilli; order Lactobacillales; family Listeriaceae; genus Listeria_A; species Listeria_A portnoyi. The sequence continues at coordinate 10,645 of NZ_JAASTT010000021.1, forward strand.
GCGACATTGCTTGGTTCAGAAACACTGACAACCGCAGAACGAGCGGAATATTTGGCCATTTTATCTGAGGAAACGATGCGCCTATCTTCCTTGACGAAGCAGCTACTAACTCTCGCATCATTGGATCAAGAAGCCGAGTTGCGTAAAAAAGATGTATTTCAGTTGGAAGAACAATGGCGCCAACTACTGCAAATGACCGAATGGAGTTGGCGTGCCAAGGAATTAACGATGGATATTGAGTTGGCAGATGTGGCATACAGTGGTGACGCGGAATTGCTCTATCAAGTCTGGTCCAACCTGTTAACAAACGCGATTAAGTTTACACCAAAAGGAGGCACCATCAAGATTCGGCTCTATGAAACGACCGATGATGTGTGCGTAGAAGTCGAGGATAGCGGTATCGGGATAAACGAGGCAGAAATCCCTAACATATTCCGCCGCTTCTACAAAGCCAATCAAAGCCGGTCCCGCGAGGAAGGATCTAGTGGTCTAGGCCTATCCATCAGCCAAAAAATTATCAAGTTACACCACGGAACCATCCTCGTCGAAAGTAAGCTAGGCGAAGGCACGAAATTCACTATCATTCTTCCTAAAAATTAAATTTGTAAAATCCGATTCACATTCCGTTTACAAAACTCCTTTAAACTAAGTGTAAGATCTTATAGAGGAGTTGAACGGAATGTTTTTGGCGTTAAGAGAATTGAAACATGCAAAACTACGCTATTTTTTAATAGGGCTTATTATGGTGTTGATCGCTTGGCTCGTTTTGTTTGTCACGGGTTTAGCAAATGGGCTCGCAAATGATAACGGAGCCGCGATTTCATCGAATCAAGCGACCTATTACGTGTTGCAGAAAGACTCGGATAATCGCTTAACGAGGTCGAACTTAACCACGGTGGAGACAGAGGAGATTGCAAAACAAGTCGGGAAATCGGATAGTACGAACCTTGGCGTGCAAATGGGGACGGTAACGCCACCTGCGAAAGACAAGAAAACAGACATTACTTATTTTGGCATCGATAAGAGTAGCTTCATGAAACCGGAAATCACAGAAGGAAAAGCGCCTCAAACAAAAAACGAGGTGATAGCAGATATCTCATTGAAAGAATCAGGTTACAAATTGAAAAGTGAAATAAAGGATAGCGCAACAGGAAACGTGTTCCAAATTACCGCTTTTACGAAAAATAATACATTTAGCCATTCCCCCGTTATTTTTGTCGGTTGGGACGCTTGGGAAATGATTCATCAAACGAATCAAGCAGCCAAGGGTGAATATACAGCGGTCGCGCTAAATGTTTCAGAAAGCAAAGCCGAGAGTTTATCGCTCGGAAAATTAGAACTGGCATCGAGCAAAGAGGTGCTTCAAGGCATTCCGGGATATTCCGAAGAACAAGGTTCGCTACTCATGATGATCGCCTTTTTATTCGTCATTGCCGCCTTTGTTTTAGCCGCCTTTTTCTACGTCATCACGATTCAGAAAATCAATCAATTTGGCGTTTTAAAAGCTGTCGGAGCAAGAACCGCGTACCTCGGACGAAGCATTGTCAGTCAAGTCGTCTTTTTATCAGTCGTTAGTCTACTCATTGGGAACGGATTAACGTTCGGTTTAGCCGCGATTTTGCCAGCTAGTATGCCATTCACACTCAGCCCACTACTCGCCATCGGGTGCTCGGTCTTATTCCTTGCCGTGGCCGTAGCTGGATCGATGCTATCACTTTACCGCGTGGCTAAAGTAGACGCACTAGAAGCAATTGGGAGGGCAATCTAATGACATTAACGATGAAAAATATTTCTAAAAGTTATCAAGACGGAGATCAGGTTGTTGAGGTTTTGAAAAATGTATCTTTAGAAGTCGCACAAGGAGAATTCGTCGCAATCGTCGGTCCGTCGGGTGCTGGGAAAAGTACCTTTTTATCCATCGCAGGGGCGCTTTTATCACCGACAGCTGGAGAAATAACGATAGGTGGCACAGAGCTCAGCCAACTTTCCAACAAAGCACTAACAGAAATTCGTCTTGAAAAAGTCGGTTTCATCTTCCAAGGCGCGAATCTGATTCCGTATTTAAATGTTCGTGATCAGCTCCTACTTATTGCTGAGTTGGCGGGTCATCGTGGTAGCCAAGCGAAACAAAAGGCAGACACATTGCTCAGCGAATTAGGACTTACCGCGCGCCAACATAATTATCCAGAAAGCTTATCAGGCGGTGAAAAACAACGTGTTGCGATTGCGAGATCCTTGATGAACAATCCAGATGTGATTTTAGCTGATGAACCAACAGCAAGTCTAGATGCGAGTCGGGGGCATAAAGTGGTGCAAATGATTGCCCAAGAAGTGAAGCGAAATAACAAAGCAGCAATCATGGTGACTCATGACGAGCGCGTACTGGACTTGGTTGACCGCGTTATCAGAATAGAAGACGGCCATCTAAAAGGCTAGACAAATAAAAAATACAAGCTATCCTGTTCCGCATTGGAATAAGAGGGCTTGTATTTTTTCTGATTCATTTTCGCTTGCTTTGTTTTTGTTCGTTTCGTCCGTAAATCCAACGTTGCAAAAGCACTTCTATGAATCGCCGGATCCAGTTTTCCTTCTCTAACACGCTTCATTCGCGCTTTCTTGGCCTGTGAAATCGCCATGTTCATCACTCCTTCGTATTTTCTAATTGTAACAAAATTTCTTAAAAAAGTCCCTTTTGATGTATAATATTCGGGTTTAAACCGTTTACAGGACTTAAAAATAAAAAATAATTCGTAAATAAGAGATATTTTTTGAAATAGGGGTATTTTTGTCAGCGGTTTTGTGTTAAAGTGAACCTATAGAGAAAATACAAACGGGATAACTTGTAAAAAGCGATTGGAGTGATACCATTTGCAAGAAAATAAAGATGTATTGAATAAGGTAATCCAACAATTAGAGAAAAAAGGTATTTTTGTAGAGAAGACCAAATCCAGAAATGACATTTGGCGCAATCTGCAAAAAAACAATTTGAACATTGTGAAGCTAGGCATTCGTTGAACTACATAGACACATTTTGGAGTCGGTATTCTGCATATCGGCTTTTTTATATGGATTTAATTTCGATAAACGTTTTTTGCCCGAGTCTGTCATCAATTAGTAACTAAGATTTGAATCAATTGACACATACATTTTGACATAAGTGTTGTATGATAGACGTATAGTTGCGCGAAAGAGGATAGAAATATGAGAAATTGGGTGAGTGAGGCAATGAAAAAAGAGATATTGAAGCAGCAAACGATTTATGTACATATGGATAATGTGATAAATAATGTTGTGACGAGCGGTATTACATTTTGTGATTTTATGAATGGTGTCATGACCCCGCCTCAAAATGTTTTGTTGTTAAAGCATCAATTTCCAGAGGCATCTTTCAATGCGCATACATCTTTTCATTACAGTGAAGTGAACGATTTATCGGAATTGAAGAAGGCGCCAGTTTCGCAATATGCAGATTTTTGCTGGGTAGATTTTGAAGATCTTGATTTAGTGAATCAGTTAACAGCGCAAGAAGTGGCGGAGTTGCTTTATTTGGCACATACTGGTAGGCATTTACGCTCCCCATTTTACTACAAACTACAAAATAATTTCGTTTATTTAACGAAAGAGGATGGACGCTATAATAAGGTCTATTACCGCAATTTAGACCAGTTTTATCATGTACTTGGCTATGCGATTTGGAAAAATATGATGCAGATGACAACAGAGAAAATCGTCCTTCCATTTATGAAACGGAAAAAAATTGCTGATATACCAACAGATTTGTTGAAGAAGTTCGCGGAGTATTTCCGGGAGGGGGCATGTATTTCGTTTGACGATGCGGTGAAGACGCGGAATCAGATTGAGGTGCCAATTGGCTTGAATTTAAAAGACGATATGCAAGAGTTGTTGCGTTCGAATGATTTAATTGAATATGAGCACGTGGTTGCCCATTTAATCTATGATATGAAACAAAATGAATGGTCTGTTATTGATGGATAATACGCCTTTTTGACAAATTATGCGACAGTTTACGTAAAACTAGAGTTTCTAGGTTTACGTAAACTATTTTTATTGCTATAATAAAACTAATGAATGTTAGTTAGGGGGTTTCGTATGTCAAGTCAGCGATTGAAAGAGGCGGCATTACCACTTTTTGCAGAGCAGGGTTATGAGGGAACGGCGCTATCGGAAATTGCGAAGGCGGTTGGAATTAAGACGCCATCGATTTACGCGCATTTTGCCTCGAAGGAAGCGTTGTTTTTGGAAATTTATCGAGATGTGATGCGACACGAATTGGTGATGCTAGAAGAAGTTGCGAAGGAAAAACATGGCACGATGGAAGCAGAATTGCGCGCTTTCTTCTATAAAGTCACTGATTTTGGTGTGGATCCTGATGTGAAACGATTTTTCCAACGCGCGATTTTCTTTCCACCTCAATCACTCGCAAAACAGATGCGTGAGGAGATGACCACGTATGAAGCGATGACGTCAGAATCTATTGGTGCGATTTTAGGCCAGGAGCTAGACGCGGTGCAGAAGGAGAAATGGATTTATGTGTTCTATTGTTTGCTTGATGGATTGAGCTTGGAGCATGAAATCTATGGTGTCGAGGATTTCGCGAAACGGCGCGACGCAGCATGGGAAGCATTGGCAGCGTTATTGTAAGAAAGAGAGGATGACCTTTCGGATACGTGATAGATCGTATTTTCAACAAATTTGGGACATCCCAGTATCTAGGAGGAAAAAGTGATGGCATGGATTTATTTAATGCTCGCTGGATTGTCTGAAATCGTTTGGGCGTTCGGTTTGAAAGAAGCGCACGGCTTTAGTAGGCTAGGATGGAGTTTGTTAACGATTGCGTTTTTAATCGTCAGTTTTTATTTATTCGCGCGGGCGATGCGTAAGATTCCGATTGGCACGGCGTATGCTGTTTTTACAGGGATTGGCGCAGCAGGAACGGCGATTATTGGTATGCTCTTTTTGAATGAATCGGCAAATCTTTGGAAAATTATCTCGCTGATTGTTCTGATTTCAGGGATTATTGGTCTGAAATTGGTAGATGGCGGCGCTAAGTCGGATGAAAAGGCTGGTGACGCGTGATGGCATGGATTTTTCTGTTGCTTGCTGGACTTTGTGAAATGGCTTTTGTCGTGATGATGAAGCTTTCAGAAGGGTTTAAGAAGCTAAATTATTCCGTTTATACGATTCTATTTATGATTGCGAGTTTTTTCTTACTCTCACTTGCTTTGAAGACGATTCCGATTGGGACGGGCTACGCGATTTGGACCGGTATTGGTGCGGTTGGCTCAGTTATGATGGGAATGTTGCTTTTTAAGGAGAAAAAAAGTGCGCTAAAACTCTTCTTCATCGCACTAATTGTTGCAGGAGTTATCGGCCTAAAACTCACCAGCGGGGTCTAAACGTGGCGACAAACGCTCAGCTTCGTCGTTAAAGCCTGTGCTTCGGTGCTCACGTACAAATCGTACGCTCCGCTCCGATGCTCGGCTTTGCCTAGAATCTAAGCATTTGTCGCCACGTTTAGGATACGGCGGGGTATCGGGGATTTAGAGATTAGACATTAAAGACTAAACTTTAGAGATTTGAGTACTGAGAAATTTTTTCGGTGCTTTTTCTGTTATTCCATCAAAAACGTGTTAAAATAGATTGTATTGATTTAGGTAGTAAACGGAGGGGTATCATGAAGACAAAATTAGTGCTTTTATATGGTGGGAAATCGGCGGAACACGAAATCTCCTTACAGACGGCTTTTTCAGTGATTAATGCGCTGGAATTCGATAAATTTGAAGTAAAACCGATTTACATAACGAATGAGGGCGACTGGGTGCAAGGACCGGCTCTGACTGAGAAATTGGACTTTGTGGAGCAATTGCGATTCGAACAGAAGGATGTTTTGAGGCTTACGGAAACAAAAGATGCAGCATCGCATGGCTTAGCGGTTAGTCCAGCTTCTTTACGTGAAGAAGGGGACATGGACAGGATGGTTGTTTTCCCATTATTGCATGGGCCAAACGGTGAAGATGGCACGGTACAAGGCTTGCTAGAGGTTCTGAATTTACCTTATGTTGGAGCGGGAGTCTTGGCTTCAGCGGCGGCAATGGATAAAATTGTGATGAAAATGGTGTTCGCTGATGCGGGCATTCCGCAAGTTCCAGCTGTACCGGTTCGCGCGATCGAGTGGCAAGAAACAAAAGACGAGATGGTTGCAAAAATTGAGGCGGCGCTCGAGTATCCGGTTTTTGTGAAGCCAGCGAATCTTGGTTCGAGTGTGGGAATCAGCAAGGCAACGGATCGCGCGACACTTGTTGCGGCCATGGTGGAGGCGCTTCGTTACGACCGCCGAATCGTTGTGGAGCAGGGCGTTGTTGCTCGTGAAGTGGAGATTGCCGTTCTTGGTAATGATACGCCAGCTTGTTCTGTTGCAGGAGAAATCATTCCAAAAGGTGCGGAGGCGGTTTTCTATGATTACCGGGCGAAGTATCAAGATAATGACACGGTGATGGCAATTCCAGCAGAGCTTGATTCTGCGATTTATGATCAATTGGTGGATTATGCAAAACGCGCTTTTCTCGGTCTTGATGGTAGTGGACTTGTGCGCGCGGACTTCTTTGTCACAGACGATAATCAGATTTTCTTAAATGAGGTCAATACGATGCCAGGATTTACGCCATACAGCATGTACCCGCTACTTTGGCAGGAAACAGGTTTGCCATATTCCGAGCTGATCGTGAAATTGGTTGAGCTGGCAAAAGAACGACATGATGCGAAAAATAAATTGAAATATACATTAGAAGGTTAATCAGAATGAGGAAGAAGCTGGGACAAACTCAATATAAAGCAAAAGCGCCCTCCCATTTCTTCGGGTAGGACGAAAAATTTTGCTTTATACAAATCGAGCGAAAGCGTTTGTATTCAAGGGATTTGGTGGAATGAGGATGGGGAAGGCAGACTCACTGCATTCCTCTGCATATTGAGGTTCTAATTCGCTTTGCTTCAAAGAACCACAACAAAAACAGGGAGAGGCTAATTTCCTCGACCATGTAAGAAGTTAAGCGTAGCCGCTCGTGTGTAGCAGAACCTTAAAGATGTACCGCATCCTTATTCTAAATCCACTGAAGGAACGCCTATTCGTGATACTCATAGGCATATTGGGGTTGTAACTCATTCCATTTCGAACAACCCCAACAATGCGAACGCTTGTCGCCGATTTATCTGGGTTATGTCCCATACTCTTTTTCTCGGAATTTTGGAGGGTGACGAATTGAAAAAAACGATAGCAGAAATTGCAGATATGATTTCTATTCTAAATGATGTAAGTGAATGGCGTGACATCGAGTTAACAGGCGTTTGTTTCGATACGCGTCAAATCAAAACGGGTGACTTATTCGTACCTTTTGTCGGTGAATCTCGTGATGGCCACGCGTTTGTGAAAGATGCGCATGAAGCAGGAGCAAGCGCGGCGTTCTGGCAAAAAGACGTGCCGAATCCGCCAGCTAGTGTTCCGGTTTTGATGGTGGAAGACACATTAACGGCGCTACAAGACTTGGCGAAAGCATATTTAAATGAGGTAAATCCAAAAACAATCGCAATCACCGGAAGTAACGGCAAAACAACAACGAAAGACATTATGGCAGCAATCGCATCATCGAAATATCGCGTACATAAAACTGGCGGTAATTTTAATAATCACATCGGTTTACCGTTCACGATTCTTAGCATGCCTGCGAATACAGAGGTTGCAGTGCTTGAGATGGGGATGAATCATCGTCACGAAATCGAAGTCCTTACAAAAATTGTGAATCCAGATATCGCGCTAATTACGAACGTCGGCGAGGCGCATTTGGAGCATTTAGGATCACGTGAAGAAATCGCTAAAGCAAAAATGGAGATAACAGCAGGCTTGGCGTCCACTAGTTTATTGATTTATCCGAGTGAAGAGGAACTTCTGAAACCACTAATAACCGATCAATATCGCGTCGCCACTTTTGGTGAAAAAGGCGATTTACACCCGCTGATGATGCGTACAGAAATGGAGGGCACGTCCTTCACGACAAATATGGCACCAGAGGTCGAAATTTTCGTGCCAATCGTTGGGGAGCATAACGTTTTCAATACAATGGCAGCAATGTTAGCCGCGAACGAACTCGGTATCTCAGCACTTGATGTAAAAGAAGCTTTGGCGAATATGGAGCGCTCCAATAGCCGCTTAGAATGGCTGGTCGGCGCAAAAGGTAGCGATATTCTAAACGATGCATATAATTCCAGCCCAACCGCACTAATGGCTGTTTTAAAAACGTTCATGCATCTAAACGCTGGCGATAAAAAGAAATTTGTCGTCGTGGCGGATATGCTTGAGCTAGGCGAGGACGCAGATTTGTTCCACTACAAAGCCGGAAAATCCATCGAAAAAGGTAGCATCGATAAAGTTTTTGCATACGGAAATCACATCGAAGCCTTCAAAAAAGCTGCAGCAGAGCAAATGGGCGAAGAAAATGTGTTCTACTTCGAGACGAAAGATGCGCTTAAAACCGAAATATTAGCACAAGTTACCGGAGACGAGTACATCATGGTCAAAGGCTCTTACGGTATGGGATTAAAGGATATTGTAGAAGCATTAACAAGAACGCAGGAGTACTGACATGAAAAAAATGTTATGGATAACGTGGATATCACTTTTCGTAGTATGCAGTTTTGTTGATATCATGTTACTCATGGATACTAAACTTTCTGATATACTGGGCGCCTTGCTTTTAAGAGCAGTCCAATCATTCATACTCATGATTTTCATACTACTCATTGTCCTCCTTGTAAAACTAATCAAAAAATACACTACAAACTAATCTAAAAGTAGCTTCCGACAATTTAAGTTGTTGCAAGCTACTTTTTTATAAGTGCCAAATTGCGTACACACTTCAATGTATGCGCATACTCAAAAATAAAACGCAAATATCACACTGAAATCGAGTATAATCATTGAAAACACAAGGAATTCATGTTATGATGATTTGTGGAAGTTAATTAGGTTTTTACGATAAGCCTACATTATTATTAGAGGGCTTTTTTATTTTTTGCGTAAGAGACTGTGGACTGAATCGATCGCTTGTCGGCGTTGATGTTTGCTCCCAGCCTCCATTATGTCGTGAATCATATGCTTGGTTTATCCAAGCTTTTCTATTGCAGAAAAATGAAATATGCGGGCATTAAAGTTTCAGTTAATAACAACTTGCTTGCATTAACCAGATGAATTAAAACGATGAGTAAAGATGATGAAGATGAGAAAGTGCTCTCCCAAAAAAACTTATTTTTAAAGGAGAAATGACATTGACAAAGTTTTCGGAGTTCGGTTTAGATCCGCTAATTGTTAAATCAGTAAACAGAATGGGATTTGAGGAAGCTACCCCAATCCAAGAAAAAACAATTCCACTAGGTCTTTTAGGTAAAGATATTATTGGACAAGCACAAACAGGTACAGGTAAAACGGCAGCATTTGGTTTGCCACTTATCAACAAAATTGACACTAAAAAAACAGGGGTGCAATCGCTCATTATCGCGCCAACACGTGAGCTTGCGATTCAAGTTTCAGAAGAGCTATATCGCTTAGCATCTGACAAACGCCTTCACGTTTTAGCAGTATACGGCGGTTCTGACATCAGCCGTCAAATCCGTTCATTGAAGAAAAATCCACAAATCGTTGTTGGTACGCCAGGACGTATTCTAGATCACATCAACCGTAAAACGTTGCGTCTAGAAAACGTAGAAACGTTAGTATTGGATGAAGCAGATGAAATGCTAAACATGGGATTCATCGATGATATCGAGTCGATCCTAAAAACAGTTCCAGACGAGCGTCAAACGTTGCTATTCTCAGCAACAATGCCAAAACCAATCCAACGCATCGCAGAACGTTTCATGAAAAACCCAGAATTGGTACAAGTAAAAGCAAAAGAAATGACAGCTCTACTAATCGAGCAATTCTTTGTGAAAGTAAACGAAAGAGAGAAATTTGATGTTCTTTCTAGACTTTTAGACGTACAAGCACCTGAACTTGCGATCGTATTTGGTCGTACAAAACGCCGTGTTGACGAAGTATCTCGCGCGCTTGACATGCGTGGCTATGTTGCGGAAGGTATTCATGGTGATTTGACCCAAGCGAAACGTATGAGCGTATTGCGTAAGTTTAAAGAAGGAAAAATCGATATCCTTGTTGCGACAGATGTAGCAGCACGTGGTCTAGATATTTCTGGTGTAACACATGTTTATAACTTTGATATTCCGCAAGATCCAGAGTCATATGTCCATCGCGTTGGACGTACTGGTCGTGCCGGTAAAGAAGGTATGGCAGTAACATTCGTATCACCACGTGAAATGGGTTACCTAAAAATCGTGGAAGATACTACGAAAAAACGCATGACACCACTTCAACCACCAACATGGGACGAAGCATTCGAAGGTCAATTGCGCGTAGCTACTGAAAAAATTAGCGATATCGTTCGCGAAGACAGCCTAGCTGACTATAAAGTAGTAGCAACGAAATTACTAGAAGAATACGATCCAACAGATATCGCAGCAGCAATGTTGAAACTGTTATCGAAAGAACCAGACCAAACACCAGTCCATATTTCCGAAGAACGTCCATTACCTCATCGCGGAGGAAAAGGCGGAGGCGGTAAAGGCAAAGGTGGCGGCGGCTATCGCGGAGGCGGTAAAGGCGGCTATCGTGGTGGCTCTGGCGGTGGAGATCGCAAAGGCGGAGGCGGCGGTTATCGCGGCAAAGGCGGTTCAGGCGCTGGAAATGGCGGCGGACGTCGTTACAGCAACGATCGCAAAGCTGGCTCTGGCGGCGGAAACAAAGGCGGCAACGCTAAATAATAAATAAATCAAAGCTCCGAATTAGTCTTTATTGGCTGGTTCGGGGCTTTTTTGTAGGATCTATACCGATTTTTGGGATGAAAATATCGGCTCTATGTCAATTGTTGGGGTGAAATATCATGGTACGAGTTAGATAGTCAACAGCTCGTGCCTCTTCTTAACTTATAGAAATGTAAAAATCTTGAATAAAGTGTTTGGCTCGGAATCTTTCGAAGCATTGAAAGCCATAAGCGCCACGTTTTAAGACTTTGGTTCAATTATTAATCCCTCCTATGAATTCTTTGGATAAATAGTGGTTACAGGAATGAATGGAAGTATTGCATTTATTTTACGAGTAAAAAAAGACATATTTTTTTGAAAACGTGTCTTTTTGTTGAAATGATGAAAGTTCTGATGATAACCCTACTATGCGTAATAGCTATATTGGTACGATATTGCTATAATTAGACTGTGAAATTAAGGGGGATTTGAATGAAGAGAATAGTTATTGGGTTAGTTTTTGTTTCATGTTTATTAATGCTTGCGGGGTGTGGGAAAACAGATTTAACACAGTATATTGATGTGTCCTACACAGGGATAAATTCAAAAGGAGAAGCGGACTATTCCCTGAATGAAAAGGCTTTAGTAAAAGACCTTTACAATGTGGATATGGATGGAGATAAGGTAGATGATGAGACTACCAAGAAAATTAATAATTTGTTAAGCTCGTATAAAATAAAAATTGATAAAACAAGTGATTTATCAAATGGAGATAAGATAAAAGTATCTGTATCTGTAAATCCAAATAAGAGTAAGGGATTAGAAGAAAAATCATCTAAAAAATTTAAAGTCTCTGGATTAAAAAAAGGCAAAAGGATTACTAATGTTGATATAAAGAAACATGTCTTTTTATTTTTTAGCGGTGCAAATGGAAAGGGGCATGCAAAAGTAGAAACGAATTTTGATGTTGCTACAGGATTAACAAGGGATGATTTTAAAGTTGAAAATAATAAGGATTTAAAAAATGGAGAAAATGTATCGCTTGTTATGAGTAAGAATGCCGTGGACGTGTTGGCGAATAATGGTTTTTTATTTAAAGGAAAACGAACAAGTGTTTATTCTGTTAGTAGATTAGAAAATGCTGCTCAAAATGTGGCGGAAATTAATAATATAGATTATGTCAAAGATATGATTATGAAGAGCGTCAATACGAGATACAAAAGTTCAGATTCGACTTCTGCTTTCGCCATTGCTTCCAAAATTCATTTTGATGGTTTTTATTATAGAGGATCTACCAAAGATAGTAGAAATAGCAACGATAGGGATAACGATACTGATGCTTTGCAACGTAATGATGAGGATGGGACTTTATTAGGTGTATATTCGGTTGAACAGTCTGTTATTAATGGTAATAAAAAAAGAGAACTAATTGAAGTTGTAGGATATAGTAACATTTTAATAGATAAATATAGAAATGTGGATGTTAATGATATAAATGAAATTTCGCAGGTGTATGATGACACCTATTCCCTAAAAACGGTCCAAGGATTGTTGGAAAGTTATGGATATAGTGCGGTGAAATAAGGAAGTTGGGTTGCGTGTTTTTTTATTTTCTAAATCGACGGACTATATGATACCTGGTCTGTCATGGTAATATCGCTCCTTTGTATTGGGTTTGGTCACTTTTATCTTAAAGGATGTTGATATTACTGTGTATTTTTTCCCTTGAATAGGAATAGAAAAGGGCAAGACAGATTCATTTCTATCCCAATATTTATTATAGAATCTTTATATGAGATGAATTTAAAGAGCTTCGTATCAAGGATGATCCCTCATGGTACGAAGCTCTTACGTTATTTAAACATCCATTTTTCGACTGGCCATCCAGCGAATCATTTCTGGATCGGCATGTGAGAAGAACTGGCTTTCACCTTCGTTTAGCGTCGCGATTTGCTGCTTATCCTCCGCTGTTAACTCAAAATCAAATACATCGAGATTTTCCTGCATACGTTCAGGTTTCACCGATTTCGCCAAGACGATGACATCTTGCTCCACTAGCCAGCGAGTAATGACTTGTGCGACGGATTTGCTATACTTCTCACCGATTTTGACAAGAATGGCGTTGTGGAAGATATCGTTTTTCCCCTCAGCGAACGGTGCCCAGGCTTCTGGCATGATACCCTCTGCTTTTAGCGCTGCGATGTTTTTCGCTTGTTGTTGGAATGGATTAATCTCTATTTGGTTGACTTGCGGAGTAACCGTGTTGAATTCTGCTAAGTCCACAGCTTTATCCACTGCAAAATTGGAAACGCCAATCGCCCGAATTTTTCCTTGTTTTTGCAGTTCTTCCATAGCACGCCAAGCACCGTAAACATCGGCGAATGGTTGGTGAATCAATAATAAATCAATATAGTCTAGGCCAAGGCGTTTCAAAGAACGCTCGAATGATGCTAGTACACCCTCATAGCTCACATTTTCAACCCAAACCTTTGTCGTAATGAAAAGTTCTTCGCGTGGGACACCAGATTTAGCGATACCTCGGCCAACCGCTTCCTCATTCATGTAGCTCTGCGCCGTGTCAATATGACGATATCCAGCTTTAATCGCCTCTTGCACAGCTGTTTCCGCTTGTTCGGGGTCTGTAATTTGAAATGTTCCAAATCCTAAAATTGGTATTTCAACACCATTATTTAATGTGACAGTTTTCATAAATAACTCCTCCTAGATTTTATTGCTATTTCTAAATTTAACTATAAACCTTGAAGCCCACTCCATAGCAAGTAATCAACTCTTATTTTCGTTCCCAGAGTTTTTCGATGTTTTCTGCACTTATTTCACCAGTCTTAAATTTGGCAATATGTTCGTCGTACGTTTCGATTTTATAGACGAGCAGATCACGTACTTCGTTCATGTCCGCCAATTTATCGTCGAGCTCTTTCAACTGATCTCGCAAAACTTGTTTTTGAGCTTCCTCGACATTTTGCGTTTCCCGTAATTGAGCGAGCGTGGCAAATTCGATGAGAGACTCCACGGAGAGACCAGCTTTGCGCAAATTTTTCGCGAGGTAAATCCAGTTTAAATCGCCAGTCGCATAGTCCCGATAGCCACTCGCATTGCGATGAACGGGTGGAATAACGCCAACTCGTTCGTAATAGCGCAATGTATCAACGGTTAAATCGAACATCTCTGCTGCTTGTTTAATGTTCATTTTTGTTCACCTCCATCCTTTATTATAAACCTTGGAGTTGGGACTAAGGCAAGAAAGAACCTCCTATGCGCCAAAAAATACCGCGAAACCCGGCATTTTGAAGAGCCGGATTTTCGCGGTATTTTGAGTTATATCGTTTGTTCGTGTAGTTCTGTCACTGGGAAGCGCTTATTTTTTCTGATTGTTAGCGTCAGGATGAGCAGGGCGTTGAATAGGACAATCAAGCCGACTAGGATCCAGGCGCTGACTACGAACATATTATTTCCAAGTCCTGATGAGATTGCTTGACGGAAACCGTAAACCGAATGTGTCATCGGTAGGAATGGATTTAGTGCGTTGAAGAATCCGTCTGTGAGTGGCATCGGGAATGTACCGCCACTTGCTCCGAGTTGCAAGACGAGGATAACCATCGCAATGAAGCGACCAGGATTTCCGAGTGCCGTTGCCAAGAGCATAACGAGGAACATGAAGGTGAGCGACGTCAAAATCGAGATTAAGAAGAAGTCTCCCATATGTGCCACTTCTAAGCCGAGTGCTAACATGACGAAATCAAGAATCAATGCTTGTAAAATCGCTGCGACAAAACCAATCGAGAATTTACTTAGCCACCATGAAACGCCAGATGTTGGTGTCATCGATGGGCGACGGATTGGGAAGATAAAGTTGAATACCAATGCGCCGACGTATAAGCCAAGAGATAGGACGTAAGGTGCTAGACCGTGACCGTAGTTTGGTACGTTGCTTAGTTTTTTCTCAGTGAGGTCGGTTGGTTGTGCGATCATATCGTATGTTTTTGACGAAGGATCGATTTTGCCAACTTCTGCTGCGCCGTCTTTTAGTTTGGTTGCCAGTTCGCTTGTACCGTCGTTTAATTTCACGAGGTTGGAAGCGATTGTTCCAGAGCCTGTTGCTAGTTTGCCAGAGCCATCGCTGACTTGTGTTGCGCCAGTTGCGAGTGCGTTTGTGCCACTCACAAGTTCTGGCAAGCCGCCAGCTAGTGTATTTGTGCCAGCTGCGAGTGCGGATGAGCCTGCAAGTAGGGCTGGGTTGTTTTGTGTTAATTGTGTGGCACCGTTGTTGGCTTGGTTGATGCCATTATTCACTGTACCTACGCCATTTGTGTATGTTTGTAGGCCACTGTTTAAAGCGTTAGATCCTTCTGCAAGTTGCGATACGCCGCCGACTAGGGCAGGGACACTATTGTTTAAGGTAGCTGTTCCAGATGCTAATTGGTTGCTTCCAGATACGGCTGAATCAAGACCTGCTTTTAATTGCGCTGATCCTGATAAAATTCCGTTGTTTGGCGCTGTAAATGCACCGCGGATTGTGTCGTAGCCTTGGATTGCTTTGATTGCAACTGGTAGGCCGGTAGATGCTTTGCTATTAAGCTCTGCAACGCCAGCTTTTAGTGTGCCTAAGCTTCCAGCGACTGGTTGTAATTTGTTTTGTAAAATGTCCGCTGTACTTGATAGGTTATTACCGAGTTTTTGAGCGATTGCGACTTGTTGGCTAGCTTGTTGTGTCAGTTCTTTGCTAAGCGCGTCGGTAATTTCTTTTTGCTGTGCTGGTGTCAGGGTTTGGAATGCGGTTGTACTAGCGACAGCTGTGGTTGTGTTTTTGCCATTTGTCTGGATTGATTTTCCTAGATCTGTGATGGCGGATTCCATTGTTTGTAGGTTCGTTTGCAGTGTTTTCATCGAAGCGCTTAGATCTCCACCTGCTTGTAGAGACGAGTTAATTGTGCTGATACCATCTTTCATGGCGTTTAATCCAGTTGTAAGTTCTTTGACGTTAGAAGCGGTTGGAAGTCCGTCTGATAGTTTATTGAGACCAGCATCCAGTTTTGTGCTTCCTGCTTGTAATTTTTGTAAACCGCTGTTCAAAGATTGTTGTCCGCTGTTTAATTCGGGGACTTTAGCGGCGAGTGTTCCTGTACTAGCGTTTAACGTGCTAAGGCCATCTGCGAGTTTACTACTGCCATCAAGTAAGGCCGGAGAATTCGCATTTAGTTTCGCTGTTCCGTCTTGCAATTTGCCAAGACCTGATTGCACTTGGGAAACGCCTGCTGTGTATTGACCGAGGGAACTGTTTAGTTTTCCAGCGCCATCGTTTAATTTGCTCACGCCATCTGAAACGGTCGTGCTTAGCGCTACATTGATTTTATTCGCGCCATCTGCCAGTTTCGGCGTGCTTTTCGCGAGTTCATTGAGTTTTTCGGTCAGCGTTTTACTGCCATTTTTCAATTGAATCGCGCCGTCATCGATTTTCTTAGAACCATCCGCGGCCGTTTCCATGCCATCACCAACTTTTGAAATTTGTGAAAAAATTGCTTTGGCGTAGCTTTCCGTTACTTTTTTCGAAATTTTGGCGTTGACTGCTGATGCGCCTTGGCCAGTTACGACTTCCCCGATATAGTTCTGCGCGGGGTTGATTTCATAAGAGAGATTCATTTTTTTAGGCGTTGCATCAAGAACGGTAGAGGCATTTTTGGAAAAGTCTTTCGGAATCGTGATGACCATATAGTACTTGCCGTCTTTCAAACCTTCATTGGCGGTCTTCGCATCAAGGAAATTCCAGCCTAAATCGTTATTTTTCTTCAGTTCTTTGACGAGTTCATTCCCGACATCGAGCTCTTGGCCTTCGTAATTAGCCGCTTGGTCCTCATTGACGACAGCAACAGGAAGCTCACTTGTTTTGCCGTAAGGGTCCCAAACGGATTTTAGGAAAACGCCACCGTATAAAATCGGGATAAACATAATAACGATCGTCGAAACGAGCAGGATTTTGTTGTTTAAAAGTCGTTTCCATTCTTTTTTTAACATATTCATAAAACTCACTCTTTCTCCTTTTGATTGCTTAGATTCATTGTGTTCCAGTTAAGTACTGGTATTTCAGATTGTTCCATCGTGCGTTTCAGTAGGTCTGCGGCTGTTTGTTTGGATAAGTAGTCGCGAATAAGGTCATTGGCGCCGTTAAAAACATCGTGTAACACTGCTTCCCCTTTAGAAGTGTGCTCGCCATCGCGGAAAACTTTGTTAATCAAGCCTGTGTCTGGATAAATTGAAATGGGGCCTTCCATCGATTCCACGACTTCTAGCAACGTAATCTGCTCTGGACTTTTCGCCAGTGAAAAACCGCCGTTATTGCCAGGCACGGACCGGATAATATTCTGGACAACGAGTTTGCGCATAATCTTTTTTAAATAAGAAGGAGATACTTGCAAATGCTCGCTAATCGTGTCGGATGCTAGTGGATTATTGTTATCTTGGGTGGACAGCAGGACGATGATACAAATCGCTTGCTCTACGCCTTTGGTTAATTGCATGTTGGATATTCACCTCGTTTTCATTGTGGATATATTTTGTCCCTAATTAGAATGGAACGAATCCATCGTGGACAAATAAAGTCTATAATTGAATTTACACCCATTTGCGAAAAAAAGCAAGTATTTTTTAATAAGAAACCGTTTACTTGTGAAAAAAGTTGAAATGACCTTGATATAGCAGGGGTTTTAAGGTAACATAGATGAGAAAACGTAGTTCGAGACCATCCTACGTAAAAAAACTAAGGGGAGTTCATATGAAATGAAAATAAAAACGTTGACGGTAAATGCGATTGTTGCGGCGCTTTATGTTGTCGTGACGCTGGTTGTAGCACCTTTTGGATTTACGAATATTCAATTTCGTCTGTCAGAGATGTTCAATCATTTAATCGTGTTTGATAAGAAGTACTTTTTTGGAATTGTAATCGGGGTATTAATTGCGAACTTCTTTTCCCCGCTCGGTTGGTATGATTGGGTGTTTGGGGTAGGGCAGTCCGCCATCTCGCTAGCCATTGTTATTTTGCTAAGTCGCTACGTTGCGAATGTGAAGGTGAGAATGGTTTTGACGACGCTCGTTTTTTCTGCGACGATGTTTATCATTGCCTGGGAATTGGCTGTAGTATTAAAATGGCCGTTTTTGTATACATGGTTAACACTGGCTATCAGCGAGTTCGTCGTTCTAGCTATCGGTGCACCAATTATGTACTATATTAACAAGCGGATTGACTTCAAAAAAATTATCAATTAGAATGTCAAAAAGCATGATGACAAGTCGCCTAAAAATCGCGATTGTTATCATGCTTTTTTTATAATCCGCTTAATTTCTTCATAAACCATTCTTTCTGGTCATCAACGAGCTTTGAGAACGGATCGTTTACATTTTCGATGGTAGTTGCGTCTATATAGTCTGTTTTTAATTTGCTGGCCGTGTCTTTTACATCAGGTCGTGTGAGTAAGATGCTAGCGCCTAAAGCGATTAAGAAACATAAGGCACCAAATCCGATTTTCCTTTTCAAGGCTGACATCCCTCCAGTAGTAGTTAAGTCTATACTACTGGATAAAGGTGAGATGAAAATGAAAATCGCGGAAGAGTTCTCTAAGAATCAGTTCTTCTTGAGGATAAAAGCGATGTTTCGGTGATTCTTGGTACGACTTTATGCTTGGATTTGGGTGTTGTTTTAATGGTGATTGGATAAGAAGTGCTAACACCAGCTTTAGTTGTAACGGTTAAAATGAGATGGTTGGTTGCTTCTAATTGATTAATAGCTAGTTCTTGGTCACGTGTATAGTCCGTTGTTTTTACATAAATAGAACCGCTACGAATGCTCACTTTGGCCTTATCGTCTGTTGTAAACATGATAGTCGCGGCATTTCCAGTTACTAAAATATATGGGTTTGCTGCTGTATAATTGTCTATCTCGAACATTTCTATAAAGTCATTGGCGTTTTCGTCGGAAGTAGTAGGGTTCGTTGTGGCCGCGCTCACTGGAATATGTATGCTCGTTGAAAAGAATAAAATAAATAATAGGAATCCATAAAATCGTTTTTTCATGCTTACTACCACCTTTCTATCTTTCATTATAAAACCAAGAAATGAACAAACTATGAACGAAAAACGAACAGATTAAGAAGTTTATATTAGAAACTAAGTATACACAAAATCGAGCAATAAGGGGATAAATATGCTTGATAGGGACGCGAAATAGTAGAGGATAAAGCTTTATTTTTCAAGGGGTTTCAGGTATTATTAAAAGAAAAGGGAGGGCGTTTTATGGAGCTTGAGAATTTAGCACAAAAATTACCTGAGAAGATTAAAACAGTATGGCGCCAAGGGTATGCGATTGCGATTTTGGTGTTTTTAGCTGCATCGATTGGGGCGGCGATTCTGTTTTATGCGATTGATGTATCACTTTGGTGGAGCGCGATTGGTTTTGCGTTTACGATTCTATATTTTATTTTGACGTTTTTCTTGATTGTACCTTTTCGTTGGGCAAGATGGAGTTATCAAATCAGGCATGACGAAATTGAGATTCAGCATGGGATTATTTTTAGAAGTCGCGTGTTGATTCCGATGATTCGAGTGCAGCACGTGGAAACCGATCAGGGACCGCTCTTAAGAAAGCAGAAATTGGTGAGTGTATCCATTTCAACAGCGGCAACAGTGCACACTATCGAGGCTGTTCGAGCGGAAGAATCGGATGCGCTGAGACACCATATTTTAGAGCTTGTAAAGGTGGCGAAGGAAGATGTATGAAGATAGACGTCTGCATCCGATTGCACTTGTTAAGGAGTTAATTGTCAGTGTAAGGCAGAGCATTATTCCAATTGCGGTTGTTATATTTGCGGTGTTTCGGAATTTGAATGACAATGGGATACTATCTTGGTGGATGTATCCGCTGCTCGTTATTGCTTTGATTATTTTGTTATTAATGCCGGCTTTAATCAAGTATTTTACATACCGGTATCGGATGGATGATAAGGGAATTCGCGTGAAGTACGGCCTGTTTTTCAAAAAAAATATTTTTATTCCATATGAGCGAATTCAAACGGTTCAGCAGAAACAATGGTTTTTCTATATGCCGTTTCATGTCGTTCAAATTTTGATTGAAACAGCTGGCGGCGGGAAAGCCGAAGCGGATTTGAGCGCAGTTCCTGCAAGCGTGGCACAGGAATTGAAAGATTTACGTGCTGGAAAAGTAGCTGAATTGGTGGAAGAGGAGAGCTCGGAGACGGCAGAAATTCAGGTTGTCGAGGAAAAGAACGAGAAGCCACTCCTTACATTTCAGTTAGAGGTCAAAGAGTTGCTACTCATGGCGGTGACATCGGGCGGCGTCTTTGGGATATTCTTCATTATTTTGGCGTTCGGTCAGCAATTCCGTGACTTGATTCCGGCTGATTTTGTGGAAGAGCAATTCGATACCATCCTTCGTTATGGCGTGCTTATCCTTGTCATCATTGGCTTTGTTGTACTGCTTATTCTTTGGGGAATTGCGATAGTTAGCACGTTATTCAAGTATTTCCAGTTCAAGCTAATGAAATTCGACGACCACATCGTTATTGAAAAAGGATTATTGCAACGTGAGCATACGTCAATTGCTTTTGAACGGATTCAATCGATTAAATTAATCGAATCACCGCTTCGTCAAATGTTAAAATTGGCGTCGGTACGTGTTGTAACGGCTGGAAGTTCCGGTGACGATGAGCATTCCGGAGACATTTTAATTTTGCCTATTGTGAAAAAGGCGAAAGCACTGGAGATATTACCGCAGTTTCTGGAGGATTATCAGTTTCCAATAGAAAAGCTAGAGCGAGCGCCAAAAAAGAGCTTGAGACGGTTTTACTTTATTAATCTAATTTGGACGATTCCTGTTATTTTACTCGTCAGTATTTTATTGTTCCCATGGGGGTTATTCAGCTTGTTGTTGTTACCTATATTTGGATGTGTAGCATACGGTGCCTACCGAGCAACTGGTTTTCACACGACGGAGACAGAACTTGTCATGCAAGGTCGTGCTTTTATCTCGAAGCAAACGAATTTCATGCTGAAGCGCCGCGTTCAATCGGTGGACTACGCGCAAAGTATTTGGATGAAAAAAGGCAATGTTGTTCATTTTAAAGTACTCATGAAATCGGGGCAAACACATTTGAAGTCAGAGGTTAACTATATTGCTCAGCAAGATGCGAATCGATTGTATCATTGGTATCAGCCATCAAAATAAGAAAGCTTTATTTAGAAAGAAGGAACCTATTATGAAAAAAATCATCATTATTGGCGGCGGACTGACAGGCTTATCCGCAGCACATTATCTTAATAAGCAGACCAATCAGGAAGTGGTAGATTGGCAATTATATGAGGCAGACGATCATTTCGGTGGGAAATTCAATACGGTTCATCGCGATGGTTTTATCATTGAAAAAGGACCAGATTCTTTCTTGGCACGAAAACCGGCGGGGCTGGCACTTGTGGATGAATTAGGATTAACGGATCAACTCATTACAAACGCGACTGGTAAATCGTATATTTATCATGACTCGGCGATGCATCCGATTCCAGAAGGCTCTGTGATGGGAATCCCGACGGATATTCGTGCGCTCCTAGAAAGCGATTTATTGACGCAAGACGGTAAAATCAGGGCATTAGAGGAATTGATGTTAGATGCGAATGTGACGGAGGCGGACCAGTCGATAGGTGCCTTCTTTGAACACCGTTTTGGAAAAGAGATGGTTGTGCGCTTAATCGAGCCGTTACTGGCGGGTATTTATGCGGGAAATATATATGAGATGAGTTTGCGAGCTACTTTTCCACAATTTGAGCAAGTAGCGAAGGAACACCGGAGTTTGATGTATGGGTTGAAGAGCCATCGCCCAGAGACGGTTAATACAACTGGAACTGCCAAAACGATAGGTGCTTTTCGAACACTTGCGGGAGGTTTATCAACGTTAACAGATGCTTTGGTAGATTCCCTGCCAGAGGAGCGACTGCACGCACGTACAAAGGTGAAGGCGATTGAAAATACAACGGTCGTTTTGGAGAATGGCGAACGCATTGTTGCGGATGCGATTATTATTGCCGCAACGCATGATGTGGTGCTTTCGCTACTCGACGCGCCAGCAGTTAAACCACTGGCAGAGCAACCGATGACTAGTTTGGCGACGATTTCGCTAGCTTTTGATTCAGAAGCGGTTCCGGCAATTCCTGAGGGCACGGGCTTTTTGGTAGCGAGAACGGGTGATTATAATATTACGGCTTGCACGTGGGTACATGAAAAATGGCCACACATGGTACCGGAAGGGAAAATTTTGCTTCGCGGTTTTCTTGGGAAGGCTGGGCAAGTGGGCTTATTAGATCAGACGGATGAGGAAATGGCGAATAAAGTGCAAGCGGACTTGAAAGAAATGATTGGGCTTGAAGGAGAGCCATTATTTTATGAAGTAAGTCGAATGAAAGAAGCTATGCCGCAATATACGGTGGGTCATCAAGAACGGCTTGCGCTTGTGGAAAAAGAGCTGCGACATAGCCACCCAACTATTTTTCTAGCAGGGATGTCGTATCGTGGCGTGGGAATTCCTGATTGTATTCAGGCCAGTAAAACGGCGGCAAGTGAGGCATGTCAACAAATGGAACAGGTGATGCCATGATAAAAGGTATCGGATTAGATATGATTGATTTAGATCGTGTAGAGAAAGTCTTAGCGCACAATCCGCGGTTTGTGGAACGAATTTTGACGGATGAGGAGCAGAAATTGCTTGCTAAGTATAGTGGTTCTCGCAAGGTGGAGTTTTTAGCAGGGCGTTTTTCTGCGAAGGAAGCTTATGCGAAGGCTAACGGGACGGGATTTGGCAAGGAATTGAGCTTTACGGATGTGGAAATTTTGACATTGCCGAATGGGCGGCCGATTTTGACAAAGCCAAAGCGTTTGGATGAGCAGGTTTTTGTTAGTATTACGCATACGGGAAGAAGTGCCGCGGCGCAAGTCATCATTGAAGAGGTAGATCGGAGGCAGAAAGAATGGCAGTAACAGGTTGGCATCGTCCGACATGGGCGGAAGTGGATCGTACGGCGATTAGGGATAATATTCAGAATGAGCGGGCGCTTTTGCCTGCTGATGTTGCTTTATTTGCTGTCGTCAAAGCAGATGCGTATGGGCACGGGATGCTGGAAGTCGCAAAAATAGCGAAAGAAGCTGGTGCTAAAGGGTTTTGTGTTGCGATTCTGGATGAGGCTTTAGCATTACGTGAAGCTGGGTTTGATGATTTTATTCTGGTAATGGGGGCGGTTCCGCAAGGCTTTGCAGGACTCGCTGCGCAAAAACGGATTGCTGTGACGGTATTTGATTTAGAATGGTTAATCGGTGTGGGGCCGTTGCCAGCGAATCTGGATGTTCATTTGAAAGTAGATACAGGTATGGGGCGATTGGGTCTGCGCTCTATGGAGGCAGTGCGTGAGATAGAGGCAGCAATCGCCAAACGAGAGGATATCACGCTGGCAGGTATTTTTACGCATTTTGCTACGGCGGATCAACTAGAAACATCATATTTTGAGAAGCAATTGGCCTGTTTTCGTGAGGTGATAGCTTCGATGGAGGTGCGCCCGGCTGTTGTGCATTGTGCGAATAGTGCCACGGCGTTATTGCATGAGCAGGTGGATTTCGATGCGGTGCGTTTCGGTATTTCGATGTATGGTTTAACGCCGTCACCGGAAATTATTCCTGCTTTGCCGTTTGAGCTACTTCCAGCCTTATCGCTATACACGGAAATGGTGCAGGTGAAGGAATTGATGCCAGGAGATCATGTGAGCTATGGCGCCACGTATGAAGCAGAAGCGCGAGAATGGGTTGCGACCTTACCAGTTGGTTACGCGGATGGGTTTATTCGAGCGTATACTGGTTTTCACGTATCGGTAGATGGTGTTTTAATGCCGGTTATTGGTCGGGTTTGTATGGATCAGTGCATCATTAAATTGCCACACGAATATCCTGTTGGTACAAAAGTGACGCTCATTGGTGGGCCGAACTCAGCAGACGTTGCGGCAAGCCATTTGAAGACGATTAATTATGAAATCACGTGTCTTATTTCGGATAGGGTTCCAAAAAAATACATCTAGTAAGGTTTTTTACGTGCATAGTTTTTAATTAGGAATTATAATGAGAAAGTACACAACATATTTCCTAACTCTTAGGTATTCAGTCTAGCCTAAAGAATAGGGAATCAGGTCTAAAAGCGTATTTTTAGTGAAAAACACTCCGAAAAGCCTTTCAATCACGCGCCTATAGTGTTACGATATACATGTTATGGAGTAATACACAGCTGGGGGTGTGACGCGTGTTAGAAAAGACAGACACGACAGAAATCTGGGTAGAAATGACGCAGCAGGTATTGGACGACTTAGATGAGGCTCGGGCAAAAGAAAAAATGGGGCGGAGTGAAATGATTATGGAAGCAACACAACAGTTTTTACGTCAAAGAAAAGCGCGCGATTTGCGTGACGAAATGGAACGTGGGTATACTGAAATGGCTTCTATTAACTTTTCGATTGCGTGTGAATGTACACATGTAGAATCGGAAGCCGAGGATAAAAATTTACAAGTTTTAGGAGGATGAATGAGCCGATGGTGAAGCGTGGGGATGTTTACTACGCGGACTTATCTCCCGTTGTTGGAAGTGAGCAAGGGGGAATACGGCCTGTTCTCGTTATTCAAAACGATATTGGCAATCGATTTAGTCCTACTGTCATCGTGGCGGCAATTACGGCAAAGATTTCTAAAGCCAAATTGCCGACTCACGTTGAGGCAGCCCGGAAACATGGTTTTGATCGTGATTCTGTTATTTTACTCGAACAGGTGAGAACGATTGATAAACAACGCTTGACGGACAAGATTACGCATCTGGACGATAGCTTGATGAATCAAGTAAATAAAGCGTTAGAAATTAGCATGGGCTTGGTAGATTTTTAAAATTGCGGATATTTATGAGTAGTAGAGCGGATGTGTCTTTTACATAATTGATGGTTAAGCACGGCTTTACTAGTCGAATGACGAGGCAGTACGTGAAGGTTTCGCGAAGATTCAAAGGAACACAAAGAATTACATATTAGATGATACTTGAGTTTAGAATATAATGTCTGGCTTGTAGTACCCGACATGAGAAAAGCTTCTTAGGCTGTGGCAAACCCCATTTTGCTCCCCCCCTTGCTTTTCTTGTGTCTCTTTTTTTTAGGAAGATTAGACTGAGCTTCAATCAAGGAGAAAGGTTGGAAATAGAGATATGTATAGAGATTTTGCGAATTTTATCCATACAAACAAAGATGTGTTGCTAAGTAAGTGGATGGAACAGATGAAAGAGCAGGCAGACCCAGCAATTCTTCTAGTGACGAGTGATATTCTATATGAGGATACAAGTCGTGAATTTTTAGATTTGATTGTTGCGAATGTATTAGGGACGAAAGATGGTTCTTTTAGCGAAAAGCTAGATGATTTCGCGCAAAAAGTAGTACATCTCGGTTGGTCGGTGCATTTTGTGACAAGTGGTTTGCGAACGTTTGGGCTTCTAGTGTATAGCGAGATGAAGCGGCAAGGGCTATTTAGTACCGCGAAAAAGAATGCGGATGAGGATATTTATTATCATTTTGAGAATTGGTTGTCCTCAATGTATAATGTTGTTGTGAATGCGTATGCTGATTCTTGGGAGAAGACGGTATCGATTCAAAAAACGGCATTACAGGAGCTCTCGGCGCCGCTATTACCGATTTTCGATGGGATTTCGGTGATGCCACTTATTGGTACGATTGATACAGAGCGGGCGAAGTTGATTATGGAGAATTTGCTGATTGGCGTTGTGAAGAATCGCTCGGATGTTGTACTGATTGATATTACGGGTGTTCCGATTGTAGACACGATGGTGGCGCATCATATTATTCAAGCCAGTGATGCAGTCAGGTTGGTGGGATGCCAAGCGATGCTCGTTGGAATAAGGCCTGAGATTGCGCAGACGATTGTGAATTTAGGGATAGAATTAGATCAAGTTATCACGACGAGCACGATGAAAAAAGGCATGGAAAAGGCACTCGCGATGACGAATAGAGAGATTGTAGAAAAAGAGGAGTGAGAGAATGGGAATTCCGATTTTGAAATTGGGAGAATGTCTATTAATTTCCATCCAGAGTGAACTCGATGACCAAACGGCTGTAGAATTCCAGGAGGACCTACTTGCCAAAATTCATGAAACATCTGCACGTGGAGTCGTGATTGATATTACATCGATTGATTTTATCGATTCCTTCATTGCCAAAATTTTAGGTGATGTTGTCAGCATGTCTCGATTGATGGGGGCAACAGTGGTTGTGACGGGAATCCAGCCGGCAGTTGCGATTACATTGATTGAGCTAGGTATTACATTTGAGGGTGTCCTTTCCGCGATGGATCTAGAAAGCGGTTTGGAAAAATTAAAACAGGAATTGGGGGAATAGAGATGGAATTCCAATCCTGTGTCAAGATTATTAATGAGTGGGACATTGTCGCCGCTCGCCAGTTGGGGAGAAAAATATCGAAGGAAATCGGTTTTGGTACGGTGGACCAAGCGAGAATCACAACGGCAATTAGTGAGCTTGCAAGAAATATTTTTCTCTATGCGGGAACTGGAGAGATATGTATTGAAAAGATGGTAGAAGCAGGAAAAGACGGACTGAAAATCGTCGCAAAAGACAAAGGTCCAGGAATCAAAGATGTCAGGCAAGTTATGCAAGATGGCTACACAACATCGGGCGGTCTGGGTGCAGGTTTACCAGGTGTGAAGCGATTGATGGATACGTTTGATTTAGTATCTAGCGTGGAAGAAGGGGCACAGGGAACCATTATTACAACACATAAGTGGGTCCGCTAGGGAGGACGACGCTACATGGAAGCTAGGGAGATTAAGGATTTTAAAGAGAAATATCGTGAAATTATGCTGAAATACTTAGAACATCAAGATGAGGAAATATTGTATTCATGCGAAAGATTGACGCGTGAGGCGATGGAAAATCGTGTGTCGCCAGAGGAAGTGGTGAATCTGCATCGTTCGATTTTAGAGGAATATGATGCGGATTTGCCGGAATATGTTTCTTCTTCGTTTGATGTGTTGCTCGAAATGATGGTCGGCTATGGGTTGGCATACATGGAGCACTTGAGTTTGCGGACAGAGCAGATAGCGCTCCGGCATGAAATTGCTCAAGCCGAGGACATGCAAAAAACAATGATGAAATCGGATATCCCGACGGTCAAAGGGCTTGAGGTTGGCGCGGTCAGTGTGCCGATGCGTCAGATGAGTGGCGATTTTTACAGTTTTACGAATGAGGGCGAAAATAAGATTAGTGTTACGCTTGCGGATGTGATTGGAAAAGGGATTCCGGCAGCATTTAGTATGTCGATGCTGAAATATGCGGCGGATAACTATGGCGGTGATGCAAAGACGCCGAGTGAGATGTTGCAGAACCTGAATGAGGTCGCGGAAACGAATATTGCGGATAATATGTTTATCACGATGTTTTATGGCTTATACGATACGGCGCATCATTTGTTTGAATTTGCGTCGGCGGGCCATGAAGTGGGGCTATATTTTAGCGCAAAAACGCGACAGTTTAGCGATTTGTATGCACGTGGGTTACCTCTGGGTATTGATCGTAGCGCTACGTATCGTGCTTTTGAAAAGGAAGTGGGGCCGGATGATATGATTTTTATTATGTCGGATGGTGTGACGGAAACGCGGACGGCGGAGGGATTCATTGAGCGTGAGGATTTGATTGCTGTTTTTAAAGAGCGCATTGATTTGCCACCTCAGAGGTTGGTTAAGGAGGTGTATGATCATTTGTGTAAAGTGCAGGACTATGAATTGCGCGACGATTTTACACTAATTTGTTTAAAACGTGTTTAAGGTGATGGTATTCAGGGTAATTACTTTGGATATACAAAATGGGCGAGGTGAAGTGATGAATATCAAAGTAGAGATCAGAGAAACTGATAGTAATCATGCGAAAGTAGTTGTGGGTGGCGAGATTGACGCGTACACGGCACCAAAATTAAAAGAGGCCTTGAGCGAGTTTTTGGATCAGGAGAGTTTTCATTTACAGATTGATTTAGCAGGCGTGAGTTACATGGATAGCACGGGTTTAGGCATTTTTGTCGGCCTGTTTAAAAACTTGCGTGCGAAGAAGAGTGAATTAGAATTAGTTGGCTTGTCAGATCGTATTTATCGTTTATTCGAGATTACCGGTTTGACTGATATTATTGAAATCAAAAATGTAGAGGGTGAAATGAATGGCAACAATGTATGACACGATTGAGCTAAAAATTCCGGCAAAACCTGAGTTTGTAAGCTTAGGACGATTAGCAGTATCGGGTGTCGCAAGCCGAATCGGTTTTTCTTTTGAAGCGATTGAAGATTTAAAGATTGCGATTAGTGAAGCGATTACGAATGCTGTAAAACATGCTTTTAGTGAAGAGGATAGTGGTGAAATTCAGATTACTTTCTCCGTTTATGAAGATAAATTAGAGGTGCGTGTCACCGATGAGGGCAAGAGCTTTGATCTGGAGAAACGCAAGGCTGAAATTGGTCCATATGAAGAAGAAAGTGATGCGGACATGTTGCGCGTTGGAGGTTTAGGCTTATTTTTGATTGAGGCGTTGATGGATGATGTGGAATTGCATTATGATAACGGCGTTTCGGTTGTGATGACTAAATATATAGAGGAAAAGCAGGTGGAGGGGAATGCCAAAATTATCTCGACCTGAGGAACTAGCGGCAAGGGAGGAAGCCCGTGAGAAGGCCAAAGAGAAGGTCTACAAATGGATTAGTGATTACCAAGAAACCGGCGATGAGGAAGCGCAATATGAGCTTGTTGTTCACTATAAGAATTTGGTGGAATCCATTGCCCGCAAGTATTCTCAAGGTAAATCATTTCATGAAGATTTAGTGCAAGTTGGAAATATTGGATTGCTAGGTGCGATTCGCAGATATGATGCAACGTTCGGTAAGAGTTTCGAAGCGTTTGCGGTACCAACGATTGTCGGGGAAATCAAGCGCTTTTTACGAGATAAAACTTGGAGTGTTCACGTACCACGTCGGATTAAAGAACTCGGTCCGAAGATAAAAAATGCGGTGGAAGAGCTGACGCGCGAATTGCAATGCTCACCACAAATTAGTGATATTGCGGATTTTATCGGTGCGACGGAAGAGGAAATTTTAGAAGCAATGGAAATGGGCAAAAGCTATCAAGCGTTGTCAGTGGATCATTCGATTGAAGCGGACTCGGATGGGAGCACAATTACGTTGCTAGATGTTGTTGGCGGCGAGGATGACGGTTTTGAACGGGTGAATCAGCGGATGTTACTTGAGAAGGTGTTGCCGGCACTAGATGAGCGGGAGCAGAAAATTTTGCAGTATACGTTCATTGAGAATCGCAGTCAAAAAGAAACTGGCGATTTGCTGGATATTTCGCAGATGCACGTGTCACGGATTCAGCGCCAAGCGATTAAGAAGTTGCGCGCGGCATTGCAAGATGAGGATTTAGAATAAATGAATGCGATGTGGCAGTCGGATTTTGATACGGAAGTCTATGTTTTTCAACGGGCGAAACATTTACAGCGACATTGCGGGGATCAATTTTTTATTAAAGAGGATGCATCAGGATTTCTCTGTGCAATTGTGGACGGCCTTGGAAGCGGTAAGGAAGCGGAGGAGGCCGCCAAAGCAGTTGTTGAGATAATTGATGCGAATAGTTCGTCAAAGTCATTAGCGGACATTATAGCGCGCTCTAACGAAGCGGTAGCCGGATTAAGGGGCGCTGCAATTGCAATATGGCGTGCGGACTGGATAAAGCAGAAGCTGATTTATTGCGGAATTGGGAATATCCGATTTTATTTAGTGGGTACGGATGACCAGTTGGTGTACCCGATTTCTTCGACGGGCTTTCTGTCTGGAAGAAGACAAAAAATTCGGACGCAAGAATTTGCATACAAACCTGGATCGACGTTTTTGATGCATTCGGACGGCTTGACGCTGGCCGGAATTAAAAAATACCTTTACGCGAGCGGCGCCGTTGAAAATACAGGACACTGCATCGAGAGTAATGTCGCGGATGTACCCGAGGATGATGTAACGTTTTTGGTGGGGAGAATGAAGTAGGGATTACATGTTCCCTTCGTTCTCATGCATATTGAGGCTCTAAATCAGCAAAAGATGCTTCATAAGAGCCACAACAAAGGTCGTGATAAAAATGGACACAATTGCTGAAACAGCTGAAAAATTTGGCATCTCTAAAAATGCTCTACGCTATTATGAAAAAGAGGGGCTATTAAATTCGGTGGCTCGTGATAAAAATGGAATTCGCTCTTACTCTGAAAAAGATCTCCTGGAAATTAACAAAATTGTTCATTTACGGAAATTAGGCGCTTCTCTTAAAGAAATCAAGGAATTTAATTTTGATGAAGCGACAGTTACAAGTGACATTTTACAAAAGCGAATCGAATTTTTAGAACGGCTTGATTTAAAGCTTCAACGAAATATTTTAGAAATCAAAGAGCAGGAAGTCTATCTCCAAAAGAAAATGAAGCGTCTTAAGCGCATCAGAAAAGATTTAGCTAAGCAAGAGACTCTCTAAACGGCAAAAATACGTATCGAAAATCTGTAACTAGATTTTCGATACGTATTTTTAATTCATAAGAGACCTTCACCAAGAAACAATTCCGCTCGTATTGCTAAATGTGATATTGGTGTTATTTTCCTCATCTATCGCTAGTTTCACCGTTCGTTTGACGCCTTCTTCCACAGGTTTTGCACCCATTTTCTTCGCAGCATCAGGAGTCCCACCGCCGAATTCAGTTGCGACCATACCAGGGTCTATCGCATTAACAGTGATCGTCACATCTTCTAATTTTTCCAGTTCTTTTGCCAGTCTGATGGTGAACATGTTGAGTGCAGCTTTGGAAGCTTGATAGCCGACTGCGCTGACGTTATAAATTTGTGAATTTGGATCGACTGCAGCGCCAAGTGATCCCATCATACTGGAAATATTGATGATTTTTGCTTGCCCGCTTTTCTTCAAAAGAGGTAACATCGCTTGGGTCGTATCAACTGTGCCGAAAAAGTTAACATCGAAGTCTTTTCTCATAATCTCTGTTTTCATGGTAGATGGTTGTTCAAAATTGTCTAAAGCAATGCCGGCGTTATTGATTAGTACGGATAAATATCCATGGTCTTGCTCGATGGTTTTCACGGCTTGTTGAATAGAATGTTGATCTGTCACATCGAGCTGTACAAAATAGGCTGTAATTCCTAACTTTTTCAGTTCCTCGATGGTGTTTTGACCGCTTTCACTGCTTCTTGCACCGACTAAAATATGATGCCCGTGCTTGCCGATTTCTTTTGCTAATTGCAATCCTATTCCGCGATTTGCTCCTGTAATAAGTGTTATTTTTGTTGCTTTATTCATCACTAATCTCCTCCTATTTGGAACTTACTTTTGAAGTATAGCACGTTCGCGTTGGACGAACGCAACTATAAGGAAGCACAAAAAAACAAGCTAGCAGGGGAACTAGCTTGAAAAAAGGAGTGGATAGTCAATTACGAAAAAGGGGGGAAACGTAAAAGCTATCTTGTTTACAAAGACTATATTACAGCTGCAAGATGAAAAGGAAAGGAAGGGTATATGAGGATGTGATGAGATTTTAATAAATTGGAGGAATCACGTGCCCTCATGCATATTGAGCCGCCCTGTGGTACAATAAGAAAAGATGAATTTTATGGAGGCAAAGAAAAATATGGAGAAAATTATACAGTTAGTACATAAATCATTACCTTACCGTCCGAACCAAATCGACGCGGTTATCGGATTGCTAAATGAAGGAAACACGGTGCCGTTTATCGCGCGTTATCGGAAGGAAATGACTGGTAGCTTGGATGAGGTCGAGATTCGAAATATCGAAGAACGCTATGCTTATGTAGAAAAATTAGAACAGCGTAAAGAGGAAATTTTGCGATTGATTGAGGAGCAGGGAAAGCTGACGGAGGAATTGGCGGCGGCGATTACCAAGGCAGAGAAGCACCAAGCGTTGGAGGATTTGTATCGGCCGTACAAGCAGAAGAAGCGCACAAAAGCAACGATTGCCAAGGAAAAAGGTTTGGAACCACTTGCAATCTGGATGCTTACATTCCCACAATCGGGGGACGTGATGGTAGAAGCGGCAAAATATATTTCGGCGGGGCATGAGTTAGCAACGACGGAGGATGTTCTTTTAGGCGCGCATGAAATCATTGCGGAAGTTATTTCGGACGAGCCAGCTTACCGTAAATGGATTCGTGAATTTACGCGGAAATTTGGCATGATGCAATCGGTCGGTAAAAAAGTCGAATTGGACGAGAAATCGGTATACGAGATGTATTATGATTACCAAGAAATCATCGGAAAAGTGGCAAGTCACCGCGTTTTGGCGTTTAACCGTGGCGAGAAAGAGGACATTTTGCGTGTTGCTGTCGTGGTTGATCCACTTAAAATCATCGAGTATTTGCGCAAACAGGTGATTAAAAAATCGGGTTCTATCGTGGAAAGTTATGTCGTGACGGCGCTTGAGGATGCTTATAAACGCTTTATCGGTCCAGCGATTGAACGCGAAATCCGTGCGGAATTGACGGAAGCCGCGGAAGAACAGGCCATTCATATTTTTGCGGAAAACTTGCGGAAATTACTTTTACAACCGCCTTTGAAGGGGAAAATTATATTGGGGCTTGATCCAGCGTATCGGACGGGATGTAAGTTGGCGTTGCTTGATAAAACGGGAAAAGTGTTGACTATCGATGTAATTTATCCGCACCCGCCGCAAAACAAGAAGGCGGACGCGAAACAAAAAGTATTGCAATTGATGAAAACGTATGGCGTCGAAGTTGTTGCGATTGGAAACGGGACGGCATCGCGTGAATCGGAGCAGTTTGTCGCGGAATTAATCAAGGAAGAGAAGCTGGACGCTTATTATTGCATCGTGAACGAAGCCGGCGCCAGCGTGTATTCTGCGAGTGACATCGCGCGTGAAGAATTCCCTGATTTCCAAGTCGAGCAACGGAGCGCAGTTTCAATCGGCCGTCGCTTGCAAGATCCACTAGCCGAACTCGTAAAAATTGATCCAAAATCGGTCGGCGTTGGGCAATACCAACATGATGTCGCGCAAAAACAATTAAACGATACGCTGACTTTCGTCGTGGAAACTGCAGTAAACCAAGTTGGCGTAAATGTGAACACGGCTTCAGCGTCACTTTTGCAATATGTCGCTGGGTTGAACAAAACGGTCGCTGGGAACATTCGCAAATACCGTGAGGAAAATGGACCGTTCGCATCACGCAAAGAACTCAAAAAAGTACCGCGTCTTGGCGCAAAATCATACGAGCAAAGCATCGGATTCCTGCGAATTTTGGAAGGAAAGCACCCACTCGATGCGACCGCGATTCATCCAGAAAGCTACGCGACAGCAGAAAAAATCGTCGTTTCTGCGGGCTTCCAATTGACGGATCTCGGCACGCAAGAAATGAAGAAAGCGCTAGAACAGTTTAGCTTGACGGAAATGGCGGCAGAACTCGAGGTCGGTAAAGAAACGCTGCAAGATATTGTAGATTCTCTCGTGGCACCAGGTCGCGATTTGCGTGACGAACTCGATGCACCACTTTTGAAGCAAGATGTTATTTCGATGGAAGACTTGAAAAGCGGTATGGAACTACAAGGAACGGTGCGCAATGTCGTTGATTTCGGTGCTTTTGTGGATATCGGCGTGAAGCAAGATGGTTTGGTTCATATTTCGAAATTGAGCAAAACGTTCGTTAGCAAGCCGATGGACATCGTTTCCGTAGGTGATATCGTGACGGTTTGGGTGGATGACGTCGATCAGAAAAAAGGTCGGATTTCGCTGACGATGCTGAGTCCGGATCAAGGGAAGTAAACCGATGATGACAGAACAAGCGTTGCAGCGGCACATGGAACGTGTGTCGTTGCAGTTTTTCCAAAAGAGGTTTCGGCACCAAGCCCGCTTTAATTCGCGCCTGCGCACGACTGGTGGGCGTTATTTATTACAGAGCCATGATATCGAAATGAATCCACGCTACTTAGAAAATTTCGGATTGGACTATTTCATTGGAATTATGAAACACGAGCTTTGCCATTACCACCTACACCTCGATGGAAAAGGCTACCAGCACCGTGACGCCGATTTTCGGGCATTGCTAGCAGAAGTCGACGCTCCGAGGTTTTGCCAAGCGATTCCAACCATACAAAAAATGCACCGCTACACCTGTTTATCCTGCCAAACAGAATTCCTACGCAAGCGCCGTTTTGACGTGAAAAAATACCGTTGTGGGCGCTGTAATGGACGATTGGCGTATGTGAATGAAGAACTTGTGAACAGGTGAAAAATTGTTTTACTGAAAATAACCAGATAAAGCTTGATTTTTTCAGTATTCCTGCTTATAATGTAAAGAGTCAGCAAAAACAAACATGACGCTATTCCACAGTAGCTCAGTTGGTAGAGCAATCGGCTGTTAACCGATCGGTCGCAAGTTCGAGTCTTGCCTGTGGAGTTCTTTCGAGGAGCATATTATAAGCCTGACGATTCAAATATGGGGAAGTACTCAAGTGGCTGAAGAGGTGCCCCTGCTAAGGGTATAGGTCGTTAACGCGGCGCGAGGGTTCAAATCCCTCCTTCTCCGCCATATTATAAATCCAAATCGATGAATCTTCATCGGTTTTTTTCATGCGCAAAAACAGATTAGCCAAAGACTAACCTGCCTTCCAAACTATTCTACAAGAAATTCAAACTTTGTCCATGGTTCCATATAGTCTAGCAAGAAAATCTCCTCGTCTAGAATCCGTCCAACGACATTGGTTTTGCCGCGGTTTTCCATGTCTTTCAGAGCGATCTGCAATTCGCCTTTATATTGACCGTACAGCTCGTTTTCAATCAAAATATCGCCTCGTTTGATGTTTGGTGTGAATGTTGGTTTGAAATCTTCTGCGCGATATTTTACGCGTGATTGCGTCGAGCGAATGAAATAATCGGATACGTCACCGCGATAGAAGTGAGGTTCTTCCGTGACGATTTTGCGTTCTAGTGGGGTTATCGTATCATGAAGCTGTACTTTTAATCCGAATTTCTCTGCTTGCATCACAGCGCTTAGTTGTGCGAGCTCTTCCTCAGAAGCGTAGGCGTTCGCCACAATAATGTCGTCGATTAGCTTTGTTGCCAGCAGATGTTTCGCCTGTGTGTCGATTGGCAAACCGCGGTGCATTTCAAGTGTGCACAATCCTTCTGTCACTGGCCAAGGACCGTACGTTGCGTCATTCGAGTGGACAAAAGCAGCAGTTCGAATCTGAAAACTACGAAAACGCTCGCTACATTTCACGAAATAATCATAGGAAAGACCAGCATATCGATGCGGATAAAAATTATGAGAACCGATCAAATTATCCCGATTCGGCTGGAAATCGATAATATTATTCAAATAATTCGTGTCGTTACTCATATTAATCTCAATTTTGAGACCGTATGGATTGAACGTCATCGCGGCTTCTTCGCTACCAGTAAAGCCCATATCCAGGCGAATTCCGTAGGCTCCGAGCTCGTGGAAAAAGGATAGATCATCATAAGAAATGCCAAGCGCTTCGAAAATGCGCGGCGAAATATCAACCAAGACTTCCATACCAAGCGCATTCGCATGACTAATCGTCTCTTTAAATTCGCGTAAAATCAGTTCTTTATCGCCGCTTACCGACAATAAACACGTAAATACGCGTGTAAAACCATATTTGTGTGCCAAACTGATGTAAGCCTTATCTTTTTCAGGTGTTGCGTGTTCTGGATAAATCGAGATACCAAGTTTATGCATGAATCGTACCTTCTTCCTTATATTTAAGTGGTGGATAGGTGACATTTCCGAGGATAACATGTTCGCGCGCGCCAGTTGCCATCGGAACGTTAGACGGTCGACCATGGAGTGTTTCGTACGCCAACAGGCCAAACGCGACAGCCTCTTTTGCATCGGAAGAGTAACTAATGTCTTCCTGTGTCAATACCTTGCAACGCCCCTCCAAAAGTTCTGCCAAATAGCGCAATAACGTCTTGTTATAACTTCCGCCACCGCTAACAATTACTTCCTCAATCGCCATTTTTGAAAAAACGAATTGTTCATAGTTCGAAACGATGGTTTTGGCGGTGAACATGGTCACGGTAGCAATCAAATCTTCCGGCGCCAAATGTCCGTATGTAGTCAGCAACTCATCGGTGTATTCCTTCCCAAAAAGTTCGCGCCCAGTTGATTTTGGAATAGCAGCGGTGATAAAAGGAGCACCCATACAATAAGCAAGAAGATCCGCGTTTACAGTACCGTGCGCCGCCATTTCCCCGCCATCATCATAGCCGCGTCCAAATAAGCGTTGCATCAAATCATCAATAATCATATTTCCAGGACCAGTATCAAATGCAAAAACCTGATCTAACGTCGCGTTTTTAGGTAAAACAGTCACATTGCCAATCCCGCCGATATTTTGCAATAAGCGATTTTTGTGCGTGTCACGGTAGAGCAGTAACTCCGTGAATGGTACGAGTGGCGCGCCTTGACCACCAGCAGCCATGTCCATCGTGCGAAAATTCGAGACAACCGTCGCGCCAGTTTCATACGCAATCACCGCAGGCTCGCCGATTTGCAATGTCGAAGCAGCGAAATCCCCAACTTGTTCCGGCTGATGAAAAATCGTCTGGCCATGCGAGCCAATCACGCCAAGTTCTGATGTCGCAAGCCCATTTTTACTACAAATCATTTTCACGCTTTCGGCAAAAAGCACACCCAACTTGAAATTTAAACTACAAATCAGCTGTGAATCAGATTCTTCTATACTCAAACTTTTACGAATTTCCGCCACGATTCTAGGTTGAAAGGGCACCGTTTTGAAATCAATCAATTTTGTCGATAAGCTTCCGTCCATCTTCCTGACATCAAGCAAAGCCACGTCCACGCCATCAAGCGACGTACCGGACATTAATCCAACAACGTACATAATATGAACCTCCTCATTTTAGCTCAGATACATTAAAAAGTAACAACTCGCCGTGCAAACTAGTGTAACAACTGTTGTAAAAATCGCCGCCTGTTTCTTCGACTTATAAAAACCATGTTTCGCGAGTAAAATATAAGATAGCCCAGCGCTACTGCCAAGACTCGTAAGTAGAAATAAAGCGAAAGGCTTAGAAACGCCAAGACCGGTAAGTACAGGAAGGAAAATAAGATTGGCTAGAATCGTAATGGCGAAAAAGATAATCGCACTTTTATAGTTAAACTTGATCCATTTACTATTCGTTTCCATACGGGTAAAACCTCCTTTTTAAATGAAGAGGGACATGATGCTGCCCCTCTTTGTGTTCTAAAGTTAAGCCAGATTCGGCTCGCTGCTGTGCGTTTCTTTATTTTCCTCCGATTGCGCTTGTTCTTCATCCAGTAACTTCTGATCGTACATTTTGAAGAATGGGATGTAGATGACGAACGATATCGCAATGTTGACTAGAACAAGTACGATGGCCCGCCAATCACCGCCTGTTGAAAGATAGGCTCCAATCGGGGCGGGTAAAGTCCACGGCGCCATGACATACGTTGGCGAGATGAATCCCAAAACGGTCGCAAAATACGAGATCGTTGTTGTAATCATTGGAATAAAGATAAACGGAATAATCAACATCGGGTTCAACACAATCGGAGTCCCAAAGATAACAGGCTCATTAATGTTGAAAAGACTTGGAACCAGTGTTGTTTTGCCGAGCGCTTTCAAATAACTAGATTTAGCAAAGAATAACATGGCAAAAACTAAGCCGAGTGTTGCACCAGATCCACCAATCCACACGAACCATTGGAAAAATGTCTCAGGAGCAACGTGAGGAAGTGGAGTACCAGCCGCTACAGCTTCGGCATTGGCACCTAAATATTTTTCCCAAAGAGGTCTTGCAACGGCTCCAATGACGGAAATTCCGTGAATACCAAAGGACCAGAAGAAACCAATTAAAAATACGGGAAGTAGGACACCAAATAAGCTATCGCCAGCCTTTACAACTGGTGCCACTGCTTGGTCGACAAGCGAATGGAGGTCAATGCCGAGTACAACCGTGATTAGTGTCATAAATAAAACAACAAAAGCAACAGGAATAAGTGCTTCAAACGACCTTGCTACACTAGGTGGAACTTGTTCTGGCATTTTGATTGTAATGTTGCGCGTTTTACAGAATCGCATCACTTCAACAGAAAAAATCGAAACAATCATGGCCATAAATAATCCGTGCCCGCCGAGATTGGCCATTGGCAGAACAAAACCGACTTTATCAAGAGCGACTGGTGTCAGGGTTAGTAGAAACGAAGCAACAGCGATCTGCCCACCGGATAGTGGATCAAGCTTGTAACTCTTCGCTAAATTGTAACCGATTCCAAAAGTGATATAAAGCGACATGATAAACATCGTCATCCTATAAGGAATTAAAATTTCAAAAGCATGCTCCTGGGCCCATTGGTAAAGTGCCGTGCTCTCAGGAACCGGTGGAAAAGCAACGATTAAAAACATACTACCAACAATGATAAACGGTAGCGATGAGACAACCCCATCACGAATTGCGCGTAGATGCCGTTGTTCAGACAATTTTG
This sequence comes from Paenilisteria portnoyi, assembly GCF_014322795.1. Classification (GTDB taxonomy): domain Bacteria; phylum Bacillota; class Bacilli; order Lactobacillales; family Listeriaceae; genus Listeria_A; species Listeria_A portnoyi. The sequence goes on from NZ_JAASTT010000021.1 coordinate 49,224, forward strand.
CCATTGGAATCGACAAATACTTCTCTAAAAAATTCATAAATCTCTGCATAATGACTCTCCCTTTTATAAGATAGTTATGTATTATCTTCTGTTGTGAGAATAATGGATGACAAACCTCCTTTTTATTAAAATAGTTCACAAGGTGTATTCTAGTTCATTTGAAATAAAATGTCAACGCTTGCAAAAAACGTTTAAAAATTTATTTCAGTTAGTTTGAAACGTGAAATAGGTTGCTATAAAAGGGATAGAGGCCTATTTTGACTCTTTATAAAATCCCGATATGATTAATTTTTCTAAAAAACAAGTTGAAATCAGTGGTTGAAGATGATATATTGAACCCGTAATCGCCATCTGGAAAATATCGTTAATTTTGGCGATATTAAAAAGTCTAGTGGTAGTAAGTCAAGTGAAAAGGAAGTCTGAATTTCGCAAAAGTGGCATCAGAATCAGCTTTCCGTGCACAATATAAAACCGTACTGGACGATTTTGAAATGTGGAATATGAATGCGGTGATTTTCCAAGTTCGGCCGCTCCTTGACGCTTACTACCCATCGAAAATAAATCCATGGTCAGAGTTCATCGCAAGCGGCGTGCAAGGCGCGAATCCAGGGTACGATCCGCTTCGCCATCATGGTCGAGGAAACGCACAAACACGGCATGGAACAAGGCGGGACTTTTAGCAGATACGAACTATGCTGTTTTGCACCCTGAGAACGTGTTGCGCTTTGATGAAAAACTATTTCTGAATCCTGGTATTCCAGAAGTGCAGGATCACGTTGCTGCAACAATCAAGGAAGTTGTGACAAATTATGATGTGGACGCGATTCATTTCGATGACTATTTTTACCCATATCGCATTACAGTGGATGGGAAAAATGTCTTGTTTGGCGATAAAGATGAAGATGCGGCAACATTCGCTAAATATGGTATTCCAGCTGGGTATCCAAATACGAAAGCGGGAATCGATGACTGGCGCCGTGACAATATTACGACATTAATTGACAAGGTGAAAAGTACCATTGATACGAGCAATCAGGCCAAAAAAACTGCCGTCCAATTCGGTATTAGTCCATTCGGAATTTGGGAGCATAAAGCGAATAATCCGCTCGGCTCCAACACGCCGACAGGTTCCTCGCAGTCCTATTCCCAAAGCATTTTCGCTGATACATATCAGTGGATTAAAGACGAGAAAGTCGATTATATGACACCGCAAATTTACTGGAGTTTTGACCAAGCAGCCGCTCCTTATGGTGATTTGGCAAGGTGGTGGAATAAGGCACCGGAACCGCCGCAGAAATCACCGCTAACCCAGCCAATATCGTTACAAAAATTTGGCGCGGCGATGCATCGGAATTCAGCTATCCAATTAGCGAATCCGGCACTTATGTCGTGACCGCACTGGACGCTGCCAGCAATGAATCCGCCCCAGTTATCGCCCAAATACAAGGCGCCGATGTGACCGTTTTATACCAAGATGAAAATGGGGCAGAAATCGCGTCACCGGTAGTTTTAAAAGGGAACGTCGGTGAAAATTTTGCAGCGGAAATAAAAGCGATTGCAGGCTACACACAAAAAGCATCGCAAACAACGGGAACGTTCACAGATCAAGCGCAGACCGTCATTGTGAGCTATACGAAAGTCGCGCCAACAGAGCCAGAACCTGAGCCGACACCAAAACCAGATCCGGCACCAAAACCAGATGGAACAATCGTAATACCGCCAGAGAAAGAGATTGTGCCGAATCAGCCAGAAAAAGCACCAACTGTTGAAAAAATAGTGAAGAGTCCGGAAAACAGTGAAGACAAAGGAGTGCTACCAACAACTGGAGACAAGTCGATGGATTTAGCCATTGTCCTAGGATTGGTACTTAGCATGTTGGGTGTGCTGATACTGATTCGTTGGAAAAGAAGACAAATCTAGGAAATAGGAAGAGTCTCTGCTTAGCGATAAGTAGGGACTTCTCTAGAAAATTTGAAATAGGTATTGCAAGTTTTGGTGAGTATGCTATAATGAAAAAGTTGGCTTTAGGGCTACACACCAAGGCCCGTTGGTCAAGCGGTTAAGACACCGCCCTTTCACGGCGGTATCACGGGTTCGATTCCCGTACGGGTCATAGCATTATTTTGTGTATATGCGGAGGAATACAAACGCTTTCGCTCGATTTGTGTGAAGCGGAGATTTCGTCCTACCCGGAAAGAAAAGAGATGGGTGGACGTTTTTTTGTATGTGAGATTCGCTAATTTCGCGTCGTGGATGAATAAATATTCATGTTTTTTGAGATAACCATTGACATGGTGGGGTTCCAATAATATAATATTAATTAGTGTTAATAGAGCGGTCGTGGCGGAATCGGCAGACGCGCCAGGTTGAGGGCCTAGTGGGGTAAAACCCGTGGAGGTTCAAGTCCTCTCGGCCGCATCATTTTGGATTAAGAATACTGTAATATCAATAAGTTTGTGAGTCCTGCGCGTATGCCAATTCCGCCACGACCGCAAGCTTTTTTGATAGGCTAAATGAGTCTCTGACCTAGTGGGTAAGTCTAGTGGGGAGGTCATTTTTTTTATGAGAAGAAGTAATCGATTAAGTGTAGAAGAGAAGGCAATCGTTTATCAAACGATTGTGCCTGACGATGATTTTGTATTAGAGGAATTTATACGATCAAGACGGATTAGAAATGTACGGGAAACGACTATTAAGTACTATGTGGATGCAATTAATGTTCTCAAAAGAGATAGGGGCTATATTCAGGTTGAGAAGCCTGTCATGCATCTGTCGCAGAGAGACCTTGAGGACATGATTATGTATTGGAAAGGATTTATGAGGATTAATACAATTAATAGCAAAATAAAGGCTATTAAGGCGTATTATAACTATCTACATCAGCAAGGTTTTATAAAGCTAAACCCGTGCGAAAATCTCAGTTTATTAAGAGTTAGAGAAGAAATAAGAGAGACTTTAAATCCTGATGAAATCAAGAAAATAGCTAACCATTTCAAGAAAAAAGAAACGTTTAGTTCTTATCGAGATCTGGTTATTTTCCAATTGTTATTAGATACGGGAGTGCGTATTTCGGAAGCTGTGGGTATTAATATACAAGATATTCATAATGATTATATCGTTGTTGTTGAATCAAAGAATCTTAAGCAAAGAATAGTGTATATTTCGAAGGGAATGAAGGGGAAATTAGATTCTTATTTAAAAATACGAGGTACTATTTCACATACTAAAGTATTTATTAATAGAGATCAGCTTCCGTATAGTAAAAATACTTTCCAACAGAATCTCAGAGAAGCTGGAAAGGCGTGCAAAGTGCAAAAACAAGTAAGTCCCCATGTTTGCAGGAGAACTTACGCTAAAAATGCTATTTTGGCAGGTATGGACGCTTTTTCACTAGCTACTTTGTTAGGTCACTCATCTTTAGAGGTTACGAAGCGGTATGTTCAGATATGGGGAAATGATTTAAAAGGACAGTCCAAACTGAAAAAGGACTACAGCAAATTATTTTAAGACATTCAACGACCAGCAAGGCAGAGTGAGCATGATTAATTGAGGAAATTTTGACGTTCTTCTTCTTGTTTTTTTAACAAGCGCATGTAGTTAATTACTAATTCCTTATCAGAGGCATTTAAAGACTCATAGAGCTTGTTAAAAGACAACTGGCGGTATTCCTCTTCATTATCTACAAAGTAGCTTATAGGCTGTTCTAGGACTCTAGATAAGGCATGAAAGTTTTCTGACTTCGGCTCGGTACGCCCAACTTCCCAGCTTGCAACAGCTTGTTGTGATACATTAATCAGTCGGGCTAGCTCTACCTGAGATAATTTCTTCTTTTGTCTGGCGAGTTTAATTTTGGCACTATATTTTACATTCATAATTAACACCTCAATTATACCTTACAACGAATTGTTGTATAAAAAAATAAAAAAGATGTAATACTACTAATAAGAGTTGATAACAACTATTTGTAGTTATATAATGAATTTAGGAGGGGAATGCATGAATCAACTAGGTAAATTACGAGAAAGTATGGGATTATCTCAGAAAAGCTTAGCAGAAGTGCTGAATATTAAACAGCAGACAGTTAGCTCATGGGAAAGAGGAAGAACCAGCCCATCTCCATACTATATGCAGAAAATCGAGGGTATTTTTGGGGTGAGAAAAGAGATAATATTTCAAGATGCTTTCTATAAAGGCGAAGAGGGAGGGATAGAACTATGAAACGTTGGATAACTTGCTTTGGTATGATCTTACTAATCTTAAATATGACTGCGTGTTCTACGATTTCTGAAAACGGAAATCAGGATAAGGCACCTAGTGTTGAAGTATATGAAGAAGCATTATCTGTAAAAGTTGGTGCGTTAAGACGTTCTTATGATAGGTATTATGATCTCTTGGTTTATAATTCCTATACGAGTGAAGAGTGGCAAGACGCATTCCTAGAATCAGTAAGTGAATTAGAAAAATGTGCGCTAGAAGTCAAGGATTTGAGACCAGCAAAGGGCTATGATAGTGTACAGGAAAAGTTAAATAAAGCGTCCGAGGGGATATTGTTTATAACAGGAAATGTTGTAGATGCTGCGTTTAACTACGATCAAGGTATGCTGATAGAAATTTCATCCGTAAAAGAGGATGTGGATATGTATTTATTGGATGCAGATAATGCTCTTAAAACAAAACTAGGGAATGATCCTGAACTACAATAGAGAGGTGGCTTAACTAGAAATTTTGAACTTATTAATCTCATAAAAAAATAGAGAAGAGGGACTTATTTGCTGAATATCATTATAACGGTTGCACTTGTTGTTATTGTTGGAACACTTATCAATCAGTATACATCAGGAATGCTTAAACGAGCGCTCATAATCATTTTAATTGTAGTTGGCGTAATCTTTACAGTAAAAGAATGTTCAAATAGTCAGTTGGTAGGAAATGAGTACAGTCTAAGCGGTGAGCAACGTTACCAAATCAAGATTGAAGATCATAATCTGATACAGACAAGAATTAGTGGTAATGATTTATTGAAATATAAAAAGAAAGGAAAAAATCTAATCATAGATCAAAACGATGTATATAATAGTTATATTGACTCCGTGGTAGACGTAAGATTTGTTTTGTCAGACAGAAATAAGAAGCTGACTATGATGATTCGTTATGATGATGGATCAGAAAAAGAGATGGGAGTTTACAAAATAATTGATTAGTTAACCCCACCCCGTTCATATACCGCTATACCATACCCCTGTAGCTTATATACTGGTTATATACAGCTTAAGGGGTGTGTTTTTAGTTAAAAAGCTATAACGGTAATTAAATTGTATTTTCATCAAGGTATAGCAAAATAATAACTAAATAGTGGAATAAAACATCCTTTTTTCCAATCGAGAATTATCAAGGTACTATCTTGATGATAAAAATATAGTTTGGGGAAAGTGACACTCGATAGTAGTGTTTTTCTACAGCGCTGTATCTAGATATGTACTTTGATGACTTATATTAAATTTTATTAAGTTATTAAATATATTTTGACGTTACATGATATAATAGAGGTGTAGCTGAGCAGGTCTTATTTATCCCTTCTTAATCTGAATAATACATATTAGTAAATTATGATGTATGTAGTTAGTATATATTACATACACTATAATTCACTAATATATTAACAATAATCAGAAAAGGGGTTAAATAATGACATTAAAAGTATACCGAGATACACATAAGTATACGGACAAGAATGATGCTAATGCTGAGTGGGGGAAGATATCTAAAAGAATAGAGGGTAACCCTGTAGAAGTTAGCGTGAGAGAATTAGCTTATTTTTTGGGTAATGGCTATGCTGTGATACCATGTGAGTTTAGCGGGCCAAAACGAAAAGATGAATATTTTAAAAGTACTAATTTAATAATGGTTGATGTTGACAATAAGGATTCAGAAAACTATATTCCTGTCACAGATATACTAAAGGATTCATTTGTCAAAGAAAACTGTGCTTTTGTTTATGAGACACTAAGTTCTACTCCTGAATGTAATAGATATCGATTAGTCTTTGTGTTAAAGGATGCGATAACTAATTTCGAAGAGCAGCAGAAAATTTATAAAGCTATTTTCGAAAATTTGCCAGTGGGAGTAGATAAAGTCCACAAATCTTCTACTAGAATAAATTTAGGTGGTAAAGAAGTATACGAAGTGAACTTTGATAACAAATTGTCAGAACGTTTTTGTGAATCAATCCGACGAGAATATACTGATGTACCTACGAGTCCTAAAAAAGTTGTTACTGAGAGCTATGAGCAGTTAAGCGGAACGAATGTATGGGAACTAATCAAGTGTTTTAAGGATGAAGAAGTATCTGAGAAATTAAAGGTATATAATGAATCGGGAATTAGTAATTTAAGAGATGCACAAAGGTACCTGTTTACTTTGGATATGAAGGAAGTTTTAGAAATAGAAGGAGACAGCACATTTTATGATATTTTCCATGATGAGAGTAGCCCATCAGCAAGCATTTTCCAAAATGAAGAGGGAATCTATCTTTACAAATGTCACAGTGATAGTGCCTCTTTTTGTGGGAATATCGTAGAAGTTGTAGCTAAACTTAGAAAGATACCTTATAAAGAAGCAGAACGTTATTTATTGAAATATATGAATTTAGAATCACAACATGCCTCAAGTGTGAGAGAAAGCTTAGCTAAATTAAGCAAAAGAATTAGTTCCATAGATGTGAGACAAGATTATCCCGCGATACAAAGATGCATAGGTGATAAATTGACGGATATGATAGATGTGTTAGAAATATTGGTTGACAATACCGTTGAAGTTGATGGGAATTATAGTGAATATACTGCGATGTCAGGTTCATTACTTGCCAAGAAGCTAAATATAACGCAGGTTCATTATGCATGCGATAAGTATGCTAAACTACTCTCTTTCATGGCTTATGTAGGCTTTATAGATAAATGTTCTGATAATGAAATGCCAGAGAGTATTTTAGTTGAAATAACGTCACGACAAAAAGGAAAACAGTACAGAAGGAGAGATAATGTATATAAGTTATCGGAGATCTCGGAATATTTTTTAGATGTATTAGAAAAGGAGTGCCAACGATTAATTGATAATGGCTTTACCTATTCTAGTTTTACTGCGCATGCCGTGTTATTCTCGGATGGTATAGAAAAAGCCCAAAAAGCCTTCCCGCAGGACGAAATAAGGCTGTCAAATCGAAAAAAAGAGAAGTTAATTAGATGGGCTCGATTTTTGGAAATGAGATTAAAAATGAAAGGCTATGTACAGGAGAAGCAGGCACAAATAGAGTTTAATGATGACTATGATGAGAAATTAACTAGTCAAGAAATGAAGGAGTTTAGACCATTAATATGTAAAGCTCTGGATTTGGATTTTAGCAAAGCAACAAAAATAATACAACAACAGATAGGCGTCAATGGAATAAATCCTAATACAATTTTATACACAAGGACAACAGGGGTTAGATGGTTAAAAAATATTGGGAGAAAATACACTAAATCTAACGTTTATAGATATAGAACTCAGGAGAAAATTATTGCTACTATTTGATGATTTTAATTATATATTTGTTGGTAAAATCTGCGTTCACTTGGTTACACAGCTCTAAGGATATAAATGAATCAACAAAAAACTCCCCTTTCAGAAAAATTTTAAGGGGAGTTTTTTCATGGATATATTAAGATTCAATCGTGGTGCGTTCAACAAAATTGCCGTTGTCTTTAATAGCCATTCTAGCCAAGCGCCTTCCAGCTCGCTTAAAGAAAAACTCATCTGGATAAAATTCTGAAACAATAGGTTTTTGCTGGCTAATCATGCCGCTATCCTTGTTATATTCAATAGTGCCTGAGATTTTTTCATCAGGCCCATATTTATAAACAACTTTTTCCTCATTTTCGTACTCTTTGGTCATAACTATAAAAACTGCCACTATATTCACTCCTTTAATTTTACTCGAAATCCCAAGGTCTTCCTGATTCAATTGTCTTATTATGAGCGGTTCGATAATCAGTATTAAAAATGCTTTCAAATTTAGCCTCAAAAATCTCATGATCCAATAGTTGGAGGTCAGAATTTTTGAATGTACCAAGTCTTAAACGTTCCCAAGCTTGTGCGATTTCAAAATCGGGGTCGAATCTGGCTATTCCAGAATCTTTAATATGGAGGTTATTAAAAACGTGATTCTTAATGCGCTCTACTCTCCATTCGGGAACCCCTGTATTGCTTGAAATAGATTTTATATCTTGCTTGCCCATGGCTCGGAAATTAGCATACATTTCTTCTGCTAAAGCTTCTTCTCTAAAGAATTGCTCAGCAGAAATATTTCTAGCGCCTGTTTCAGCAAACTCAAAGCTAGGGGCAGTATTTGTAATGCCAAACTTAGATGTGAACTTAGCTAAACCGAGCACAGGAGCCCCGTATTGTGTCAACACAAGTGCACCGTCTAATAACCGCTGTCCGTCACTAACATGCTTCCCTGACACAGCATCCACGCCATAAACAGCACGATAAAACGAACCTACACCTAGTACTTCGCGGAAAACAGTCTCACTCTGCCAATAAATCATTTGTTGATTCACAAAATCAAGTGTAGCTTCTGTACTCATTTTACCATCAATCGTGATGAAACCAGCACTATTGCCTTTTGGAACGTTTGGCGTTAGTCCGATTTCTTCAATTTCTTTTATCTTGTCATCGATTTCTTGCTGGCTCGCATACATTTTAGTGAGCTGGCGGAATGTCGCAGGATTCAATTTTTCGAGATGATACATACCTGTTTTGCCGTCAAACTTAAGATTTTGTTGTATATTGTCTAGTGCTTGCTTAATATAATGCGCTAGTTCTCCAACTTCATAAAAGAAATTTCTGTGACTCTGTTCGAAATCCATAAATTTGTTCAGTATCTCTTCTTTTTTGTGCGCTTCAAAAATTTGTGTGGCTAAATAATTTAGCTCTGATGCGTGTCCAGTTCCATTAATAGCCGTTAATTGTGACGTAACGCTTTCTAGACGATTTTCGAAACCTGTTATTTTCTGATTTAGGTCATGAATACCATCCACATCAAGCCTAGAATTGGGGGAAGCATCCACTTGAGAATGGAAATCAGTAATATATTTTTGTATCTTTTGCTCGCTCAGGTCAAGCGCTTGTTTGATCGATGCACATAGTGGGAAATAGGCACCCGCGTAGTATTCTTTCGAGCTAGCGATAGCGTCTCCGCTAATCGATGTATCATTAATATAAGCGATAACAGCTTGTTTCACGGCATTTACATACTGTTTTAATTCTTGATTCGATGCACGCAATTGTTGCGAGAAATGGGTGACCTCGGCAATATCGATGCGAGTCATAAAATCAGCTCCCTATGTAACAGTTTCCGTTCTTCTTCCATCTGAGATAAGCTCGATTGAATGGTTTTCTGCTCTTGTTGTAGCTGTTCCCGCGTACTTTCGATATGCTTGCGTAATTTCCTCCAACTTTCATGCGCTGTATCTTCCGCATCGTAAGCCACACTTCTGCCGTGATTTCCGCGCCATACATCGTGAGCTTGGGCAATAAGATTTTCTTTCTCACGTTCGATGTGCCGAAGCTCAGTTTCTGTGTCTTCTAGCTGAATCTGCCGTTGTTTTATAGCGTATAACTCGTCTTCTTGTTGCTCCGCCTTCCGCTTTAATTGTTGCAATATCTGATGAATTTGCGCGCTTCTCGGTTCCATCTTAGCGCACCTCCAGTTGCATCTTCTGACCGACTTCTCGATCCTTCGCAGCATAGGCTTCCCCGATTTGTTTGATACGAATAGCGTCTTCCTGCACCACTTTTCCAAATAAATCGACATAGTTCACCAAATCAAATAAAGCTTCCTGACAATTGGTCATAGAATTGCATTGAGTGTAAGACATTGTGTTGTTTTTCTTTGTATAGAGGGTCATTCCCGAGACACTATCTCCAAGTTCTGCAGCGTGATTCATCATTTTTTCTCTATTTACTTTTATTTGCGTCATATTCCTATTCTCCCGTCTAAAGTTAGTCTATAAATCCATTATAAAGGAAAATAATTGAATTGTCGCTATAAAATAAGGTTTATTGGGGATTCTTAGAGAATAATATCCCTTCTTTAAAAGCGGTTGCATAGAGACGCATAAAAGCTTCTGCTTCATATTTAAATAATTCATCAAGATATTTTAGCTCAGTATCATTATTTAGTTTTTGTTCAAGTACATCCCTTATATGGAATTGTCTTTCTTGTAGTGCCTTAAATTCAATACTAGAATTTTCTTCTGATAAGAAATGTTCCACACGCTTGTGACAAAATAATGAAAAATCGTGATTAAATGATTTTGACAGCATAAATTTTCCTCCTTTTTCAAAAGTTGCTCAATAGAACAACGGTTTTAGTTTTATTATAGTATAAAATGTTCGTATAGACAAGAGGTGGTGTGGATATGGAAAAAATTGTAGTGGTTAATCTGAAATCATTAGTTGAGAAACACGGAATTTCGATGAAAGAACTATCTAGGTTAGCTGATATAGAACCAGCCATACTCAGTAAGTTAGTGAATAATAAAAGGCAGAGCATTTATTTTGATCATATTGCAAGAATTGCGGATGCTTTGGATGTGAAGGATATTAGAGAGATTATTGATATTGTAGAGAAATAAGTGGCTGAATGATATTACTAAATGTGGAGTCTCGAACTCATAAAATAGAGACTCCGATTTGTGTACCACAGAATGACTAAATTAGCACTTGATTTAAGTCTCCTACATAGTCTATAATAAAAGTATCGATTATTGTGTATTATAGACGGAGGTTATGACATGAAACTAGGTTATGCTCGTGTAAGTACTGTGGGACAAGATTTAGAAACACAACAAGAAAAACTACTCAGTGTCGGAGTGGTAAGTGATAATTTATTTATAGAGAAGAAGACTGGTACGACTACAAGAAACAGAAAAGCATTACAAGAATTAATTAAGCATTCTCGTGAAGGAGATATTGTTTACATCACCAAAATAGACCGTTTAGCACGATCTATTATCGACTTAAATAATGTTATGGGGGAGTTTCTTCAAAAAGGTGTTACAGTCGTTTTCATAGATAATAATATGACCTTTGGAGCGGACGTGGAGAGCAATCCTATGCAGAAATTACTGTTTAATGTGTTAGGTGCGTTTGCTGAGTTTGAGCGAGATATGATAGTGAATAGAACGACTGAGGGCAAGATTAGAGCCAAGCAAGCTGGGAAAAAGTTAGGGCGCAAAGGACAACCAGAAGAGCAGATAAAAAAAGCAATCCAACTGATGGATAACAGAGATACAAATAAATTATCGGTTTCAGATATAGTGAAGATGACAGGTGTTCCGAAAGCTACGATTTATAAAAAAATATCTTCAAAAATAGACTAAGGAAACAGGACAATCAGAATGGGAACAAACAGAAATCTTTGTATAGAGCCATTTCAGGAAATGGTTAATACAAAGATCTCTGCTTTTATTTTTCTAGCTTTTAGACTCTAAGTTTGGGTTATATTCCAGCCTTGGTTTAAGCTTATTTAAAGGGTGAATTGATAAATTTTCTTTTGATCCGAGGAGTTGAAAGGTTTATATATTTTTTCAGTGTGATTAGTTCTATGCATTTCACCTAGCAGTTCCTCAAAGCGGAGATTACCATCTCCCAAAATTTCTACATCTTTTGCATGATAAAAAAGAGTATTCTTACTGCCGTCTTTTCTGATAGTGCGATTGACGCCGCCTATAGAACCGTAAACCGCGATTTCTACCTCATCATTGTTTACAATATATTCAAGGAATGGTACATATCCATGGAGATATTCCCCATAATTAGAATTCTCAAGTTTAACAGATATTTTTCCGAGGTCATTTAAACCATTGGAAGTGGAATATTCATTTATAGCTGAGATAAATTTTGCGTCAGAATTCAATATAGAATATTCTAAAGTTATATGTTTTACAGTAGTACATCTGCGGACTTCGCTAAGGAAATCTTTTGGCTGAACAATTTCTAAGAGCATAAGTGGTGAGTTTGGCGGCAGATGGTACTCTGATTGTGATGAATTAAACTTCGTAATCAAATCTTTCACTAAATTTTGTCTAAGTCTAAAATATTTTTGAAGAGTATCTTTTGTTAAGACATTTGACTCGTCTTCTTGCACGAGAAGAAGCCCAGTTTTTAGATTGAAATAAAAGTATACGTTTTTTTTATCTCCCTCTTCTCTAGTTATGTCATGTGTAACTTCTTGTGTCTTAGTATTATATACTTGACCAACCTCTCCAAAGGTAGTGGTAATAAAATATCCTTCAATAACATCCTCGCCGTTGACTTTCAGCAGTTTAGAAAGTTCAGCATATTTTTTGTTTTTTGCTGTAAATGCCCTTTCTTCATCACTTGAATTTATGACCTTCTTGAAAAGGCTTCTAATGGTGTTTTCCATAAGCACATCAGGAATCTGTGTGTTTTCTTTGGTTCTAAGCAAGGGTGTTCTAACTGTGTATGCTGAAAATTTTATATCTTCTGTTTCCAACTTAAACTCCTCCAAACAATATTATTTATATGCTGGCAAGCCTAATAAACCGCCCTTTCTAAAAAAGACTTGAATTATGTTAATATACGTGGTATTATAGTAAAAGTTGATAAGATTATAATACTATTAAGATATAAATGATGGAATCGCATATACATTCCATTTCCGAACATTTGTTTCATATATCTGCCATTATTATATCAGGAAGTAGAGGTTAGAGCAACCACTCTTCTATTTTTTTTTGTGAATTTTTATTGCTTAGCTAATCTAATTGCTAATGAAATGAAGAGTGTGTGATAGAACCATTATAAAAATCTGATAAGTTTATGAAATTAAGGTCAGTATAATCAATAAGTCGAGTCTCTGTTTAGCCTAATTATCTGACCAGATTTATAATTATCACAATGCAGTTTTTAATCAATGTGTGATGTCCTCACACTTCAATTTAGAGCCCAAACGTTTCACGAATGTTGGGTTTCTTTACATCTAAATAACTTACAGAAATTCATTGAACAAGCATAAAAAAAGATTGTATTATACCGAAGATTATAACAGACATTGGGGGTATCTATGGAGAATACATTTAGAGATCTTAATCGCTACATAACAAAGCTAAAGGGTGACATCGTAGATGTCTCTATAGTGGAATCTAACGGTGGATATAAATATGAGTATGAGGGGTCTGAAAAAAAAACAAGTGGAATATATTTCATTTATTTCGATAGTGAATTAATGTATATTGGGAAAGCTGGAAAGGGGGGAGTGGACAAATGGAGGGTAACGTCAAGAGTAGGACAGCATTTTCAGCCAAGTAATAAAACGACGCCAGTCTTTCCAGCAGCAAGTGAGCGTAACGCAAAATTTGAATGTGATATTTTGCAGGGTGAGGAAAACATAGAAAAAATAACTATTGAGGTACTACCTATAAATTCTAAGCACGATGAGTATCTTATCTCCTTGGAAGAAGCTTTCATTATTAAGTTAAAACCTAGTCTAAACAAATATAATATTGACAAAACCTCCCCATCAATTTAATATAGCCTTATACTGCTAATTCAGCTCATCTAGCCAAATCTATTGGTATAAGCTCAGTATCTTAATTTCAAAAAAAGCGTAGGTTGAGGGCCTGGTGGGGTAAAACCCGTGGAGGTTCAAGTCCTCTCGGCCGCATTGTTGGGGGGGTGTTCGATCTTGGATTGTTGCAACCCCGATATTCATGTGAACGTGTGTGAATATGAAATCGATTAGAATGTTTGAATAAGCTTGTGAGTCTGGTGTTTACGCTAGTCTCACAAGCTTTTTTGTAGTTTAAAGCAGTTTTTGAAATAGCGAGATTTAACTGATCGCAATAACTTTGGCAGGGATTATCAATATTTACCTGACATTTTATTCGTTTTTAGTTATAATGGAAGTATCTAGTTTTTTATATGCTATATAGTGGAGGGATGAAGGGGAATGGCTAAAATTAGTGTGAATAGAGATACCATGATGAATCATGCGGCTGATTTAAGTTCGAGTGTGCAGGGAATGGCGTATCATCCTATGAAAAATGGGAATATGAGTTACACGCAGAGTAATTCTATGTCGCAATATCGAGAGTGTTTGCTGGAATTATTGGATGGCGTGGAGATTTTTGAAAGTGTTGTGCAAGAGGATGCTAAGCGTATTAAACAAATTGGCGAGGCTTATGCGCAAAAAGACAGAGAAGTTGGGCAGAAGCTGCAGTTGGAGGTGCGCTAGGATGGATCAAAAGATGGAAGCTTTACATCAGAAGTTACAAAAAATGAGGCGGGAGAAGGAAGTGCAGGAAGATGAGCTTTATGGGATTCGGCAAAGGCAAGCACGACTAGAATCGGCGGAATCGGAACTATTTCATATGGAACGAGAAAAATCGAATTTGGTCGCACAAGCGCACGAAGTTTGGCAAGGAAATCACGGGAGAAGCGTTGCGCATGAAGCGGAAGATGTAGCGCATCAGAATTGGCGCCAACTTCGGCGGACGGTAGAGGGCACGCGGGAAGATTTACAGCAGGAACAGAAACGGCTACAAAATAATGTCTATCAGCTAGAGGAAGAACAGAAACGGATACATAGGGAGTTGTTGCTATGACGCGTATTGACATCGCAGAAGTAGCCTATTTCAGAAGCCAACTCCGAGCAACGAATCAAGAAATCACGCCACGCATTGAGGCTGTCAAACAAGCGGTAATGAACTATTTGAATGATGGATCGATAACAGGTGAAGCGATTCAGGCATCGAAAGAATACTATGCTGGGGCGTACATTCAATTATGTGGATCGATTAAACAAGCGCTGAAAATGAGTGAAGACAAGTTGCAGGAGTATATTCAGGATTTTCACAGTCAAGTAGATTCTTCACATAATTCAAGGCTTGACGCGGACGGTATTTACGATTTAGACCAAAAAATTAATGGTTTTGAGAATCGGATGGAGAATTTAACCGCAGAAATCAGCGCGATTAATGGCACGCAAAAAGCATCCGAGCTGAATTATCTCGCAACACAAATATTTGAGGCACATAAAAAAGAAGAGATTTTAGCTAAGTATCTTGATTTTGAGCGGAGCCATGCTAATTTTTTCAGGGAGTTAGGAGAATTAGCGCATTATATTAAGCAAGCTTTGCAGGATATTCAGAAAAATATTCGTTTTGATAGAGCGACAGGAACGTATGGTGTGGACAAATTAAATCCGACTAATTTTAAAGAACTTTCTAGATTATACGCCAGTCAGCAAGCAATTGATGATAAAATAAAGGAAATCGAGGATATTGGATTGACGCCTGTGATTCCGAATGGGAATAGTGCTGGGTTTATGATGAACGATGGGCAACTGAATACGACGGCGACACTTGGATTTGTGAATGAGCAGATGATCTATTGGCAGAATGAATCGACTTTCCGAGAACTGTTCTTGGTGGGCTCATCATATCGTGTGTTGTATGGTATTGACGCGGTGACAGGCCAGCACGTGACAGACTCGAGGTTAGCTTTTGATTTGTTAGTGTTGGCAAGTAGCGCTTTCGGTGTTAAGGCCTTTACAACGCGAGCTGGAGTAGTTAAAACGGCGTCGTTTGATAAGAATGTTGTGTTGAGGAATATCGAGGCAAGTAAGGCAGCACGAGAGAGTTCTAATTTTAGTGTATATGCATCGAAGGAAAAGATTGTTCTGCAAAATGCTGAAGCTAATTTGATACCTAAAGTTAAACCTATGCAGATGCATCATTATGCTACAAATAAGAGTAAAACTTACACGCATCAAATGGAAAGTGTGACTAAAAAATATGGCTTGGATTTAGATGAATCTTGGAATAAAGAATTATTACCTCATCAGGGAAGGCATCCAAATGCGTATCATGAGTATGTTCTAGATAAGCTGAATACGTATGATGCTATCGCACAAGGTGATAGAGAACTATTCTTAGAGTTATATGAGGAGTTGAAGTTCCAAATTCGAGTTAATCCAGATATGCTATATAAAGAGTACTGGTTGAGCTTAAAATAGGAGGGGTAAATATTGAGATATTATAAATTACTTATGGATAGTAGCGGTGAGAATGATATTGTGTGCCATTATGAAAACGACTATGGTATTCAGCAATATGACTTGAAGATGGGGAAAAAATTTGATGGGTGGAATGATAATTTTGAATTTTATTATGATGTAACGGAAGGAGAGCAAGCTACGGATTATTTGGCTAATGATATGGGTTGGTTAGTTGTTTCTGGTAAGTTAAAAAAAGTGATGGAAGATCTAGGAATTCAAGCAGAATTTTTTGCAGTTAATATTAGAGAGAAAACGACTAAGACTACGCTCGACAATTACTATGTTACTAATATAATTGAGACGGTTGATGCGTTGTGTCTTCACGAATCAGAATATTTTGAGACAGTTACGAAGAAAGCAGGAACCATTTATACCATTCAAAAATATGCTGTTTATGGTAATAAATTAGTGGATAAGAATATGTTTAAATTACCTAATAGGCAAGAGATTCCAACATTCGTATCAGAAATATTTAAAGAAGAAGTGAGTAAAAAAAGTTTGACGGGCATGGAATTTTTAGAGATTAAAGTAGTTTAATAAATAACTAGAGTATCTTTAAAAGTAATGAAGGAGTAATGGCAGATAAGAAAGCGGTCGATCAATGTATCAATTCTTCGTTATTATATCGATTTACTTATATGAACTAATTTCATAACTCCTAAGCCTTGCGGCACAAGAGATTTAAAGCAACAAAAAAGAGGAACCTCCCCATTTTT
>NZ_JAASTT010000022.1 GCF_014322795.1 Paenilisteria portnoyi
CGGAAGTTAAGCTTTTCAGCGCCGATGGTAGTAGGGGGCTTCCCCCTGTGAGAGTAGGTCGTCGCCGGGCAATGTATATGAAGTACTCACTTTTTGTTGAGTGCTTTTTTATTTGTCTTTCATAAATTTTTTGTTGGTATTGTTAAGGGGTTATTGATAGTTATAAGATTTTAAGGTAGGATTAGGTTTGAGATATTGTAATTAGTGAAAATATAGGTAAGAGCTGTGTATGAGGGGGAATTGATGTGGGAGATGCTGTTGGAATGGTGCTCACGATTTTTATTATTAATATTTTGTATGTGTCGCTGAATACGGTGAGATTATTGATGACGATGAAAGGGTATCGTTATCGTGCGGCTATTGTGAGTGTATTTGAGATTGTGGTCTATATTGTTGCTCTTGGTATGGTCATGAGTAATTTGAATGATATTGCTAACATTGCGGCGTATGCGCTTGGTTTTGGAGTAGGTATTATTGTAGGTATGAAGATTGAGGAGCGACTTGCTCTAGGGTATATTACGGTCAATGTGATCACGAAGGACTATAACTTGGATTTAGCTAATCAGATTAGGAACGCGGGTTATGGGGTTACTAGCTGGATTGCTAGTGGACGTGACGGAGAGCGAATGATGTTGGAGATATTAACACCTCGTAAAAATGAGAATAAATTGTATCAGCGTATTATTGCGATTGATGATAAGGCTTTTATTGTATCATCGGAGCCTAAGCAGATTTATGGTGGATTTTGGGTTAAGCAGGTACGTGGTGGGGTTAAGAGAAAGTGACTTTCTACGGAGAGTTTCTTTTTTTTGTTAAAAACGGGACTAAACACGAACGTTAAAACAGACTTTCTTTTTATTGTTCGATTTTGTGGTTGACTTTGCTGACAGGTATTGTTAGAATGGAGAGGTCAAATAGTGTTGGATAAAATAAGAATGTTGAGGAGTTGAACATTGAATGTGTGCACAAGTTGGTGTCATTATGGGAAGTACTTCTGATTGGGAGACGATGAGGAAGGCATGTGAGGTATTGGAAGAACTTGAAATTGCTTATGAGAAGAAGGTTGTTTCTGCACACCGCACACCGGATTTGATGTTTACATATGCAGAAAATGCGAGAAGTCGCGGGATTAAGGTCATTATTGCAGGGGCTGGAGGGGCGGCTCATTTGCCAGGTATGGTTGCTGCGAAAACGACTTTGCCTGTTATTGGTGTTCCTATGAAGTCAAAAGCGTTAAATGGACTGGATTCTTTATTATCGATTGTACAGATGCCTGGAGGGGTTCCAGTCGCTACTGTCGCAATAGGTGAGGCGGGTGCGGTAAATGCTGGGTTGCTCGCTGCGCAAATTTTATCGGTCGAAAATGAGGTAATTGCTAGCCGTTTGGAAAATAGACGTGATACACTAGAAGAAAATGTTCTAGAAAGTAGTGATTCTCTTGAGTAAAACGTATTTATTACCAAACAGCGTGATTGGAATTATCGGAGGTGGGCAGTTAGGCCGAATGATGGCTTTGGCTGCAAAAGCGATGGGATTCCGAGTGATTGTACTTGATCCGACTGTGGATGCTCCGTGTGGGCAAGTGGCGGATGAGCAGATTGTTGCGAATTATACGGATCTGGCGGCTTTGAAGGAATTGGCTGAGAAAAGTGATGTTGTGACATATGAATTTGAAAATGTGGATAATGATGCGATTCGTTCGATAGAGGACATTGTTCGTGTTCCGCAAGGTTCGGAGTTATTGTCGATTACGCAGGATCGTATTTTAGAAAAAGCGTATTTGGAGTCGATTAATATTAATTTGGCGCCTTATGCGGTGATTGTGGATAAGGATGATATTGTTCAGCATATTAGCAGTTTGGGCTATCCGGCGGTGCTTAAGACGACGCAGGGTGGTTATGATGGTAAGGGGCAGTATGTGATTCAGAGTGAGGATGATATTGATAAGGCGCTTGGCTTACTGCGTTTTGGGACGTGTGTGCTGGAGGCTTGGATTCCGTTTGAGCGGGAGGTTTCGGTGATTGTGGCGCGTAATGCTGCTGGGCAAATTGAGACGTTTCCTGTAGCGGAGAATGATCATAAAAATAATATATTGCACACGACGGTTGTGCCGGCGACGCTTGATACGGAATCGGTTCATGAGGCGGAGTCGATTGCGGTGAAGTTGGCTGAATATCTTCATTTAGAAGGTGTGCTGGCTGTTGAGATGTTTGTGACGAGTTCGGGTGCGATTTATGTAAATGAGCTGGCTCCTAGACCGCATAACTCGGGACATTTTTCGATTGAGGCTTGTAATATTTCGCAGTTTACGCAGCATATCAGGGCGATTGCTGGATTGCCGCTTTTGGAAGTGGAGTTGTTGCGTCCGGCGATGATGGTGAATATTTTGGGGCAACATGTGGACGGTGTGAATGAGGTGTTGGACGCGCATCCGGAATGGTTTGTTCATTATTATGGAAAACAAGAGGCGAAGATTGATCGCAAAATGGGGCATATAACGGTGCTCAGTGATAATCCGCTTGTGGAGATAGAAAAATTACGTGCAATGCAAATTTGGAGTTAATTGGGGGATTTGAGAAACAATGATTGAACGGTATACGAGAGAAGAAATGGGCAATATTTGGACGGAGCAAAATCGTTTTCAGGCGTGGTTGGAAGTTGAGATTCTAGCTTGTGAGGCTTGGGCGGAGCTTGGTGAAATTCCGAAAGAGGATGTAGCGAAGATTCGTGAAAATGCGACATTTGATGTGGCGCGGATTCAGGAGATTGAGTTTGAGACGCGTCATGATGTAGTGGCGTTTACGAGAAGTGTGTCGGAATCGCTTGGTGCTGAGCGTAAGTGGGTACATTATGGTTTGACGTCAACAGATGTTGTGGATACGGCTAATTCGTATATTTTGAAACAAGCCAATGAGATTTTGCGTGCGGATTTGGAGCGGTTTATCGAGATTTTGGCGAACAAGGCGAAGGAGTATAAGCATACGGTTTGTATGGGGCGGACGCATGGTGTGCACGCGGAACCGACGACGTTTGGCTTGAAATTAGCGCTTTGGCATGAGGAAATGAAGCGGAATTTGGAGCGGTTTAATCGTGCTGCGGATGGTGTGGAGTTCGGGAAGATTTCTGGGGCTGTTGGGACGTACGCGAACATTGATCCGTTTGTGGAGGAGTACGTATGCGAGAAGTTAGGTACGACGCCGGCTCCGATTTCGACGCAGACGTTGCAACGGGATCGTCATGCGGATTATATGGCGACGCTGGCTTTGATTGCGACTTCTGTTGAAAAATTTGCTGTGGAGGTTCGTGCCCTGCAAAAGAGTGAGGTCCGTGAAGTGGAAGAGTTTTTTGCGAAGGGGCAAAAGGGGTCTTCTGCGATGCCGCATAAGCGTAATCCAATTGGTTCGGAGAATGTGACTGGCTTAGCGCGTGTGATTCGTGGGCACATGGTGACGGCGTATGAGAATGTGCCGCTATGGCATGAGCGTGATATTTCGCATTCTTCTGCGGAACGGATTATCTTGCCGGATGCGACGATTTTGCTTGATTATATTTTGAATCGGTTTGGTAATATCGTGAAGAATTTGACGGTGTTCCCGGAGAATATGAAGCGCAATATGGACCGGACGCTGGGTCTGATTTATTCGCAGCGTGTGTTGTTGACGCTGATTGACAAGGGAATGGCTCGCGAGGAAGCGTATGACACAGTGCAACCTAAAGCGATGGAAGCTTGGGAGACGCAAGTGCCGTTTAAGACGCTAGTTGAGGCGGAACCTAAGATTACGGATTTGCTTTCTCAGGTTGAGATTGATGGCTGTTTTGATTATAATTATCATTTGAAACAGGTGGATATGATTTTTAAACGTTTGGGGCTTTAAGGAAATGCATCATGAAAAACTATGAGGGATTGCGGTGTCTTCATGGTTTTTCATGCTTTATGGATTCAAAATTCGAAATTAAAAGGAGACTTTTTATCGTGGCGAATTTATTGTATGAGGGTAAGGCAAAACAGTTGTTTAGTACGGATCAGGATGGTGTGTTGCGAGTGGCGTATAAGGACGATGCAACGGCGCTGAATGGGGAGCGTAAGGAGAGTTTTGCGAGTAAGGGGCGCTTGAATAATGAGATTACGTCGCGGATTTTTACATATTTGCGAGATGCTGGGATTAAGAGTCATTTTGTGGAGCAGTTGTCGGATACGGAGCAGTTGGTGCGCTCGGTGGAGATTATTCCGCTTGAGGTTGTCGTGCGAAATGTGATTGCGGGAAGTCTTGCTAAACGTCTTGGGGTTCCTGAGGGGACGCCGACAAAGAAGCCTATTGTGGAGTTTTATTATAAGGAAGATGCGCTTGATGATCCGTTTATTAATGACGCGCATGTGCTTTATTTGGAGGCGGCGACGGAGGATGAGATTGCGATTTTGAAACAGGCAGCACTTGAGATAAATGTGGTGTTATGTGAATTATTCGCAAAAATGAATATTACGTTGATTGATTTCAAATTGGAATTTGGGCGTGATGAGAATGGGAATATTTTGCTTGCGGATGAGATTTCGCCGGATACGTGCCGATTATGGGATCGGGATACGAATGCCAAGCTGGATAAGGATGTCTTTCGTCGGAATATTGGAAATTTAACTGCGGTTTATGAGGAAGTTTTGAAAAGATTAAAGGAGGTTGTTTGAATGTATAACGTGAAGGTGTTTGTGACGTTGAAGAAAAGTGTGTTGGATCCGCAAGGGACGGCTGTGATGGGATCGCTGAAGAGTTTGAATTACGGCGAGGTTGAGGATGTGCGGATTGGAAAATATATGGAGCTTCAAGTGGCGAAATCGGATCGTGATATTCATGCGGTCTTGGATGAAATGTGTGATAAGTTGCTGACAAACCCAGTGATGGAAGATTATCGTTATGAAATCGAGGAGGCTTAAGGATGAAATTTGCTGTCATTCAATTTCCAGGTTCGAATTGTGATTTAGATATGTTGCATGCGATAGAAGATGCGCTCGGGGAAGAGGCGGAATATGTGTGGCATGCCCAGACGAGTTTAGACGGTTTTGATGCGGTGCTGCTTCCTGGTGGATTCTCGTATGGGGATTACTTGCGGACGGGTGCGATTGCGAAATTTGCGAACATTATGCCGGAAGTGGTGCGGTTTGCGGAAACTGGTAAGCCGGTGCTTGGTGTTTGTAATGGTTTTCAGATTTTGGCGGAGAGTGGGTTGCTTCCTGGGGCTTTGATTCGGAATAATAATCTTCATTTTGTTTGTAAAACAGTGAGTTTGCGTGTGGAGAATGCGGAGACGATGTTTACGTCGGAATATGTGGCGGGGGAAGAGATTCGGATTCCTGTGGCGCACGGTGAGGGGAATTATTATTGTGATGAAAAGACGCTTGCGGAATTGCGAGCGAATGGGCAAATTGTGTTCACCTATGCTTCGGAAAACCCTAATGGAAGTATTGCGAATATTGCTGGGATTACGAATAAGGCTGGGAACGTACTTGGTATGATGCCACATCCGGAGCGTGCTGTGGAGGATGTTGTTGGTGGAACGGCTGGACTTGGCGTTTTTAAATCGATGTTGAAGGCTTGGAAGGAGGAACAAGTACATGCTTAATGTGAATCAGGAACCGTCAGCGGCGCAAATTGAGGAACAGAAAATTTATGAGACGATGGGGCTCAGTGAGAGTGAGTATGGCCTTGTTTGTGATATTTTGAAGAGAAAACCGAACTATACGGAGACGGGTTTGTTTTCGGTCATGTGGTCGGAGCATTGTAGTTATAAAAATTCAAAACCGGTGTTGCGCAAGTTCCCGACGGAGGGCCCACAAGTGTTGCAAGGTCCTGGTGAGGGTGCTGGAATTGTGGATATTGGTGATGGACTTGGTGTTGCTTTTAAAGTGGAGAGTCATAATCATCCGTCTTATGTGGAGCCGTATCAAGGCGCTGCGACTGGTGTTGGTGGCATTATCCGCGATGTATTTTCGATGGGTGCGCGTCCGATTGCGATGCTGAACTCGCTTCGTTTTGGTGAGATTGATAATCCACATACGAAATATTTGGTGAATGAGGTTGTGGCTGGGATTGCTGGTTACGGGAATTCGATCGGGATTCCGACGGTTGGCGGCGAGGTGCAGTTTGATCCGTGTTATGCGAAGAACCCGCTCGTAAACGCGATGTGTGTTGGCCTGATTGCAAAAGAGGATATTCAAAAAGGTCAGGCGGTTGGCGTTGGTAATCCAGTGATGTACGTTGGTGCGAAAACGGGGCGCGACGGGATTCATGGGGCTACTTTTGCTTCGGTGGAATTTAGTGAAGAGGGCGAGCAGCAGCGTTCGGCGGTTCAGGTAGGCGATCCGTTTATGGAGAAATTGTTGATGGAGGCGTGTCTGGATTTGATTCGCGATCATTCGGATATTTTGATTGGGATTCAGGATATGGGCGCGGCGGGCTTGGTGAGTTCGAGTTCGGAGATGGCATCGAAGGCTGGGTCTGGCTTGGAGCTTATTATGGATGATGTGCCGCAACGGGAAACGCATATGTCGGCGTATGAAATGTTGCTTTCGGAGTCGCAGGAACGGATGCTTTTATGTGTGAAAAAAGGACATGAGGCGGAAATCAAGGCGTTGTTTGAGCGTTATGGCTTGGAGGCTGTGACGATTGGAACGGTGACGGATGATAAGATGTATAAAATTGTACATCACGGGGAAGTTGTAGCGAATGTGCCGGTTGATGCGCTTGCTGAGGATGCGCCTGTGTATCATAAGCCTTCATCGGAGCCGCAGCGTTATCGTGATTTCCAAGCGGAAGAGGCTTTTGCGCCGGTTGTGACGGATGTTGTGGCGACTTGGAAAGCGCTACTTGGACAGCCAACGATTGCGAGTAAACGTCATATTTATGAGCAGTTTGATTACCAAGTTCGGACGAATACGGCGGTTGCGCCAGGTTCGGATGCGGCAGTTTTGCGGGTTCGTGGCACGAATAAGGCGATTGCGATGACGACGGATTGTAATTCGCGTTACTTGTATTTGGATCCTGAAAAAGGTGGCCAAATTGCGGTTGCGGAAGCTGCGCGGAATATTGTTTGTTCGGGCGCGAAACCGCTGGCGATTACGGATGGTCTGAATTTTGGGAATCCGGAAAAACCAGAAATTTTCTGGGAGATTGAGAAGGCGGCGGACGGTATTAGTGCGGCTTGCTTAGAGCTTGATACGCCAGTTATTTCGGGGAATGTTTCGATGTATAATGAGACGGATGGCGAAGGAATTTATCCAACGCCGGTGATTGGAATGGTTGGTTTGGTCGAGGATGTGGCGCATATTACGACGCAAGGTTTCAAAGCGGCGGGCGATGTGATTTATTTAATCGGCGAAACGAAGCCGGAATTTAGTGGTTCGGAATTGCAAAAACTGGAGCAAGGCAAAATTAGTGGACGCGCGCCTGAGCTTGATTTGCAAGTGGAGAAACGTTATCAGCAGTTCTTGTTGACGGCGATTCGCGAAGGTCTTGTTGCTTCGGCGCATGATTTGGCGGAAGGCGGACTTGCGGTAGCGCTTGCTGAGGCAGGTTTTGCGAACGATTTGGGCGCGGCGATCCAAGTGCCTTTTGCGGAGGAATTGCTGTTTAGTGAATCGCAATCGCGTTTCTTGGTATCGGTGAAAGCGGATGATGCTGCGAAATTCGAGCAGTTGTTTGAAACGGAAAAAGTGGTGCGTTTAGGCGAGGTCACAGAGGTGCCGCAATTGGTGGTGCAAACGGAAAAATCAGCAATTACAGCCGAACTTAGTGAGTTAAAACAAGTTTGGGAAGGGGCTATTCCATGTCTACTGAAATAAGAGGATTGAACGAGGAATGTGGTATTTTCGGGATTTGGAATCATCCGAGTGCGGCGCATATTACGTATTATGGTTTGCATAGTTTGCAGCATCGTGGGCAAGAGGGTGCTGGAATTGTGTCGACGGATGGCGTGACGCTAAAAGGGCATCGTAACTTAGGCTTACTTGCGGATGTGTTTAAGCATGGGGAACTGGATGACCTTGTTGGGAAGTCGGCGATTGGGCATGTGCGTTATGCGACGGCTGGTGGCAAGAGTTTGAGTAATGTTCAACCGTTTTTATTCCACTTCCATAATTCGAGTCTGGCGCTGGCGCATAATGGGAATTTGATTAATGCGCAGACGCTACGTCAGGAGTTGGAAGAAGAAGGCGCGATTTTTCAGACGAGTTCGGATACGGAGGTGCTGGCGCATTTGCTCAAACGTAGCCAGACGGGATCGTTTGTGGAGGATTTGAAGGTGGCGCTGAACAAGGTCAAGGGCGGTTTTGCGTATATGCTTTTGACGGAGAATGAGTTGATTGCAGCGCTTGATCCGAATGGTTTTAGGCCGCTTTCGATTGGGAAAATTGGGGATTCGTATGTGATTGCTTCAGAGACATGTGCGTTTGATACGGTTGGCGCGGAGTTTGTGCGTGATGTGGAGCCGGGTGAGCTGATTATTATTGATGATGATGGCTTGCATATTGAGAAATTTACGGAAGACGTGAAGCATTCGATTTGTAGTATGGAATATGTGTATTTTGCGCGTCCTGACTCGAATATTGCGGGAATTAATGTCCATTCGGCGCGAAAACGGATGGGGAAACGGTTGGCCAAGGAGGCTTTTATTGAGGCGGATGTGGTGACGGGTGTTCCTGATTCGAGTATCTCGGCGGCGATTGGTTATGCGGAGGAAACGGGTATTCCGTATGAGCTGGGCTTGATTAAGAACCGGTATGTGGCGCGGACGTTTATTGAACCTTCGCAGGAATTACGGGAACAAGGTGTGAAAATGAAATTGTCGGCGGTGCGCGGTGTTGTCGAGGGCAAACGGGTGGTCATGATTGATGATTCGATTGTGCGCGGAACGACGAGTCGCCGGATTGTGCAGTTGTTGCGTGAGGCAGGTGCTGCGGAAGTTCATGTCCGAATTGCTTCTCCACCGCTTGCTTTTCCGTGTTTTTACGGGATTGATATTCAGACGCGGAGTGAGTTGATTGCGGCGAATTATTCGGTGGATGAGATCTGCCGGATTATCGGTGCGGATTCGCTGACGTATTTGTCGGAGGACGGCCTAGTTGAGGCGGTTGGTAAGCCGTATCCGGATGAGCCTTATGGCGGACTTTGTATGGCGTATTTTAACGGGGATTACCCGACGGAATTATTTGATTATGAAAAAGAATATTTGGCGAGTTTAGAAGCTGAGTCACGTTGAGAGGGGAATTTTGCAGATGGCAGAGAATGCGTATAGTAAGGCTGGCGTTGATGTAGAGGCGGGTTATGAGGTTGTGGAGCGGATTCGAAAGCATGTGGCTCGCACGAAGCGTAACGGTGTGATGGGCGCGATTGGTTCGTTTGGCGGGATGTTTGATCTTAGCGGGCTGGGCTTGCGTGAACCGGTGCTCGTTTCGGGGACGGATGGCGTTGGTACGAAGTTGCTGCTTGCGATTGAGGCGGATAAGCATGATACGATCGGCGTGGATTGTGTCGCGATGTGTGTGAATGATATCTTGGCGCAGGGCGCGGAACCGCTGTTTTTCTTGGATTATATTGCGACGGGAAAAACGATTCCGGGCAAGATGGAGCAGATTGTCAAAGGGGTTGCGGATGGCTGCGAGTTGGCTGGGTGCGCGCTTGTTGGCGGTGAGACGGCGGAGATGCCGGACATGTATGGTGCGGATGATTATGACTTGGCTGGATTCACGGTCGGTGCGGTCGAGAAGGCGGATGTGATTACGGGCGAAAAGGTGGCGGCTGGTGATGTTTTGATTGGCTTGCCTTCTTCTGGGATTCATAGCAATGGATACTCATTGGTACGCAAAATTTTCTTTAAGGAGCATGACTTTGCGCTGGATACGGTTTTGCCGGAGCTTGGGGGCAAGACGCTTCGTGATGAGTTGTTGACGCCGACGCGGATTTATGTGAAGCCTGTTTTGGAAGTGATTAAAAATGTAACGGTGCACGGGATTTCGCATGTTACGGGTGGCGGTTTTATCGAGAATTTGCCACGGGTATTGCCAGAGGATTTGGCGGTGTCGATTACGCGTGATGCATGGCCGGTTTTGCCGATTTTTGATGCGTTGCAAAGTTATGGTGAAATTGATGCGGACGAGATGTATGGCATTTTTAACATGGGAATCGGCATGGTGCTTGTCGTTGCGGCAGACGATGCGGAACAGACGCTTGCTATTTTAGCAGAACAAGGTGAAAAAGCGTATACGATTGGAAAAGTGACACCGAAAGAAGCTAGCGCACAAGTCGTTTTTACAGGGGGCAACTAGGATGAAAATAGCGATTTTTGCTTCGGGATCGGGTAGTAATTTTCAGGCGCTTGTGGACGATGCGATGATTAAAGAATCGGTGGCGTTGCTTGTTTGTGATAAACCGGGCGCGTATGTGTTGGAACGGGCAGAGGCAGCTGGAATTCCAGTGTTTGTCTTTGCTCCGAAGGCTTTCGCGGATAAAGCGGCTTTTGAACGGGAAATCGTGGCTAAATTGCAGGAATCAGAGGTAGAATTTCTCGTTTTGGCGGGATATATGCGCTTGATTGGGCCGACGTTATTGGGAGCGTATGAAAACAAGATTGTCAATTTGCATCCGTCGTTACTTCCGTCGTTTCCTGGAAAAGATGCGATGGGACAGGCGGTTGTCGCGGGTGTAACGGAAACGGGTGTCACCGCGCATTTTGTAGATGCTGGAATGGACACGGGGCCGATTATCGCACAGCAGTCGGTTGCTATTTTGCCAGATGATACGGTGGAATCGCTTGCGACGAGAATACATAAGGTTGAGCATGCGTTTTATCCAGAAGTGGTCAAAAAAATAATAGGGGGACAATCATGAAAAGAGCGTTAATTAGTGTGTCAGATAAAACTGGTGTCGTGGAGTTCGCGAAATCGCTTGTGGGGCTTGGTTTTGAGATTATTTCAACGGGTGGAACGAAGAAGGCGCTTGAGGATAGTGCGGTTCCAGTGATTGGAATTGAGGAAGTGACTGATTTTCCGGAGATGTTGGACGGGCGTGTAAAGACGCTACATCCGGCGATTCATGGGGGTTTGCTTGCTCGTCGCGATGATGCGGCGCACATGCAGGCGATCGCGGATCATGATATTGCTAAAATTGATCTCGTTTGTGTGAATTTATATCCGTTCCAAGAAACGATTGCGAAGCCTGGCGTGAAGCTGGGTGAGGCGATTGAAAATATCGATATTGGCGGTCCTTCGATGTTACGTTCGGCGGCGAAAAACTATGCGGCGGTGACAGTCGTAGTTGATAGCACGGATTATGCGCCTGTTTTAGCGGAACTTGGCGATCATGGCGCGGTCACTTTTGAAACGAATCAGCGTTTGGCCGCGAAGGTTTTCCGTCATACGGCGGCTTATGATGCGTTGATTGCGGGTTATTTAACGGAGATTGTCGGTGAGGAATTCCCTGAAAAATTAACATTGACTTATAATAAGAAACAAGATTTGCGATATGGCGAGAATCCGCATCAGGAGGCGGCTTTTTATACAGAACCATTGGGTACGCAAAACTCGATTAGTGAGGCGAAACAACTGCACGGCAAGGAGTTGTCGTATAATAATATTCGTGATACGGATGCGGCGCTTCGAATTGCATCAGAATTTACGGAACCTGTAGCGGTGGCTGTAAAACATATGAATCCGTGCGGTGTCGGTGTTGGTGAAACGTCAGAAGAAGCGTATTTGAAGGCCTATGAAGCGGATGAGACTTCGATTTTTGGTGGCATTGTTGCGATTAATCGGGAAGTCGATGCGGCGACGGCGACACATATGAGTCAGATTTTCCTGGAAATCATTATTGCGCCGAGTTTTTCGGAGGAAGCATTCGCGATTTTAGCGCAGAAGAAGAATATTCGCTTGTTGACAGTTCCTTTTGCGGGTCCTGTGAATGCGGTGGAAAAAACGTCGGTGATTGGTGGATTGTTGTTGCAAGATGGCGACGCGGTGGCAGAGGATGTGGCGACGTATGAAGTCGTGACAGATGCGCAACCGACAGAAAGTGAGTGGAAAGCTCTCGTTGCCCAATGGAAAATTGTGAAGCACGTGAAGTCGAATGCGATTGTTGTTGGGAATGCTTCACAAACGCTTGGCATTGGCGCGGGTCAGATGAATCGGATTGGTTCGGCGCTGATTGCCTTGAATCAAGCGGGAGATAAGGCGCAGGGAGCAGTTCTGGCTTCGGATGCCTTCTTCCCGATGGACGATACGGTGGAAGCTGCGGCTAAAGCTGGGATTAAAGCGATTATCCAACCAGGTGGCTCGATCAAGGATAAAGATTCGATTGCGATGGCGAATAAGTATGGTATTGCAATGGTTCTCACACATGTCCGCCATTTCAAACATTAAAGGAGCGTGTCAATGCGATGAAAATTTTAGTTGTTGGAAGCGGTGGTCGTGAGCATGCGATCAGTAAGAAATTGCTTGAAAGTAACGATGTAGAAACGGTATTTTGCGCGCCTGGAAATGACGGGATGTTGGGCGATGGTATTGAAACGCACGCTATTTCAGAGACAGACGCGACGGCTTTGATTCTTTTTGCGAAAGAGCAGGCTGTCGATTGGGTCATTGTCGGTCCAGAAGTGCCACTGCTAAACGGTTTGGTGGATGAGTTTGAAGAAGCTGGGATCAAAGCTTTCGGACCATCGAAAAAAGCGGCTTTGATTGAGGGAAGCAAGGATTTCGCGAAGCAGTTCATGAAAAAATACGCGATTCCGACAGCTGATTCGGAGTCATTTACGGATTACGAGAAAGCGTATCTATACCTACAAGAAAAAGGTGTGCCAATCGTGATAAAAGCGGATGGTTTGGCGGCTGGAAAAGGTGTTGTGGTCGCTTTTGATATGGAAGAAGCGGTACTTGCTTTAAAAGATATGATGCTGGACAGTAAGTTTGGCGAGGCATCGGCGAAAGTGGTGATTGAGGACTTTTTAGCTGGGGAGGAATTTTCACTGATGGCTTTCGTACGCGGTGAAAAAGTGTACCCGATGGCGATTGCGCAAGATCATAAACGGGCATATGAAGGCGATAAAGGGCCAAATACGGGTGGAATGGGAGCCTATTCGCCTGTACCGCACATAGCGCAAACCATTGTCGATGAAGCGATTCAGAAAATTTTATTTCCAGCGGCAAAAGGGATGGTTGCAGAAGATCGTTCGTTTTCTGGCATTTTGTATGCAGGCTTAATTGTGACCGAAGATGGGCCAAAAGTGATTGAGTTTAACGCGCGCTTTGGAGATCCTGAAACGCAAGTGGTGTTGCCTCGCTTAAAATCTGATTTTGCGAAGGTTATCGATGCTTTGTTGCACGACCGGGAACCAGTGCTTGAATGGGAATCGGAAGGGGTTACGCTTGGTGTCGTCTTGGCGAGTGCTGGATATCCTGAGGATTATGCGAAAGGCAACGTGATAACTGGGCTTTCAGATGTGGAGGCTGAGGTTTTTCATGCGGGAACGAAGCGAGCAAAAGAAGGCGATGTTTTTCTATCAAACGGTGGGCGCGTGTTGCTTGTTTCGGCAACCGCTGAATCGATGACAGAAGCCCAGACGCAGCTTTATAAAGAAATGAAGAAGCTTGATAACCCAGATTTCTTTTATCGGATGGATATTGGGACGAAAGCTGTAAAATAGGAAAACCGTGCAGTATACCTCAAAGCTTTTGAGATGTACTGCACGTTTTTTTGTATAGCTTAGAAAGCGCCGCCGCCTGAACCGCCACCGCCACCACCACTGGAGCCTCCGCTGAATCCACCGCCGCTACCGCTGCTAGACGATGCGCTACTTGCCAATGCGCCGCTAAAGGAGCTTTCGAAAGAGTTTTGGAAGCTTTCTGCAAACGCTGTGTCCATATTGGCGTGATTTACACTGCCCAGCATTGCGCCACCATAGTAATAGTAAAGTAGTCCAGAATGCTGTTGTACTTGCTCCGATGTGAAGTGAATCGATGCTGCTTTTAGGACTTCTTTTGTTAGCCCTAGTGAAATGGAGTAGGAAAGGTAATGATCCCAAATTGCGATGGAACCAACGTCTGCGATATCCATATTCGCAACATCTTTCATGTAGTGTCTAAATGCGTGCCATTTCGCAAACTCCTCTGTCCCTTCTTGGTTTTTAATAGGAAACTGAGTAACCCAAAAAATAATCAGAATAACGAAAGCGACAATGCTAACAATACAAGCAAATAGGGAGAAAATACTCGCAAAAATGCTGAAAATAATGATAGCGATGCCAATCAAAATACTAGCTGTCAAAGCACCAATTAGTAGTTTCGTTGCTTTGGAACTTGCTTCCTTATCGAAGTAGTCATATTTATTTGCTTCGTTACTTACACTGTTTTTCCAGCTGGTAAAAGTGCTTCGGAAAGTAGTCGTATTTTTTTTTGCGTAGGCGTTTATTTCTTTTAGCGTGACTTTTTCGCCGTCCCCAATTTTATCTATGAGCCATGTAATGAGTCTGGTTTCGTGTGATAAAAGCTCTATTGGAGCGGGAACTGGTAATTTTGTGATGGTGTATGTTGCTTTTTTCTTGTTGCCAGAAGGGTGTGGAAGTTCTTCGATGGTGAGCTGTCTTTTGCGAACTAAATCCATGATGGTCGCCACGAGATCGTTAGCTCCTGTCTGCATGAAAATGAGCTTATTCATAACAGCAGGCGACATGTCAAGCGGAATATCATGGAAATACTTATCCTTGAAAACAGCTGTTTTTGATTTCGTGTACTTCACATACGTCACAATAACGGTGGTGAGAATAATTAATAAAATAAGCAAACTGCCACCATAAAAAACGGTTTTTGCGACTGTTCGTTTAAAATTAGCTTGATCCGCCAACTTGGCTTCTTGCGCTTGAATGGCGGCCTTTTTATCGACTGCTTGGATATTTTGATTGAAAGGTACAATATTATTTGGAAAAATAACGTGAGCTTCAACAAATTGTCCAGCTTTGACATTATCGGCGGTTAGCTTCACGGTTTTATTATCTTGTAGTGAAACCTCTCCGTCTAGCGGTCCATGCGCCCATGCTTGAAGTTCTCCATTTTGTGTTGCTTTAGGAAGCATAATGGTGATCGCGACATGATCTAGCGACTCTTGCCAATTACTTCCGACTAGTTTACGATTGAATTCTGCGGTATCATTATAATTGGTAATCGCATTTTTTAGCGTATACGTATAGGTAAAATCTTTTTTTGCTGTATCTGTTGGGGAGTAAACGCGAATTTTCAATGTATCGCCAACATAATTTGCGTTAAAAGTGCCAGTTTGTTCGGAGTTACTGCTAACAAAGGCTTGACCATCTACTGCTACTTGCAGGTCTGTAATCTGTGGCAACCCTGACGTATCAATGTCCATCGTGGCGCCATTAAATGCACCATCGAAATCATAGCGGACATTTTCAGTGATTCTTGCTGTTCCGTTTTGCTGAATCTGGACATAGTTTTCATATTTTGGTATTGTAAAAGAACGATCCGCCGATACTGGCAGATGGAATGTTATGAGAATGATGAATAAGAGTGAGAAAAATAAGATAATTTTTGCTTTCATGCTGGACCTCCCTTTTTATAGAATTAGTATAGCATGTTCGCGTTCCTTTTTGAACCTTCTTGTTGTGTTATTCACACTAGTACGTTAAAATGGTAAAGAAGAGTCTGAGTAAAATGGAGGTATACGCATGCAAATAGAAAAACTGCGTGGTGAAGGTCTAGACACGTTTTTTAAAGGGATCTTGGCACTGGAGAATTTAGAAGAATGTTATGCTTTCTTTGATGATGTATGCACAGTAAATGAAATTCAATCAATGTCGCAACGCTTTCAAGTGGCTAGAATGCTACACGACGGCAAGACATATAATGTTATTGAAGCAGAAACCGGTGCCAGCACGGCAACGATTTCTCGCGTAAAACGTTCTTTAAATTATGGAAACGATATGTATGAAGTAGTTTTTGATCGGATGAAGGATAACTAAGATAAATTGGTATCGAAAATTATGTTTTTAGGTGAAATCAAAAGCGTCCCGAAATGGAACGCTTTTTGTTATTAAATTAAAAAGGTAAGATGCCAATCGCATACAGGAAAACGAGTATAATCGCGAGTGGCGCTACGTATTTTAGGAGTAATAGCCAGATGAAGAAAAACTTCTTACCAAATCGGCTGTTTGCTGTAAATTCGTCCCATAGTAGTTGGCGAGGTAAGCGGAATCCGACGAAAATGGCTGTGAACAGGGCCCCTAATGGTAGAATGATGTTGGATGCTAAATAATCTGAGGCTCCGAATATTGTCATGCCGAAAATGGTGATATGACTCCAAATTCCAAAGCTTAGCGCTGCTGGAATAGTAAGCAAGAAGATGATTCCGCCCATCACCCAAGTCGCTATTTTTCTTCCCCCGAGTCGCTTCATAAATGGCGCCGTTGCTGTTTCGAGTAAGGAAAAGCTAGATGACAGAGCCGCGAAAAAGAATAGAATCAGGAAGACGATAAAAAAGAATGTCCCGAATGGTAGTTGGTTGAAAATAGAAGGCAATATCACGAACAGGATACCTGGCCCCATATTTGGGACAATGCCAAATGAAAATACGGCTGGAAAGATGGCTAACCCGACGAAAAGAGATATAATGAGACTTAAAATGGCAACAACAGCCGAAGAACCAGGAATACTTGTTTTGCGATTCAGGTAAGAGCCGTAAGTAACCATGAGAGAAATTCCTACACTTAACGAGAAGAAAGCCTGGCCTAGAATAATAATGATGGTCTTGCTATCGATTTTTGAGAAGTCGGGACTTAGGAAATAGTGAAGACCATCCAATGCGTTAGGTAGCGTTAAGGACCGAATAATTAGAATAATAAAAAGAATGAATAGCGCTGGAAGAATAAATTTACTTATGCGCTCAATTCCAGCCTGAATGCCTTGTGTTACAACGAGTACAACTAATAGAAGAAAGATACCAGTTCCTGCGATGGCGATGGCCGTATTGGCTGTTACTAAATCAAATTGAAGGGCTAGTTGTGCTTGATTGCCGTGACTGACGGAGCCACTAATTGCTTTTACAATGTAACCCAGAATCCAACCGCCTACGACACCGTAAAAAGCAAGAACTAGAATAGAGCCAAAAACGCCCATTTTTCCAAGTAAATTCCAATGCGTATTAGGTGCAAGGACTTTGTAAGCATTGATAGCATCGCTTTGTGAGCTGCGTCCAATAATAAATTCACCGATCAAGATTGGCAGAACGACTAAAAAAGTAAGTGCTGTAAATAAAAGAAAGAATGCGCCGCCGCCAGCAGTAGAAGCGATGTACGGCAACTTCCAAATAGCACCGATTCCGATGGCGGAACCAGCAGAAGCTAAAACGAATCCCCATTTCGAACTCCATTGTTCTCTATTTCTATTCATCGCCGACTTCCTTTCATATCAAAAAAGACTGGGACACAACTCTAACTAAGGAGAAAACGCCTACCTCTTTGCTGAGGGAAGGGATGAAAACGTCACTTGATACAAATCGAACACGTATTGTCGATTTATCTGAGCTATGCGCCAGACTCCTATCGCTATAGAATCTGATTTTATAGGTTTATCATAGCACAGAATTTTTCTGATTGCATCCCTCTTTTTGGGAAAAGTTAAAGATTTTCATAAAAGCGTCTAGGAAGTGGTGCGGGAACAACTCAAAAATGGTATACTTATAGGTGGTGCGTGACGCGACAAACGCTCATCTTCGTCGTTAAAACCTGTGCTCCGATACTCTTGTACAGTCGTACGCTCCGTTTCGGTGCTCGGCTTTGCCTAGAATCTGAGCATTTGTCGCGTCACGCTAGTTCGTAGGGAGTTCATGGTGGAGGGGCTATTAGTGAGACATTTATTTAAGTTGGATCCTGCGAAGGTTTTGCCGGAGGGGGCTGTGGATCGGTTGGTTCGGTCTGGTACGGATGGTTTTATTATCGGGGGATCGGATGGTTTGCAGATGGATGCGGTGCAGGACTTGTTTCGGGATTTTGCGAGTCGGGGGTTGCCGGTTTTTATGGAGGTTAGCGATGAGGCGATGATTGTGCCTGGTGCGAGTCAATATTTGATTCCGGTGGTGCTGAATACGACGGATGTGAAGTGGTTACTTGGCGCGCATCATGGGATTGTCAAGCGGTATGGTGACTTTATTCCGTGGCCGCATGTTTTGGTGGAAGGGTATTGTATTTTAAATCCGGATGCAAAGGCGGCGCAACTGGCGAAGGCGAATACGGATTTGACGGAAAGTGATGTTGCGGCTTATGCGAGTATTGCGGAAAATATGCTGCGATTGCCGATTTTTTATATCGAATATAGTGGTGTTTTTGGTGATAGTCGAATGGTTCAAGCCGCGCGGGATGAGCTTGTGAACACGAAGCTTTGGTACGGTGGTGGCATCAGGACGATTGACGAGGCGCGTGAAATGAGTGAAATCGCGGATGTGATTATCGTCGGTAATATTTTGTATGAAGATTTTGAGCAGGCGTTGGAAACGGTGAGTGCGGTTTTATAATATCACTTGCTTTCGGTTGTTTAAAAAGTTAAAATAAGAACAAATGTTTGTATTGGCGGTGTGAGGATAAAATGCAATTAAATGCGGAAGATTTAGTAAAAGGTTTGAATCCACAACAGAAGAAGGCGGTTGAAGCGACGGAAGGACCTCTTTTGATTATGGCTGGGGCAGGAAGCGGGAAGACGCGTGTTTTGACGCACCGTATCGCGTATATGATGAAAGAGCGTGGCGTGAATCCTTATAATATTTTGGCGATTACGTTTACGAATAAGGCGGCGCGTGAGATGAAAGAGCGTGTTGGTAATTTGCTTGGTCCAGAAGCGGAATCGATTTGGATTTCGACGTTTCACTCGATGTGTGTGCGAATTTTGCGTCGCGATATTGAACGGATTGGATTTAACCGTAATTTTACGATTTTGGATGGCGGGGACCAGATTTCAGTTATTAAGGGCATTTTGAAAGATAAGAATGTCGATACGAAGAAGTTCGAGCCGCGCGGGATTTTGGCAGCGATTAGCAATGCGAAGAACGAGCTGATGAACGCCGAGGAGTACAAGAAGGAAGCGTTTGGCTTTTTTGATCAGATGGTTGCGGATGTGTACGTGGAATATGAGAAGAAGCTGAAAAAGAATCAGTCGCTTGATTTCGATGATTTGATTATGGTCACGATTCAGTTGTTTGAGCGCGTGCCGGACGTGTTGGAGTTTTATCAGCGGAAGTTTCAGTATATTCACGTGGATGAGTATCAAGATACGAACCATTCGCAATATATTTTAGTGAAGTTGCTGGCGGCACGATTCCGTAATTTGTGTGTTGTTGGGGATTCGGATCAGTCGATTTATGGTTGGCGTGGTGCGGATATCACGAACATTATGACGTTTGAGAAGGATTATCCGAATGCGCAGACGATTTTGTTGGAGGAGAATTATCGGTCAACGAAGCGGATTTTGGCAGCAGCGAACCGTGTGATTGAGAACAATAGTAATCGGAAACCGAAAAATCTCTGGACGAATAATGATGAAGGTAAGAAAATTTTCTACCACAAGGCGTTGACGGAGAAGGAAGAAGCTTCGTACGTTGTTGGTAAAATTCAAGAGATCGTGAAGGAGACGAGTCGTCCGCTTTCGGATTTTGCGATTTTGTACCGGACGAATGCGCAGTCGCGTGTCATGGAGGAATTTTTCATGAAGTCGAATATGGCGTACCAAATGGTTGGCGGCACGAAGTTCTATGATCGTAAGGAGATCAAGGATGTGCTGGCTTACTTGCGTCTGATTTCGAACAACGATGATGATATTAGTTTATCGCGGATTATTAATGTGCCAAAACGTGGTGTCGGTGCGGGTTCGATGGACA
Organism: Paenilisteria portnoyi; assembly: GCF_014322795.1. Lineage (GTDB taxonomy): Bacteria > Bacillota > Bacilli > Lactobacillales > Listeriaceae > Listeria_A > Listeria_A portnoyi. The sequence goes on from NZ_JAASTT010000022.1 coordinate 19,911, forward strand.
AGGTGGCGAACATGGCGGCGGCTTATGATTTGACGGTTTTTGAAGTGTTAGACAGGATTGAAATGGTCGGGTTATCGGCGAAGATTTCGAAACAATTGGTGGAATTCCACGACTTGATTAGAGGCTTTACGCAGATGCAAGATTATTTGTCGGTGACGGAGATTGTGGAGCAAGTGCTTGAGAAAACTGGGTACCGAGCAATGTTAGAAAATGAGCGGACGATTGAGGCGCAGACGCGCTTGGAGAATATTGATGAGTTCTTATCTGTCACGCAAAATTTTGAAAAGGAAAACGAGGACAAATCTTTGGTTACCTTTTTACAAGATTTAGCGCTTGTGTCTGATATTGATAAACTGGATGAAGAGGACAGATCTCGTGGTGCGGTGACGCTTATGACGCTACACTCGGCGAAAGGTTTGGAGTTTCCGGTTGTCTTTTTAGTGGGGCTTGAGGAAGGGATTTTCCCGCATAGTCGAGCGCTTATGGAAGAAGATGAGATGGAAGAGGAACGTCGATTGGCGTATGTTGGTATTACGCGTGCTGAACAGGAGTTGTATATTACGAGTGCGTATTCGCGGATGTTATATGGTCGTTCAACGGCGAATAAGGAATCGCGTTTTATCGATGAGATTCCAGATGATTTGATTGAAATGGCGCATGAAAATAGTTTGACAGAAGTGCCATTTGCTAAGTCATCGATGCATAGTAAATCGGTGGTTGGTTATAGTGCGTCTGGTGCGGAGAAAGAGGCGTGGACGGTTGGCGACAAGGCGAGTCATAAGAAATGGGGCGTCGGAACGGTTGTCAGTGTGAAAGGAACTGGAAGCAACATGGAACTTGATATTGCCTTCCCGAGTCCAACTGGGGTAAAACGATTGCTGGCGGAATTTGCGCCTGTTGAAAAAGTATAAGTAGGTGAAGCGAAATGGCTGAAAGAAAACGTTATGAAGAATTAATAAAGGAACTGGAGCGGCTTAGTTACGAATACTATGTCGCGGATAACCCAACATCTCCGGATTCCCTCTATGACCAACTTTTGCATGAATTGATTGCTTTGGAGGAAAAAAATCCGGATTGGGTGACACCAGAATCGCCGTCGCAGCGTGTTGGTGGGGAAGTGCTTGCTGGTTTTCAGAAAGTGGCGCACGAAACGCCGATGCTAAGTCTTGGCAATGCGTTCAATCATGAGGATTTACAAGACTTTGACCGTCGCGTGCGTGAGAAAGTTGGCGAGGACGTAGCTTACATGTGCGAACTCAAAATTGATGGTTTAGCGGTTTCTTTGCAATATGAAGCAGGGAAGTATAAGCGCGGTGCAACACGTGGTGACGGGACGGTTGGCGAGGATATCACGTCGAATTTAAGAACGATTCGATCGATTCCGATGACGCTACAAGAGCCGTTCACGATTGAAGTCCGCGGAGAAGCGTTCATGCCAAAGCAGTCATTTCAAAAACTGAATGAAAAACGAGAAGAAGATGGCTTGGAGGTCTTTGCTAACCCGCGAAATGCGGCAGCGGGATCTTTGCGTCAATTAGATACAAAAATTGCGGCATCACGAAACTTAGATATTTTCTTATATGCAGTTGCCGATTTCGGTGATATGGGTGTCGCGACACATAGTGAAGGGTTGGCGCACTTAGAGAAACTAGGCTTGAAGGTGAATAAAGAACGTCGATTGTGCCAGTCTCTTGAAGAAATTTTTGCGTATATTGCGGAATGGACGGCAGCTCGTTCTGGATTAGCCTATGATATTGATGGCATTGTCATCAAGGTGGACAGCTTGGAACAGCAACGGACGCTAGGCTTCACCGCGAAATCACCGCGCTGGTCGATTGCTTATAAATTCCCAGCTGAGGAAGTTGCTACAAAACTGTTAGATATCGAGCTTGGCATCGGGCGCACTGGCGTTGTGACACCGACCGCGATTCTAGAACCGGTTCGTGTAGCTGGAACAACGGTTGGCCGGGCATCGCTTCATAATGAAGATTTGATTCGCGACCGTGATATTCGGATTGGTGACACCGTTTTGATTAAAAAAGCGGGTGACATCATTCCTGAGGTGATTCGGGTGGTGGAGGAAGACCGGACGGAGGAGCAAGTTCCATATCGCATGCCAACACATTGTCCAACGTGCGAGAGTGAGCTGGTTCGCTTGGAAGGCGAGGTAGCTTTGCGTTGCATTAATCCAAAGTGCCCTGCTCAGCTAAAAGAAGGCTTGATTCATTTCGTTTCACGTAATGCGATGAACATTGACGGTTTAGGTGAAAAAGTAGTCGTTCAGCTTTTCGAACAAGAATTAATTACGGATGTGGCAGATTTGTTTTTCCTTTCGGGTGAAAAACTGGTAGAATTAGAGAGGATGGGCGAGAAGTCCGTTCAGAATTTATTGGCTTCTATTGATAAAAGCCGCGAGAATTCTTTGGAAAAACTGCTATTTGGACTTGGTATTCGGCATGTTGGTGCGAAGGCAGCGAAGGTTTTAGCGCAGTATTTTGAGACGATGGACGCGCTTCGTGTCGCTGAAAAAGAGGCGCTGATTGAGGTGCCTGATATTGGCGAGAAAATGGCAGACTCGATTGTTGCTTATTTTGAGAATGAAGAAGTGCATGAGTTGTTAGCGAAGTTGGAGAAAGCCGAAGTGAACATGATGTATACAGGTCCAAAATTGGAATTGATGCCAGAAGAGGCGCTTGTTTTTGCGAATCAGAAAGTTGTTTTGACAGGGAAATTAGAACATTTGAAGCGTGAGGAAGCGAAGGCCTTGATTGAAAGTTTAGGCGGAAATGTAACGGGGAGTGTAAGTAAGAACACAGATGTTGTTGTAGCAGGAAGTGATGCGGGCTCCAAACTGGCGAAAGCTGAAGAATTAGGGATAGCCATATGGAGTGAGCAAAAATTAATGGAATATTTACCAGATGAAGGTGGTCAAAAGAAATGAAAAAATTACTAGTCGTTTCCCTTAGCGCCGCTCTTTTACTTGCAGGATGTGCCCCGAGCCTCAATTCGGATGAACAGGTTGTGCAGAAAAAAGACACGAAGCAAGCGGAAACAGGTATCATGACAAAAAATCAGATTTCTGCGGATTATTATAAAACGGTTTTGCCGTATAAGGCCAGTAAATCACGTGGATTAGTCGTTTCGAATATTAACTCGCGCTATGACATCAACGAGTTGGAGTCAGGCTTGATGCGGGTTTCTCAACAAAGTTATTCCCCAGATGATTATCTTTTTCAAGAAGGGCAATATTTGACGACAGAGACATTAACGAAGTGGCTGGATCGTTCGAGTGATAAGAATAAAGACGGTCTGAATCCGAAAGATAATGGTAAAGATGGCGAGCAGCGCGCACCGATTTATTTGGCGCATATTTTAGAACAAGATTATTTGAAGAAAACAGATAAGAATACGGTAGGACTTGGCGGTATTTCGATTGCTTTGGCGATGAATTCGGTGGATTACTATCAGAAGGAGAAATATGGCGCTACATTTGAGCAAAATATTTCGGACAGCCAGTTGCTTTCGCAAGGTAAAGAAATGGCAGCTACTGTCTTGAACCGAATTCGGGCGACAAAAGGCTTGGATTCTGTACCAGTCACATTTGCGATTTATAAGCAAGGGAAGCGTGATGGCGTTGTTCCGGGGAACTTTATTGCTTCGGCGAACGCGGATGGCGCGAGTCTTGGCAAATGGAAAACAATCGACGAGAAAAGTTATGTCTTGCCGTCAGCGGATGCGAAATCGGATCATAAGACGGATAACACATCATTTGAAGATTTTAAAGCGGATATTGAGAAATATTATCCAAACTATACAGGCGTCGTTGGGCGTGCTCGCTATGAAGACGGTGAGATGGCAGATTTAAATATTGATATCCCGTTACAATTTTATGGGGAAGCTGAAATTATTGGGTTTACACAGTATGTGACCGATTTACTCGGAAAACATCTCTCGACAAATGCAGCAATTCAGGTTAATATTACTACAACTGATGGTACTGCGGCTTTAATCACACGTAAAGCAAATGATGATACGCCAACAGCACACATCTTTGACTAAATATTTTTAGAAGGTGAGCACTGAGTAATTCGGTGCTTCCTTCCGATTTATTAAAGGAGGAAAAATTTTGACAACTATTTCAAAAGAGACAGTAGAGCGAGTGGCGAACTTGGCGCGTTTAGAAGTGAGTGACCAAGAGGCTGAAAACTTTGCAAAACAATTAGGGAACATTATTCATATGGTGGAGAAATTAGATGAGCTAGATACGGCAAATGTTGAGCCAACGTCGCACGCGATTGACGTATCAAACGTGTTACGTGAAGATACATCGATTGCAGGCTTACCGCGTGAAGAAGTACTGAAGAATGCGCCAGATAAACAAGATGGCATGTTTAAAGTACCGACAATTATGGAAGACTAATTTTAGACAAATCAGGAGGGAATTAATTTGGGATTATTTGAGCATTCGGTAAAAGACTTACATGAAAAGCTTGTGAAAAAAGAAATCGCGCCATACGATCTTGTGAAGGAATCGTTTGACCGTATTGATGCTGTTGAAGATAAAGTCAAATCGTTCATTACATTAAATCGCGAGAAAGCGCTAGATGTTGCGGAAGAACTTGGGGATGCTGGAATCGATCCCAAGAATATGTTAGCTGGACTTCCAATCGGGATTAAAGATAATATCGTGACGAAAAATCTGCGTACAACTGCTGCAAGTAAAATTTTGGAGAACTTTGATCCAATTTATGATGCAACGGTTATGCAAAAATTGAAAGCGGCACAAACAATCAATATCGGAAAAGTGAACTTGGATGAGTTTGCAATGGGTTCATCAACGGAGAACTCTTATTTCCACACAACAACGAATCCGTGGAATTTAAATAAAGTACCTGGTGGCTCTTCGGGTGGTAGTGCTGCAAGTGTTGCCGCTGGTGAAGTATTATTTTCATTGGGATCAGATACAGGTGGTTCGATTCGTCAACCTGCCGCATTCTGTGGTGTTGTTGGGATGAAACCTACATATGGCCGCGTTTCCCGTTACGGTTTAATCGCCTTTGCTTCGTCGCTTGATCAAATTGGACCAATTACGCGTACGGTGGAAGATAATGCGTATTTGTTAGAAGCTATTTCTGGTGTGGATCCTTATGACTCAACGTCTATCGATCAACCAGTCGAGAATTTCGCTGCCCATTTGACAGGGGACATTAAAGGTCTGCGAATTGGCGTGCCGAAAGAATATATTGGTGAAGGCGTGGAACCTGGCGTGAAAGAAGCGGTTCTAAAAGCATTGAAAACATTAGAAGACTTAGGCGCGACTTGGGATGAAGTGTCATTACCTCACTCCGAATATGGCGTTGCGAGTTATTATATTTTAGCATCGAGTGAAGCATCTTCGAATTTGGCACGCTTTGACGGCGTACGTTACGGCTATCGTTCACCAAACGCGCACACATTAGAAGAACTTTACAAAAAATCACGTGCAGAAGGTTTTGGCGATGAGGTAAAACGCCGTATTATGCTTGGAACTTTTGCGCTTAGCTCGGGTTATTACGATGCTTACTACAAAAAAGGGCAACAAGCACGTACGCTGATTAAGCAAGATTTTGCGAATGTGTTTAAAGATTATGATGTTATTATCGGTCCAAGTGCGCCAACTGTCGCGTTTGATATCGGTGGATTGATTCACGACCCAATCACGATGTATCTGAACGATTTGTTGACGATTCCGATTAACTTGGCTGGACTTCCAGCGATTTCGGTTCCTTGTGGGCTTTCAGAAGGTATGCCAGTTGGTTTGCAAGTGATTGGTAACTACTTTGATGAAAAAACAATTTACCGTGTCGCACATGCGTTTGAACAAGCTACAGAATTCCATAAAGAAAAACCAAGTTTATAAGGGAGGGCGAGACATATGAATTTTGAAACAGTAATCGGACTTGAGGTCCATGTAGAATTGAAAACAGAATCCAAAATCTTTTCGCCGGCACCTGCTCATTTTGGCGCTGAACCGAATACAAACACACATGTGGTCGACCTTGGAATGCCAGGCGTCTTACCAGTTTTGAATAAAAAAGCAGTGGAATACGGTATGAAAGCAGCGATGGCAATCAACTGTGAAATCGCAGAACATACGAAATTCGACCGTAAAAACTATTTCTATCCAGATAATCCGAAAGCGTACCAAATCTCTCAATTCGATAAACCAATCGGCGAGCATGGCTGGATTGACGTGGAAGTAAATGGCGAGAAGAAACGTATCGGTGTCACACGCCTTCATTTAGAAGAAGATGCTGGTAAAAACACGCATACATCGCATGGTTACTCACTTGTTGACCTTAATCGTCAAGGTACACCGCTTGTTGAAATCGTTTCTGAACCAGATATGCGTACAGCTGACGAGGCATATGCTTACCTTGAAAAAATCAAATCGATCATCCAATACACAGGCGTTTCTGACGTAAAAATGGAAGAGGGTTCGATGCGTTGCGATGCGAATATCTCGATTCGTCCAGTTGGACAAGAAGAATTTGGCGTGAAGACCGAGCTTAAAAACTTGAATTCATTCACCAATGTACGTAAAGGTATCGAATATGAAATCAAGCGTCAAGCAGAGGTTCTGATGGCGGGTGGCATTATTGAACAAGAAACACGCCGCTTTGAAGAAGCAACTGGGAAAACGACGTTGATGCGCATTAAAGAAGGTTCGGATGATTATCGCTATTTCCCAGAACCGGATTTGGTAGATTTATATATTGATGACGCTTGGAAAGAACGCATTCGTGCTGAAATTCCAGAGCTTCCAGATAAACGCCAAGCACGCTACGTTGCTGATTTGGGACTTCCAGCATATGACGCAATGGTACTTACGCTTACAAAAGAGATGTCCGATTTCTTTGAAGCAACGATCGCAAAAGGTGCCGATGCCAAACAAGTTTCTAACTGGTTAATGGGTGAAGTTTCGGCGTATCTAAACGCAGAGCAACAAGAGCTTGAAGATACGAAATTAACACCTGACAATCTAGCGGGCATGATTGGGCTGATTGAAAAAGGTACCATTTCATCTAAAATCGCGAAGAAAGTTTTCCGTGAGTTGATTATGAACGGTGGCGACGCGGAAGAAGTTGTAAAAGCGAAAGGTCTCATTCAAATTTCCGACGCTGGCGAACTAAGAGGTATCATTTCTGGTATCCTTGACCAAAACGAGCAATCCGTGACTGATTTCAAAAACGGAAAAGATCGCGCGGTTGGTTTCCTAGTTGGACAAGTTATGAAAGCCACAAAAGGCCAAGCAAATCCAACGATGGTAAACGAGATTTTAGTGGATGAAATGAACAAACGTTAAATAATATACAGAGTTACTGGGGGTATCGATGCAGCTCCTAGTAACTTTTTTTGCATGTTGCTTATCTTCAAAATGGGTTTTTGAGTAGTAATTTGGTATAATGGTAAGTATTCGGGGCTGTGACAAACGTAAAAAATAGTCTGAAGATATGGATTAGGCGTTTGTATTCAGATTTGAGAGGACGGAGAATATACTATGCAAAAACGAGCACGGGTGATTTACAACCCAACATCAGGGCGAGAGATTATCAAGAAAAACCTGGCCGATGTGCTGACAATATTGGAGAATGCAGGATATATAACGAGCTCCCATGCGACGACACCAGCGGAAAATGACGCAAAAAATGAGGCACGAAAAGCGGTGGAAGATCGCTATGACTTAGTTGTTGCGGCGGGCGGCGACGGTACGATTAACGAGGTTATTAATGGCATCGCAGAGCAGGATTATCGACCGAAAGTGGGGATTATTCCGACTGGTACGACAAATGATTTTGCACGGGCGCTTAAAATTCCACGAGATGTGATTAAGGCAACAGAAATCATTGCGAACGGTGCCAGTGTCGCGATGGATATTGGAAAAGCGAATGACACGTATTTTATTAATATTGGCGGCGGCGGACGGATTACCGAGCTAACGTATGATGTCCCGAGCCGTTTGAAAACGATGCTTGGCCAGTTGGCGTACTATCTGAAAGGCATTGAAATGTTGCCGTCACTTAAGCCGACCCAGGTGAAAGTGGCATATGATGATGGAATTTTTGAAGGCGAAGCGATGTTTTTCTTGCTGGGGCTTACGAATTCAATTGGCGGTTTTGAGAAAATTGCGCCAGATGCAAAATTAGATGATGGCAAATTCTCACTGATTATCGTGAAAAAAGTGAACTTAGCGGAGTTTATTCGATTGGTGACATTGGCTTTGCGCGGCGATCATATCAAGGAGCCGAACGTAATCTATGTGAAGTCGGAAAAGGTCATTGTGCACTCGGACGAACAGATGCTAATCAATTTGGACGGGGAACTTGGTGGCGAAACACCGATGACCTTCCAAAACTTGCAACAACATATTTCCTTCTTTGCAAATGTGGCAGATATTCCAGCGTCGGACCTAAATAATAAACAAATGGAAATGATTGACTAGCACATGAATAGGTAAGCCAAATGACTTCTAGATAGGAAAGAAATCATGCGGCTTGTGTAATATATTTCGCTATAAATGTAATTTTTGTAAAGAACTTGTATTAATCCGTAAAATGCGATATAATGGTGGAAGCTGTTATGACACAGTTAGAAACAAGGAAGAGGGTGTTTGCGACTTGAAAAGCAGTCGTGTAAGCCGTTTTATTATTGGTTTGTTGGCATGCATAGCCATCGGGGGTGCAGCCTTTCTTATATTTTGGAATGTGCAGGCAGAAGAAGTATTGCCTGAGGTGGATCAAGCGAAATTAATGGATAGTAATAGAACGTGGATTAAAACGAACACAAGTATAGCGATTGGACCGAATCTGGTCATTCCTATTAAAGGGGACAGTACAGTAACGAGCATCGCAAGCAATGGCGATTTAATTCTCGACACAACGAATGAAGCCGTTTTAACCAAAATGGCCAAAGTAGATTCGAAATATCAAGCGATGGGTCGTTTTCGAGTTAGGATTTTTGCGAACAAGGTATCAACAGTGATGAACCCAGCGACATTCCAATATACGCATGACAAAGTGGATGGCTTTTTGACAAGCTATTCGATTTTGAATGGAACCTTGGATAAAACGGCGGGGAAAAGCTTTGGGCTTACCGCAAAATCAGGAACAACGATGCAAGTTAATGAGAAGTTAGAGACGGTGTATTCTAGTAACCTTGCTTCAAAAGTTGCGCCAGTTTTAGGCATCAATCCGAAGATATCGAGTCAATATTTAGAAGATGAATTCAATATTAAGGCTGGAGAAAAAGTGACCGCCTATCCTAGACAGATGGAATATCAGTTTAGTGCTGAGAAAACATCGCTTGTCTTTTTTAAAGGGGATAGCGACGAGGAGATTACGCAACCAGTTGGATTGGAATATGTGATTAAGGAAAAAAGATAGGTGTGCGCCTATCTTTTTTTTGGTATAATGTGAGGAGTCTAGATAGGAAAGGGAGGGCAAATATGGGTACTCCAGTGAGTAAGAATGAGTGTATGGATGTTGTTTTTGAGGATTTAACGCATGATGGCAATGCTGTTGCGAAGATAAATGGTTATCCAATTTTTGTGCCGCAGGGTTTGCCGGAAGAGACGGCGCGGATTAAGGTTATTAAGACGAATAAGAACTACGGATTTGGCAAAATTATTGAGTTGACGAAGGAAAGCGCGGATCGGGTGAGGCCGTCTTGTGTTGTTTATTCGCAATGTGGGGGTTGTCAGTTGCAGCATTTGAGCTATGACGGGCAACTGCGCGTGAAGCAGAAGCAAGTGGCGCAAGTGATGAAGCGGATTGGGAAGCAGGACGTCGAGGTATTGCCGACGCTTGGTATGGCGGAGCCTTGGCGTTACCGGAATAAGGCGCAAGTTCCAGTTGGGTTTGTGAACGGGAAATTGGTCGCGGGATTTTATCAGCAGCGCTCGCATCAGATTATTGATATGGATACGTGTTTGATTCAACACGCGCAAAATGACGAGGCGATTCAGATTGCGCGTGGTGTTTTTGCGAAGTACCATATTGAACCGTATGATGAAACGACGCGAAAAGGTGTGTTGCGCCATTTGATGACGCGTTTTGCGACGACAACGGGTGAATTGATGCTTGTGATAGTGACAACGAAGCCGAATTTTCCGAATAAGGAGCAGATTGTGGCGGAGTTGCAGACGGCGATACCTGGTTTGACATCGCTTGTTCAAAATGTGAATGCGGCGAACACAAATGTGATTTTTGGTGACCGTACAGATGTTTTGTGGGGTCATGAGTATATTATGGACACGATTCACGGGATTTCTTTTGCGATTTCGGCGCGGTCATTTTATCAGGTGAATCCGGAGCAGACGGAAGTTTTGTATGCAGAGGCGCTGCGTTTGGCGGAGCTTACGTGCGAGGAAACAGTGATTGACGCGTATTGCGGGATTGGCTCGATATCGCTGTGCTTGGCGAAAGAGGCGAAACGGGTATATGGCGTGGAAATTGTGCCGCAAGCGATTGAGGATGCGCGCGCGAATGCCAAATTGAACAAGATGGATAATGTCACGTTTGAAGTTGGGAAAGCGGAAGAGGTGATTCCGGCTTGGTTTAAAGATGGTGTCGTGGCGGATGTGCTTGTCGTTGATCCTCCGCGTAAAGGCTGTGACGAGGCGCTACTTGAGACGATTTTAAAAATGAAACCGAAGCGGGTCGTGTATGTGTCGTGTAATCCATCGACGTTAGCGCGGGATATGTTGGTGCTGACGGATGGTGGTTATATGGCGAAAGTTGTTCAGCCTGTAGACATGTTTCCTCATACGACACATGTAGAGTGTGTAACAGTTCTAGAAAGGCACGCGTAATTTGCAACTCCTCCTAAATTAAGTTAAAATAACACTTGATATAGTATAGAATTTTAGAGTGAGGTGTTCTTGGATGGCAGCAGGTGAAATGACGCCTAAAGTAGATGAATATTTAGGCAAGGCGAAGAGGTATAAGGACGAATTTACGGAATTGAGAAGAATAGCGCTGGAATGTGGCGTAACAGAAGATATTAAATGGAAAAATATTTGTTTCATGTCGGAGGGCAAGAATGTTTTTTTGATTCATGGTTTTAAAGAGTATTTCGCGATTTTATTTATGAAAGGTGTGCTGTTTAAGGATCCGAATGGTATTCTAATTCAGCAAACGCCCAATGTGCAGTCAGCGCGTCAGATCCGGTTCACGAGTTTGGAGCAGGTTGTGGAAATGGAGCCGATTATTAAGGCTTACATGGAGGAAGCGATTGCCGTCGAGAAATCGGGGGCAGAAGTGGAATTTAAGAAACAGGAGGAAGTAGGCATTCCGGAAGAGTTACAGCGGAAATTCGAGGAAATGCCGGCTTTTAAAGAGGCTTTTGAGGGATTGACACCGGGACGTCAGCGGGCGTATATTTTATTTTTTGCAACGCCGAAACAAGCGAAAACGCGGGAGTCGCGGATTGAGAAGAATGTTGACCGGATTATGGATGGCATTGGGTTGAACGATCGCTTTTAATAGATACTTGAGGAGGCTACAAAAATGAAAAAGTTATTCGATGAAACGCATGAATCGGAGGCTCGATACTATCGTACAGTTTGGTATGGTTATGTAGAAGGGGATCTCGATGCGGCGTTGCGAGAATCCATTGTGTCGACGGTTCAAACGGATTTGGCTCAGAAATCGGAGAATGCACCAACTGCGACGCATTGGGTGTTTTATGGTGGCGCTACGAGTAAGGATGCGATTGGCGATACGGTTCGGCCTTCGTTGATGATTCGTTATCGTGACGGCGAATTTGTAAGCAATTACAGTATGAGTGATTTTGATTTTGTGATTGCCTTTGATATGATTATGGCTTTTAAAGAGAAGTTAGATAAGCAAATAAACGGATAAAAAAGGTGCATATTTTTCAAAAAAATAAGGAATGTGACATCGTACGGAATTCTGTATGGTGTTTTTTGTTTGGTATGTTAATTTTTGTGATAGAAGGCTTATATACCTATAATTTAGCGAGGGGCGATGGGACTATGCGGGAACTTCATTTTCAAGACAAGATGGATGGTTTTCAAATTCGATTAGTGTCCGACAGTACGAAGATGTACACGCACATTACAATCATTGCTAGAAATGATGTTGGCGAAGGTTTTGAACATAGCAGCAAATATCTCACCTTCTTTTTGCATCCAGAGGTAATGCTTGGGCGTGCTACAAAGACGTTTAATCGTAAAAATCCATATGGCATCACGTTTGATTGGACAAGGAAAGCGGATATTATATTGGAATGACAGTACGCTGAGTTTAGAAGTGATACCATAAAATAAGAGGCTAGACATGGATGCGTGTATTCTGTGTCTAGTTTTTATGTTCGCAATTGTCAAAAATCTACATTGACAAACGCTGATTTTAGCTATAAGATAGATGCATTCAAGTGGAGAGGGTGACATAGAAATGGTACAGATAATTAAAAAAGGCGCGCCGATTTATGCGATGGACAAAGCGAATCAAGCAATCGCAACGGCAAAAGATGGCGACCGGCTGATTTTTGAAGCTTATGACTGTTTTGAGGATCAAATTACAGACGAACATGGCGCATTTGAAAAATTGGACTGGAATCGGATTAACCCTGCGACTGGGCCGGTTTATGTGGAAGGCGCGGAGGTTGGCGATATTCTCGCGGTGACGATTGAGAAACTGGATATCGGTGATACGGCGACATTATTTACGGGACCTGATTCGGGCGTGATGGGCGATGAGTTGACGGAAAATACGATTCGCCGTCTTCCGATTGAGAATGGCACGATTAAGTTTTCAGAAAAGATAGATATACCGCTTAATACGATGATTGGTGTGATTGGAACGGCGCCAGCTGGGGGTGCGGTTTCGTGTGGAACGCCAGATGCGCATGGTGGAAACATGGATTGTAAGGAGATTGGTGAAGGAACGACGCTATTTTTACCGGTAAATGTGGCGGGTGCTTTGCTTGCGATGGGTGATTGTCATGCGGCGATGGGAGACGGTGAGGTTTCGGTTTGTGGAGCGGAAGTGCCTTGTGACATCACGGTGACGGTGAATGTTATCAAAAATAAGGATTGGCCGACCCCATTTTTAATTCGTGATGGGAAGCTCGCGACGATTGCTTCTGCGAAAACGTTAGACGAGGCAAGCGTGATGGCAACGAAGCAGATGGTTCATTTTGTGGAACAATACACGAATTTGTCAAAAGGAAACGCCGCGCATTTATTATCTCTTGCAGCGGATCTGCGGGTGTGTCAAATTGTCGATCCGAATAAAACGGCGCGAATGGAATTACCACTTACTTATCTTACAAATTGGAGCACAGAGGAGCTGAACTAACATGACACAACCAGAAAAAGGGAGTTTGGAGTCTTTTGGCTACAAGCAGGAATTAAAGAGAACGTTAACGTTGAAAGATTTAGTGATATACGGCCTGATTTTTATGGTCCCGATTGCCCCGTTCGGAATTTACGGGGAAGTGGTAACAGCATCGAAGGGAATGATCGTACTTACATATATGATTGGTATGGTCGCGATGCTGTTTACGGCGCTTAGCTACGGCTCAATGTCGCGGGCTTTTCCAATCGCTGGTTCGGTTTACGCCTATGCGCAACGTGGCATTAACAAAACAGTCGGATTTCTCGCAGGTTGGATGATTTTGCTGGATTACGTTTTTGTTCCAGCGCTACTCTATGTGGTTTCGGCAAATTCGTTAAAAGCGATTGTCCCAGATGTGCCGGTTTGGATTTGGCTGGTGGTCTTTATTTTGGTGAACAGTTGGATTAATATTCGTGGGATTGCGTTTACGGCGCGGGCGAACATTATTTTCCTTGTCGGTGAATTGATTGTTTTGGCGATTTTCATTGCTGTAGGCGTTGTCGCGATTTCGAATGGTGCGGGTGACGGTGTGACGATGAAGCCAATTTATAACGCTGCAGATTTTAATTTGCCATTTGTGATGACTGCGGTTTCGGTTGCGGTGCTTAGTTTCCTAGGGTTTGACGGGATTAGTACGCTTGCTGAGGAGACGAAAGGTGGCAATAAGACGGTCGGAAAAGCGATTTTGTGGGCGTTGATGCTGGTCGGATTCTTGTTTATCATTCAAACGTACATTGCGGCGTTGATTCATCCGGATTATCTTAATTTTGATAATATTGACACCGCGTTTTATCAAATTGCGGGAGAAGCTGGCGGACCTTTTTTGAAAAATGTAACGATTATTGCGACGATTCTTTCGTGGGGCTTCGCGAACGCACTTGCAGCACAGGCCGCTATTTCACGTATTCTGTTCGGAATGGCGCGCGACCAGAATTTACCTAAGTTCCTCGCAAAAGTGCATCCTCGTTTCCAGACGCCCTATTTGAGTACATTGATGGTTGGTTTTGTGTCGTTGGTTGTTGGACTTGTGTTCGTAAATGACATCGGGATTCTGTCATCGATTGTGAACTGCGGGGCGTTGACGGCATTTCTAGTGATTCACGTTTCGGTGGTGTACCATTACATCATCAAAATGAAATCGAAAAACTATCTGCTACATTTGGTGGTGCCCGTGATTGGCTTCTTGATTATTCTATATGTGATGGTTAATCTGGATAACTTGGCTAAAATCATCGGTATTTCATGGCTTGCGATTGGGGTTGTGTACTACACGATTCTGCGCTTGACGAAAAAGAAAACGACGATTGATATGGAATAGAGAGAGATGAGTTGAAAAACCTTTTCGCATATCAGTCATAAATAGTAGCCAAATGGAAATAAAAAGTCTTGGTAGTTACAATGGTACCTATAGAATGCACTTCTTTTTTTGAAGTGTCCATTTTATAGGTACCATTGTATATATCGCTTCTTTTCTTTTTGATAAACCTAATGATATAATTAAGGATATGTATGAGAATATGATCCAATTATTACACAGAAAATCCAACTGGAAAGGAAGCAAAGTGATGTCAAAGAAAATCCAATTACCAAGTGGACGCTTATCGGAACATGCAAAAGAAATAGGCAGCAGCGCAAATGATATTTCATTTCATTTACAACCGACAATGTCCTATTCCACGAGTTCCGCGCGCCAACTCGTACAAAGCAGTATGGATGTCGCACACATGCTAAAAACGATGCCAGAAGCCTTTAACAAAGATGTACAGAACTTAAAAAATGTGGAACAAGCATTTGTCGCCTCTGAGAAAGAAATGGCGGATATGTGGAGTAAAGCGCTCCATTTAGACAAATAACAGGACATGAGGAGTGAATAGAAGGGATGAATCAGCAGGAGGAAGCAGTTAGAAAGAGTTTGGAGAAACAACGGGAATTAGAAGAAGTAGAGCGCGAGTTTCGGCAATTAAAACGCCAACAAGAGGATTTACTCGCACAAGTTGGGAATGCATGGCGTGGAAACCACTCTGAGAACAAATTAGGTGCGATAGCGTTAGATTTGACGCAGGAACAACGTATGACGCAAAAACGCCTCTACAACTTAGATGACCAACTACAAGCAGAACATAAACAAGCAAAAGTCGACGTCGAACGAGCGGAAGAGGCGAAAGCAGATGCCACGCATTGATATTGGTGAAGTACGTTATTTTGTGGAACAATTTTTACGAGAGTCGCAACAACTGAAAGAAGCATTGACAAATTATCGAAAAGCAGTCGCGAAGATTATAGCCGACGATGAAATAAAGGGTGAAATCGCAGACAGCGCGAAGAAGTACTATCAAACGGTGCATTATCCGATTGTGGACACCACCAAGGCATGTATGACAGATGCCGAAGAGATTCTTAAAAAATACACGAATGATTTTCACGATCAGGTTGATCCATCCATGAATGCGCGAATTGATTCCGATGAATTACAGGCGCTCCAAGGAGAGATAAGGAAGTGTCAAAATCGATATGAAGACTTGCTAGTCAAAATGAAATCGATGGCAGGCGGTTCCTCGCTAGGACAACAAATCGGGATGCAATTAGGAATGCAAACAGCAATGGGGCAATTACAGCAGGAAATGCAAATTATTGAACGTTATTTAGAATTTGATTCCAGTCATCAAAATGTGATGTATGATGTGGCAGCAAAGCTACATCAAGTGAAACAAGGACTAACTGAAATTCAGAGTAGTAAAGCATTCAACACAGTGAGTCACACCTTTAATACTAAAAATATGAGCATGGGTTGGCTAGATGGTTTGGTACCTGAGAAAAAGACAAAGCAGTATAACTTCGATGATTATACGAAAACGTTAGAAGGAAACTACTGGGTTCTCAGTAAAAATGGCATCACCGACCAAGAAAGTGCCAAAGCAACGATCGCCTACAACGACGTTTTAAAAGATGGTACAATTAAAATAGAGGATGAAGAATCAGGCGACTTCATGACGGAGTATATGATTAATGCTGTAAAAGGTATTAATATGCTGAACCCAGATCAACCATTAACCAAGATGCAAAGTTTCTCCATTATTGCAGGCGTGATGACTGGAATGGTCGCGATGAAGGGTCGTAGCGTAGTATATAAAAAAAGTAATATCAATAAAGTAGAGTCCGAACTGAAAATCAAAGAATACGGTGAACGAATTGTTATCAAAAAATCCATTAATAGTGGGTTAGTGCGAAGTTACGTTCGAGATGTAGAACAACAAACAAGTAGAAAAATAGCCAAAGTACAGATTGATGCTTTGAAAGATGCGCTTAGAACAAAAGAATATACGAAATTGACTCCTGCTGAAACAGTCAAGCATAGAGTGAAGTTTGATGGAGTGAAAAATAAACTAATAACTGAATGGGAAGCAAAGTTAGAACAGAAATGGCCAACGTATTCTGAAAATGTATACTCAGAGAAATCAGGGAAAATTATAAGGCGTCCTGGAGAAAAGTATGATGCGCATCATCTAATTGAAAATACGTTTGGTGGAGAACATGAATGGTGGAATATCCATCCAGCAAAATTTCCAAATGAACACCAAGCTGGTATCCACGGAGCTGGCTCGCCGGCGAGAGAATTATTTAAAGGAGAGACCAAGTGATGACATACAACTTTATTAATGAAGACAAGAAGAATGAGTTTTTCCCTCTGAATGAAGATGAAATTGTAAAAGTTGAGTCAGAATTAAGTATGACATTGCCAAAGCCATTAAAAGATTTTTACAATGAAATAGGGTATGGTTTTCTAAAAAGCTCAGAGTATAACGTGAACAGATTAATGGACCCAGAGTCAGTGAGAGATTTTCGTTTAAGAGTGAATGATTACGAATATTTTCCAGACATTGAAATCTATGATGAATATGAAGAAAATAAGCTTATATTTTTTGAAGCAAGTGAGACAGCACTTATGTCGATTGGAACAACAGCGGATGACAATCGAATCTACTATTATGATGTGCCAATTGCCGACTCCTTGGTCGATTTTTTAGTTAAAATGATGGAAGACGACAAATATTATTTGGAATTGTTTCAGTAAGTATAAAAAATGAGTAATTCATCTGTAAGCCAAAATACTTTTATTTGCAGGAGCGAAAAAAATGCAGTTTGGTTTTGTTAGAAATAATTTGAGAAGTAGCTTTTATTCGCTTGGTTTAGAAGAAATTGAACAAGTTGAAAAGGAATTGAATTTGACTTTTCCAGTGGAATTGAAACAATTTTATTTAGAAATAGGCTATGGTTTCATCAAGGGTTCGAGGCAGAACGTCAATCGATTGATGGACCCGCTATCTGTTAGGGATTTTCGACTCAAGCAAAATGATTTTGAATTTTTCCCTGATATAGAAGTATATGATGATTTAGAGGATGAATTAATTTTCTTTGAGGCAAATGAAACAGCCATGCTATCTATAAAGTTGACGGATAGTGAATTAAGTCCCATTTATTATGATGAATTTAAGATAGCTGATTCTTTAACCGAATTTCTGCAAAAGATAGCAGTGAATGATACGTATTACATGGATTTAGTAGACTGATTTCTTAATTGCTATACCATTGGAGGAACTCGATAATGAAGTATGCATTCTCAATCAATAATGAAAAAAGCAGTCTTTATCCATATTACCGACGATATTCGTCTATATGCTCTACGTGCTTATAGAATGGGATTAATTATGAAAGAAAAATGGCACAAATATTATCATTTATTCATGATACAACAGACTCCTATCTGTTATACTTGCTCTGTAACTTCACAACATAATAGGAGGTAGTCATGAAGAAAAACTCGATTTTAAAATTCAGCGCTGCTATCATGCTGGCTCTTAGCTTCTTCTCAGGATTTGGTACGACGAGTGAGATGCTCTTAAATACGCAACAAGTTGTCCATGCGGCTGTTGTTGAACAAAAGATACCAGATTCGAATAAAACAGTCACATGGAGCGCAACAGCCCCAAGTCATGATAAGGTGCATGAGAGCGTAGACACGCCACTTCATCTAAAAGAAGCAGAGAGATTATCACGCTTAGAGACGAAACGAAGGAAGAAATAAAAACTCGGAGCAGACATCAAATGGTGTCTGTTCCGAGTTTTTTGCGTGATAGGAGGCTTACAACCAGCGTCACAATAATATTTGCGGCTAGAGGCAGGAAGCCAATGTTGATATCGCTAATCGCAGTTGGTACGCCTGGAAGTAGTGTCGCCAGTGTCATGCTGTAGTTACTGATGAAGATTGTAATCAAGATACCGACGATAATTCCAGCGAGCGCGCCTTGCTTTGTTACTGGATTATGCTTCATTAGACTGGCGAATAATGACGGGCAAAGTTGCACAATCAAGCTATAGCCGACTTGCAGGATCGCAGCGAGGGCATTTCCACCTTGAAAAACGAATAGACAGGAAATAATCGCAAGGACTGGGACGCAAAACTTGGATAGGTTCGCAATTTTTGCGTCGGGAGTGTCGGGTTTATAGCTGTAAATGATGTTTTTGGTCAGCAAGGTCGCCGCGCTCATGAGGAGCATCGAGCCTGGAACGAGAGCGGTGAGCATGCCTGCTGCGCCAATGATACCCACAAACCATGGATCGAATGTCTTCATCGCGAGCTGCAACAGGGCAAGATCGCTTGCGTCACCTTCGAGCCCTGGAACCTGCAAAACAGCGGTAAGTCCGATAAAAATAACAAATAAGAGCATTAATGTATAGATTGGACTGATAATCGCATTTTTACGAAAGGTTCGGGCGTTTTTGGCCGTGAATGTCGACGCGAAAACTTGTGGCCACATGTAGAAACCGAGCACGTAAAATAGGACGGTCGAAATGAACCAAGTCACGGTGTACGTCGTATGTGGAAACGTTAGTAATTCGGGTTTTACCGCTGCAATTTGGTCGAACATTTGGCCGATACCACCGTAATAATGAATCGGCAAGTAGATACCCATGAAGACGATAACCGCCAGAATCATGAAGTCTTTCAGGACCGCAATCCAAGCGATGCCGCGAATACCAGAGATGACGGAATAAATAATGATAGCAATGGTCCCAACCACAACGGCAACTTTCATTGGAATTGCGCCATAAGATGTCAAGGAAACAATGATGCCGAGCCCTTTTAATTGGATGACCACGATTGGGATGATAGCAATGACACCAACGACTGCGACCACTACGCCGAGCAAGTTACTATTGTATTTTTTCGCGAAAAAGTCGGACTGGGAAACGAGTCGGTGTTCGTGTGCGTATTTCCATATAAGTGGTAATAGAAAGTAGGATGTCACGTAAGATAGCGCGATGTAAACCATGACGTAGACAGCGGATATCCCTTTGGAGTAGGCCCAGCCGCTTCCTCCGAGAAAGGAGAAGGTAGTGTATACTTCGCCTGCCGTGAGTAGGAATACGAAGACGGTGTTGAAACTACGTCCGCCGACTGCCCAGTTTTCTAGGTTCATTTTCTGTTTTTGGCGCGCTCTGATTCCGATGACTAAGGTGAGTAGGAAAAAGGCCGTTAGAATGAGGAGTGCAATCATTGTTCTTCCCCCTTATTTTGTTTATCGAAATGGTAGACGATGCCTAGGATGCATGTGGAGAGCAGTATTCCCGCGGCAACCCAGAATAGATTGAATGGCATGCCAAGAACCATCGGCTGGATTCGGTTGGCAAAGGGCATTCCGGCTAGTATAAAAATAAATGGAATAATGAGTAGCAATTTGACCATGACAATCCCTCTTTCCTAATTGAAAACTGCTTTCATCTTACAATACTGTGCCGTTTTTTTCAATGAGGAAACGCTTTTGTTTTTCGGTTAGCTTTGATAGAATAGGATTGTATAAAGAATCACAAAAGAAGCGTGAAGAGGAGACGAATAGAATGGCAATTGATATGTATTTTGATGATCCAGAAGTTGGGCCAGACCGTAAGACGAGCCATCCGCATTTTGTGGCGCATTTTAAATCAGACTTTTATTTCGATTGTGGGGACGAGGAAGCGCCGTTTGGAAGTGATGAGGGCGCTGATGTATTGATTGCGTTGGAGGAATTTTTTCAAGATAAGGAGGTTGAGGGAATCAGTTTATCCGATTTTCCACGGCATATTGTGGAGGATCAGTGGGGCATGACGTATTTCCCTCCGAAAGACATGGATGAAGGTTCACTTGCTAAATTGGTTGCGGCGAGTGAGCACGATGTTTGGCAGTCGGATCAGGTTGTTCTGGCAAGTGCATTTGGACAAATTAAAATCACAGGGTATATTATTCCGGCGCTCAAAGACATGGCGCATGATGCTCTTGGTCGGATGAAAGCGACGAATGATCTTTTAGGACATGAGGACGAATTCGGCTATTATGACAAAATGTTGTATGATTTGATGACATTTGATAAGACATATGTATCTGTATTGCCAGATCTTTGGTGTAAGAGATGTCAGATGTAAGCGGGGAATGACAAGATTTCTGGGGGAGCTTCTTTAGTATAGTTAGGAAACACAAAAAATTGACTTACCCTATTAGGTAGGGTATACTAAAAGAAAGCGAGACGAAGAATATGCATCTAACCAGAGAATTTGTTTATGTTGATGAGTTTGATACTAGCACCAAGAAGGTAGGATTTACGAGCGAAGATTACTACAATGTCGAGCAAATATTGCTGTCAGAACCTAAGAAAGGCGTTGTTCTCAAGTATACGAATGGACTTAGAAAGTTGCGCTATTCTAAGATAGATGCAAAAGGTGGGAAAAGTGGAGGATTTCGGATTTTTTATGTGGATATCGAGAGCCATCATTTGATTTTGCTGATAACGTTGATCAATAAGCGCGAGGCGGATAACCTTACCGACGCACAGCTCAAGTATCTCGGTAAGTTTGTATCTCAATTGAAGGAATTATATCTTGCATGAGGAGTGATGGACATGACGGAACTATTTGATTCTCTAGAAAAAGGGCTGAAACAGGCAGTTGCTCACGCGGACAATACGAAGAAAGCACGTACTAAGAAAATCATGATTACCGAACTTCCAACCTATACAGCGAAAGACATCAAGGCATTTCGTCAAAAAGTGGAGCTTACGCAAAGCGCTTTTGCTGAATTGATGGGTATCTCTGTCAAAACGGTGGAAGCGTGGGAGAGCGGTCGAAATAATCCAAATGGCTCAGCATCACGCCTTTTGCAGTTAATTGACGCGAATCCAGAAGTATTTATGGGTGAGCTCACGATAGAAAATGAAGCGATTATGCATTAAGAAAGGCCTCGAGTTCAGTATAAACTCGAGGCCTTTCTTAATGCATAAATTAATTTGCAAACGTTGTATTCCGTGCTTTCCAATCTTCTAGCTTAATGAAGACCCAGAAGGAGTAGATGCCAAGCGTGATAATAATAAGTAGCAGCCATTTAATCCAATTTCCAAATAAGCCAAATGCGGAGCCGTTGAATTGCATCCGGCGGCCTTCGATGACGGTATGATTGATTTTCCAACCGTAAATCATCGTCAACGCCCAGGGATAACAAATGCCCAGCGTTACGACAGTCACAAGGATTCCAAGGATACTCCAACCTATAAATTGCAGTAAGCCGCCGTCAAAAAAAGAAGTTCTTCCGTTCTTTGTTTCATAAAAATCTTCTCGAGCCATATTTAAACCACCTTCCGTATAGGTCTATTTTAACGCAAAAATCGAAAAATTGTCTAGATTAGCCCTATCTTTCTTGTTTTATTCAAGGTACAATAAAGATAAGTCTAAATTTAAATGAGGTTTTGATGTTGACAGAAAATTTTGCAGAGAAGATTGCAAGTGGGGGAAAAGCACAGTTTAAGGTGAATCATACGTTAGTTATTTCGAGCAGTCTGTTGTGGATTGCGATTGGATTATTATTATATGTTATTTTTGATCATGTGAAGGCAGTGAATGGAACTGAAAAACTGATTTTACTGATTTTTATTGGGTTTATTGTTTTGCGGCCATTATTTCGATTGCTTAATCTATCGCCGACGCTAGAACTTTCCGTAGAAGGAATGGCTTATCGTGGGGATTTTCAAGCTTGGAATCGGGTGGAAGAAGTTCGGGTTACAATACCTTCGTTTAAACTTTTTTCACAAGGTAGAATGTTGGTTTATACGAAAATCAAGGATCAGCAGGAAATGGCGTGGGATATCGTAGCCGCGGATGTGAATATGCCACTTGTAGATTTGGAAATATTGATTAAAGAATGCATGGAATTGTATAAAACAAAGGGATAAAGGAAGTAGAGCCTTTTTTGATGGATGTAGTATCATCAGGAAAGGCTTTTTTCTAACTACGTCTCAGGGTCAGGTGGCATAGAATGGCTTTTAGTGTACAATGGATGAAGAGAGATTTTGGAGCGGAGGTTTCAGTGGATGGGTGTTATTTTACAAGCAAAAAATGTGAGAAAAGTATATGGCTCGAAAAGTACGCTTTTTCCTGCTTTAAATAGTGTGAGTTTAGAGGTTCATGAGGGTGAATTTGTCGGGGTGATGGGCCCGAGTGGTGCTGGAAAATCGACGTTATTGAACGTGCTGTCAACGATTGATAAAGCGACTTCTGGTAGTATTGAAATCGCTGGAAAATCGTTTGAGGATATGCGTGCGAAAGAGATGGCGATTTTTAGACGGGATAAATTGGGCTTTATTTTTCAAGATTATAATTTGTTGGATACGATGACGATTAAGGATAATATCGCATTGCCGTTGTCGCTTTCAAAAGTGAAGCCGAGTGAGGTGGAGACGCGTGTTGCTGAGGTGATGCGTCAGTTTGGAATTTCAGATTTGGCGGCGAAATATCCGAATCAGGTTTCTGGTGGACAGAAGCAGCGGACGGCGGTGAGTCGGGCGATGGTGACGAATCCTGCGCTGATTTTTGCGGATGAGCCAACTGGGGCGCTTGATTCGAAGGCTGCGACGAATTTGTTGGAGGGTTTGGTGCAGGCGAAGGAAGCGCGGAATGCGACGATTATGATGGTGACACATGATGCGTTTGCGGCGAGTTTTTGTGAGCGAATTTTGTTTATTAAGGATGGGGAGTTGTTCACGGAGATTTATCGCGGGACGGCGACTCGGAAGCAGTTTTTCCAGAAGATTTTGGATGTGTTGGCAATGCTTGGTGGTGGTTTGAATGACACTATTTAATATTGCTTTTACGAATATGCGCAAAAATTTCGGCCAGTTTTCGATGTATCTAGGATCTTTGATTTTGAGCGTGTTGATTTATTTTACATTCGTTTCTTTGGCGTACACGAAAAGTATCGGTGTGATTTTTGACAAATGGCAAATCGGTGGTCAGGGCGTATTTATGGCCGCTGCAATTGTGTTGATTTTATTTGTGGCCTTTTTTGTTTTTTATTCTAGTAATTATTTTACGCGAAGCAGGAAGCGGGAGTTGGGACTTTATTCGTTGCTTGGTTTGCGTAAAGCGCAGATTGGGCGGATTATTTTTTATGAGAACCTAATGATGCATGTTGTGGCTGTCGTTTCGGGTATTGTGATCGGGGTCTTCTTTTCTAAATTCTTTTCGATGTTGTTATTTCGGATTATGGATTTGTCGATTGATAGTGGTTTCACGTTTTCGGTGTCTGCGATTTTGTCTACCATGCTCGTATTCGGAATTATTTTGATTGTGACGACGGCAAATGGGTACTGGATTGTATACCGGCATAGTATGGTCGAACTTTTTAAAGCGGATGTTCGGGAAAAAAATCCTGCGAAGGGCTCGCTTACGTTATCGATTGTTGGTGTCCTTTTGATTGGATTTGGTTATTTTTTAGCGACGAGGCCTATTGAAGATTCTATTTTTTGGACGGAAAATTTTTTCTTTGCGTCGATGTTGTTTGTCCTATTTGGCGTGATTTTGGGAACGTGGCTAGTATTGCGCTTTTTGTTTCCATATATTGTTTATAAATTATTTTTGCGTAAGTCCTTTTTCTATAGCGGGACGAATATTTTAACGCTTACTTGGCTACGGTATCGCATGAAAAAAACGGCGGGGACATTGACGATGATTGCGGTACTAAGCGCGACGACGTTAACGATTATTGGCACGCTGAGTTCCTTTTATACGAATATTATTTCTTTTGCGGAGAGCTCGAATCCCAATAGTTATCAGACGGCTTGGAGTACGGAGACGGAGCGAGAGGAAATTTTGGAGGCTATTCGAGAAAGTAAGTCGCATACGTTGGTGTATCATGAAGCAGTTGATGTTTTTAAGGGGGAAGTGATTGATAAAGTTGATGAAAGCATTCCTTATAGGGATCAACGGATGTCTCAATTTTCGGTGATGGGCTTGTCGGATTACAATCGATTGGCGACGAAATTAGACAATGATTCGAAGCGAATAAAGTATTTAGCGGATGGGAAGGCTATTTTTCTTAGTCCGGTTGGTGGATTTGAAAATAAGCAGCGCGCCGATTTGTGGATGAAGGACCCTTATATGGTGACTTTTAAGAATAACCCAGTTAAATATAGCTTGGAAATAAAGGCTGTTTATAATCATGAGGTGTTTAATACGGACATGGTTTCTTCCACTTTGGTCGTGAATGACAGGATTTATCGGGAAATAAGTCAGAAAACGATGCCAAAGCATATTGATATTTTCCAGGTGACAAATGAGGATAGGGCGGAGGTTTTAGATCACAGGATCCAAAAAATAATCGGCGGGAATCCTTATATGTATAACCTTAGCATGTCGAGCTTTTATTCAAATTATCATATGATGAGTACGCTTATCGGTGTTATTTTGTATATTGGAATGTTTATTGGGATTGTATTTTTTGCGGCGACAGGCAGTATTATTTACTTCAAACAGATTACAGAGGCAGTGGATGAGAAACCACGGTTCGAGGTATTGCAGAAGTTGGGAATGAGCCAGAAAGAGGTTCGTTCTGTTATCGCGAAACAGGTGTTGCCGGTGTTCTTGATTCCGCTTATTTTGGGGATTTGTCATAGTGTCGCGGCGTTGATTGGTCTGTCGGTGAATCTACTATATAGTGTTGGCGCGCCGGTTATGATTAGTACGACGATTTATACGGTGTTTTTCATTGTTTACTATTTTGTTTGTGTGAATACGTATACGAAGATGGTGGCAAGTGGTGATGATTAACGTTTGAATGGTGGCCGAATTTTCTGTACAATGGAGTGAGGCGAAGGAGAGATGAGCATGGTAAAGGTTTATATAGTTGAGGATGACATCGTTATTCGTGATACGATTCAGAAACACTTGTCAAAATGGGGATTTGAGGTCGCGGTTGTGGCTGATTATAATAATATTTTAAATGAGTTCTTGGAAGTGGAGCCGCAGTTGGTGATTTTAGATGTGAATTTGCCGTATTTTGATGGGTTTTATTGGTGTAATCAGATTCGCGAGGTGTCGAATGTGCCGATTATTTTCTTGTCGTCGCGGGATTCGCGGATGGATCAGATTATGGGCATGAACATGGGCGCGGATTATTATATTGAAAAACCGGTCGATTTGGATGTACTGATGGCGCGGATTAATGCGCTGATTCGTCGCACGTATTCGTATGTGGAGCTTGAGGAGCCGAACGTGATGGAGCATAATAATGTTTTCCTGCATATCGACACCAATACACTGACTTATCTCGATGAAAAAGTGGAATTGACGAAAAATGAATTCTTGATTTTATATGAGTTATTGAAGCAAAAAGGTCGAATTGTGAGTCGCGATGAGATCATGCGTGTGCTTTGGGAGGACGAGAGTTTTGTGGATGATAATACGCTAACGGTGAATGTTGTTCGGATTCGCAAAAAGTTGACGGAAATCGGCTTGGTAAACTTTATTACAACTAAAAAAGGTCAGGGATACATGATCGAGTAAGGGAGTGCTTGGTTTGAAAATTCTAGTTTTTGGTGGAACGCGTTTTTTTGGTAAGAAATTGGTGACGAGATTGCTTGCGGATGGGCATGATGTGACGATTGCGACGCGAGGCAAAACGGCGGATGATTTTGGCGATACGGTGAAACGTGTAACGATGAATCGGGAGTCGCGTGAGGCTTTGTTTTGTTTGGCGCAGGAGCAGTGGGATGTTGTTTATGATAATATTTGTTTTTCGCCACAAGATGCGTTGTATTCAATCGCTGCTTTTCGAGATAAGGTTGGGAAGTATGTATATACGTCATCGCTTTCGGTATATCGGATGCGGGACCGAGCGCTAGTGGAAGCTGATTTTGATCCGTTTCATTATGAAATTGTGACGGGTTCGCGCGAAGATTTTGATTATGGGGAAGGGAAACGTTTGGCGGAGGCGGTTTATTTCCAAAAAGCGAACTTTCCTGTGATAGCGGTACGCTTTCCGATTGTGCTTGGCGAGGATGATTACACGGGTAGACTCGAGTTTCATATCAAGCATGTGCAGGCGGGAGAAGAGATTGGCATGCCGAATGAGGACGCTGAAATGGGCTTTATTTCATCGGATGAAGCGGCGGATTTCTTATGTTGGGTCGGCACGAAGTCAGATATTGTTGGGCCAATTAATGCGGCGAGTGATTCGGTGTACCAGTTGTCTGAATTGATGAACTTGATCGAGACAACGACTGGAAAAACCGCGATCGTGGAAGAGAATACTGAGGATAATGATGATTCTCCTTTTGGCGTAGAAAAGACGTATTACTTGGATAATACGAAGGCGAAAGAAGCAGGATTTGCGTTTCAAGATTTACACGAGTGGTTGCCAGAATTAATCAATGCAAAAATATGAGCATGCGAAAACAAGTGTCTGATGGTTAGGCGCTTGTTTTTATTTTTCCGCGTTTTGTCAGTGGATTTAGTGTATAATAAGGCAGTGAAGAAAAATGAGAAAAAGGATGTGACGAAGGAATGCTTTCCTTTGAAGAAAAAAAGAATATTATTGATGAATATACAGAACTAGAGGCACATCCCGTTTCGATGGGGCGGATTAATTATCATTTCCCGGAGAGTGTGCGTGAGAAAAGAATTGCGGTCAATCATTTGCATCCGAATGGGAATGCGTTTGTGTATGCGCCTTATTTGGATGATGCGGACAAGAACGGCTTTATTAACATTCGTGAGGCGACGGAAAGTGAGATTCGTGAGTTGATTACGGGTGCGATCGCGTTTTTGAGTACGGATGGGGATGAGTTCGAAGAGGGTTACGAGGAAGCGTTTCGTGATGCGTATCGGACGGTCGTGATTTTGCGTTATGAGAACAAGATGTGGGCGATTTATTCGGACGATCATTTAGAGGCAATTTTCCCTTCTCGTGAAGCGGCGGATGGTTATTTGGCGGACGAAGGTTTTCGGTGAGGTAAAGCCGAGTGAGACGTGAAAGGGGGAAACGTTGATGCGGAAAGTAAAGCAATTGCAAGAAAGGGTTGCGGTGAGTGATTTGCGTGCTGCAGCGGATATTGTGATTAAAAATGGCCGGATTGTGAATGTTTTTTCGGGTGAAATCATGGAGGGCGATGTCGCGATTAAGAGTGGTTATATCGTTGGGATTGGTGACTTTGATGATGCGGCGGAAATCATTGACGCGAGGGGCCAGTTTATTGTGCCTGGTTTCATTGACGCGCATGTGCATGTGGAGAGCGCGATGGTGCCTCCTTCTGAATTTGCGCGTGTGTTATTGCCGAACGGTGTGACGACGATTGTGACGGACCCGCATGAAATTGCGAACGTGGCGGGTGCGCAGGGTATTGAGTTTATGTTGGATGATGCAAAAGAGTCGCCGCTTGATATGTATGTGATGCTACCGTCTTCGGTTCCTGCAACGCCGTTTGAGCATAATGGTGCAACGCTTGATGCGAGTGACTTACGCGCGCTTTATCAGCATGAAAAAGTTATTGGACTCGCGGAAGTGATGGATTTTCCTTCTGTAGCGGAAGGTCATAAAGATATGTTACAAAAAATTGTGGACGCGGAACGGCATGGTGGTAGGATTGATGGGCATGGTGCTGGACTTTCTAAGGCGGATTTAAACAATTATTTGGCTGTCGGGATTCGGACGGATCATGAGAGTACGACGGCGGTTGAGGCGATGGATCGGTTGCGCGCTGGGATGTTCGTCATGCTTCGTGAGGGTACGGTTGGTCGTGATATGATACATACGTTGCCGGCGGTGAATCCGAAGAATAGTCATCGTTTCTGTTTTTGCACGGATGATAAACTGATTGATGATTTGTTGGAAGAGGGCTCGATTAACTATAATATACGGCTCGCGATTGCAAACGAGATTGATCCGGTGATGGCGATTCAGATGGCGACGATAAATGCTGCGACGTGTCATAAGTTGCCACACCTTGGTGCTGTTGCAGCGGGATATCAGGCGGATATTTTATTTTTGCGTGATTTGGAAACGGTGACGATTACGAAGGTGATGAAGCGAGGTCAGGTTGTTGTGGATGATGGTTTGCGTGTCGAAGCGTTGTTCCAAAAAACAGATAGTGCATTTGTATCACCAGCGATCAGGCATTCGTTAAAGCGTGAAGATTTGAAGCTTGAGATGGTGAAAAATACGGCGAATGTGATCGGGATGCAACCGAATAGCTTATTTACGGAGCATTTGGTAGAGACAGTTACGGTGCAGGACGGCGAATTCCAGACATCAGTCGAAGCGGATCAGCTGAAAATGGTTGTTGTCGAGCGGCATAAGGGCACAGGGTGTGTCGGTGTCGGAATCGTGAAAGGTTTTGGCATTAGAAATGGCGCGATTGCAACGACGGTCGCGCATGATTCACATAATATCGTAGCGGTAGGTTCGACGGACGCAGATATTCTGGCGGCAATCGAACATATTACAAAAATTGGTGGCGGCATCGCAGTCGTGAAGGACGGAAAAGTGGCGGCGGATCTGGCGTTACCGATTGCAGGACTTTTGAGTGTGCAACCGTATGAGGAGATTCAGCAACAGTTAGGACGTTTGAATGGTGCTTTCCGTGATGTGAGTGCGAAACAAGGTTTTGATCCATTTTTGACGTTATCATTTTTGACATTGCCAGTTATTCCGAATTTGAAGTTGACGGATCAGGGGTTATTTGATTTTAACAAGTTTGGATTTATTGAAGTGGAGGTTTAACATGAATTGGTGGAGCTATGTGCGCGATAAGAAGTTTTTCTTGCTGTTCTTTGTGGTCGTGATGTTTTTTATTGGTGTGTTACTTGCGGTTGATCCGAATAGTCAGTTGACGCTGGGCAATATTATTTATTTGTATGTCTTTATGTTGCTGTTTTTGATCGCGTATTTGGTGCTCGGTTATTCGTTTAAACGCACGTATTGGAATGAAATGAAGGAATTGGTAGATGGCGAAATCGAGGAAAATATTCTGGAATTATTGCCAAAACCGCGGACGCGTGAGCAGGCTTTTTTCAATGAATTGATGCGTAAAAAACATCTGGAGGAGCAACGAGAGCTGACGAAATTGCGTGATAAGCAGCAGGAATATCATGATTTTATTTTGTATTGGGTGCATGAGGTGAAGACGCCGATTGTGGCAAGTAAAATGTTGATTAATAATCCAGATTTGAATGATCCTACGACGATTTATCGCGGGGTGGAGGCAGAGCTGGATTCGATTGATCGACTCGTGATGCAGGCGCTTTATTATTCGCGATTAGACACGTTTGCGAAGGACTATTTTATTCAGGAAATGGCGCTCGGACCTGTCGTTCGTGAGTGTGTGAAGCGGCATTCGAAGCTGTTTATTTCAAAAAAAATGAAGCTGGATTTGGCGGAGATTAAGACGGATGTTCGCAGCGATAGTAAGTGGCTTGGTTTTATTTTGGATCAGGTGATGACGAATGCGCTGAAATATACGGATGCGGGAGGCGAAATCAAGATTTGGTGCGATGTGAGTGCTTCTGGCGGAACGGTGGCGCTACATATTCAGGACAATGGAATCGGGATTAAGGAAGAGGACTTGCCGCGTGTGTTTGAGCAAGGTTTTACTGGAATGATTGGGCGGATGGAGAAAAAAGCGACGGGAATGGGGCTTTATTTAGCGCGCCAGATGTCTTGTAAGCTTGGACATAAAATCGCTATTTCGTCGGAGCATGGTGTTGGTACGGAAATCGTGCTTACCTTCCAGCAAAAAGAGGATTATTTATTAATTGCAAAGGACTGAGGACTTATGGAGAAAAATTTGATTGTTCGCGGTGCGCCGCAGGAATTTGAATGTCGGGTTGGTGCTTGGGATGCGCTTGGTGAGCATTTGGAACGCCGCGGTTTGAAGCGGGTTTTGGTGATTCATGGTGGTGTGTCTTGGGAGAAGGCGAGACGATCTTTTCCTGAATTGGCTGGTGTGGACGCGATTTTTGAGCAGTATGGCGGAGAATGTTCGTTTGAGGAGCGGGACCGGATGGCGGTGCTTGCGGAGACGGGGCATGTGGACGCGATTATTGGTGTTGGAGGTGGGAAAATTGCGGATTTAGCGAAGGCAGTGGCGGTTTATTTGGCGATGCCGGTCGTGATTTTGCCAACGTTGGCGGCGACATGTGCTGCTTGGACGCCGCTTAGTGTGATGTATGATACGCGTGGCGAGATGTTGCAATATGATATTTTTGCGCGGAGTAATGCGTTGGTATTGCTTGATCCAGCGGTGATTTTGGACTCGCCAATTGAATTGATGGTCGCGGGAATCGGGGATACGCTGGCGAAATGGTATGAGGCGGACGTGATTATTTCGCAGCTCACAGAACGGTCTGTTGCGATTGATATTGCACATTATACGGCAAAATTGTGTCGGGATATTCTGCTGGAATCGAGCGTTGGCGCGCTTGAGGCGATGCGTGACGGGAAATTGAGTGCGGCGTTTGTGAAGGTGGTTGAGACGAATATTATGATTGGTGGCATGGTCGGCGGATTCGGTGATGATTACGGCCGGACTTCTGGCGCGCATTCGATTCATGATGCGTTGACAGTGCTTGACGCGACACATCATTTATTGCATGGGAATAAGGTGGCATATGGTGTTTTTGTGCAGTTGATGATTGAGAATCGGCCAGACGAGATTGCGACATTGCGTGGTTTTTATGAGGAATTGGGATTGCCAACGTGTTTGCTTGATATGGGGCTGGACGGTTTATCGGATGAGGCGCTAAAGCAGGTGGCGGAACGCGCGACGATAGCGGATGAGACGATTCATTTGATGCCAGGCGAAATCACGGCGACGACAGTTTTCGATGCAATGAAAGATTTAGAAGTTTTAATAGCAAAACTACGCGCGGAGATGCATGCCTCATGATTTTGATTGAGGTGGCAAAAGCTGAAGATGCAAAAGGAATTCGTGACGTGTTGGAGGCCAGTTTTCCGACGCCTGCTGAAGCTGATTTAGTGGATGCGATTGTGGCTTCCAAGCACTATTTGCCAGAACTTGCGCTCGTTGCGAAGGATGGTGCGGAAGTCATTGGTTACAGTCTACTGAGCGAGTGTTTTGTCGGGGAGGAACGAATTCTTGTGTTGGCTCCGGTTGCCGTGAAACCCGAATGGCAGTCGCGGGGCATTGGCGCACGGTTGATTGAGGCTGGGATTGCTAAGGCGAAAAACACGAATTATAGCTGTATTAGTGTTTTGGGACATGAGACATATTATCCGCGATTCGGCTTTGAATTAGCGAAAAACTACCAAATCGCGGCGCCGTTTGAAGTTCCGGATGTGAATTTTATGGTGTATTCATTGGCGGAAGAGATTCCGTCGGGAGTGGTACGTTATCCAGCGAGTTTTGATGTGGTTTAAGGATGAATCTTATTTAGCGGTTATAAATAATGCTCAAATGGTTCAGAAAGTTAAAAGTGGAGAAATCCAGGTATAGGGTTCTCCACTTTTAACTTTCCTATCACCGACTCAAATGCTGCAATTCCTTCACCAACAAATCCACATACGTAAAGGTTTCGCGAGCAATAAAATAGTCGAGCAGGGCTTCATCGTTGAAATCGGGAAGTTCTGTTACATAGCGTTTTTGGTCGCGCGAGCCGCCTGACAGGATGATGCGTCGGGATTTTTTTGCGTTGGCGCTGGCTGGTTTCAAATTGTTGTAGAGTCGCCCGCGTTCTTTGATGTACCAGCGCTCTTTTTTTGTGTAGTCTCGGGCGACTGCTTTGTTGAGGGCGTTTTGGGAGATGAAGCGTTTGGTGTATACGCCGTGGTACATGCAGAGCCAGACTTCGAAACTGCGGCCGGAGACGAATAGTT
The DNA here is from genome assembly GCF_014322795.1 of Paenilisteria portnoyi. GTDB lineage: Bacteria > Bacillota > Bacilli > Lactobacillales > Listeriaceae > Listeria_A > Listeria_A portnoyi. Next base: position 52,497 of record NZ_JAASTT010000022.1, read on the forward strand.
GGGCGTTTTCTCCGAGAGCGGCGAGATTGCGAATCTTTTTCTTGACGTATCGGAGGTTGGATCGGTCTTCTGTGAAATCTAGATCGGTTATTATGAAAAATTTATCATCGGGATGGGCGCTGAATTTCAGCGCTTTTTTGAATTTAGTTTCTTGGGCGTGTGTGTAGATTTTTAGTTGGTAGTTTTTCAGTCTGCGCTGGAAAAGTAGTTTGAAGTAGTGGGCTTCGCAGCTGTTTGGTTTGATGCCACCGCTGTCTTCTGGTATGAAGAGGTGGACGATTTTCCTGATTTCACGAGCCATTTAAAACACCTCCGGAACGGCTCCAAAACGACCGTCTAAATAGAGATTCGTCCAATTGTGGTTGTCGTAGGTGATTTCATGGAATTCGCTGAGGCTGAAAACTTCGCTGGCCTGGGTTTCGCGATCTTTCTGGATGAAAATGACTTGTTCTTTGGCGAAACGATCGGGATTTAGCAGAAGCGGATTATGGGAAGCGATTAGAAACTGCGCTTTTTTGTCGTTTTCTTGATGGATGAATTTGTTTAGCAGGCCTTCTTGGATTTTCGTATGGTATTTGTTGTCGAATTCGTCGCTGATAAACAGGATTTCGTTTTGCAGCGCGTCGAAAAGTCGGATCGAGCTTTCTAGGAATTTCTTGGTGCCATCGGATTCCATGCTCATGCTTAGCGGGTATTTCACGTCGTCCACGATATGCGCGGTGCTGATTTCAAAGCGTCGGTTTTTTTTCGTCGTCGCGATGAGTTGGGCTTTGACCTCATCGGAAAAAGTGGCTTGTTCAATGGATTCGACGAGATTATCGGTCATGTCGGTGACGGAAAAATCTTGAATCGCAAAATCGAAATCGTAAAGGGTTTCTAGTATTTCTTTTTTGAAACCGCTGTCTTTGTTGATTTGTTCGGCGAATGCTTCTAGGGAATTGCCATCGAATTGTTTGGTTTGGAAGCCTTTGGTAACTTCGGTTGCCAGACTTTCGACGATTTTATAGGCTAGAGACGCGGTTTCTTTGCTGAAATAGGCTTTATTGATGTCGTGGATGAGCATGGATAGGATGGATTTGTACGTGATGTTTTCTTGCTCGATTTTGATAAAAAGGCTTTTTAGTTGGGTGCATTTTTTGGGAATTTGGCTTTTTAGGCGTTCAAAAACGATAATTGGCTTGGATAATGTTGTTTTGAGTATTTTTTTGTACGTTAGGGATTCTTCTTGGATTTCTAGGGTGCCCGCGTCGATGGCGAGTTCGTAGGTGTATTGGATGTCTTGGTTTTCCTGGAAGTTGGGTTCTGTAAAGGTGATGGTGAAGCGGCTGGTGGTTTCTTTCGCTGTTGAAAATTGGAAGGCGTTGGGCGTGATATCAAAATCTGTTTTTTCGGTGTAGGTATGGCTTTTTTGGGTCATGGTGCGCATGAATTCGAAGGCGTAGAGTAGATTTGTTTTGCCGGATGCGTTGGCGCCGTATAGGACTGCTCCGTTTAGAATGCTGCGCTTTTTCTGATTATCATAGTAGGTGTAGAGGGTGTTTTGGTTGAAAATATCGGCCGGGCTGTAGCTGTGATCGAGCGTCAGGCTTACTTGGTCGTGGATGGAAAAGAAATTGCTGATAGTTATTTTAGAAAACATCGGATTCGACTCCTTGTCTTTTTGTTTTATTATATCATGGGAGTAGGCAGTTAATTCTTTATTAAGGTTATATGAATAGAATTAATGTATAACAATGTGGAAATGTTTGGAATGGAATCCTTCTAATGCTATAATAAAGATAAAAATGTTTGATATAAGAAATTGAGGGGGCTTAATTATGGGGGATATTAAAACGGGAAAGCTATTATATCATCTTACACATAAAGATAACTTGGCTAGTATTATGAAAAATGGACTATTATCTAGAAATGATGTGAAAAAAATTCAGTGTTCTTTTGAAGATGTGGCAGATGAGGGGATATTATCCAAAAGGAAAGAAAATAGTCTTGATAATTTTGTTCTTTTTCATTTCCATCCTTACAGTGCTTTTGATGTAGCTGTTAAAAATAAATATGGCGCTGAAAACTTTGTATATATAACAGTAAAGAGAGAGTTGGCGAGGCGGAAAGGCTTTGAAATTATACCTAAACATCCATTATCTGGAGAGTTTGAACTTTTAACATATGATGCTGGAATTGAAGCTATAGAATGGGATATAATGAATATGAACGTAAAAAATGAAGAGGTCGAATGGTTTGAAAAAGAGGATGTTAAGCACGTGAAAATGGCTGAATGTGTCAGTAAACACAAAGTAGATAAGAATGATTTCACTGCTATATGGTGCAATGAAAAAATTCATGCAAACCTTTCTGAAAAATATAGTAACTGTGGTGTTCACATTAACAAGGGGGTATGGTTAGACGGTGATTAAATACGTAACTGGTAATATATTCGATTCTGCAGCAAGTGCCCTCGTGAATACAGTTAATTGTGAAGGATATCTAGGAAAAGGGCTAGCATATCAATTTAAGAAAAAATTCCCTGTCATGGAAAGCGAGTATAAGGATTTGTGTAAAAGTGGTGAGTTGATTCCAGGAAAACTTCATTTTTTTTATGGAGAGGATAAAATAGTTGTTAATTTTCCTACTAAAAATAAATGGCGACAAAAATCAAAAATAGAATATATACAGGAAGGGTTAGAAACATTAAAAAAAGAAATAGTTGCTAGGGGAATCAATTCTATAGCAATTCCTCCGTTGGGAAGCGGGAATGGGGGATTGGATTGGAATAATGTAAAAGTAGTGATTACGGATAAATTAAGTAGCCTTTCTGATGATATTTTAATTGAAGTATACGAGCCCTCAGAATCGGTGAAGGAAAATAGTATGGAACCTCAAAGTAGCTATAGTACAATCTTTATTTTAGAAATGGCAGTAAAAATTAATTCTTTTAACTATGCAAAATTAAAAATAGCCATGGAGTTATCAGCTATATTGAGTAATAATCGATTCGATGTTGTAAATCTAGATGCAGAAATAAAGAGAATAAGGGCATTGAAAGATTACTATAACATTGGCGACAATAAGCAGCTGTTACTCTTGATTAAAAATAAATTAATCAGTAATATGATTCAGACATCACAGGCTAAAAATGATAAATTAATTTCTGAAGTGAGTAGGCTGGTTAATAAATTTGATAAGAATACGCTTCAAACTATGGTAATTGAGCTTAATTGTGTATCCAGTAGATACAGTGAAAGTAGCAATGGTTTTGATAAGGATGTGATTAATAAATTAATAGATGAGGGACTACTCAGCTACAATGTTTTCCACGAAAGGGTAATTAATTATTTGTAAACATAAAATTTTATATGCAAATTATTTCTGAAGTTATGTATCGAACAATGATATGTAGCTTTTTTTACATTGAGATTTTATATTGGCAGGTACAACTAATATTAATCATTTGATTTGACGGTTCCGGATGGTGTGACGCTGAAAGATGACGCGAAACATGCGGCGACGCTTATTTATCGTGGCAAAACCTTGATTAGCGCGATTGCAAGTCCTGTTTTGGAAGACGAGACTGGTTCTGTGATTGATACGTTGTCGGCGAAATCGGTGAAGACGGCGGATGGCTATAAGCTCGAGGTCGCGGCGTTTAGTACGGCGAATGTGACGGGAAGCCTTGCGAAGGTCGCGGTTTCGTTTGTGAGTACGAAGATTACGAATGGGATTGAGGCGACGAGTTTGCGCCAGTATCGGGATGATGTGGCGTACTCGTTTCAGCCGTATATGTATATTGGATACGATGATGGGAATAACTCGGGAACGCTTGGCGCGGCTCATTTTATCACGTATGGTGTTGTGAAGGTTCCGGATAGTGAGATTAAAAAAATTGGGACGAACCGCGAAATTGAATCGGCGGAGCTTTCTCTTTTTAGAAGTGGAACGGAAGGTTTTTGGGGAGATCGTGCGAAAGATGGCAATGGCAAAGTGATTCAGCGCCAGTTCGAAGCGCACGGGATTACGAAGGATGTTGGGGCGATTGATGACCTGACGTATGGCAAATTTCAGAGCCTCGGTTTTCCGTATGGTCCGCCTGCGAATCTAGATGGTCATGAGACGTATATTGGCGGGATTGATGATGCGAATCGTCGGGTTTCGTTTGATATTACGACGGCCGCGAAGGACTGGGTGAATGGCGGGAAAAATAATGGGATTCTGGTGAAAACGGCGAAGGTGAATGGATTTGAATTGCCGTATTCGCAGGCCGATGTGTTTGCTGCGCCGAAATCTGGTGTGACGAGTGAGTCGCCGTATGTGGTGTTTAAGCACCGCGAGCGTCCGCCGATTGATGCGGATATGCCGCTGAAAGATACGACGTTGTATTTGCGTCCTTTTGTGAGTGCGAATAATGATGGCATGCTTGATTTTACGGCGCTTGGTATGGACGGGGTTGGTCGTCCGGATGCGAAGATTAATTATAAAATTGTCGATACGTCGGATAAAAATAAGGTGACGTTTAGCGGGACGGATCCGTCGATTGGGCGGGATTATTTGTTCCCGGATTATCCGAAGCTGAATAATTTGACGCAGGAGTATCGTGAGTTGATGAGTAATTGGCAAACGAATACGATGCTTTTGAAGGGGGCTTTGAAGGAGAATCATTTATACCAAGTGGAGGCCGAGATTAAGGACGGGAACGAGTCGGCGAGCAAGAAGTATGATACGTTTCAGATTTATCGGGTAACGGGGATGGACTCGTTGCCGCGTTTGTTGAAGTTTTACGGGATTTCGAACAAGCGGTCGCAGTTTATGTTGGATAATAATATGAAGGATGAGCTCTTGGTTCAGGGGAATGTGGTGTTTATTCGGAATCCGCAACAGAATGCGGGTAAGGCGTATCAGACGGCGACATATTCTACGGCGGATAAGATGCGACTTGATGCGCTGGCGGTTGGGCGTGGCAAGCATTGTACGTTCGGATATGAGCCGATTAATTTTGATAGTGGGAATTTGCTTTATGATATGGAGGACGCGAAGTGGTTTGATTTTGATAAGGAGCAGACGATTACGCGGACGTATAATTCGATGGGGCAAGGTAAGGATAGTCCGATGGGGCGGAACTGGACGTTTAATTTGGCGGATCAGCTTGGGTTCTTGGAAGACGGCACGGTGATGTTAACGCGTGCGGATGGCGGGAGTTTGAGGTCGTGAATTCGGAGACTGGTGATGTGTCGCTTTTTGCGGCGAATGGGCAGCTTTTGAAGGTGACGGATCAGGCGGGGCACGTGACGGTTTATTCGTATAATGCGGATGGGGATTTGACGAAGATGGTGACGGGGTCTGGGAAGGTGCTCAACTTTGCGTGGGACGCGCAGGGGCATTTGAAGGAGATTACCTTGCCGGACGGTGGCAAATTGGCGTATTCGTATGATGCGGACGGGAATTTGACGAAGCTCGTAGATCAGACGGGGAAAAGGGTGACGTATCAGTATGATGATGCGCATCACATGACGTCTTATAAGGATCATGACGGGAAATTGTTGATTGAGAACGTGTTTGATGCGGATGGTCGTGTGACGAAGCAGACGGATGGCGAGGGGCATGTTGCGACGCTTGCTTATGCGAACGGGAAAACGACGACGACGGATTTTAATGGGAATAAGCAGGTGATTTATTTTAATGAGCGCTTGCAGACGACGAAAATTGAATACGCGGATGGATCGTTAACGGAGAACGTGTATGATGGGAAAAATCAGTTGGTTGCTTCGGTGGATCAGCTGGGAAATAAGACGACGTTTGTGAATGATGCGAACGGGAATGTGACGAAAACGGTTTATCCGGATGGGTCAACGGAAACGGCGACTTTTGATGGGAAAAATCAACTTGTGCGGGAAACGGATAGTCTTGGCGGGGTGACGACGTATGAATATGATGCGGCGGGCAACGTTACGAGGTCTATTTTGCCGAATGGCGGGGTGGAAAAGTACGCCTACAACGCGGATGGGCAGCTGGTTTCGGAAACGGACGCGAATGGGGTGACGACGAAAACGGTGTTTGACGCAGCTGGAAATCCTGTGCGGGAAACGGATGGCCGTGGGAATGTGACGGTGTATGCGTATGATGCGTTGTCGATGCTCAGCGCGGTGACGGATGCGAATGGTGGTAAGGAAACGTATGTGCGGAATGCGCGTGGGGAATTGACGCGGGAGACGAATGCGCGCGGTGACGTGACGGTTTATGGCTATGACGCGAACGGGAACAAGGTTAGTGAGACGGATGCGAATGGGAATAAGACGGCGTATATGTATGATGGATTGGGTCGCTTGACGGAGGAGAAGAATCCGATGGGTGGCGTGACGAAATATGCGTACGACGGGAACGGGAATAAAATGAGTGAGATGGACCCGCTTGGAAACAAGGAGAAATTCGCGTATGATGCGCTGAATCGGGTTGTGAAAGCGACGGCCGCGGATGGTGCTGTGATTCGTTATGTGTACGATGCGCTTGGTCAGAAGTTGTCGGAGGAGACGGCGGACGGGCAGAAGACGACGTATGTGTATGACGCGAAATCGGGGTATATGACGGCGGAAACGGATCCGTTGGGGAACGTGACGGCGTATGCGTATGATGCGGACGGGAATGTGACGCGGATTACGTATCCGGATGGCACAACGGAAGCCTTTACGTATGACAAAATGGGGAATATTACGCGTTTTGTGGATCAGGAAGGGCACGTGCAGGAGTATGAGTTTGATGCGAACGGCAATACGACGAAGCTGAAAGAGGCTGGGCGTGTGTCGACGTATGATTATGATGCGAATGGCAGTGTGGTTGCGGAGCGTGATGCGGCTGGTGGCGTGAAGCAGTACGCGTTTGATAAGCTGGACCAGGTGCAGACGGAGACGGATGAGATGGGCGCGAAAACGCGTTATGTGTATGATGCGGCTGGCAATGTGACGCGGATTACGGATGGCAATGGGCATGTGGTGACGCTTGCTTATGACGGGGAAGCGAACGTGATTCGGGAGACGGATGCGGAAGGTAACGTGACGAAATATACGTATAATGCGCTTGGATTGGTGGCGACGGAGGTTTCGCCGACGGGGGATATCACGCAGTATCGCTATAACAAGAATGGCGATGTGACGGCGGAAATTGATCCTTATGGGAACGAGACGGCGTACGATTATAACCAGACGGGCGACGTGACGGCGATTGTGGATACGCTTGGGAACAAGACGACGTATGCGTATGATGTGCGTGGCAATGTGACGGAGAGCGTGGATCCGATTGGTCGGAAAACGACGTATGACTATGATTTGGCGGATAATGTCGTGTCGCAGAAAAACGCCGATGGTACGGTTTCCACTTTTGCGTATGATAAAATGGATCGTTTGTTGGAGCAAAAAGACAATACGGGACAAAAGGAAAGTTATGCGTATAATAAAATTGGCGATGTGACGCGCGTGGCGGATCGTAAAGGACGGAGCGAAACGTATGACTATGATGCGTTTGGAAACGTTGTTGGCGAGACGGATGTGCGTGGGAATAAGACGGGTTATGCGTATGATGCGGCGGATCGATTGGTCGCGCAACAACATCCGGAGGGCACGACGCAGCGTATTGCTTACAATAAACGCGGCGATGTGACGTCGGAAATTCTGCCGAATGGTGGGAAATATGCGTACACGTATGACGCGGAAGGCAATATGCTGACGGAGACGAATCCGCTCGGCGAGACGACGCGCTATGGCTACAATGGCAACGACGACTTGGTGAAAACGACGGACGCGGCGGGCGCTGTATCGAGCGTGACGTATGACGCGAACGGGAACGTGATCAAAGTTGTCGATGAAAATGGCGGCGTGACGCAGCAGAAATTCGACGCGACGGGGCTTGTGACGAGTCAGACCGATGCGGAAGGAAATGAGACGCAGTTTGGGTATGATCCGCTGGGACGTTTGACGACCGAGATTGACGCGGCTGGCTTTAAGTTGCTGAATCGCTATGATGCGGCTGGTCGTTTGACGGCGGAGACAGATAAGCGCGGGAACACGACGGTTTACACGTACGACGATGCGGATAACATTTTGACGGCGAAAGAGCCTGCGGGAATTACGTCCAAATTTGAGTATGATTTGCGTGGGAATGTGTTGAAGGAAATCGATGCGAACGGTAAGGCGACAAAATACGCGTACGATAACGACGATTTACTGCTTTCGGAAACGGATGAAATTGGCTACAAGCAGAGTTACGCGTACAACGAGTTCGGTGATTTGACCGCGGAAAGTGATAATCAGTCGAAGAAGGACTTGGTCAGCTATACGTACGATAAATTTGGCCAGCAGACGTCTGAAAAAGATGCGAAAGGCAGAATCACGCGTTATTCGTATGATAAAACGCAGCGTTTGACGGCGATTACGTATACGAATAAACTGTCGGTCGGCTATTCGTATGATAAATTGGATCGCGTGACGGCGATGCGAGATGTGCGCGGCAACGAGTCGAAAGTGCAGTACGACAAGGTTGGCAACGTGACGTCGATGATTGACCCGGGAAATCAGGCGTACTAGTATGCGTATGATAAAAAGGGAAATGTGACGAAGGAAACCGACCCGCTGAAAGCAAGCACCGAATACCGCTACAACAAAAACGACCAAGTAGTGAGCATGAAAGACCCGACAAATGCGGTGACGACGTATCATTATGATGCGCGTGGCTTGTTGGATTCGGTGAAAGATACGCGTGGGAATACGTCGAAAATGAAGTATGACGGCAACGAGAACGTAACGGAAACCACGGATGCGAAAGGCAACAAAGAACAGTTCAAATATGATGCGCTGGATCGGATGACGACGGCGAAGAATCGATTAGGCCAGACATCGACGTATACGTATGACAAAGTGGATAATCTGACGGAGATTAAAGATGCGAAAGGTTTTGTGACGAAATACAGTTACAACGACCGCAGCGATATGGTCAAAGAAGTGACACCAGAAGGCAAAACGGAGAAATATGCGTATCGCCTCGACGGTTCACTCCAATCCGAAACGAAACCAGACGGTAGCAAGACCACCTACAAATACGACGAACTGAACAATCTGGTGGAGCAACAATTCGACGGAGGCGGCTACAAATACACCTACGACGAGAACGACGACATCAAAACCGCCACATCCAAAGACGGCACAGCGACCTTCACGTACAACAAATATGGTGATGTAACAGCGGTCAAAGATGCCAATGGCGAAACGCTGACATACGAATACGACACCATCGGGCGCAAAACAGCATTGATCTACCCAGACGGCACCCGCGTGACGTATCGCTATGACGACTCGAACCAGTTAACCGATGTCATCGAAGCAGACGGCAAGAAAACGACCTACGACTACGACGCCAACGGTTTACCACTCGCGATTCACTACAGCAACGGCACCAAAACAACGTACCGTTACTCCGCGACTGGCGAAACCGAACACGTCGAAACCAGCAACAAGTCTGGCAAAGTCATCGCGTCATTCGATTACGTCTACGATGAAAATGGTAATGTCAGCAAAGAAACGATCAACCAAAACGGGACGAAACAAGTCAAAACCCACACCTACGACGCCGACGATCAACTCATCGACACGACCATCAAAGCAGGCAAAAACACCGAAGTCATCACGTACATCTATGACGCCAATGGCAACCGAACCAAACTAAAACGCGTCAAAAACGGCAAAAAAACCATCGAAGACTACTATTACGATGACGACAATGTCCTCGCGATGATCCAAGCCGATGGAGACGCCGACACGACTTACACCCACGACAAAAACGGAAACATTACCAAAAAAGCCTTAAGAAGTGGTAAAGTAGAAACATACACATACAACGGTGAAAACCAACTCATCCAATCCGCCGACAACGAAGGCCACGTCACGACTTACAGCTATGACGCATTCGGCAACCGGATTGGCAAAGAAACCATCACCGATAAAACCAAAGAAGTCCAAGGCACCCTCAGCGAATGGATCACCACCAACGACAAACAAGCCAAAGACAAACTTAAAGTAACACCAGGCAAAACGGCACAGAAGGCACGACAACGAAGCAAAAAGAGAAAACCGAGAGCCTAGCCAAACAACTCGAAAAACGCGCGTCTGGCGATTTTGAAGGGTGCTCTCCGATCGCAGAAGAAGGTACTGACGTTGTGACGAAAGACAACAGCACAAAAACAACGACATCCGAAGAAGGCACACCAACGAAAACCAAAGACGGTATCCAAGGTAAAACCGAGCTGAAAGAAAGCGATGGCAACAGCTCGACAAGCACCGAGCGCACAACAGAAACAACCAAATCTGTTGGATATCAAGCCATCACAACAATTCGCTACATCAACGATCTAACCCAAGAATACACCCAAGTCGCGCAACTAGACGAAACCACCGAAGATAACGGCGAAACAACAGAAACCAGCACGGATTACCGTTTTGGCGAAGACGACCAAATCCTCGGCACCGAAGATGAAAGCTATCACGAAAATGGCTTGACAGACATCGCAACGACATCCGACGGCGAAGAAAGCACCGATTACGATTACACCGACTACGGCACAGCCATCGCAGCAGTTCCAATGGCCAACCAAATCGGTTACCGCGCGCAAATGCACGACACAAGCGACACACAAAACCTACGCGCAAGGAATTACGACACCAACACCGGTCGTTTCCTACAAGCCGATAGCTACCGCGGCGCCCTAGACGACCCAAGAAGCCAAAACCGCTACATTTACGGAGGCAACAATCCGAATTCTTATAGCGACCCGAGCGGTCACTTCATGAATTGGCTCAAGAAAAAAGCGAAGAAACTCAAGAAAAAGGCCAAAAAAGCCGCGAAAAAACTCAAGAAAAGTATTAAAAAAGGAATCAAAAAAGTCAAGAAAGCCATCAAGCGAACCGTCAAAAAAGTGAAGCGCGTCATCAAGAAAATCAAGCGAGCCGCTAAAAAAGTCTACAAAAAAATAAAACGAGCTACTAAAAAAGCAGTCACCAAAGTCAAACGCGCCGTTGCTAAATTCAAAAAAGCTGCTAAGAAATCCATCAAACAAATCAAAAAAGTGGCGAAAAAGGTTTATAAAAAGGCAAAAGTAGCACTGAAAAAAGTACAAAAAGTAGCCAAAAAAGTGAAGCATATTGTAAAAACCATCAAGAAAGCAGGTATCAAACAACTACGAAAAGCTTTCAATTATGTCAAAGCCACAGGAAAAGCCATCAAAGCAACGGTAAAAAAACAACTAGCAGCCAAGAAAAAAGCGAAACAAAAAGCAGAAGAAGCTAGAAAGAAGAAAGCGTACCAAGCCGTATGTAAAAATACACAAGCCATCAGTTCGTATAACTTCTCTGATTATCAGAAGAGTCCACTGGATGACGGCACCTATTGGCTATCGAAACCAGGTAATACGCCGCAACAAAATGCAGCAGCAACGAAAGCCTACACGGCGGCTGTGAAAAATGGCACCGTGACGACAAGTTCGGGCGGTATAAGTACTGATTTGATGGACATTTACATGAAACAAATGTTAGCAGTCGAAACAGGGGTGAATCCATTCAATGGAAAAGTCTTAACAGAATGGGAGAAAAAGCAATTTGCCTATGCTGGTTCAGTGGGAATGGTGAGTTTAGGTTATCTAGGTGTTTGGGGTAGCGGTGTATATAAGAAACAAACTCCTATAATTGCTAATTCACAAGCGCAGAGTATTAACCCATCGAAAATTAGGTTTAGTCAAAGTTCGGTTAATGGATCAGCAGAAATTATAAAAAGCATGAAAGAGAAAGGATGGAATGGCGATCCGATTGATGTGGTCAAAATGTCAGATGGTATGTATACAACAATTGATAATACAAGGGTAGCAGCTGCTAGAGCTGCGGGTATAGAAGTCAAGGCTAATATTAGAAATTTTAATGACTTATTGCCAGCGGATATGGTAGATAGATTTACTACTAAGAAAGGTGTCTCTAAAACATGGGGAGAGGCCTTAGAATTAAGGATTCAAAAACAAAACGCTGGATTCAGAAATAATAATCCAATGGGTTCTTATGAATTAGAGAAAATGAAATAGAGAGGAAGTTTAGTATGTCATATTTGATGGATTCCAATATTTATGTATATCCTGAGTCTTTTCAAAAAATTGTAGAGCTAAATATGGTTGATTTTGATATTTGGTACCTATTAGATGCTGATGTTGCAACAAGAAGATATTTTGATTTAAAACAAAGGTATCCTAATAGAAAGCTAATCCCGTTTGCCAAAAGGGACGATAATGATGATATTGCGTGTTTTGAGATTGGCAAAGGAAATACGGTTCAATTAATCCATGATTTTTCTTCAGAAGGATATGAGCAAAGAGGCGAATTTGAAGATTTGTGGATGTGGGTTAAAGAAGCAGTTCGTGAAATGATTGATTTTAATAAAAGTGAGGGGATAGAGTGAATAGCAATGAATATTCGAAGTTGAGTAAAGAAATATCTTATGCATTGCGACATGCCCCTTGGGAGTATGAATTAGAACTCGATGATCTAGGTTTCACTCCAATAGAACCGTTACTCCAATCATTGAGGGAAATAGATGGGTGTCAAGCTATTGAACAAGAAGATATTGAAAAAATGATTTTTAATTCCCCTAAAAAAAGGCATGAAATTATTGAAGGCAAGATAAGAGCTTTTTATGGACACTCCATCCCGGGTACAATAAAAAAAGAGGAGGCTGAGCCACCAATATATTTGTATCATGGAACATCTCCAGACTTTATAGATGATATACGAAAAAATGGGCTACTTCCAAAAGCAAGACAATATGTCCATCTATCTGAAGACATAAATACTGCTCATTTAGTTGGAACAAGAAAAAATTCTTCTCCAATAATACTAAAAATTGATACTAAAAAAGCCGGTAATCAAGGAAGTAAATTCTATTTTGGAAATGAACTAGTCTGGCTTTCAGATAGTATTCCTAGTACCTGTATTTTATTTATGGATTAGTATTTATATTGTATAGAGAAAATTGAGTTTCAGAAAAGTTTCTAAGATATTGGAACAGATGGACTGAAAGCCAAGATACTAAGAGGGCTAATATAGCCTTCTTAGTAAATACATAATTGAACTAATTTCATAACTCCTAAGCCTTGCGGCACAAGAGATTTAAAGCAACAAAAAAGAGGAACCTCCCCATT
>NZ_JAASTT010000023.1 GCF_014322795.1 Paenilisteria portnoyi
TAAATATGGTATTTTTGTTCCAAGTCATATTATTTCTTTTTGTTTTTTAGCCTGTCTACTTGACAGGGAGCAGTTCAAAGCTTGATTCCAAAGGTATTATTTTTTTTCTAGGGAAAAACGGGGCTGGAAAGACCACTTTTTTTAATTGTATTATGGGTTTTGAAGACTACCTAGGTAAGATTATCAAGCCTGTAAACATTGCAGCGGTTTTTGATGAGTCACAATTGTATAGCAATTTAAATGCATATGATAATATTAAATTATTGGTTGGAAGAGATTTAGAACAAGAGGAGCGGGTATTGCTACTGAAATACATAGATGATAGCGTGCTAAAGAGAAAAATAGGATCGTATTCATTAGGGCAAAAAAAGATTGTGTCTATTTTTATTGCCATATTTACAAAGCCAGAAATGCTAATCTTGGATGAAGTATCTAATGGCTTGGATTACGAAACAGCTAAGCAAGTTAAAAATTTGTTAATATCATGCAAAGATAAAATGCTTGTACTAGTGTGTGGGCATCAATTTGATTTTTATAATCAAATCTTGGATGAAGTTTTTGTAATAAATGATATGCAACTAGTTCATGTTGATATAAAAAAGTTTACAGATTTGGAGAGCGTATATGAAAAGTATGTGGGCTAGTGTAAAGATGCAATTATTTTATCAATGGAAGGCAAAATATCTTATTTCATTATTTATATCTCTTATTGTGATGTGTGTATTTTCTAGCTATACACAATACAGTTCGCTCCATCAAAAAGAAAATCGATTTGATATAACAATGGAGACGTATGAACAAGATGGAATTACCTTGAAGCAGGCACTTTCAGAGGAGTTGAAGATTAAGAAGGATGGTAATTCGGAAGAGATAAGCAATGCATTAAAATATGATTATTACCGTGTTATCGCGGCAAAAGTGGCAATAAACCCCTTAAATGCGCCCAATCAAATTTTTACATCTATTGCAATTATAATCTTACCCATTCTTTTTGGAGTATATAGCTGTCATGTTGCCTTTTTTGATTTTAAATATAGAACGATTAAAAATCAGTTATTATTAAGAGGTTATAAATCTTTCTATTTTAGTAAGCTTATATCTATTGCGATTGTTGCTGTCGCTACTGCTCTGATTACAATATTGCTTTCGATAGGAGTACAGTATTTATTTAATTTATTAGTAGGTGTTCAGCCTAATACAAGTGTGAACTACTTGTCGAAACTACCCTTACAGTTTCTTTATCAGTCATTAGTTTTTATTTTATTTGGAACTTTTTTCTTCACACTAACCATTCTGATTCGTTCAACGTTAGTAAGCATAGTCATGTTATTTTTATACATGTTTATTGTACCAAATTTGGGCGGTTATGATCTGAAAAACTTGATGCTTCTTACAATATCTAAAATATACAATACCTCAGCCTCAACAATGGAAGTGGTATCAGGAGTGAGTACAAATATTATAGCTGGTTACTTGATTGTTATAACTGTGTGTATTGTCTTTACAATTATTTCTTACAAGTGGAATGAAAAAAGGTTATGTCCTAAACTTTGAATCGGATAATATTGGAATGATCTCCACTAAGTTGCTGCAAAAATGTATGACTATGTTGAATGATTGAAAATATAGAAAGCTAGGCATCTTGCCTAAAGCATCTGATGCAAGTGGAATTGGATTAATTGAGAATTATAAAAAGCAGTTATTAAAGAAAAAGCAGTGCTAAAATCATTTGCCACAAATTTGCCACAAGAGTGATTTATGGGATAGTACAACCATTGGTACGAGTACCTTTGATGAACGGGTTATACGGTCACCGTCTCCATTTTTGGAAGTTTAAAGAAGAATATTGTTTAGGAGAAAATCACTCTTGAGGCGTTGGTATAAAACGTTTTAGGGGTGTTTTTCTTTTTTTGAAATCAGCAAGAATTTCTTTGATATGGTACAATATTGTAGAGTTAAAGAATAAATGGAAGGATGGGTAGAATGGCGAAAAAAATACAATTACCAAGCGGTCGAATAGCGGAACATGCGAGTGCAATCCAAGCGACAACAAATACGCTGAAATTACAGCCAAAACCGAGTGTATCGTATTCCACTGGTAGCGCGCGACAATTGGTAGAAGGCGCGATGGAATTTGCACAAATGACAGCATCTGCTCCCGCTGCGTTTCAAAAAGATACAGCGAATTTGAAGAATGTGGAGAAAGCATTTGTTGCCTCAGAAAAAGCGCTGGGCGATATGCTACACAAAGGAATCGAATGGGTGGGCAGTAAAAAATAGATAAGGGGGATACATAGCAATGCAACCAAGACAACGGGAAGAAGAGGCTTGGAAAGAACAAATCAAGAAAGAGCGGCAGTTTGAGGAGTTAGAGCAACTATTTTCAAAAGCGAAACGGGCGCAAGAAAATGTGTTACATACATTTCAGGATGCGTGGCAGGGGAACCGTTCACGACAGCGATTAGGACTCGTCGAAGAGACCATGACAGAAGAATGGCAGAAGCGGAAAAAACAGATGTACGCCGTGGATGATGCGATACAAGAATCCCGTCGAGCGCACCAACGAGCCAAATTTGCATCGAAGGAGGCTGATGCGCATGCCGCGGATTGAAATTGGGGAAGTACGCTATTTCGTGGGGCAATTTTTACGAGAAAGCGAGCGATTACGGGGTGCACTGGGCGATTATCGGAAAGCCGTTGCGAAGTTAGTGGCGGATGGTGAGATCCAAGGTGAGTTTGTCGATAGTGCGAAAAGCTATTACGAAACGGTGCATTATCCCATCGTAGACACGACCATTGAGTGTTTGAGTGAAGCGGATCGGATTTTGAAGAAGTATGTGCAGGATTTTGAATCGCAGGTGGATGATGCGTTTGACTCGCGACTGGACTCGGATAAACTGGACGCGTTGTATGCCGAAATTAGGCGGTCAGAGAACTTGTTGGATGACTTCACGCATGCGATGGATTCGATGACGGGGAACTTAAACCTCGGACAACAGATAGGCATGAAGCTGGGGCTGGAAACGTCGATGATGCAAATCAAAGAGGAGATCAAGATTTTAGAACGGTATCTGGATTTTGAACATAGTCATACGAACGTGATGCATGACGTTTTATCACGGATGTATCAGGTGAAGACTGGCGTGAATGAAATCATGGCTGGAAAAGCGTTCAATGGCACGACACATACGTACGATTCCAGCAAAATGCAATTGGGTTGGCTGAATCATCTAGTGCCAGAGAAGAAGCCAAAGAAAACGTATAATTTCGATGATTACACGAAGACGTTAGAAGGTAGTTATTGGGTCTTAAGTAAAAATGGCATCACGAATCGCGAAACTGCAGAAGCAAGCATCGCCTACAACGACGGTTTGAAAGATGGTACAATTAAAGTAACATCCGAAGAAACTGGCGATTTTATGACGGATTATATGTTAGATGCTATAAAGGGTAAAAATACATTAAATCCTGATGTACCGCTAACCAAAATGCAGAGTATTTCTATTGTTGCGGGTGTCTTGATGGGCGGTATCGCCATAAAAGGTAGAGGTATAAAGGTTCCTAAGTATCAATTTGAAAATATTAGAATTATTCCAGGTAAAGTAGGAGTCGTCGTTGGCGGTAATTCTACAAAGTTGGGTAAAAATATGTTAGAATCTATGGGATTAAGCAGATCAGGTAAATGGACAGGATACCAAGCCCAACATGTTATACCTGCTGATATGGCAAAGAACCCTGTTATTAAAAAAATTGGAATGAATCTCGATGATGCTACAAATGGGTTATTTTTGCGAGTACCAGATAGTGCAATTAGCCCGATGTCTAGGCATAGAGGCTATCACTCAGTCTATAACGAGTAGGTTGCTTATGATGGATACAAGTAAAAGCGTGTTTGAACTACAAAAAGATGTGTTTGATTTACAAAATAAGTTGGTTAAGGTGCAAAAATCAGGATTGCCATTGTACCCATCACAAGGTGCAACTATGGATCTATGGGAAAGGCACTTTAATAAAATTAAGTAGGGGTGTTTAAATTGGAAAATAATAAAATTAAGCAAATAGAGACAATTTTGTATAATGAGGATTTGAATGACGCCAAAAAACAAGTGGCGAGCATTGAAGATTCAGAAATGCTTTATGTACTTGTGGCAAATTATAATTGGGATAACGGATTTAGTATACCTAAAGCAATTATTGCTAATGATAATTGTGATATGTCTACGGGGTTAATGATGTTTTATTTGTCTGATGGTATTAGATTACTAGAAGATAGAGAAAGTGTGGGACAATCGGGGCTGGACGAGTGGAGTAAATTTATAACGGAAGTTTATTCTATTCTCGAGGCAGAGGGGTTCAAGAGAAGCAGTATTTCATATTATCCAGAGCTAAGTAAGGTGCAACTATTTAAATTGAGAAAATCGAATCCAAATATACCTGGTTTTTTCTTGGATGGCATAGCGGGAAATGATATTGAGATTCCTATAATATAGTTCGATACAAAAATCTAAGTTGAGAGCCAGACTAGTAATAAGTTGAATCCCGATGTGCCACTAACTAAAGCACAAAGCTTCTCTATTATTGCTGGTGTCTTGATTAGTGGAGTTGCTATGAAGGGGAAAATTATTAAGTACCCTAAAGTTGGTGTTAGTAAGATTAAAAGTGATTTAGTCATTCGTGAAGGGAAATATGAAAAAGCGGCACGCAAAGCTGGTATGCAAATATTGAATAACGGTAAATCATTAGATGATATGGCTAAAATTTATGCAGATACTGTTAGAAAAAATCAAAAATGGTCTTGGCAAAAAAGTATACCAGATGGCGATAAACTCTCAATTAAAGAGAAGAAATTAATTAAAGATACTGCTGTTTCACAGGCATTATTACCAAAAGTAGAAGTGAAGAAAGTAGAAGGTATGAAATTTGGATTTGCAGATTTCAAGAGTGCAGGCGCCGTTAAAGAGACAGTGGAACTACCGCAGGCATTTTGGAAGAAGACGGATGCAGAACAATTTAAGTGGTTAGATGAGCAAGTCGGTGGAAAACAGTCGGGGATGACATGGCACCATACCGAGACACCAGGAAAAATGGAACTTGTGGAGACAGGAATTCATGATATTGTTCCACATAATGGTGGGAGAACAAGTGGAATGTGGGCAGATGCTCCGAGATGATATAAGTGAGGAGAGTATAAAATGAATGTAGAAAAAGGTTCAATTATTTTACCGCTACCAACAGAAGAGATAGTAAGTAATGAAGAAAGTATGTGGAGAGTTAGACTTCCAGCGAAATATAAATCATTTTTAATTGAGAACAATGGTGGAGTTCCAGCTGAAAAATCATTTATGGCTAATAATCATTCATATGCAATTGACCGATTTTTATGCGTCTTGGAAGACACTGAAAACAATGATTTGGGAGAGTATGATATTGATGTTACGCTCACAAGAATTGAAGAACGACTAACGGATAATGAGGATTTAGTAGGTGTAGACTTGCTACCAATCGCGATATTATTTGCTGGAGATTATCTTTGTCTAGATTACAGGGAATCAAAGGATACACCTAAACTATGTGTTTGGAATCATGAAGAATCAGGGGAATTAGATCCCGTGGTATATTTTGTGGCAAATAGTTTTGAAGAGTTTGTCGACAGCTTAGAATAATGTATGAGTGTATTTTGATACTCGTATATTGAGAAAAAAGATGGGTAAACAGAACTCCAAATACATCAAATGATATGAAACATGTTTAAATAAATTCTATTAGCTATATATTACCCACTGTCTCCATTAAATGGAGAAACGCTTGAAGCATTGATGTATAATATGCTTCAAGCGTTTTTTTGCTTTGCCTTTTAGAAAAAACCAGTGAGTAAATCTCCGTTTAAATTACCAGATTACTCGGAATAGGTAAATATACATTGGAAAACGTAACAAAATGTACATATTTATAAGCATTTTCCCATGATATAATATAGTGAAAGCGGTTTCTTTTCAAGTTCAATTTAAGGGGGAAAAAAATGAAGAAAACTATTTCAATATTGCTCTTTGTTTTAATCATGTTAGTACTTGTGAGTTGTGGTAATTTAAGTGGGGAAAAGAAGGATAATGAAACGGCACAAAAGCAAACGTATAAAATGGGAGAAATCCAAGAAACACAATATGGAAATATCAAAGGGTACACAAATACGGATGAGAATGTTTTAGCGTGGAAAGCAGTTCCTTACGCGAAGGCACCAACAGGGGATTTACGCTGGAAAAAGCCTCATGAGCTTGAAAAATTTGAGGGCACATTCGATGCTTCTAAAAAAGATAGCCAGGCATTTATACAGACAGGTGCTGATGGTGTAATCGGTAGTGAAGACAATTTAAACCTAGATATTTACCGTCCTAACACGGAGAAGAAAGACCTTCCCGTAATGGTTTATCTTCATGGTGGAAATAATCAAGGTGGGACATCGGCTGAACTATCAGGGGAAGCTTTTGTGAAGGATTTAGAGACGGTTTTTGTCTCGGTTAATTATCGATTAGGTCCATTAGGCTTTAACCCGTTGCCAGCGCTGAATACAGGTGACGATTTAGAGGATTCAGGGAATTATGCGATGCTTGATATGGCGGCTTCTCTAGATTGGGTAAAAGACAATATTGAGGCTTTTGGTGGAGATAAAGACAATATTACGCTTTCAGGATTTTCGGCTGGAGGTAGAGATGTGATGGCAACACTTGCTTCTCCACTCTTTAAAGATAAATATCAAAAAGCGATTGCATTCAGCGGTGGGATGACGACAGCGAATGAAGAGGAGAGCATTAAAGTATTTGCAAAAGCGATTGCGCCACTCGTTGTAGAAGATAAGGTGAAAAACACCGAAGATGAGGCATATCAATGGTTACAAACAAGCGGTAAAGATGTTCGTGACTATCTTTATCAACTACCTGCTAAACGGCTTAGTGGTCTGATGGGGGATGCTGCTATTCGAATGAGTGCGTTTCCTCATTTGTACACAGATGGGACCGTATTGCCGAAAAATGGTTTTGATGATGCGAATTATTCAGATGTTCCATTGATGATGTTTACTGGCGCATCCGAGTTTTCATTTTTCGCGATGGGAGATCCGTATTTTGCCGCAAGTATTGGAGATGGGACGATACCGAGTGATGCGAGCAAACTGGCGGAATTTAATTTTGCGAAGAAATATGGAAGCGATTTCTACCGATTATTTAATACACAGAAGTCAGCTGAAAAAATGGCAGATCAGTATTCGGCACCGATTTATAATACGGAAATGCAGTTTGGCACGCATTTGACGAAGACGGATGATATGGATTTGGCAGGCGCGTTTCATGGTGTTTTCATACCGTTGTTAGATACGAACAATGAGAGCTATTTAGGAACGATGAGTGAGTCATACGGACTAAAAGGAGCGCAGCAATTGAAAGAACTGTTCCGCGGCTACTTGAAAAATTTCTTGCATGAAGGCAATCCGAACGGCGCTGGCCTAACAACTTGGTCGGCATGGAAAAAAGATAATCAGGCAAGCCTAGTGCTTGACGCAAATGAAGTTGATGCGAAGGCTACGATGACAAAAGAAACAAAAACAAACCAAACAATCATTGATGCGATAAAAAAGGATCAGACCATTCCCGAAAACGCAAAAAATACAATAATTCATGATGTATTAAATGGGCGATGGTTTAGCAGTGAGCTAGATGCCTATTTCAACAATAAGAGTCTCTGGGTGAAGTAAGAAAAGCATTGGAAATTGGTGTGAAAACCAGTTTCCAATGCTTTTTATACTTTTATTCAGAGAAATGTCCTTTTTTCTTTTTATAAAGATAGATTGGTAGTCCAATTGCTGTTAGAACGAGTCCAATTCCGGCGTTCATCGGTTGTGTGAATAGGGTGTTGAAGACGATGAAGGCACCACCGAGAATCGCAATGATTGGTATCACTGGATAGAGTGGGACTTTGTATGGCCGGACAAGCTCTGGTTCTCGTTTTCGCAGCACGAAGACAGCGATGAACGTAAGAGTGTAGAAAATCCAAATAACGAAGATAAGCATATCGGTTAGTTGGTTGAATCCTCCACTGAAAATCATGATGATGGAGATAAGTAAGATGACAATTCCACCGTTGTAAGGGACGCTACTTTTTGCGCCAAGTTTTTTGAACCAGTTACTGAATGGCAGTTGATTATCAAGAGCCATTGCATATGGAATCCGAATTCCGGTCATCGTATAGCCATTTATCGTGCCGAATACGGAGATCAGAATACCAACAGTAATCAATTTACCGCCAATAGAGCCGAAAATGATATTCGCAACGTCAGACGCTGGTGTTGCTGTAGCAGCTAGTGCAGCGGCGGGCATCACGAACAAGTAAGCGATATTGATCAATAAGTAAACCAACATAACGCCTGTTAGTCCGAACACGATTGCTTTTGGTAGATCTTTTTTCGGGTTTTTCATTTCGCCGGCAATGTTACCAACGTGAATCCAGCCATCATACGCAAACATGGTTGCTACGAGACCAGAACCTAAGCTTGTCAAAAATGGGTGGTCTTCTACGCTTATCGGGAATAACCGAAACGCGACGTCACCTTGATGAAAAAGTCCAAATATAATAATTAAGATAAGAGGCACCAGTTTACAGATTGTTGTGACTGCTTGGAAGGATCCGGCGACTTTTGCACCGATAAAATTCATGAGCATGATAAATGCTGCGGCAGCGATGGCAACCGGAACGATAATGCCGTCACCAGTTCCGAAAAGATTCGCGACTTGTGTTGCAAAAATGATCGATAATGCCGCGATATTTGCTGGGAAATAAATAACGGTTTGTGCCCAGCCAAGTAAGTACGCAGTTAGTTTGCCATATGTTTTTTGAAGGTACATCATCATTCCACCGGTTTGCGGAATGGCAGCGGAGAGTTCGGCTGCGGTTAGCCCTCCGCAAATGGTGATAACGCCGCCGAGAATCCAAGCTAGCAGGCCAAGACTCGCGGTTCCTGTAGCTGAATAAACGGCCTCAGGTTTGAAGAATACGCCGGAACCAATAACAGTTCCCATAACAATGGTTAGTGCAGTAAAAAAGCCAATCTCTTTTTTTAGTTTCTGATTTTCCATGTGTTTTCCCCTCGCTTGTTGTCAGGAATCAGCGCTCCCTCTGAACACCGATCCCTACGCAACAGTTGTTTTATTAAAAATAGAAATTTATTAATGCCTTACTACTGTATCATTTTCTAGCTTTTTTGTCAGCTTTTCCAGCATATCTTTTGTCATACGGTCTAGGTCATATTGCGGGTCAAAATCCCATTCGTTTCTAGCGCAACTTGCATCCAGCGAATCGGGCCATGAGTCTGCGATGGCTTGGCGGGCTGGATCAACGTCGTATTTTAACTCAAAATCAGGAATAAATTTGCGAATCGAAGTAGCGATTTGTTCCGGGTCAAAGCTCATTGCCGTGATATTGAAGGCATTGCGATGAACTAAGTGTTTTGGATCCGCTTTCATTAATTTGATAATAGCATCGATCGCGTCGGGCATATACATCATATCCATGTGCGTGCCTTTATCGATGAACGAGGTGTAGCTCTTGTTTTTCAGTGCTTCATAATAAATATCTACGGCATAATCGGTGGTTCCGCCGCCTGGAAGTGTTTTGTAAGAAATGAGGCCTGGGAAGCGCACGCCGCGAGTGTCTACGCCGAATTTTTGGAAGTAGTAGTCGCAAAGTAGTTCGCCGCTTACTTTCGTGACACCGTACATGGTTGTTGGGCGTTGCAGGGTGTCTTGTGGTGTATTGTCCGCCGGCGTACCAGGTCCGAATGAGCCGATGGAGCTTGGTGTGAAGAATTTTAGGTTCAGTTCGCGAGCGACTTCAAGCGCGTTGACAAGGCCGCCCATATTGAGGCTCCACGCGAGTTGTGGCTTTTCTTCGGCCACAGCAGAAAGTAAGGCCGCCAAATGAATAATCGTGTCGACTTCATATTCACGCGCGATATCCATCATCTTATCTTTATCGGTAACGTCCAAAATTTCGAAGGGACCGCTTTCAATTACTTCATTGCCAGCAATACGGCGGATGTCTGTAGCGACAACACTATCCGTGCCGTTTTCAGCGCGCAAACGCATCGTTAATTCAGAACCAATTTGACCTAGACAACCCGTAATAAGTACTTTTTTCATTTAAAAAACCTCCATTGGATTAGAAATCGTATTTTTATATGTTCTGTTCGCTTTAGTGGTATAATTAAGTTTGGTGTTAGAAAGAGTAATCGGCTGGGTGAACATTGAGACGAATGTGCACTCAGCAGCTCTTTTTTGTTCTTTATTCACACGTATTGAGTTGGTATTGTGCTTTGGAAGGGAATGAAAGTGCATTTGGAATCACTTTCTCCCACCTGTTTTTAGATGACTTTTAATTCTTTGCCGACTTTTTCGTAGGTTGCTAGTACTTCGTCGAGCATTTCTCTTGTGTGGGCAGCGGTTGGCATATTACGAACGCGGCCGGTACCTTTTGGAACAGTTGGGAAGACGATGGATTTTGCGTACACGCCTTCTTCTAATAAGCGGCGAGAGAATTGCTGTGTTAGGTTTTCGTCGCCGATGATGCAAGGTGTGATTGGTGTTTCTGAATGTCCGATGTCAAAACCTAATTTCGCTAAGCCAGCTTTGAGATACGTGCCATTTTCCCACAGTTTTTCCATACGTTCTGGGTCGCTTTCCATGATATCGATAGCTTCGATACAGGCAGCCGCGGTACCTGGTGTTAAAGAGGTGGAGAATAGGAACGGTCTAGCTCGAACTTTTAGCCAGTCGATAAGTTGTTGAGAGCCTGCTACGTAGCCGCCGACAACGCCAATTGCTTTGGATAGTGTGCCCATTTGGAAGTCGATTTTATCTGACATGCCGAAATGTTTCACGGTTCCTGCACCTTTGCCCATAACGCCTGAGCCATGTGCGTCATCTACATAAGTAATTAAGCCGAATTCTTCTGCGATAGCAACGATTTCAGGGATTTTGGCAACATCGCCATCCATGGAAAAAACGCCATCCGTGATGTACATAATTTTTTCGTATAGTCCGCTTTCTGTGGCTTCTTTGGCGACGCGGCGAAGATCGTCCATATCTTGATGCTTGGCGCGCAGTACTTTGGCACCGGAAAGGCGACACCCGTCAATGATAGAGGCGTGATTTAGTTCATCGGAAATAATCGCGTCTTTTTTCGTCATAACGGCGGATATCGCTCCCATATTACAGTTGAAACCGGATTGGAAAGCGATTGCAGCTTCGGTGTGCTTGAATTCTGCAAGTCGTGTTTCCAGCTCATTATGGATGGTCATGGTGCCGTTAATAGTACGCACAGCCCCAGCGCCGACGCCATATTGTTCGGTTGCTTCGATGCATTTCTTTTTCAAGCGGTCGTCATTTGAGAAGCCTAAATAGTTATTGGAAGAAAGGTTGATCAATTCAGCGCCGTTCACTTTGATCTTCGCGCCGTTTGGACCTTCAACGGTATCGATGGTGTTGTAAAGTCCTTGATCTCGTAATGCTTGTAATTGGGGTTCTAGAAAGTCGTTTAAAACTTTGTTCGTCATGTGAGAGATTCCTCCTAAAAAATTTTTATATATTATCACGCGTCCTTATCGCCGGATGGGGGTGGGAAAAGGACAGGCGCGGTAATGCCAAAGTAAAACTAGAAACCAAGCGATCGATCGGTCACCAGATGATTGCTATTTTTTTGCTCCAAAAACTCTTGAAGTATAGAGAGAATCAGATTTTTGATTTTTTCTGAGTTGCCTGATTCAATCATGGTAGTCGCGATTTCATCCTCTGTCAGCATCGTGATTAAGTAGGTGAAAATCTCGATTTCTTCGCTTGTTAGGGTATTTGGTAGTAAGAAGACGAGGATATTCGTGATGTTGACTTTGCCTTCTGATGCGATGTGCATTTCTAAATTATGCTTGGAGCCGAAAACGTGAATCGAGGCAGTTTCAACCTCTGTATTGATAAGAAACATGGCCGTATTTGTTCCGCAGGCCAAGACTTTGCGGTGATTCTCGTGTTTATTTAATTGTTCGTAAAGGTTGTCCGCTGCGAGATTGGTTTTCTGTGCGATTTCTTGACTGAAGCCGCGGAGGTTATCTTCTAAATTGCGGGTCATCACGCTACTCGCTGTAAAATAGGTAGCCTTAATGAGTGAGATAATTAAATGATAATAGGTTTGCATCGCAGTCAAACTCGATAAGGCAGTCTCGAAATCGGTCGTTGCAACGGCATCCATTGGAAAAGTCTCGTTTTGCTTACGGTTCGCGATTTTTTCGAGCTTTTTATTGATAGCGTTGATTTCATTATCTGTGAAAAAAATACTGATAAATTGATAATCATGGGTGAAATTCTCTAAATGTGATGTCGAGAGGATCATATCGTATTTTTCTAGATTGGTTTCTTTCATAAGGTCGATTGGCGTGATGAACTTCATTTTTTTTAGTTTGGGTAAGCGCTTCCGAAATCTTGCTTGTAGCCAGGTATTGATGCCACTGCTTCGGGAGGTCACGATGAGTGCGCTATACGGTCGCATGTTTTCAGAATGGATAATCGCGGCTTCGAAGTGAAGGACGATGAATCCAGTTTCTTCTTCTGGAATTTGTTTGAAGGGATAGACGTCACAGGCTGCTGTATGCACGATATCAAATAGATCTGGGAACTCCGCTTTAATCATTTCTAGTAGCGGGTTGCTCATCGGCATTTTTTTCTTCAATCGGATGATGGAATACTGGATATGTTCGGTGAGCCCTTTTAAAACATTGATTTGTGATAGCGGTGTATCCATTTCTTTCGCGACACGGGAAATCAGCTTTTTCGCAATTCGAATGGCTTGTACTTTCTCATTTCGGTAAAAAACGTCTTGTCCGCGGCGAATTTCTGATTCGAGCACGAGCATCGTCAGTTCCGCGATTTCACTATCTGGGATTTCGACCATATCGGGCAAACAATCACGCAAAATTCGTTCGGCGATGTCGTATTCAGGATATTCTTGCAGGAAAACATGATTTCCCTCCCTTTTCGCGATGATTTTCCCTTTTGGAATTTGCTGAATCGTTATCATGAGGTAGGTCAGCACGTTTATGTAGGAATCATTACTAATCTCATAGGAAAGCTTTTTCAGCCATTTAGTGATGATCGGATCGCACATGTGCAAAAGAGATAGGTCGACGAAATCCACGATACGCTCATCGATTTGGGCTTCGTTATCGTCTAGGAGGTCGCTGAACATTTGATAGAGCTTAATCTTCGGAACTGTCATTAAAAGTAGTTCTCCGAGCAGTTCGCGTTTTTCTAAGACAGAAGATTCTAATTCGACGCCGATACCACGTTTTCGTTTAATATGGATTTTGCCGTTCCAGTCTTCTTCTAATCGGGTTAAATCACTGCTTACAGTGGCTACGGTGACGGACAGTTCGTTGGCAAGCGCAATCAATTTCACTGGTTCGGACTCGCTTAAAAGCACCCGCAAGATGATTTGTTGTCTCTCGAAAGGCGTAAACTCATTATTGACGAGCTCCAATATGTTTTTTTGAATGCGATCGCGTTGGGCAGATGCGCCAGTGACGGTGAGCCGACTTCCGTGTTTGACTAAGGTTAATTTGAAATCTTGTAATGTTTCGCCGACTTCTTTTAAATCGCGACGCACGGTTCGTTCGCTGACATCCAGATAAGAAGCGAGTTGTGCAATCGAAATGTCGCCGGGTACCGATAGAATTTTTTCTAAAATGATTCGTGAACGTGCAGATAGGTACATTATGCTTCTTCCTTTCGCAGAAATTTTCCCTATGAAAGCTGCGTATGCGTTTCATTTCTTTCGCTGCTAAAGATTCACCTTACACCCTTATACTATGACTCCGCTTGCATATAAGCAATACAAACATATTGCTAATTTGTCCAGTTTTGAAATTGAAAAGATGGACAAAGTTATATCAAGCCACGAAATGAGTGCTTTTTCTAGTGTTTGCAGGTGTTGGTGCGCAGTGCTTTTCGGGTTTTAATTGCTATTTTATATTGTGAAAATTTTATCAAACTCAATTTGACAGCGTTTACGAGGGGGGTGCTATTCTGTACTCGCAAACACAATCTAAAAGAAGGACGTGAACGAAGATGAAAATTAGTGTTGTGAAAGAAATCAAGGCAGGCGAGGCGCGTGTCGGAATGACGCCTGAAAACGCGGCGATATTGGTGAATCAAGGGAACGTTGTATTAGTAGAACAAGATGCTGGGATTGGTTCTGGTTATACGAATCAAGAATATGTGGACGCTGGTGCGGCGCTTGTGGACCAGGCAGAGGCTTGGATGGCGGACATGATCGTAAAGGTGAAAGAGCCACAACCTTCTGAATATCCATTTTTCAAACAAGGTCAGATTATCTGGGGATTTCTTCATTTAGCCGCCTCGAAACCGTGTGTGGAAGCTCTTCTAAAAGCAGGTGCCACAGCGATTGGCGGAGAAACAATTGAAAAAGATGGTGTGCTTACGTTGCTAAAACCAATGAGCGCAATTGCAGGACGTCGAGCGATTTTCATGGGCGCGTATTATTTGGAAAAACAACATCAAGGTGAGGGGATTTTGCTATCTGGTATTGAAAATATCCCGGCTGGTGAGGTGGTTATTCTTGGTGGGGGAAACGTGGCAATCAATGCGTGCGACATGGCGATTGGAGTTGGTTGCAGCGTGACAATCTTGGAGTTGAACCCGGGACGTATTGCATATTTGACGGAACATTACGCAGGGAAATCAGTCGTTATTTTGCCGTCAACAACGGAAAATTTGGAGCGGGAAATCCAGAAAGCGGACGTCTTTATTTCGACAATCCTCATTCCTGGAGCGAAACCGCCAAAAATTGTCAAGGAGTACATGGTGAAATCGATGAAACCGGGTAGCGTCATTGTTGATATTGCTATCGATCAAGGCGGAACCGTGGAAACCATCGAGCATTATACGACGCATGATGATCCAATTTTTATCAAGCATGGTGTCCTTCATTATGCGGTTCCGAATATGCCGGGCGCAACGCCTAGAACTTCGACGATGGCGCTGGCAACTGGGAATCTCACTTATCTGTCAGCTATTGCAGAAAAAGGACTGGAACAAGCTATGCTCGCAGATGTTTCCTTGGCAAGTGGGCTAAATATCCATCATGGTCATATCATGTCAAAAAGTCTCGCCGACACGTTAGGAATGGAATATAGTGAGGTATTCCAATGATGAAAACGGATGAATTTGTGACTATTTGGGACATTAATAAAGCGAAGGAAACGCTCCAAGATAATGCCCGCAAAACACCGCTTGTAAAATCATTCTACTTAACAAGTGTGACAGAAGCAAACGTTTACCTAAAGTTAGAAAACATGCAATTAACAGGCTCTTTCAAATTCCGTGGCGCGTACAACAAAATTGCGGCCCTGACGACGGTAGAAAAAGAACATGGCGTCATCGCTTGCTCGGCAGGGAATCATGCGCAAGGCGTTGCTTTATCCTCCAAATTACTCGGAATCAATAGTAAAATCGTGATGCCAGAAACCGCGCCACAAGCTAAAATTGATGCAACGAGAGGTTATGGTTCGGATGTTGTTTTATATGGGCAAACGTTTGATGAAGCCAAAGAGAAGTGCATCGAAATCGCGGAGAAAACAGGACGGACTTTTTTGCATCCGTATGACGATCCGGCGGTAATTGCTGGGCAAGGAACGATCGGTTTGGAGATTTTGGACAATATGTGGGATGTCGATACGGTCATCGTGCCAATTGGCGGCGGTGGTTTAATATCAGGCATCGCGATTGCGCTGAAATCGTTTAATCCGAACATTCGCATTATCGGTGTGCAAGCTGAAAATGTGCATGGGATGAAATCGTCGTTCGATGCTGGAGAAATAACGCCGCATTACGATGCGCCAACGATGGCAGACGGTTGTGCAGTGAAAGTTCCTGGTGACATCACGTTTTCAATTGTGAGAGAATTGGTAGATGAGATTATCACGGTTTCAGAAGACGAGTTAGAACAAGCGATGAAAGACTTGCTACAGCGCGGGAAAGCAGTTGTAGAAGGCGCTGGGGCACTTAGCGAGGCCGCACTCGTTTCTGATAAAATAGTAGATTATGTGAAGGGAAAAAATGTCGTTTGCATCATCTCTGGTGGGAATGTGGATTTAGAGCGGATTTCTCAAGTCTGTGAGCATTTCTTTTCCAGTGAAATCGTCAAATAACAGGAATATGTGCAAAAAATCGCCAAAGGTTGTTCCAAAACCTTTGGCGATTAGTATTTTATTTTAGAATTTTTCTATGGAACTGTTGATGGGAGTCCTGTACTTGTTGATGCGGTTTCCCATGTAAATTTTCGGCGAATGGCTTTTTCTCTTTGTCCTTTGGAAGAGCGTCACTGATTTTCGGTGTGTGAATCGCTTGCGAGGTCTGACTTTTTTTAGAATTGGTCATTTTTTAAAACCTCCTTTGTTGTTCCTTACCCTGAGGTGGTGGAGTTAAAACACGAATTTTTGAATTGGATAGATGGAAACATGCTCTTGACAAGCGGAAGTGTTTCTATTAGAATAGGTTCTGTAAATGATAATGAAAATCATTCTCAATTAAAAGGTGGGTGATTACTTGAAGAGATCGATACTTATTATTGTGTTTGTATTATTGGCATTGCTTTCGGTATTCGTGGGCGTGCAGAAGATTTCTATCGTACATATTTTTGAATTGACGCGAGAACAGTGGGACATTATTTGGATAAGTCGGATTCCAAGGCTGATTAGTATTATTTTGGCGGGGGCTGGCATTAGTATTTGTGGGATGATTATGCAGAGTTTGACGCAAAATAAGTTTGTTTCGCCAACAACAGCGGGGACAATGGATGCTGCGAGATTAGGGATATTGGTGTCTTTACTTGTTTTTACAACGGCAAGTCCTCTGGTGAAAATGGGTGTGGCTTTCTTATTTGCGCTCCTTGGCACGTTTATATTTATGCAAATTTTGGAGCGGATTCCGTTTAAAGATACGATTTTTATTCCGCTTGTTGGCTTGATGTTCGGCGGGATTCTTAGTTCGATTACGACGTTTTTTGCGTATAAGTTTGATTTAATTCAAAATATTTCTTCGTGGCTTCAAGGGGATTTTTCGATGGTTCTAAAAGGGCGATATGAGTTGCTTTACGTTGCGGTTCCACTGATTGTGATTGCGTATTTGTATGCGAATCAGTTTACAGTTGCTGGGATGGGGGAAACGTTTTCACGGAATTTAGGATTGTCTTATAAGTCGATTATGCGGATTGGTTTGGTGATAGTTGCCTTCATTACGGCTTCTGTTGTTCTGACGGTCGGCATGATACCTTTTCTTGGATTGATTGTACCGAATATTGTGTCGATTTACCGTGGGGATAATATTAGGAAAACTCTGTTTGATACGGCGGTTTTCGGTGCGACTTTCTTGCTGTTTTGTGATGTGCTTGGTCGGGTGATTATTTATCCGTACGAAATTTCGATTAGTTTGATGGTCGGGATTATAGGGAGCGCGATTTTTATTTATCTGCTAATGAGGAGAAAAGCCTATGCGTAAAAATTGGATTTTAGCAGGTATTGTTGTGGTTTTGATGGCTGGTTATTTATTTTTATTTATGGGTGGAAGTCCGGCTTTTGCGCTGGAGCTTCGGTCGACGAAATTGATTGCTATTGTGTTTACGGGGATTGCGATTGCGGTTTCGACGGTTGTTTTCCAGACGATTACGCAAAATAAAATATTGACGCCTTCGATTATGGGATTGGATTCGTTATACATGTTATTGCAGACGTCACTTGTGTTTATTTTCGGATCACAGGCGTTGATGCGGGCTGGGAGTGGGCGCTGGAATTTCTTTTTATCGGTTGTTTTGATGATGGGGTTTGCGCTTATTTTATACTGGTTGATGTTTAAACGGAATGGTCGGAATATTTATTTCTTGTTGCTCGTTGGGATTGTTTGCGGGACGTTTTTCTCTAGTTTTTCGTCGTTTATGGAGATGTTGATTGATCCGAATGAGTTCCAGATTGTGCAGGATAAGATGTTTGCGAGCTTTAACAATGTGAATACGTCGATTTTAGCGATTGCAATTCTTATTTTTGTGGCAGCGATGCTTTATTTGTTGCGATTTGTGAAGTATTTGGATGTGCTGGCGCTGGGCAAGGATCATGCGGTGAATTTGGGCGTTCCGTATAACAAGATTGTGAAGCAGTTGCTGCTGATTATTGTGGTGTTGGTCTCGGTTGCGACGGCGCTTGTTGGACCGATTACGTTTCTAGGATTGATTGTCGCGAATGTGGCGTATCAGTTTTTGAAAACGCATCGGCACGTGACATTGCTTGTTGGGGCAAGCTTGATAAGCCTGGTGGCGCTTGTCGGTGGGCAGTTCTTGGCGGAGCGGGTGTTCCATTTCGATACGCCGATTAGTGTGATTATTAATCTTTGTGGCGGCGTGTATTTCTTGTATTTGCTTTTGAGAGGGGCGAAATTATGATTGAAGTACGGAATTTGGGAAAAAAATATGGGACAAAAAATGTGCTTCAAGCGGTTGATTTGGTGATTCCTGAGAAGCAGATTGTGTCGTTTATCGGGGCGAATGGTGCTGGAAAAAGTACGTTGTTATCGATTATTGCGCGCTTGATGAAATCGGATAGTGGTGAGGTTTTCGTGGATGGCGTGGCGCTTGGTGATTGGAAGTCGGATGATTTGGCGAAACGGTTGTCGATTTTGAAGCAGAGTAACCATGTGACGATGCGTTTGACGGTGCGGGATTTGGTAGCGTTTGGACGTTTTCCGCATTCGAAAGGCCGCTTGCAAAAGGAAGATGAGACGTTTATTGAGATGGCGCTTGATTATATGGAGTTGCGGGATTTGGCATCGCGCTATTTGGATGAACTGAGTGGTGGTCAGCAGCAGCGTGCTTATATTGCGATGATTATTGCGCAGAATACGGATTATATTTTGCTGGATGAGCCGCTGAATAATTTGGATATGAAGCATTCGGTGCAAATTATGCAGTTGTTGCGGCGTTTGGTGGACGAGCTGGGGAAGACGGTGTTGCTCGTTTTGCATGATATTAATTTTGCGTCGTGTTATTCGGATTCGGTTGTGGCACTTAAAGATGGTGCGATTGTAGCGAATGGCAGTACGGCGGAGATGATTCGGGAAGATGTGTTGGCGCAAGTTTTTGATATGCATATTCCGATTTCGTTGATTAATAATGACCGGATTGGTGTGTATTTTAAATAAAGGAGGTGAGGAGCGCGAAACGGTTGGTATGACAAGGAATAATAGCTTCAAAAATAGATATATAAGGGTGGTTAAAGTAGATGAAGAAATTAGTAATGGTCGCAATGTTGATGCTTTTGGCGGTGTTTGCGGTTGCTTGTGGGACGGATGAAAAGACGAACGCAGACGCTGAAAAAACAGCGAAGGAACTGACGATTAAGCACGAACTTGGGGAAACGAAAGTGAAGCAAAACCCTGGGAAAGTGGTTGTTTTTGATTTTGGAACGCTGGATACATTGCAGGCGTTAGACTTATCTAAAAATGTGGCTGGTTTACCAAAACAATCCTTGCCGAAATACTTAGATGATTTCGCGAGCGATAAATACGCGGATCTTGGCGGTTTGAAAGAACCTGATTTTGAGAAAATAAACGAGGCGGCACCGGATTTGAACATTATTTCTGGTCGCCAATCCGATTCTTATGATAAATTTTCCGATATTGCACCAACGATTTATCAAGGTGTGGATACGAAGGATTACATGAAGTCGTTCCAAGCGAATGTGAACACGGTGGCTAGTTTGTTCGGGAAAGAAGACGAGGCGAAGAAGCAGTTGGACGCGATTGATAAGCAGGTTGCAGATGTAAAAGCGAGTGTGCCGGCTGGTAAAACGGGATTAATTATCTTGGCGAACGACGGAAAAATGAGCGCGTATGGCCCTGGTTCGCGTTTTGGATTAATTCATGATGTGCTTGGCGTGACACCCGCGGACCCGAAAATTGAAGCGTCGACACATGGTCAAAGTATTTCTTCGGAGTATATTGCGGAGAAGAATCCAGATTACTTGTATGTGATTGACCGCGGTGCAGCAATTGGCGGGGAATCATCCGCGAAATCTGTCGTTGAGAATGATTTAGTGAAGAAGACAAATGCTTATAAAAATGGAAACATCGTCTATCTAAATCCTGAGTACTGGTACTTGTCTGGCGGCGGATTAGAGTCGGTTTCGGAGATGGTGAAAGAAGTAGGAGATAGTTTTAAATAAAGAAATGCTCAGCGATGGTGATGTCGCTGAGCATTTTTTAACGTCTATATTCTTCTTTCAAAATGGCATAATAAGCGTCGTCCACGAATTCATTTTTTACGAAGCGGCTTTTTCGCAATGTACCTTCGTACGTCATACCTAAGCGCTGCATCACTTTTCCAGAGGCAGGATTGCGGACGTCATGCACGGAGTAGACGCGTTCTAGTTGTAGCGTTTGAAATGCTACATCGAGGATCGCACGGCCAGCTTCTACCATGAATCCGTTTCCCCAATAGTCTTTATTTAATACATAACCAATGCAGCCGCTTTTGTTCATCGGATCGATGCGAATATCAATACTACCGATAAATTTGCCAGTTTCCGCGATTTCAATGCCATATTTCCCAACAGGATCAGCAACGAAATATTCGGCGATTTTTTGACGGGTAATCTCAATAGTCGGATGTGTATCAAAAACAAAGCGCGTATTCTCATCATCGGAGGCATATTCGTACATACCTTTTGCGTCGGCGAGCGTGATTGGCCGCAAGATTAGCCGCTCAGTTCGAATGATTTGGTGTTCCACTAATAAATAAGTATAGCTTTCCATTTTGGATCACTCCTTTTTGGTATTGTTGCTTATTTTAGCACATATAAAGTGGTGTTTAAACCCTATCTTGAAAGTTTTTTGTGGTGTGTTATGATGGAGCTATCATTTAGGAATAGGGAGGCTTTTCCATGTTGAAAGAAAAACTTGAAAAATTGGTGCAACCTGAAATTGTGAATCAGATTCTTGCGACGGAAAAAGAACGTATTTTGTTGTCTTGTGAAGAGGATGGGGAGTTAGATTTGACGGTTAGTAAGGTGGGTGATCGTGGCTACGTGCCGAAGTCGATGGAATATCCGCGTAATAAAGATGGCGGGCCACTTAGTTTGTTGGCTCAGATTCATTTTTCAGAGATGCCTCATTTGGGAGATTTTCCGAAAACGGGATTGTTAGCGTTTTATATTGATTATTTTGATGATTTGACTGGGCTTGATTTTGATGATCAGACGAATCCGAATGGCTTCCGCGTTTTGTATTTTGAGACGGTGGATGAGGCTAGCTATTCTGCTGAGGAACAGGATAAGTTGTTTGAAGCGGTGGACGAGGACTTTTATCCGGTTGTGGATGGTGCATTTCGTTTGCGTGGGGAAGTCGTGAAGCAAGTGGTTTTGAAAGAAAGTTATGATTTTGAGCAGGCGTATGGCGGTGAGTTTTATGACTTACTGGATGCGTGGACTGGTGAGGATGAGGAGAAGATGGACGCGCTATTTGAATTAGATAATAGCAGTAGCCAGCTTGGGGGATATCCGTTTTTCACGCAACAAGATCCGCGGCTTGGTGATGAAGAGGCGCATCATGACACGCTACTATTTCAGCTGGATTCAGGTGATGGTATTATGTGGGGTGATATGGGTGTTGGTAACTTCTTTATTAACCGGGAAGATTTGAAGCGGAAAGATTTCTCGAATGTGCTTTATAATTGGGATTGTTATTGATTTCCAGGAAGTTTAGAGGTGTGTGCTATTTCTAGGCTTCTTTTTTATGCCTGCCAAAACCTTAACATTTCTTTAAAAAGTTTTTAGTAAGCCTTGATTGTTGGATGGTATGCTAGGAACAAGAAAGACGAGGAGGAGATAGGATGAAAAAGTTAACGATTTGGACGGTTTTGCCAGTGCTATCCCTTTGTGCGGCGGTTATGATGTACTATATTTGGTTTCAAGGATGGTTGCAATTTTATTTGAGAGATGTGATGGAAGTGGTGGATCACATGGGATATATAACGGTGGGTGTGACGGCGTTAATGCTTTATTTAAGTGCTGTGCAGCTCGTCAATTGGAAAATTAATAAGACGTTGCTTGTTTTGATATATGTGATTTATTTTGGCATTATGATTGGGCTTCTTTTTGGAAAAGCGTCTGATGCGCAAGGAGTTTCAACGGATACGTTTGGTTTTGTGGATACGTTTATTTCGGGGAACTTGCGGGTGATTACGATTGGAAATGTGCTTGCTTTTGTACCGATTGGGTTTTTGATGAAGAAATTATCACCCCTGATGGCGTTGTTTTCAGCGGGAATTATGATTTTTATCGTGGAAGGGTTGCAATATGCGCTACATGTAGGGTATTTTGATACGGGAGATGTCTTTTTGAATGTATCTGGAATTATGATTGGGTACGTGATGATCCGTATTTTTTCAAGTTCGCATAAACATATAATAGAACAGAAATGAGTGGACCGGAATGAATTTGTGGAAAAAAGTGATTTTGGCATTAGTGGGAATTGGCGTGGTGTATGTGGCTGTCGTGCTCGGCTTTATGTATAGTGGGGTGCGGACGGAACCCGCGTCAAACCCGGATACGATCCTTATTTTAGGTTCAAAAGTAATCGATGATCCAGCGCGGCCAATGCCTGTTTTACGGGAACGGTTAGACGCGGCGATTCCGTTTATTGAGGAGCACGAGGCGGCGAAAGTGGTCGTGTCGGGTGGTCAAGGAGAGGATGAATCGGCGTCGGAGGCAAGTGTGATGAAGGAGTATTTAGTGGCGCAGGGCATTGCGGCTTCGCGGATTAAAGTCGAGGATAAGTCGATGCGTACCGAAGAAAACTTAGCGAATAGTAATGCCAAATTTGATCTTGGGAAAACGGTCATCGTGACGAGTGACTATCATTTGTATCGCGCGCTGATGCTCGCCGGACGGCAAAATATCGATGCGACGGGATTACCTGCAAAAACGCAGACTGGCGCGCTTTTTAAAGGTGTACCTCGCGAAATTTTGTCGATTAGTTATGCGTGGGTTTTTGATCGGTAGAATTTTTTTGAAAAAGTTATTGACATTCACGTTACGTCAAGGTGTAAAGTAGAGTTATCAAGGAGGCGAGAGACGCATGGAATATACGGTTCAAAAGCTAGGACAGCTTGCGGGAGTTAGCACGAGGACGTTGCGGTACTATGATGAAATTGGGATTCTGAAGCCGGCTAGAATCAATTCATCGGGATATCGGATTTACGGGCAAACCGAGGTTGACCGATTGCAGCAAATTATGTTTTATAGGGAAATGAATGTGAGCTTGGAAAAAATTAAGGCGATTCTAGAACAACCTGATTTTGACGAGGCAGAAGCTCTCCGGAAACATCGCTTCGAACTGCTTGATAAACGAAAACAATTAGACGACCTGATTCGCAATGTGGAGAAATCGATTGCGCATTCGGAAAGGAGAATAACAATGACTGATCAAGAAAAATTTGAAGGTTTTAAGCAAAAAATGATAGATGATAATGAGGAAAAATATGGCGCAGAAATTCGCGAGAAGTATGGCGATGAGAAGATTGAGAAGTCGAATGCCAAGCTTAAAGGTATGAGTGAGGCTGAGATGGAACGGATAAATCAGCTTGCAGAGACGATTTTGACGGACTTGCAGGTGGCGTTTGCAACGGGTAATCCAGCGGGTGAAGAAGCGCAAGGCGTTGCGGCATTGCATAAAGAATGGCTATCGGCGTATTGGGATACGTACAGCAAAGAGGCGCACGCGGGACTTGCCCAAATGTATGTGGACGATGAACGCTTCACGGCTTATTATGATAAAAATCAACCTGGTTTAGCGGCATTTTTGCGTGATGCGATTGTCATTTTCACTAGTAAGTAATATAATGAGGGGAGCTTCCAAGCACAATGATGCGGAAGCTCTTTTTGATTTGGAGGGATTTTTTTGATGATAGAAACGGAACGACTTGTTTTTCGCGAATTGGATCAATTGGATTTTGCGGATTTGTGTGAGATATTGCAGGATGATAGCGTGATGACGGCTTATGAGGGTGCGTTTACAGATGAGGAAGTGCAGCGCTGGCTCACGAAACAGATGGATAATTATGAGCGCTGGGGCTTTGGTTTGTGGGCGGTGATTAAGAAGGATACCGGCGAATTTGTTGGTCAAATTGGACTGACGATGCAACAAGTGGAGGACGAGGAAGTACTCGAAATTGGCTATTTGTTGAAGCAGAAATTTTGGCATCAGGGGTTTGCGACAGAGGCTGCGCTTGCTTGTAAGAAGTATGCGCTGGAAACGCTCGGTGCGAAACTAGTGACGTGTACGATTCGCGATACAAATCTGGCTTCTCAAAAAGTCGCGGAACGTATTGGTATGACACGACATAAGCAGTATGTGAAGTATTACAAAGGTGTTGAGATGCCGCATTATTTGTATTACTGAAAGAAGAGCGAGACATTGCGCCCGATTTTTAGTACAATAGAAAGGAGCGTGAAAAGGAGGAAAGCATGAAAAAAATTCTAATTATAAGTCTATTTTCATTACTTCTCGTTTTAGCGGCATGCGGACCGAAAGATGTGAATTCTTCTGGGGACACTAGTGAAACAACTAGCAAACAAAAGATATCCAAGGAAGCTGCAGTTTTAACGATTACCGATATGGCGGGAAGAACCGTCAACTTTGCGAAGAAACCGGAACGAATAATTACACTTACCAATTCTGATATGGGGATTGTTTATGCGCTTGGAGGCTCGGTTATCGGCCGCCAAACGATGGATGCTAGTGGTGTCGAACCAAGTGCGGCGCTAAAAGCTACGGAAGTCGGAAATACACATGATTTAAACTTGGAGAAAATCGCCTCCTTGACGCCGGACGTTATTATCGCAAGCTCTGAGCAGAATTTGAAAGACGTGCCAGCGCTGGAAGGAATCGGTGCGCAAGTCGTTTTGACAGGAGCTAATTCTATCGCGGATATTAAGAAACAAGAAGCGATTTTGGCCGAATTACTAGGAAAAGATGCGACTAATTTACAAAAAGAAATCGATCAAAAAGTCGCTGAAATAAAGCAAGAACAAACAGGAAAGGCAGTTCGTGCGTTACTCATACTTGGCGCGCCAGGCAGTAATTATGCAGCATTGCCGAATTCGCTTAGCGGAGATATCCTCGAAAAAGCTGGTGGCGTCAATGTAGCTAAGGATTTTAAAGGGGTCGAGAATTTTCCGCAATATGCATCTTTGAATATTGAAAAAATCGTCGAATCAGATCCAGAGGTTATCTTCTTGATGATTCACGGTGGAGATGAAAAGGAAACCGAGCTCGCGTTCCAAAAAGAAATGAAGCAAAACGATGCGTGGAATTCCACAACTGCTGTGAAAAACAACCATATCGTCGTGTTGCCTGCTGATCTTTTCGGTACAAATCCTGGCATCCGTATTACAAAAGCGCTCGATTACATGGCAAATGAACTGAATCAGGTTAGCAAATAATGCATGATCCACGTAAAAAAAGAAGAATCATCACATTTATCGTCACGATTCTACTGCTTGTCGTTGTGTTCTTTTACGGGTTGACGACAGGTTCGGTGAAAGTGAGCTATTCGGAGGTTTGGCAAACATTGATGGGGCATGGCGATGATCTTTCTACGCAGCTCATTTGGAATCTACGTTTGCCGCGGATGTTCCTCGCGTTTCTTGTCGGGGCAGCACTCGCGATTGCAGGCTGCTTATTGCAAGGCGTGATGCGAAATCCGCTCGCCGATCCAGGCGTGATCGGCGTCTCGGCCGGCGGTGGACTTGTCGCGATCATACTTACCATCGTGTTACCGTCTCTGAGCCAGTTCGTCCCACTCGGCGCATTTCTCGGCGCATTCGGTACCGCGTTACTTATTTACGCTGTTGCCTGGGATAAAGGCGTGGCACCACTTCGCGTTATTTTATCCGGAGTCGCCATCAATGCCTTCATCGGCGCAATGACATCAGGCATCATGGTCCTTTACAGCAACCGCGTCCAAAGCATCATTTCCTGGATGACCGGTACACTATCCGGGAAAAGCTGGTACCATCTCAATCTCATTTTGCCATATATGCTCGTCGGATTTGCACTCAGCATCTTCGCGATTCGCTCGTCAAATGTCCTGCTACTAGGCGATGATGCCGCAAAACTGCTCGGGTATTCCGTCGAAAAACATCGATTCTTCATCATCATGTTGGCGGCATTCCTAAGCGGCGTCGCAGTAAGCGTTGCCGGCCTAATCGGTTTCGTCGG
Source organism: Paenilisteria portnoyi (assembly GCF_014322795.1). Taxonomy (GTDB): domain Bacteria; phylum Bacillota; class Bacilli; order Lactobacillales; family Listeriaceae; genus Listeria_A; species Listeria_A portnoyi. The sequence continues at coordinate 26,370 of NZ_JAASTT010000023.1, forward strand.
GCTCGTCGTCCCACATATTTTCCGACTCATCATTGGCAATGACTATCGCTATCTTCTGCCCATGTCGGCAATCGGTGGCGCCTTACTCGTCGGGTTCGCAGACACGGCCGCGCGTAGCTGGTTTGGCTCCATCGAACTCCCCGTCGGCATCTTGCTCGCCATGATCGGCGCACCATTCTTCCTATTCCTATTACAAAGAGGGAGGGTTGCATCATGACCGCCATCACCACGCTACAAAATGTCACCTTCATTCGCAAGCGTTCCTTCGAGATGAAGAACCTCGAGCTTGAGATCCCAGAAGGTAAAATCACGACCATTATCGGACCAAATGGCTCGGGAAAATCCACCATTCTGCGTCTGATTATGCGTCTCCTAGCACCAAATGAAGGCAAAATCATGCTTCACGGCACCGACATCGATGCTATCAGCGCGAAAAAACTAGCACGCGAAATGACGATGCTTTCCCAGTCACCAGACGGTCTAATCGATGTCGTCGTCCGCGATCTTGTCAGCTATGGCCGGATGCCGTACAAATCATGGCTCGGCACAATGGAAAAAGAGGATGAGCTCGCCGTAGATTGGGCAATGAATGTTTGCAACCTAGAGGAACTCGCATATCGGCCACTACACACGCTCTCAGGAGGCGAAAAACAACGCGCTTGGCTTGCGATGGCACTCGCACAAAAAACACCAATTCTGCTGTTAGATGAACCGACAACGTATCTTGACATTTCGCATCAACTCGAATTACTCGACCTATTAAAACAACTCAATCAAGATTTCAACATGTCGATTATTCTCGTTCTCCATGATCTAAACCAAGCAGCAGGGTACAGCGATCACGTCATTGTATGCGAAGAAGGCGCCATCCAAAAAACAGGCACACCCGAAGAAGTATTCACAAAGCCCCTGTTACGCAATATTTTCAAAATCGAAGCTGAAATTCATTCTACCGAGCGTGGCTTACGCGTTTTGCCAATTGCCTCGACGAAATTTCATGCGTAAAGTTAAAGATAATTTAAAGATTCATAAAGCACGGTTCTAGGAAACCAAGACAGCACCCTGTTTTGTCCTCTAGAGCCGTTTTTCGCTTCATTAGAATTTGATGAAAAAGCTTCCTATCTTGGCTGGAATTTTATATAATAGAAGGGTTGATTTGGAGAGAATAGGAACAACGTATGATTTTATAGTCACAATTATCGTTAGAGACTTTGGGTTTGTTGGTGCATGCGTCTTAATTGTGTTATACTTCTTATTAGTTTACAAATTATTCGTGGCGCTTTAAATATGAGAATACCTTTTTATTCCTATTACAGGGATTCCACTATTATTTATCAGTTATGGGCTTGTACTGCACGCTACAATGCGCCAAAGCAATAGATTTATAAATTTTTAAAAACTGTATGGAGAGAAACGGCAGTTTGAAAAAAATAACTTATTCCATCCAGTAAGGAGCGTTAAGAATGAATTCGCAAAACAAAATTTCTGCGAGAATTGATTATGGTATCGTGTTATCCCTCATGTTATTGTGTGTTATCAGTATGATTTCGATATACAGCGCACAGCTAACAAATGAGCAATACAACGCCAACTTCGTCATGAAGCAAGCTGTTTGGTTTGTCGTCAGTGGCTTTGCTATTTTCGTTATTATGCAATTAGATTATGAACGGTTGACCAAATGGGCCTATTATTTTTATGGTGTCGGCTTGTTAATGCTAGTTTTTGTACTTATTTTCGGTAAGGAAATAAATCATGCTAAAAGCTGGATTATAATCCCATTCTTGGGCAGTTTACAACCATCAGAAATTGTAAAGGTTATTTTAATTATTACATTGGCAAAGTTAATTTGGGATCATAACCGTAAGTTTAAGGAACACACTGTAAAGTATGATTTTTGGCTGCTTATTAAAATGGGGATTTTGACAATTATTCCAATTGGCCTTATCATGCTTCAACCTGATTTAGGTACTGGTCTTGTTTTTATAGCGATTATGTCTGGGATGATTTTAGTGTCAGGAATCACGTGGAAGTTGATTGTGCCAATCTATGGATCCATTATGGCTATTGGAGCAGCTTTGCTTTATTTAGTGCTGAACCATGAGAGTTGGCTTGTCAAATTAGGGTTTGAGCCATATCAATTTCAGAGGATTCATATTTGGCTTAATCCAGAATCAGATCCTTTAGGGGGAGGCTATCAAGTGCTTCGGGCAATGACAGCCATTGGTTCTGGACAAATTAGTGGTAATGGTGCTGGTTATAATGCAATTTCAATACCAGAGAATCACAATGATTTTATATTCACTGTTATTGGTGGGGATTTTGGTTTTATAGGTGCGAGTATTTTGCTAGCGATTTACTTCCTGCTGATTTATCAAATTATTCGTGTGGCGCTTGATATCGGTATTCCATTTTATTCGTATATTTGTACAGGCGTTGTCATGATGATTATGTTCCACGTTTTCGAGAATGTGGGGATGAACATCGGTTTACTACCAATTACAGGTATTCCGTTGCCATTTATTAGTTACGGAGGAAGTGCGTTACTTGGAAATATGATGGCGATTGGTTTGATACTGGGAATTAGATATAATTACCAGAAATCAATGTTTACGGTAAAAGAAGAAAAGTTAGCTGAATAATTGAGGAAAACCCTTGCTTGATTAGATATAGCAAGGGTTTTTTGTTTAGAAATTATATTAAGAATAATACAATTTTGTAAAATTTTACAGCAAAGAATCTAATGATTAAAAAATGAGATTCATTTTTATCATAATTCTGCTATGGAACTATATATGAATTAAACTATTTTGGTAATAATATAATTTAAAAGAAATACATTGTTGCCAATATTACCTTGTCATGATATAGTTATTGTATTATGTGAAAGGGAGTGCAATGATGAAAAAAGGAAAAGTATTTGGGATTTCGTTGATAATTTTTATGATGTTTTTACCTACTCTAACTGTATTTGCGGCTAGTAAAGATTTTAAATTTAACATGACACACCAGCTTTCAATTGGTAGTTACAAATCTACCAAGACGAGCGTTACAGGAAAAGTTAATATGAGTAATTGGGGTGGAGATAATTATTTTACTATCCATGTGTATAGAAAAGATTTATTCAGTAGTAAATTAATGGGGAGGATGACTTATTCTAAATCAAGCGCAGGCTCTCCATATTACTCAACTGTATCAGGACTTTCAAAAGGAACAACTTATCGTTATGAAATATGGAAAAATCAAAATGGAAAACGAATTATTGGAACGGGGAGTCTAAGCTACTAATATAGAAAGCGAGCATGTAAATATGATTACATCTGTAGCACCAGTTTTCATCATTATTGTTTTCCCTAGCGTTGTCTGCTTGATTTTATTTCTTATGAAGAAGATATCTGGATTGAAATTACTTTATTTGATTCTGTTTTTTATGTATCTAAGTAGTGTTGTTGCTATAACATTCTTTCCATTGCCAGTTCAACGGTATCTAATTGAGAGTATGATTGCAGACAAGCTAGGGCTTGAACATAACATTATACCTTTAAAAATTTTTTATGACATGAAAGATTTAGATTTAGGAATGATGTTGGCTATTTTTCTGAGGCAAGTAGTGGGAAATATACTCTTATTCGTCCCACTAGGTTTTTCTTTGCCAATACTTTTTAAGAAATTTAGTTGGAAAAAAGTTGTGTTGACTGGGTTTTTGATAAGCCTTTCGATTGAATTAGGACAATGGCTCTTAGGGCTTTACTTGGGTTATAATTATCGAGCTACTGATATTGATGACTTGATTTTTAATACAATCGGAACTTTGCTAGGCGTACTTCTCTTCAATTCGGTGCAGTCATTCTTGAGGAAATATGAATTAATAGAATAAATAATGAAAAGATTCTTGTTATAGATACTTGCAAAAGTCATCTGTTACGAGAATTTTTTTAATATGAAATTTTAGAATAGAGATAAGGACTACGTGTATCATTGGTAAGCTTAAGTTTTTTCGCATAGAATTTTATCAAGTCGTGTTTATTTTTTTATGTATTTTTTAGGGAACCATTTGTTATTGTCATCAAAATCCATTATGATAGAGGAAGTACTACAATTTTGGGAGGGGGAAAAACAAATATGATTACTTTTTACTGGTATCCGAAGTGTTCGACGTGCAAGAAAGCAAAACAGTGGCTAGATGAGAACGATGTGGCTTATAATCAAGTAGACATGATTGAAACACCACCGAAAAAAGAGGAATTACAGAAATGGTTTAAAAATAGTGACCTAGGAATTCGCCGTTTCTTCAATACAAGTGGCATTTTGTATCGCGAAATGGGCTTAAAAGATAAAGTGGACCAAATGACGGATAATGAAGCGTTTACATTATTAGCTACAGATGGTAAACTAATTAAGAGGCCAATCGTTACAGATGGCAAAAAAGTGACACTTGGCTTCAAGGAAAGCGAATTTGTAGAAAGCTGGAAGTAAATACGGACTTGAAGGGGGATTTTTTAAGATGAGTTTACCAAAGGATTTACGTTATTCAGAAGAGCACGAATGGGTGAAAGATGATGCGGGAAATTTCGTTATCGGGATTACAGATTTTGCGCAAGATCAGCTAGGCGATATCGTTTTCGTTGAGTTACCAGAAGTGGGCGATACGATTACACAAGGCGATTCGATTGGAAGTATTGAATCTGTTAAAACAGTATCTGATTTTTATGCGCCAATTACGGGTAAAGTGGTTGCTGTGAACGAGGAATTAGAAGATGCGCCAGAACTACTTAACTCAGCGCCGTATGATGCGGGTTGGTTGTTGAAAGTGGAAGATGCGGACGCGGCTCAAGTTGCGGCATTGCTTTCGGCGGAAGATTACGAGAAAACGTTAGACTAATAGTGATACATAGAGGACCCTGCTTGCATTATGCGACGGGGTTTTCTTCTTTTGGAGGGATTGGATTTGGTGGCTATTTGGAATAAACAGCAGTTGATGGCGCGGCTTGATGCTAGGGAAGATTTTGCGGTGTATTTTTTCACGCCGATGTGCTTGGGATGTCAGCAGGCGATGAAGTTGGTGGATTTGGCGGATGAGGCGATACCAGAGCTTACGATTGGCAAAATGGATTTGAATTATGTTCCAGAATTGGCGGAGCGCTGGGCGATTACGAATGTGCCGGTGTTGCTTGTTTTTAAGGATGGGGAGATTGCAGAGACGAGTTATCGAATGGGGAATATGATAGAGGTTTATGATTTTTTGAAGGGGTGAAGGGACTTAGGAGCGGAGTGCTTCTGAGTTTTTTTGTTTATCCAGCATGGGCAAACTCTAACCGATGAAAGTCCAGAGTGCGACTGAATAGTGTTAAGCACCTAGCTATCACAATATAGCTAAACCAATAAATTCTATGCTAGAGTGGCGTATTCCTGGATATGAGCAATAACTATCATGAACCAGCGGCTCGCTAGATTTGCCTTACTATCTGTAACTGAGTAGTACAGTGACGTACATGTTTAATATAAAAATGAACAGCGGTATATGGATTCTTACGTGCGGCGCTTCTTACTAGATGTATAAAGATTAATTAAAATGCAGTGTAAAATAGAGCGTAGAAATAAAATGGTTTTGTTCATAACTAATTTTGTATAGTTTCAATTTATTATGGTATAATGTGATTTACTACACTAATAGGAGAGATAACAATGAAAATGATTAGAATTTGTTTATGCACGGTTATGTTTTTGCTTGGCAGCGTGACAATGGGTTCAAATGTATTTGCCGATGAGACGCATAATCATGAAGAAATGAGCAGCAAATCAGAAACAGAAAAAAAAGAAAGTGTCAGCTCACCTACAGATAACTTAACAATTAAAAATGTAAAGCGGCTAGAATATTCTATGCCAGAAAATGCCCCTGCTGATTTGGTTAATCTATATTTAAAAGCAGGTTGGGAATGGAATAAAGAACTTAATTACATGTTTAAAGATGTACTATATGAGGATGAAACAGTAAATATAAATGGAATTGACTACGTAACAGATGCAGAAGGGGAAGTTTCAACAAAGATAAGTGTACGAGACGGATCAAGTAAAGTAGAGGTATCCTCAGATAATTATGATACCAATCCAGTCAGTATAAAAGCCGAAAAAAATGATGAGCCAAAACAAGTTAGTGTAAAACCAGGTGAGCAAAAAGAGGTAGTACTCTTAGAAGAAATTAATCTAGATACCATGATTGATAGAATGGATGAAATGAATGGTCAGAAAATAGATACGGAGAATACACTCACAACTAATAAATTCATTGCTACTCCACTTGGAAAACAAGATAGTCATCATTTTGAAGTTTTATTAATGGCTTCTAAAAAAGGCGATACAGTAACTTGTAATCGGTATAATGGGCCGTGGGGAAACAATACTTATTATTCTAAAACTGCTAATCCGGTAATGGCTGCAAGGAATTTTTTATGGAGTGATTGTGACCAAGCGCTTGTATGGCATGTACAATGTTTGAAGGATTACGGACCAGCTAAATATCGTTATTGTGCGTGGGACCCGACTACAAAAAGAGGTAAATGTAGTGGTCTTATCGGGCATAGTAAAAAATTCCACGCACATTAATTGAAGAGGTGAATAGTTTTTGACTAAAAGATGGATATTAATAATTTCATTAATTATTTTAGTAGCGTTGTTAGTTGCGGGTTTTATATGGTTTAAAAATAATGGGCCGATAAAAGATACTTCACTAAAAGATGATGGTATTGGGAGGCTCGCAATTGGAATGGATGAGGAACACATCAGGCATTATTATCCTGAATTCGCTATTTCTCATGGGAAGAAGAACAATATTTATTATTATAATGATGAAGATAGCTTTATTGTTACTACTAAGAACAAGAAGATAGTCTGTATTGAATTAAGAAATGAGATACCTAACCAAAAACTAACAACGAAAAAAAATATAACATTGGGTAGCTCGTTGAACGAAGTGGAAAAGGCTTATGGTAAAAATTATAGAAAAAAATCTACAGAACGGTATGGAAATTTGATAGAGTTTCAGGATTCTAAAACAAATCAAAAGCTTGTATTTGGGGTTTTTGATAATAAAGTCAATGTAATCATTTTTTATGATTATGAAGAATTTGAGTATCAGTTTTAATTAATAATTGATTGAAGTATGTACTCTAGAAAGCCCTTGAATTAATTTTCAGGGCTTTTTTATTTTTAGAGAAATCCTTGCCAATAAAAAATACACTGAGAATGAACGGGCGTAATTGTTTCGCCAGCCCAACAAAGTTTCGTGCCCGATATAGAAATGAGTCGCCTAAAAAAGGTTGCTATAGACCCACACGAAAGGGTTGTGGTAGTATACTTTAGGTAGTTATTTATGTTAACGGGGGTAAGTGATGAGTAATTCTAATTTGACTATTCTATCGGTAATAAGTAATTTTGTTATCGTTATTTTGAAATTTATTGTGGGGTTTTTGACGGGATCGGTTGCGGTTATTTCGGAGGCGGTGCATTCGTCGATGGATTTGTTTGCGTCGGTGATTACGTTTTTCTCGATTCGGATTTCGAACCGGCCGGCAGATGATGATCATCCATATGGGCATGGGAAGGCAGAGAATATCGCTGGGACGATTGAGACGCTGCTTATTTTTGTGGCTGGGATTTGGATTATTTATGAGTCGATGAACAAATTTTTCAATCCGCATGAGATTCGGTTTCCGGCGCTCGGTATTGCTGTGATGTTGTTTGGGGCAGCGGTGAATATTGTAGTTTCTAGGGTGATTAAGAAGGCGGCGGATAAGGAGAATTCGGTGGCGATGAAGTCGAACGCGCTTCATTTATATACGGATGTGTTTACGTCGCTAGGCATTGCGTTTAGCTTGTTGCTTGTTCATTTGACGGGCTGGTTATGGCTTGATCCGGTGATTGCGATTTTGACGGCGTTTTACATTATGTATGAGGCTTGGAAGTTGTTGAAGGAGTCGTTCCCGCCACTTATGGATAAGCGGTTATCGCCGAGTGAGGAAGAGGAGATTAAGCGGATTATTATGACGCATCAGGCGGATTTCATTGAGTTTCATGATTTTCGGTCGCGTCGTGCTGGTGCGCAGGAATATATTGATTTTCATTTGGTTGTGGCGAATAATCAGACAATCGAGCAGGCGCATTCACTGTGTAATGTGATTGAAAAGGAGATTTATGATTTTTATGCGAAGGCGCAGGTGTTGATTCATTTGGAACCGGAAGAGGAACGAATCTTGACGAAATAAGGTGTAGATGCTAATTCAGATAAATCGGCGGTAAGCGCTCGATTTGTTTAAAGCAGAATTTACGTCTTAATCCAAAGGTAATCTACTGAATTTTTGTCAAAATAAATTTTGCTTTAGGTCTTTATGTTACAATACATGTATGTGAAACGAAAAGTGAGGTGGCGCAAAGATGACATCGATTTTAATTGCGGATGATGATAAGGAAATTGTGGATTTAGTGAAATTATATCTTCAAAATGAGGGCTATACGATTCATTATGCTTATGATGGCGCGCAGGTATGGGACACGGTGCAAAAAGAGCAGTTGGATTTGGTTGTGCTGGATATTATGATGCCGAAAATGGATGGCTTGGAGGTTTGCCGTTTGATGCGTCAGGAGGCCATTACGACGCCAATTTTGATGCTGAGCGCGAAGGCGGAGGATAATGATAAAATTATGGGACTCTTGACTGGCGCGGATGATTACATGGTGAAACCGTTTAACCCGCTAGAGTTGTCGGTGCGTGTGAAGGCGATTTTGCGACGGGTGCAGTTGATGCGTCAGGGGAGTATGGGGAGCACGCCTCTAAACCAGCTGATTTTAGGGCCAATTGTGATTGATCGGGAGCTGCATACGGTGATGGTGAACGAGAAGGATTTGCATTTGACGACATCGGAATTTGATATTTTATTTTTACTGGCAAATGAGCCGGGTCGTGTTTTTAGTTCTGAGCTGATTTTTGAACGGATTTGGCAGGAGAAGGCGCTGGGTGCGAGTAAGACTGTGATGGTGCACATTAGCAATTTGCGAGATAAGTTGAAGGATGCGATGGACGGAGAAAATGTAATCAAAACCATTTGGGGAGTAGGTTATAAAATTGAAGTTTAAGCAGTTCATATGGCGAATTTGGCAGCAAATGCATCCATTGCAAATCATTGTTTTAGCAGTGCTGTCTTGGTTCGCGGGTTTTGTGACATTGCGGAGTATCGGTTTGTGGCTCGTTTCGGTGACGCAGGATTCGGTTGTATTGACTGGAACGACGAAGAGTTTTATTGATTTATTCGGCTACGGTCGCTATGATAAATTACTGAATTCACCGTGGATGATCATGTTGAAATATCTCGGCATGACTGGTGTAGCACTCGTGTTTTTCATCTTTTTCTATTGGCTTTTTAAACAGAATTTACTTAGAAAACAGTTGCGGCAGATTAATGATGCGATTCTCCAAGATCAGCCGATGGAACAGGAGAGTTTGATTCCGGAGATTGTGCAGTTAGAGGAGAGCATCGAGAAAATGCGGGGGCATCAGGCGGAACTTATCAAGCAGGAGCAGGAGGCGCAACAGGCAAAAAACGACTTGATTACGAATGTGTCGCATGATTTACGTACACCGTTGACATCGATTTTGGGTTATTTGAGTTACATTCATGAGGATCGTTATCGTGATGAGGTGGAATTGCGTCATTATACGGAATTGGTGTATGGAAAAGCGCAACGACTGCATAAACTGATTGACGATTTGTTTGATTATACACGGCTTGAGAGTACCGAATTCCACATTAAAGAGGATATGCTCGATATGGTGGAATTGTTGCGTCAGCTCGTTGCAGAATATGAGCGACCGGCTGCGGAAAAAGAGGTGCGTATTGTGGAGATGTACGCCGTAGAGAACCTGAAAGTCATGGGTGACGGTATGCAGATTATGCGTTTATTTGAGAATTTATTTTCGAATGCACTTCAGTATGGTGCCTCTGGAAAGAAAATTGATATTAGCGCTAAAAAAGAAGCTGGTATTGCGATTATTGAAGTTTCGAACTACGGTGCGGAGATTCCTGCTGGTGATTTACCGCAGTTGTTTGATCGGTTTTATAAAGTGGATAAAAATCGGACGACTACGGGAACTGGGCTTGGTTTAGCGATTGCTAAGTCCATTGTTGAGCGTCATGGCGGGCATGTTTTCGCTACAAGTAAAAAAGGAAAAACAACATTTACAGTACAATTGCCGATTAGCGAGGGCTAGTGACAGATGTTTCATCTAGATTCAGCGTGTAATGACTCGTTTTCTTACGGAACTGTTAGATTACGCGCTGAATCTTAAGCTTTTCTTTCTAATTTCTTACTCTCCATTTTATCATTTTTAGATAAGATGTAAGCAAGGAGGGGAAATTATGAAAAAACAGACATTGATTCTAATTCTCGCTTGTTTGACGATAGTTGCTATATTAGTTTTTGTTTTAATTGGGAAAGATATTCGTGCAACGCCATCGATTGAGGCTAGTAGTGTACTGGTTATAAATACGAAGCAGGAGAAGGAAATTTTTGCGAAAGATGTGAATCGTGCGGTTCCGATTGCTAGTATAACGAAATTAATGACGACTTATTTAGTTTTAGAGGCGATACATACGAAGGCTCTTTCTTGGGATGAGATGCTGAAGCTTGAGCGAGTGGATGATCCGCAGGCGGTGAGTCTCTATGCGAAGACAGGGACGAAATATTATACGGTAGAGGATTTATTTGCAGCGATGTTGATTACGTCGGCCAATGATGCGGCGGAGGCTTTAGCGGAGCGGATTGACGCAGAGCATTTCACGGAGAAGATGAATGCGAAGGCGAAACAATTTGGTATGTCGACAAAGACGCATTTTAGCAGTGCAAGTGGCTTGGATAAGAATGGCGAAATGTCGGTATCAACAGCCGCGGATTTGATGATTTTGACGAAGCGGTTATTGCATGATTTTCCGGAAGTGCTGGATACGACATCACGAACGGATTATGTGACGAAAAATGGCGACACGATTCATACGACGAACGGGGCGCTCGAAGAAGATGCAGTAAGTGGGATGGACGGCTTGAAAACGGGTTATACAGACCAAGCTGGTTACTGTCTTATCGGAACGGCGGTTCAAAATGGCGAGCGGGTAATCTCGATTACGCTAGGTAGTTCGACGGATGCAGGACGAACAAAGGATGCTAAAAAAATGATGGAGTTCGGCTTTTCGAAATAAAATGGCGATTGAATCTTGACAAATCCGACTAAAAACATGTAATATTAATAAACACAAGGCGCGTAAGTAAATGCGTCGAAAAATAATCTTATCAAGAGTGGTGGAGGGATATGCCCGAAGAAACCCAGCAACCTAAGTGGATGAATGATTGTTATCCATTGCAAGGTGCTAAATCATACAGAGTGTAACGCTCTGAGAGATGAGAGAAAAGCGTAAATTATGCATGTAATTACACCTTTCTTCGCTCAAGCAGCAAGAGAGGTTTTTTGTTTAAGACAGAGAATAAGGGTGGAGTTTACTTTGATAAGGCTTAAAAGTGTTGCGAAGGATTATAAGACTCGGAAAAACAATGTAAGAGCAGTGGATGATGTTAATTTAGATATCGCGGATGGTGAAATTTTTGGTGTTGTAGGGTATTCTGGCGCTGGGAAAAGTACGCTGATTCGGATGTTTAACGGTTTGGAGTTGCCGACAGAAGGCACGGTGGAAGTGGATGATTTATTTATTTCTCAAATTAGAGGGAGTAAATTGCGTAAGGCACGCCAGCAAATCGGGATGATTTTTCAACATTTTAATTTGCTTTGGTCGCGTACGGTGTATGATAATATCGCGTTTCCACTGGAGATTGCGGGAGTGCGTGGCGAGAAGCGGCGTTTTCGAGTGAATGAGTTGATCCGACTTGTTGGCTTGGAAGGGAAGGAAGATGCGTATCCGTCTGAGCTAAGTGGTGGTCAGAAGCAACGTGTCGGGATTGCTCGGGCGCTTGCGAATAATCCGAAAGTATTGCTGTGTGATGAGGCGACATCGGCACTCGATCCACAAACGACGGATGAAGTGTTGGAGTTATTGCTGGACATTAATCGCCGTCTGAACTTGACGATTATCGTGATTACGCACGAAATGCACGTTATTCGCAAAATTTGTAATCGTGTGGCGGTCATGGAAGCGGGGCGTGTGGTCGAACTTGGTGATGTTATTGAAGTCTTCCAACATCCGAAAGAGTCGGTGACAAAACGATTTGTGCGGCAAGTAACTGAATCGGATGAGACCGAAGAATTGCTTCACATGTTGCTTGAAAATTATTCGGAAGGTAAACTAGTGAAGCTGCTTTTTGTTGGGGGCACAGCGACGCAGCCGATTATTTCACAAGTAGCGCAAGATAATAAGGTGTTACTCAATATTTTACACGGGAACCTGACGCAAACACAGAATGGGGCGTACGGGACTTTATATATTCAAATTCAAGGTGAGGAATCGCAAGTGGATGCCACAATCACCCGGTTACGCGAGCTTGAGATAGAAACGGAAGTGATTGAAGGATGAACGATTCTACAGGATACTTTGCAAATGTAGATTGGGATATGATGAAAACAGCTACAGAAGAAACGCTTTACATGACGATAGTTTCGCTGTTTGCCGTCTTTTTCCTAGGTTTGGCTTTGGGACTTGTTTTGTTCTTAACGAATCGCAAAAAGGACGCTGGATCGCGGACGGCTTATTGGATAACAGCGATTTTAGTCAACGTCTTCCGATCGATTCCGTTTATTATTTTAATCGTGTTACTACTTCCAATGACAAAAACGCTTGTCGGGACGATTATTGGGCCTAAAGCGGCGCTACCAGCTTTGATTATTTCGGCGGCTCCATTTTATGCACGAATGGTGGAAATCGCATTTCGTGAGGTGGATAAGGGCGTTATTGAGGCAGCAAAAGCGATGGGTGCGAACCTATTCACGATTATTGGAAAGGTTTTGATTCCAGAAGCACTACCAGCAATCATTTCAGGCATTACCGTGACGGCGATTTCACTGGTTGGCTTCACGGCCATGGCGGGTGTTATCGGAGCAGGTGGACTCGGAAACGCAGCTTATCTAGAAGGTTTCCAACGGGCTCAGCCAGCAGTCACATTAGTTGCGACTATTATTATTTTAATTATAGTATTTGTTTTCCAGTTCATTGGGGACATCTTGACCAAATGGGTCGACAAACGATAGGAAAAGGGGAGTTAACGAATGAAAAAAGTTTTATTAGGATTATTTACACTGACATTAGTATTAGTTTTAGCGGCTTGTGGCGGAGGTTCGAAAGATGATGCGAGTGGCGATAAAGGAACAACGCTTGTTATTGGTGCATCTAACTCACCGCATGCTGTCATTTTAGAAAAAGCGAAACCTATTTTAGCGAAAAAAGGTATTAATTTAGATATTAAAAAATATACGGACTACGTAATGCCGAATGTGGCGTTGGATGAAGGCGACTTGGATGCGAACTATTTCCAAACGATTCCGTACATGGAGTTAGAAATGAAGGAAAAAGGCTACAAATTTGTGAACATGGGCGGTATTCATATCGAGCCAATGGGTCTTTATTCTAAGAAAATTGATTCGTTAGAGGACCTACCGAAAAATGCGCAAGTGATCATGTCTAATAGTAAATCGGATTGGCCACGTGTGCTTGGCATTTTAGCGGATAATGGTGTTATTAAATTGAAAGACGGCGTGAAGCGTCAAGATGTAACGTTCGATGATATCGTTGAAAATCCGAAAAATATTAAATTCAAATACGATGTGGATGCTGGGTATTTGATGACAGCATACAATAATGAAGAGGGCGATATTGTTGCGATTAACTCGAATTTCGTAGTGGATCAAGGCATGAACCCTAAGAAAGATGCGATTGCGATTGAGAAAACAGACTCGCCTTACGTGAATATCGTGGCAGCCCAAGAGAAAAATAAAGACAATAAAGATATTAAAGAGCTAGTGAAAGTTTTACAATCCAAAGAAATTCAAGATTTCATTACAAAAGAGTGGAAGGGTGCAGTCGTACCTGTTTCTAACTAATAGTCGTACACATAATTTCGTCTGACCTGAAAATGGTTGGGCGATTTTTTTTGATGGGTGGAGAAATAGCTGAAAATATGCTATGTTTGCTTTACGAAAATCAACAATGGGGGAATTGGTGATGATAAAAATTTTGGTGGTGGATGATAATTCATTTATTACGGGTGGTTTGGAAATTATTATGAGCACGATGGAAGACATCGAGGTTCTTGGCGCTGCGCAAAATGGCGAGGAGGCAGTAGCTTTTTGTCAGGCGAATGAGGTCGATGTGGTGTTGATGGATGTGCGGATGCCTGTGATGGATGGGGTTGAGGCGACGAAGCGGATTACAGAGACGACACGGACTAAAGTTATTATTTTGACAACGTTTGATGACGATACATCGATTTTGAAGGCGATTGAAAATGGGGCAAAAGGATATTTGTTGAAAAATAATGATCCGCAAATAATTCGCCATACGATTGTTAGTGTGATGCAAAATCAGAGTATCATTCAAGAGGAAATTTGGGATAAGGTGAAGTCATCGCTCGGCAAGGAGTCAGAGCCAGATTTGAGTCGCTTGCAGTTGACGGCGCGTGAGTTAGATGTGATGAAGGCTGTGGCGAGTGGGTTATCAAACAAGGAAATTGCGAAAAATTTGTTTATATCGGAAGGTACGGTGGCGAATAATATTTCGGCCTTGCTCGGAAAACTGGGATTGGATCATCGGACGCAACTCGCGATTTTGTATTTGACGGGTCATGTTGGGGGCGGTGAGCGTTGAATAAGTACAAAATCATGCTGGATGTGGCTTTTTGTTTGTTATTGACGGTTTATTTGGTGGAAGTGAGTACGGGGAAAGGGCTGCTGGCACTTTATTTATTGCAATTTTTATTATATCTTTCTGGTGTGTTATTATCTTTTATTTTTGTGCGGTATCAGTTCTGGATTCGGTGCGCGCTCATTGGATTTATCGCCTTAATAGGTTTATTTTATTTACCACTTGTCTTGCTGTTATTTCCTTTTTGTACATGGGCGCTTTTGTTGCGCGGAGCAAAACTGGATGCGAAATTCTTTTGGTTGGTCGTGATTTTGACTGGGATTCCGCTTTTTTTCGCTAGTTCTGAGTTAATTTATGCGGGTGTTGCGATTTTTGTCGGTGTGTTTTATTGGTATTTGAATCGGTCGGTATTTTTGTTGGAGGAATTGACGCTGGAAAATGAGGAGATGCGGGTGAAGTTGGATGGTTTTGTTGCTCGGCTTGAGGCGGCGGAGACGAACGGGATTCGGCAGGCATATTTGGCGAAACTGGAGGAGCGGAACGTGTTATCGCATCAAATTCATGACCAGCTGGGGCATTCGTTGACGGGTGGCTTGATGCAGATGGAGGCGGCGAAGGCTTTGTTGTCTACGAATTCTGAAAAAGCGACGGAACTGCTGAATAATGCGATTTTGATTAATCAATCGGGCATTGAAGAGATTCGCAAAACGCTGAAAATGACGAAACCAGCGCAGGAAAGCTTGGCGATTAATCGGGTGAAGGCGCAGTTGGAAGCGTTCGAGATGCAGTACGGTATTCGGACGATTTTTCAAACGCAAGGTGTCATCGGAAAAATTTCGCAGGCAATGTGGTACGTAATTATGCAAAATGTGACGGAAGGCTTGACGAATGTGCTGAAATATAGTCGGGCAACGCGGGTGGAAGTGTCACTCGGCGTTTTGAACAAATTTGTGCGTTTGGAGATAAAGGATAATGGGATTGGAGCAACATCGGTGACAAAAAGCCTTGGCTTGACGGGGATGGAGGAGCGGACGACTAAAATTGGTGGTAAGTTAATTATCGATGCGGCGGACGGGTTTGTCATTGTGACATTGTTGCCAATTGTGGATAGTTAATGCTAGAGCGTGAAAAAGTCATGAGATTTTCACGGTGAAAAAATGAGTAATTGCACTGTCGGAATGGGTAATTTTTTTCTATACTAGTAAATAGATATTAACGAAATGAGGGAAAGTTATGAAAATCGTTGAGATAGAGCAGTTGACGAAGAAGTTTGAAAAAAATATTGCAGTAGATAATCTGGATTTGACGATAGAAGAAGGACAGGTTTTTGGGTTGTTAGGGCCAAATGGTGCCGGAAAAAGTACGACGATTAGTGTTTTATGCGGACTTTTGAAGAAAAATAGCGGCGAGATTCGGTTATTTGGCGAGGAGCAGGAGACACATAGTTTGGATATTAAGCAGCGAATTGGTTTGGTGCCGCAGGATATTGCGCTGTATAATGATTTGTCGGCGTTTGAGAATGTTCGCTTTTTTGCAGGGCTTTATGGGCTTCGTGGGAAGGAATTGGACGCGGCGGCAAGAACGGCGTTGGAGTTCGTTGGCTTGGCAGATAAGGCGAAAGATAAGCCGGGAACTTTTTCGGGTGGAATGAAGCGACGCCTGAATATTGCGTGTGCGATTGCACATAAACCAGCGTTGATTATTATGGATGAGCCGACAGTTGGGATTGATCCGCAGTCTAGGAATTATATTTTGAAGTCGATTAAAAAGTTGAATGCATCGGGTTGTACGATTATTTATACGAGTCATTATATGGAAGAGGTCGAGGAATTGTGTGACTATATTGCGATTATTGACCATGGAAAAGTGATTGCGGAAGGCACGAAGGAGCAACTGGTGAATCTGGTTTCGGATATAAAGGAGATGCGGTTAGTCGTGGACGACGTATCAAAAATTGATTTGGATGAGTTGCGGGCGATTTCGGGAATTCAGTTGGTGGAAGTGATGGATGGCAACACGTTGAAAATTACGTCTAGCAGTGAAGTGAATAATTTGAACACGGTTTTGGGCACGCTAATTCGTCAGTCGGTAGAAGTAATCGAGATGAACCAACAAATGTTGAATCTGGAAACGGTCTTTTTGAATTTGACGGGCCGGAAATTAAGGGATTAGAGAGGAAGTTGAACTTGTGATGATGATTTTTCATATAATGTTGAAGGCAATCAAGCTGACGCTGCGTGACAAGGGCTATTTCCTCTACATGTTGATTTTTCCGCTTGCGTTGATTTTTGTATTGGGAAGTGTGCTCTCGAATGCTTTTAGTAGCGATGTAGAGCTGGATAAGATGACAGTGGAATATACGATTGAGCAGGATAATCCGCTTGGCAAGGCGTTTGATACGTTTGCAACGGATGCTAGTGGAGATCAGGTGACGTTTAAGGAAGCGGATAGCGCGAATGCTGGTAAAGATGCGGTTAAGAATGGTGATGCTGTCGGTTTTGTGAACGTGACGAACGATTTAACAGTGACGACGAATTCGCCGAGTCAGATTGAGATGAGCGTTTTAAATGGCTATCTCACAGGTTTTACATCGCAGTACAGACTAGCGAGTACAATCATAAAAGTTGATCCGACGCAGGCTGGTATTTTGAAGGACCCGCCCAAAGCTTCTGATTCTGCGATTCAAGTAGAGAAATTGGCTTCTGAAAACGATATTAGTGCTTTCGAATATTATGCGATTGCGATGATTGCAATGGTGATGATGTTTGGAATTAATAGTGGTATCAACGTGTTTCGTGAGGAGAAAGTACGCCATACCGATGTGCGGTTGTTCATTGCGCCAATTAAGAAGTCAACTGCAATTATCGGGAATTTTCTCGGTGCGATCTTTATGCAAACTGTGTCGTTGATTGTGCTGATGCTGATTTCAGATGCATTTTTCGGAGTGAATTGGGGACAGTATAGCGTTGTTATTTTTGTGATTTACTTCAGTTTATTGTTCTTTTCAGTCGCGCTCGGAATGGCGGTTGATGTGTTCAGTAATGGGAATCCAGCGGCAAGTGGTGCTGCATCGATTTTGGTACAAGTATTTGCTTTTTTAGGCGGTGCGTACTTCCCAACAGGTGATGGGTTGATGTCGAAATTGTCGCCGATTGGTTGGGTTCGAGTTGGTGTTCGCGACGTATTATATAATCAGGATTTAGCTGCGGCGATGTTGCCGATTCTGTTGAACTTAGCGATAACAGCAGTGCTAGTTGTAGGTATGAGCCTGTGGATTAGACGAAAGGAAGTGTATTAAGATGCAGCAAATTGGTTGGATATTCAGGCACAATTTAAGAAGCCTGACGCAAAGTAAAGCAAAATTGATTATGATTATAGGCTTGCCGATTTTGAGCATTTTAATCTATTTTCTTTCATACGGTGCTCAATCTGGAACGACGGCGCTAAAAATTGGTTTGGTGAATGAGGATCCTGGCGTTTATACGAGCCAGATGGTGACGTGGATGAAAGAGGATAGCGATTCTGTGAAGTCGGTTTCGAAAGCAGACGGGGACAAGAAACTGACTGGCGGACAATTGGATGCTCTCGTTATTTTTGAAAAAGGATCAGAAAAAAGTATCGCGGCACTCGATCCGCAACATATTAAGGTGAAATCGATGCAAGGCGATACGGTGAATAAAGCAGTGAAAAGAACTGTGGATGCCTCGCTTGGCAATATGATGACGATGATTGAGGCGAGCGAAAAAGGTGGGCAAGATTTCTCGACATATGCAAAAATATTTGATCATTCTCAAATTAGCGTGACGCAAAAAACGACAAGCAATCAACAAGATGTGGTATTGATGATGTCGATGCAAATCCTCGGTTTTCTATGTATGATGTTACTCTACGCCGCTGGAAATCTCGGCGAACTAATTTTGCAGGAGAAAGAAGATGGCACGTTTTATCGATTGATGTCGACGCCGCTTAGCAGTAAAGCGTATCTTTTTGGTAACGCACTGTTTTCACTAGCAGTCGTTGTGACAGAAGTCATCATTTGTTTAACGGCAATGCGATTCGTGTTCCGTATTGATCCTGGCGTATCCTATTTTGCGCTATTCGGCGTACTGTTCGTCTTCTCAATTATGGCAGTCCTGCTCTCACTCGCACTGGGCTTCACAGCGACGAGCAGAAAAAGTGTCAGCGGTTTACAGATGATTTTATTCACGCTTACAAGTCTGCTTTCTGGAGCGCTAATTCCAGTTCAAATTATGCCAGCATTCATGCAAAAAATCGCGGAATTCCTGCCACAGTACTGGGTGATGAACGCAATCACGACACTACAAGAAAACGGTAATTTGAGTTCCATTAGCTTAAATATTGCAATTATACTTGGCTACGCGTTGCTGTTCTTCTGCATCGCCAGCTACAAATTTACAAAAAATAATCGAGTTAATTCATTTGTATAAAAATTCGGCGATCCTCAATTGCGAGGTATCGCCGAATTTTTTTCAATCCAATTAGAAATCGTCGCGAGGTCCATCTCACTATTTAGCGCGATACTGACTGTAAAATCCTCCGCAAAAAGAGCAAGAATAATCCTGCTCTGCATACCATTTATTTATTACGTTCATAAAAAGTCACAAAATTTTGAACGACGGAATCGATAAAAGCAACCGTGCCTTCATCGACTAGCGCACCAGTTTCGTCAAATTTTGTATGAGCCGAACTGATGAAAACTTCATTTGCTGGCAAAATGCGCATTCCCATCGTATCCAAAATTTGACGCAAATGCATCTGCGCCCGAACCGTTCCAAGACCGCCCATTGAAGCACCAACAATAAACCCAGGCTTCTCCGTCAAGTCCGGCGTAATCCGGCTCGCCCAGTCAATTCCATTTTTCAGTACACCAGAAATCGAATGGTTATATTCAGGTGTCACGAATAATACGGCATCCGCTGCTCGAACTTTTTCTTTAAAAGCCGCGACATCCGTTGGTAAATCTGATTCCAAATCCTCATTGAAAAGCGGCAAGTTCAGATCTAAAATTTCACTATCCAACTTGTCAGCGTAACGTTTTTGAATAAATTCTGCTAATGTTTTGTTATACGAGTGCTTTCTTAAACTACCTACTAAAATGGCTACTTTCATTGTTATATTCCTCATTTCATTAAGTTAATAATTTAATATTAACAACTTACAAAAAGTAAGTCAATGATTTATACTCAAATATTTTCTTTATGTTCCCGAAAACGACGGATACTGTGATTTAAAACTTCCGAAAGTACAAGTCCTGCAGCAATCGCGCCAGCAACTAAAGCGACACGTACCGAAAAAGAAATCGCTTCGAGGTAATCACCAAGCACGAAATTCCGAACAGCTTGATACGCGAGACCACCAGGTACAAGTGGAACAATGCCAGGAACGTTAAAAATAGTGACAGGTAACCGTTTTGATTTTGCGAAGAAGAAACTAGCGATGGCGACAACGAAAGCACCGGCGAGCGTACTCATTGTCGTGCCAGCTTCAAGTTGTATCAAAATCCAATATGTCATCCAGCCAAATGTACCTGTTAGACCGCATTCAATGAGCGATCTGCGAGGAACATTGGTGATGATAGCAAATGCGAGTGTGGCTAGGAAACTAAAAGCCAATTGCATAAGTATAGTCCAAAACATTTTTTCTCCTCCTTACTTCTAAACTGGCGGTTTCATCCAAAAAACCGAAATACAACCGCTATCCCAATTCCAATCGTTCCGGCTGTAATCAATGCTTCTGTTCCGCGTGCCATTCCTGATAACAGATGTCCTGCAAGTAAATCACGCACGGCATTTGTAATCGGAACGCCTGGTACTAGCGGCATCACGCCACCGATAATCATCTTATCTAAACTAACGCCCCAGCCAATGGAAATCGCCAAGACAGCCAATAAGCCAACCGTAAACGCGGCCAAAAACTCTGCCAAAAATTTCACTTTGAAAAATTCCGTTCCGTAATAAAAAATCACAAATCCAATCGCGCCAATAATACAAGTGGTCAATAAGTCCTTCCAGACCCCGCCGAAAATCATCATCAGCGTCCCGCTAACAACCGCAGCCGCAACAATCTGTAACCAAATGGGGAAGAATTTCACTTCTTTGTCCAGTGAACGTAATCGCGTATAAAACTGCCCTAATGAAATCTGCTTCATCGTGAACTCGCGCGACAAATCATTAACCTTCGAAACTTTCTCCAAATCAATCGTCCGCGTCGGAATCTGTTCCATTTTGACTGCCGAACCACCTTGTAAAGCCATAAAAATACCAGTCGGCGTCACAAAACTAATGCCTTTTGCGGCCGAACCAGCCTCTGCAATTCGACTCATTGTATCTTCCACGCGGTACATCTCCGCACCGCTTTCCATCATAATTTTTCCCGCCAATAAACACGTATCCAGTAAAAAATCTTGAGGAGTTTCTTCCATCATTCAACCTCCGTTCTATCTAGTCTCTAATCCCATCCTAACGCAACTACGACGATATTTCTAGTTAAAATAAAAAGATTTTCATAAAATGCGATTCTAAGAGGCGATTTGAGGGTAAATATCTGTTAGTATGAACTATGGAGCATTATTTAATAAAGGAGTTTTGGCAGATGAGCAGTATTGAATATGAAATTGTAGAGCATATTGGTGTTTTGTCGGAGAATTCGAAGGGATGGCGAAGAGAGGTCAATCTGATTAGTTGGAATGGCCGCGCACCGAAATACGATATTCGGGACTGGGCGCCAGGCAATGAGAAAATGGGCAAAGGCATCACGCTCACGGAGGAAGAGTTTAAAAAAATCGCTGAGTTAGCGAAGTAACGGGGGAATTGTTTATGTTTGCATATGATATTTTTGAGCCAATTGATCGTAAGGTGGAGGATACGTTTCCAACCATCTTTACACTTCACGGAATTGGAGCAGACGAACTAGATATGCCGGGGACATTGGAGTCAATAATGGATCGTTTTGTCATTGTCAGCATTCGAGGCAGCGTGCAACAAGGTCCAGGGTACTCTTACTATAAACCGGTATTAGACGGTGAACCTAGTGAAAAGACGGTTTCATATGCAGCAAACAACGTTCACGAATTTGTGGAGACTATTTTGAAACAGTACCCATCGATTGACCGCAAAAAAATGTATCTGTTTGGCTTTGATCAAGGCGGAATTGTTGCCATGACGGAGTTTGTGAAAAATGGTGGTATGTATCACGGTGGTGTTTTCCTAAGCGCAAAATTACCTTCTTTTTTAGAAGAGGGACCGAAAAATTTACTATTGAAGTCAAAACGTATTTTTATAGGGCATGGTACCAAAGACCCTATATTCCCCGTCACAGAAGGCGAGCGGACGGCAAAATATTTTGAAAGTCTCAGTGATGATGTGACGTATCAGACTTTTGATGTGGTGCATAATGTCACGGCAGAGGAAGCAGAGATGGTTCTAGATTGGTTTACGAAAGTCGAAGTTGATAATCCAGCGCCGAAAAAAGAAAATAGTTAAACAAACATGGAGGTTTTACAGGATGAAAGCATTAGGTTTCACAAAATTTGGCGAGCCAGAAGTATTTGAAGAATTAGAGTTACCGCAACCAAAAGCAAGTGAAAAAGGCTTAGTAATCAAAGTTTTAGCGGCAGGAGTCAATCCTTACGATGGCTTACTACGATCAGGTGCGATGCAAAAGATGCGTCCACTCGAATTCCCAATTGTTCCAGGAAGTGACATTGTCGGCAAAATTACCGAGGTCGGTTCTAAAGTGAAGAATTACGCGGTCGGAGATGTTGTTATTGGGCATCCAGCAATTGGCGGTTACGGCGAATATGTCGCGACTCCAAGCTACAATGTCGTGAAAAAACCGAAAGAGATGAGCATTGAGGAAGCGGCAGGACTAGCATCAGTTGGAATTACAGCCTACTACGCACTTCAAGTCGCCAAGCTGAAAAAAGGCGAAAAACTAATCATTCTCGGAGCATCAGGAGCAGTTGGTTCGATAGCTGTCCAAATCGCGAAAGAACAAGGCCACAAAGTGATTGGCGTAGCGAGCAGTAAAAATGCGGATTACGTGAGTGCATTAGGCGCTGACCACGTTTTCTCCTATGATCGCGATGATTTATCGCAAGTGTTGCACAATAAAGCGAATGTTGTGTTAGACATGAGTTTTGGCGGTAAGGGTGCAGCGGAAGGGCTACACTACGTGAAAAGAGGCGGACGTTACGTTTCGCTAACAAGTTTGCCAGAAAACGCGGACGAGAAGAAAGTCAAAGCGATCCGTATGAAGCGTTCGAAAGACATGAAGGATAAAGAAGCTTTGGGATACTTAGCTGATTTATACCGTTCGCATAAATTACAACTCAAAACAGCGGAAGTGCTGACATTCGACTTACGTGGCGTGATTGGTGCGCATCAGTTGATTGATAAGAAGCAAGTGGCTGGAAAGCTGATTTTGAAGTAAGATAAGGAGGCGCCTGAGAAATTGGGTGCTTTTTTATGGCAGAAACGGGAGGTTGAAGATGAGCAACATAAATACTCTCAGCAGGCAACGAAAGCGTTATTAGTCGTCTTTTTTAGTACAAGCGCGATTATAATTTTGAAAACATGGTGGCCGCTTATTATTATTGTGGTGACGGTGGTCGGTTGGTATGTATTTAATATGACGCGCAAAACGGTGCCATTATTTGATTTAACTGATCGAAATGATATCATTGTCCAAATCAAGTGGCTGCAAATGGCAAAAAAACAGATGTAAAATAAGGAGGAGGCAGAAAAAATGGCTAAAACAATCTCGTACTTAACGTTTAATGGTGATGCAAATGAGGCAATCGCATTTTATCAAGGTGTATTTGATTTAGACGTAACGATGAAAAACTTGTATAGCATGTTACCTAACTTTTCTGGGGATGAAATACAAGGGAAAAAGGTGGCGCATGCTCGTCTGGCGAAAGATGACGTGGAGTTCTTTTACGTCAGTGATATACCAGTTGGTGAAGTTACAAGCGGAGACCAAGTGTCTGTTACTTATTTTGCGGATACAAAAGCAGAATTTGAAACGGCATTTGCTAGTTTAGCCGTACTCGGAACTGTAAAATTGGAAATTCAAGAAACTGGTTGGGGCGCTAGTTATGCTGAGGTGACGGATCGTTTTGGTGTGAACTGGAAGCTGAATTTTCAAGCAGCGTAAATAGATGAAAAGGTAGTATCATTCGTGGAGCTAAAAGCCATGAATGATACTACCTTTTTTGATTTATGCGAAAGGATTTGTTAAGCGATGTTCTGATTTTTCATTCGCGACAAAACTTCTTTGAGCATTGATAATTTCGACGGCATCTGGAGAACTATATACATCAATTTTGGCATCTATTTCCTTGAGATTATCATGTAATGCGGTTATCTGCTCGAGGATTGTTTGACGATGTTTGGAAAGAAGCGCATTTCGTGAAGCAATCGTACTCGTTCCCTCCATGCAAAAATCAATATATTTCCGGATATCTTTAATCTGCATGCCAGTATTTTTCAAGCAACAAATGGTCTGAATAAAAGCCAAATCTGAGGGGGTAAATTCTCTGTGACCGGATTCATTCTTTGAAACAAATGGCAATAGGCCTTGTTTGTCGTAGAAACGAATCGTGTAGATGGATAGCCCGAACAGCTCGGATACTTCTTTGATGGAATAGGTCATGTCAATCTCCTCTCGAAATAAATAATAAAATGCTTGACCTAGACACTACTCTAGGTTTTATTCTTAATATAGTTCATATCTGCTTGATTAGCAAGTGGAAAATAGATACGATGGAGGTAAGGAATATGAAAAAAAGTGTTTTAGTGACTGGTGGTACTGGTTTTCTTGGTACACAAATGATTCTTCAATTATTACAAAAAGGGTACAATGTCAAAACAACGGTACGTTCCCTGAAAAGTAAGGACAAAGTGTTGGAAACGCTAGGAGCTAACGGTATTACAACGCTTGATAGGCTTACTTTTGTGGAGGCAGATTTATCAAAAGATGATAATTGGAAGGAGGCAATGAGTGGGTGTGACTATGTACTTAGCGTTGCGTCCCCTGTCTTTTTCACGATTCCAAAAAACGAGGAAGAGATGATACGACCGGCTGTAGAGGGAATTATTCGCGTGTTAAAAGCAGCACGAGACGCTGGTGTAAAACGCGTCATTATGACTTCCAATTTTGGAGCCGTTGGGTTTAGCAACCAAGATTTGAGTACGGTCACAACGGAGAAAAACTGGACAAATCCGGATGAAAAAGGGCTATCTGTATATGAAAAATCAAAATTACTCGCAGAAAAGGCTGCATGGGATTTCGTGAAGACGCAAGGCGGAGAATTAGAATTTGCGACCATCAATCCTGTCGCTATTTTGGGGCCATCTCTGAGTTCGCATATTTCTGGAAGCTTCGTTATCGTGGAGAATATCCTCAGCGGTTCGATGAAATCTATTCCTAATATACCGCTTAATATTGTGGATGTTCGTGATGTTGCCGATCTGCATATTCGTGCGATGGAAACGCCTAGCGCCAATGGAGAGCGATTCATAGCTTCGGCAGACGGTCAAATATCGATGCCAGAAATGGCGGCACTTTTAAGAAGTAAGCGTCCACGCCTTGCGACAAAGGTATCCACAAAAACGATGCCGAATTGGTTGCTTCGTTTTGCCGCTTTATTTAACAGAGAGGCGCGTGAAGGATCGCTACTTTTGCAGATGAATCGGAATGTGAGTAATGAAAAAGCGAAGGAAATGCTTGGCTGGGAGCCGATTGGAACTAATGAGGAAACTATTTTGGCTACGGTGGATAATATGGTGGCCTACGGGATTATTGGCGAGTAACTCCTGCATTTAGCCTAGCGCGTCGCCGAGGTATAATCCACTAGAGGCGGCGTGTGACAAGGAAGGCGTGTGACAAGGAATGCGTGACGCCTGAACAATCACCGATAAAAAAGAGATTAGGAACATCCGACTCAAAACGGCTATCGGTGTGTATTTCCGGCCCGAAATCCTTGGTATCGTAGCAATATAATAACGTGTTTCCATCTATTTTAGCCGTTGTATGCTGTTCTAGATGCTGGAAAAATGCGATGGTTTCTTCCAGTAAGTCGGTTAAAAGGATGTCCGCTGAGAAATCCGATTCGTAGGGCAGTGTACCTTGGATTTCTTTGACGGGATCGAATTCGGATGATAGCGAGTAAAGCGGATAGCCAATGATTCTGTCCTGATTTTGATTGATTTGGGAGAAGAGGGCATCGAGATAGGCAGTCATTTCTGCTTCGCTATCAAAATAATAAGGACGGAAAAGTGTGAAGTTTAGATTCTTGGTGGGTGCGTCTTCCCTAAAGTTCTGGCCTTCTGGCGTCACGCGACCGTGTAGATTGCGTTTAATCACCCGTCCAAATTTGTTCATGCAATAGCTGTACATGCTCCCACTCCGCATTTTGACTTCCAAATTATTTTTGAGAATAGGATCGAATGTCTCGCTCAACATTTCGATGCGGAAACCGATGTCGATTCTTTTCCGCTCGTATGTGAGTCCTAATTCCTCGAAACTTTTGTTCAGGAGAGGATTCTTTTTTGAACCGGTGGCAATAATGACTTTTTTGGAGTGGAAAATCTTGTTTTCTGAAGTTGTAATGTGAAATGTGTCATTGGTTTTAGCTAGTTTGGTCACTGCGTTGTTAAACAGGAATTCTATTTTAGTAGACAAATATGCAAATGTATTGTTGTATACTTTTTTCGAAAGCTCTGTGCCGAGATGCTTGGTTGGGCAATTTAAGAATTGGATGGAGGAATCATTCTGGATATCGGCGTGGGATTGGTAGGTTAATGCAGATTCCCCGCCGAATGTATTGATTATATTCTCTACTTCTGATAAGTACTGGAGCACCGGTCTTTCTCCTATTTTACTTCTTAAACTGCTACCTAAATCAGGAGAGAAATTATATTTTCCTTCCGATAATCCTAATCCGCCAAAACCAGTGGTGGATGGGGTTTTAAGTCGTTCCGCTATGCTAGGACCTGCGTCGATTGCGAGGATTTCTTTGTAAGTATCTAGTTTTAGCATTGTGAAGATGCTGCTGACACCTGAACCGATGATTATTATATCGTACATGGTTTGTACTCCTTTTTTAGAATTGTTAACTTCATTTGCATTTAGGTTAACATTGATGGTGTGAAATTGCAATGTTTATTTTGACTTTCAATTAAAGCTATGTTCAATCATTTTTTTAGTTGATCAATATGAGAGCTATTTACGAGAGCCAATTTTTGAGGTATGATTAAACTAAAGATGGAAAGCAGAGGAGGAACAACGCATGTGGCATCTATTTATCGTTATCGTGCTAACAATCACTATACTATCCATAATTCCAATGACGATTATCGGTGCCCAAAGAATGAAGAAGGGACAGCTCGACAACTATTTCGTGCATCGTATGGTGAGTGATAGAATATGGCGTCACATTAAGGATAAGAATACGGTGACTGTTTTGAGTTCTAAGGTGCAACGCCTTTTGTTTACGTCCTATATTTTCTCAATGACTGGGTTCTCGCTTGTCTTTATATGGATTATAGGGACAGATTTTGGAAATGGATATCTTTGGATAAGTTTTATTTTCCTAGCTTTCATGATTATTGCTATTGTATTTCAAACTCTGGCAAATAAAACATTTAATCTGGATTGCTCCAATCAAAGCACTTCCGAATAAAATAAGAACCTCCAATCCAGGCATTTCTACACGCCTTGATCGGAGGTTCTTTTCTATCTCACTTCCAAAAACAATACCTTCAAATAATCGCCTTCTTTAAAACTGCTGCGTGTCGCGAAATCTGCGGGTAGTGTAAATTGCTCGATAATTCGATAGTCGCGTCCTTGATTCTTAAACGCTTCTTGCACAACCTGTTTGAATTTATCCATGCCATAGCCAGCGTAATTCGTTGATGCGACGATGATTCCATTTGGGTTCGTAATCACGATGCTTTCCTCCAACAACTTTCCGTAGTCTTTTGCGACGCTGAATGTTGTTTTTTTCGTGCGGGCGAAGCTTGGTGGATCTAGGATGACCATATCGAATGCCAATTCTTTGCGATTCGCGTATTTGAAATACTGAAAAACGTCTTCGGCCATGATGGTGTGTGCTACTGGATCAAGCTCGTTGACGGTGAACTGCTCGCGGGTTTTCGGGATGCTGCGATTGGCGACGTCGACATTCGTTGTATGCGCGGCGCCTCCGAATGCAGCGGCAACAGAAAACGCGCCTGTGTAGGAGAAGGTATTCAAAACGGTTCGTCCAGCGGCGTATGTGTCGCAAATCGTTTTACGAACGTCGCGCTGATCGAGGAAAATACCGGTCATCGCGCCGTCGTTTAAGTAAACCGCGTAATTGATACCGTTCTCCTTAACAATAAGTGGTTCTGGGGCGGTGTCACCCTCTAAAAAATCATCGCTTTCTAAATACTGACCTTTTGCGTCGAAGCGTCGTTTTTCATAGATACCGCGCGCAGTAATCGCCGTTTTGATAGCAGCCAGGATGGTCGATTTCCATTTATAAATCCCGTGGCTATACCATTGCAAGACGAGAAAGCCGTCGTAATAATCGATTGTTAAACCGCCTAAACCATCGCCCTCACCATTAAAAATTCGAAAGGCTGTTGTGCCGTCATCGTTGAAAAAGACTTGACGTTTCGCGAAAGCTTCTTCAAAAAGTGTGACAAAAAAAGCTTGATCAAGTGCTTGTTTCTCATCGTAGCTTAGTATCCAGCCGATGCCTTTATTTTGATTGCCATGATAGCCATTTGCGAGAAAGCGGCCCGATTCATCGACTAAGCGCAGGATTACGCCTTCTTCCATATCAGGAACGGTCACGAGTGCTTCTTTTGTCAGTAATGGATAGCCTTTTATGTAGCTTTGAGCTGATTTTTTCTTTATTTTAACGGTTATTTCATTCACAATTTTCATCCTCATTTATAAAGTAGTAACTCCACTATATCATAAAACAATCGGAAACGAAATTGTGACAGAACGTTCATAAGTATCTGGATTTAAGCGGAAATATTTAACTTTTCAATTAGCGTAGTGTGCTATGATTTTAGTTGAAGGGGCTATTTTAGAAGGGAGGAAGGGCGAGGCACGGATCTTCAGGAGAAGGTATAGTATCCAAAAATAGGGAGGATGTTTTGTTTGAAGAAGTTACTATTTTTATTGATGGTTGTTGTTTTTTGTACTGTTGGACATCAGGGGATTCAGGCAGAGACGAACGAATTGGATATGAATAAATATGTAACCGCTAACAACAAAGAGCTTGCTGATCAGAATGCTTCTAATTGGAATGATGTGATGCGTAAATTGGATAAGGCTAAACCTACGATGATCTATGTGCCAAAAGGGGATTTTTATTTTAGTCAAACATTGGCGATTCCGTCAAACGTTACGATTGCCGGGGCGGGAAGCCACGATACGACCTTTATTTTCACGAAAGTGGTGACGGGAATGACGAATCGTCTTTCGGCGAATGCGATTCGGCTGGAAAATTTGAAAATGACATACGCGGATGATGCAGTGGATCAGAAGGCGTCGAGTCTTGTGAGTTTTGGGGAGGCATATGATGAGGCAAATTATGATGATTATCAGGTCATGGATGGGCTTACAATCGAGAATTGTATCATTGATGCGAAGAAGAAGGGGAGTTCCGCGCTTTATCTTGGCCGGGTGAAAAATGCAACGATCAGCGGGAATACGATTCAGAACTCGGGTTTGCAGAACGGGATTGGGCTGGAGTTTTGCAAGAATGTCCGGATTGAGGATAACGATTTGACGGATCTGGGGCGCTCGGGGATTCAGATGTATCGCTTTAATGGCGGGAAGAACGAGCCGATTTTGATTGAGAATAACCGGATTACAAATTGGATGCAGCGCTATGGTTATGAGCATTTCAAGACGAAATATGAGGCAGGGATTCCGGTTGATGTGATGAATGATGCAGGGATCGATAGTTATGGTCCGAAAAACGAGAATTTGATCATCAAAAATAATGTTTTGACGGCGGGCAGGGTCAATAGTTACAACCCGAATAATACGAAGATTCTAGCGGAGTACGGGGAGGAAATTTATAAAGAACATGTCATTTTTTTCACGGGAATTCGGCTGTGTGGTGTTAAGGATGTTGTCGCGACGGGAAACGAGATCGATTTGAAGGGGCGCGATATTTTCACGTTAGTTTACATTAACAGCCGCGAAAAAGAGAAGGACGGGGCGCCGATTGTGACGAAGCCGAGCAATATTCGGCTAGAGCAAAATGCGTTTCGAGCAGAGGGCAATATTCGCTATCCAGTTCGGATTTTTGAAGGGGATACGGGCGGGATAGCTTTTACAAATAATCAATTCGCGGTGGATGGAAAGCTGGTGGATAACGGCTATTTCGCATTTTTTACAGTCAGTTCGACGACGGAAAAACTGCTTTTGATTGGGAATAGAATCGAGATGGCGACTCGATTGGATTACCTTGTTTCGGTGAGTGACAAGGAATACAACGGCCAAAAAGTGAAGCTGACAGAGCTCGGAATGGTTTTGAATACGTGGAATGGGGACACTATAAAAGCGGTTCGCGGGAATATTGAATCGCTCGATGACACGTATTATTTACAGGATAAGCCACTTTACACGAACACGAATTTGTATACGGGGCAGTATCGGGAGCCAGTTTGGAAGGTTAGGTTAGTGAAAGACGGCGTGGTCATTAAGCAAGCGGAGACAGATGAGGTGACCAAAAGCTACACATTCCGTGGCGTGGATGGGTTTGTGAAAGAAGACGGAGCATCGTACGAACTTCTCGGTGTGGACAAGGCGTATAAAGAAGTATTGCGAATTCCGCTGAAAGTCCAGCCAATTCTTGATGCCCCAGCGTATATCATCGGGACTAATGACTATCAAGGCCATTTTGGAGGCGCTATCACGAAGGTGCGACTTTTGAAAAATAATCAGGTGTTGAAGCAAGCAGATACGGTCGGGTCGAACTATAACTTTAAGGAAATGAGGAGTCTAATTCGAAATGATGGCAGCAGTTATGGCATTATCGGCGTGGATAAAAATTATCAAGAGGTTGTTCGTATGCCACTGGAAATGCGGTCGATTTTAGCTGTGCCAGAATATACGGTTGGTGATCAGGAATTGACGGGAAAATTTCAAGATAATATCTGTTTCGTGCGGCTTTTTAAAGATGGTAAAGTCGTGAAGCAGGCGGATATTGTAGCGGATAGTTACACGATGAAAGGCTTGGAGAGTATTGTAGTGAAGGATGGCAGCCAATATGAAGTGGTCGGTTTGGACGCGGGGTATAAAGAAGTGGTTCGAATCGAGTTACAGGTCAATGCGCTGCAGGTGAGCTTGACGCCTAACGTGTATACGCTAGGAACAATGGAGAACCGTGGAGAATTTGATGGTCCCATCTCGCGAGTTCGTTTATTGAAAAATAATGTCGTCGTGAAGCAAGCGGATGTGGATGTGTTAGCCAAAACCTACGTATTAAAAGGCCTAGTTGATGTCGTTAAAAAGGATGGGAGCCAGTATGAATTAGTCGGTGTGGACCAGTTCTTTAAAGAGATTGTTAGAGTTGATTTTAGAATAGCGAATTAGTCAAAATAAAGAAGCAGAATAGTCGTCCAAACCTGTTTTCCAGGCACGGATGATTATTCTGCTTCGTTTATTGTTTAGAAATTAGCAACTTTGCCGTATCCTACAAGATATCTAGCCCAGTAACCAGATGTGATATTGTCAATTTTCACGCCGTTATCTTGCGCGTCGATCATTTGACCGCCGCCGATGTAGATACCAACGTGTGCAATACCGCTACCATAATCAAAGAATACAAGGTCGCCAGGTTGTGCTTGGCTCGCGCTGATTTTTGTGGAAGCTGCGTATTGAGATCCAGATGTACGTGGAATCGAAATACCAAGTTTTGCGAAAACATATTTCGTATAGCCAGAGCAATCGAATGTTGATGGGCCATTACCACCCCACGAATAAGGTTTTCCAAGGTGTTTTTGCGCTTCGTTCATTAGTGCGCTGAAGCTTGCACTGCTAGATGATGAATTGCTATTGGAGTTACCAGTATTGGTGTTTGCATTCGAATTGCTGCTATTATTGTTTGAAGTGGATGGTTTGTTAACGTTGGAAGCTGTTTCTTTTACTTTCAATACATCTCCAACTTGTAGGCTATCGCTTGAGGCGTTGTTGAGTGCTTTCAAGTTAGCTACAGATGTGCCAAATTTTTGCGCGATTGTGAAGTAAGAATCGCCACTTTGGACAGTGTATTTAGACGTATTAGAAGATTGTACAACTGGTTTATTCGGCTTGCTTGGTTTGTTCACATTAGTTGTCGTGTTAGTATCTGGTTTCGATACTTCGGGTGTTACGGCGGGTTTCTCAGTGTCAGGTTTATCCACCTTTTCTTTGACTGGTGCTGAACCTTTCACTTTTAAAACGTCGCCGACAACAATGTTATCGTCAGTTAGGCTGTTGATTGCTTGTAAGTTTGCTACGCTTGTGCTAAAAAGTGTCGCAATTTTAGAAAGCGAGTCGCCGGATTGAACGGTGTATGTAGATGCGTTTGTATCTACTTGAACGACTGGAGCTTCGTTTTGTTCCAATTTAGGTGGTGCAACTGGAGCAGGAGTTTCTTCTTTAGCCTCTTCTTTGACTTCTTCTTTCGCTGGTGGTGCAGTTTCTGTAACGGTTTCCGGTGCTTCTTCTTTCACAACAGGAGCGGTTACTTCTTCTTTAACGGGTGCAGCAGGAGCTTGTGCTTTACTTTGATCCACTGCAAGTGTTTGACCAACGTAGATGGAAGAGGAAGATAGATTATTCCATGCGATCAAGTTTTGAACGGATACGCCATATTTGGTTGATAATGCCCAAAGTGTGTCGCCGCTTTTTACTTTATGTGTTGTCGCGTCTGCTACTACTTCTTGCTCTACAGCAGGTTGTGTTACTTCTGCCTTGGCTTTTGGCGCGACTGGTGTTTTGGTTTGTGGTTCCGTTACTTCTTCTTGTACAGGTGTGCTTGGCGCTTCTATCTCGACAACTGGGGCTACAGCAGTGACATCAGATAGGTATTTGCCATTGACATAACCTGATTTGCCGTCTGCGTATACGACTTTGTTCCAGCCGTTTGCTTCAGTTGTTTCCACAGTGACTTGCGTGCCGCCTTTAATGGAAGTGATGATATTGTTGTCAGCGCTTGGTCCTTGACGAACATTTAACCATGTTGCGTTGACTGCCTTCTTTGTTTCTTCGGTAACCTTGTTGACCTCTAATTTCTGACCAGGATGGATTGTATCGGAAGTTAGATTATTGGCTTTTTTTATAGAATCAACGTCTGTACCTGCTTTTTGAGCGATTCCCCATAGTGTGTCGCCTGCTTGTACGATGACCGTGCTTGCTGATGCGATAGTTGGTGCTGCGAAGGCTGTTACTGCGATTCCTGCAGTTGCCGTTGCAATTGCCGCCTTTTTCATATTTTTAAAACTCCTCTCTTACTTTTGGTTCTAGGTTTTTTTCTTTATATACATACTCATGTAATACCCATTCTACGGGGAATTAAATTAAATTACAAATGGAGAAATCAGGATTTGGAGCTATTTCATGAACACGCGGTCGTTTCTGTAACATGGTTGTAAAGAAGAGAAATCAGAACGCATGTTTTATCGAATGATAGAGCGCATGAGCTTGGGAAACAGCGGGGTATATCAATATACAATGGCTTTAATAGACTTGCGTAACACGAAACCTATTGGTAATTGGCAATAGAAAAATTTAATCAAACTGTAACAATTGAATTTGAGTTGTTTCTACTAATCATGATCTAATGTGAAAATTAATCCGTGAATTTCTTGGTTTTGCAAGGCTTTCTAGGTTATAATAGGAGAGGATTAGGAGGCATAAAAAATGGCACAAACATATGATGATCGAAAAATAGTAAAAGCATATCGGGATTTGGCTCGTGAGGTAGTGAAACGAGAAGATTTATATAGATTGATGGATCAGTCGGCCCTGCAGGAGCAGACGCAACATTGGCTGCAAAAGTTTCAGGAACGGGAGATTACGGAGCGGGATCGAATTTATATTTTTGCGCTTGTGAGAGAGGCTGCGCGGCGTACGGTCGGTCTGGAAGCTGTAATGGTACAGTTAATCGGGGCTTTCGTGCTCGGTGATGGGAAAATCGCGGAAATGAAGACGGGGGAAGGAAAGACGCTCGTTTCTTTGTTTGTCATGTACATAGAGGTTTTGCGGGGGAATAAGGTGCATCTTGTGACGGCGAATGAGTATTTGGCTAAACGTGACCGTGAGGAAATTGGGCGCGTATTGGAGTACCTTGGTTTATCTGTTGGATTGAATATTTCGGGGCTTGAAAAGGAGCAGAAACAGGCGATCTATAAGGCGGATGTTATTTACGGAACGGCGGCGGAGTTTGGGTTTGATTATTTGCGGGACAATATGGTGCGTCAGACAGAGGATAAAGTGCAGACGAGTCTTGATTTCGTGCTGATTGATGAGGCGGATTCGATTTTGATTGATGAGGCGCGGACACCGCTTTTGATTTCGGATCGCAAGGAAGAGGATTTAACGTTGTATAGTGTTGCGGATACGCTTGTTCGGACGATGTTGACGGATGATTATGAGGTCGAGGAGAAGAAGCGTTTCGTGTGGTTGCATGACGCTGGAATCGAGAAGGCGCAGCGTTTTTGGGGTATTGATTCGTTGTATGCGGAGGAACATCAGCCACTTCACCGGATTACGACGCTACTATTACGGGCGCATTTTTTGATGCATAAGGATAAGGATTATGTCGTGCTGGACGGGGAAGTGTTGATTATTGATCCACATACAGGACGGGCGTTACCGGGGCGGCGTTTTAATGATGGCTTGCACCAAGCGATTGAGGCAAAAGAAGGCGTGGAAGTTCGCGAGGAATCGCGGACGCTAGCGACGATTACGGTGCAGAATTATTTTCGGATGTACAAGAAGCTTTCGGGCATGACGGGGACGGCAAAAACGGAGGAAGAGGAGTTCCGTCATATTTATAATATGGATGTCGTGGTGATTCCGACGCATTTGCGGGTGAACCGGGTGGATAACGCGGATGAAGTTTTTTATACGCGGGAGCAAAAAGGAGAAGCGATTGTGTATGAGGTTTCATCGCGCTATGAACGAGGGCAGCCAATTTTGATTGGGACGTCTTCGATTAAGAGTAATGAGTGGGTCAGTGAGCTACTTACGAAAGCCGGAATTCCGCATCAAGTGCTGAACGCGAAAAATCATGAACAAGAGGCGGAAATCATTGCACGTGCAGGTAAACGTGGCATGGTAACGCTGGCAACGAATATGGCGGGACGTGGAACGGATATTAAATTGGATAAAGGTGTCTATACGTTGGGCGGTCTTGCTGTAATTGGGACGGAGCGTCATGAAAGTCGGCGTATTGATTTGCAGTTGATGGGACGCTCTGGCCGTCGTGGTGACCCTGGCTTTAGTAAGTTTATTTTATCGCTGGACGATGAATTGGTGGATCATTTCGATAACAAACGTTGGGAAAGCTATGTTCGTCGTATGAAGCGGAAGTATAATTTTGACGATAAGCCTGTGCATTCGCGAAAAGTACATCAGTTGGTAATTGAGGCGCAGAAACGATTGGAAGGCTCGAACTATGATATTCGGAAGGATCTGCTCGCGTATGATGAGGTTATCGATATCCAACGCAAAAAGGTATACGAAGAGCGAGACCGCCTGCTTAGCATCGATAAATTGGGTGCCTTTTCTGAACGAATTTTGCGGGAAGTGGCAGAAGATGTCTTCTCAGAACGCGAGCCAGATTTAGACGCACGCTACGCCAAAATGGGCGAGTTACTCGGCGGGACGAAATTTCCACATTCTTTTGACCAAGTCACGTTGATGTCACAAGAAGAAGCCGTGGAAGCCCTCATTTTCTGGCATCGTAAACAACGAACGAAATTCCCAACAGGGACGATCAATCAAATTGAAAAAGAGGTTTATCTGAATTTGCTGGATCAAATGTGGGTGATGCACTTGGATCAAATGGTGCAACTCCGCGAAGGAATCCATTTACGCGCTTACGGGCAACAAGACCCACTCGTGATGTACCAAAAAGAAGGCGCAGAACTATTTACAAATTTCCAAGACCGCTACCATTTCTATTTTGCGCACGCCTTATTGGAACTAGATCCAGAAGGGCTCGTACTAGGCTAAACAGAAATGCGTGATATCTCAAGGGATTACTTGTATAATAGTCCCCAACGAGATGAAAATAAAGGGAAAGAAGGTTGGGAGAATGAAAGAGTCCATTTCGAAATTCAAACAGTTTATTACAGAAAATAAATTTGTACTCGGTCTGCTAATTTTCTTATTAGTAGCGCTGGACATTTATGTATTAACGAAGATATCATTTATTTTTGCCCCGATTATGGTCATTATAGCAACGATTGCAGCACCAATTATTTTGTCCGGAATTGCCTACTATCTATTTAATCCGCTGATTGATTGGCTAGAGGGCAAGGGCTGGAAACGAGGCTGGTCGATTGCCTTGCTATACGTGATTATCACTGGAATTATCGTATTGATTTTCAGTTTTATCGTGCCAGCTGTGAAAGATCAAATCGTGAGTTTAGTGAAAACTTTTCCTTCTTACTGGGATAAAGTCGTCGCGAAGTTCAATGAATTCTCAGAATCACCGCTGTTCGATCAAGTAAAAGACAAGGTGCAAGGAAACCTGAGCGAGATTACCAAAACAATCTCTGAAAAAGGTGGAAGTGTTGTAAGTGGCGCGGTCGACAGCATCGGAAACGTTGTTGGAACAGTGACCGAAGTTGTACTCGCAATCGTAACAACGCCTCTAGTCTTGTTTTATCTATTAAAAGACGGCAAGAAACTACCAGATTACTTATTAAAAATGCTACCCGTTAACTCACGCGCGCATACACGCCAAGTGTTACACGAGTCTAATGGCCAAATCAGTTCGTATATCCGCGGCCAGATTATTGTTAGTTTTTGTATCGGTATTTTGCTATTTATCGGTTATATCATTATCGGATTACCGTACGCACTGACACTCGCAATCATTGCCGCATGTACGAGCATTGTACCATACTTAGGACCCGTTATTGCGATTACACCAGCGATTATTATAGCAATCGTGACATCACCATGGTTACTTTTAAAGCTGATTATCGTTTGGGTAGTTGTACAATTATTAGAAGGTAAATTCATCTCCCCGCAAGTCATGGGTAAAACGCTAAAAGTACATCCGATTACGATACTATTCGTGATTTTAGTATCCGGAAAACTATTCGGCATCCTAGGCGTCATTTTTGCGGTACCGGGTTACGCCGTACTTAAAGTCATTGTGACCCACATGTTCACGTGGTTTAAACGCGTATCCGGATTATACGGCGAACAACCAGAAAGCGACTATTTAGAAGAAGACAAGCCAACGAAATAAAATCCAATGAAATTCTCATTAAGCACACAAGAAAATTTCATCGAACCCCTGTAATATAGAGAATGTAAACAAGGACGGCAGTTAGTTTCCCCCCTTTTTCTAACTACCGATTCTTTAAACTCCTTTTTTCCGACCAGCCCCCCTAGCTGGTCGGTTTTTTTTTTTGTTGTTGGTACTGTTGGAACGAAGTGACTTACAGTACCAATATAAGGACGAACGAAGTGAGAAGTTAATCCATGCACTGAACGAAGTGACTTACAGTACCAATATAAGGACGAACGAAGTGAGAAGTTAATCCATGCACTAAACGAAGTGACTTACAGTACCAATATAAGGACGAACAAAGTGAGAAGTTAATCCATGCACTGAACGAAGTGACTTAC
>NZ_JAASTT010000024.1 GCF_014322795.1 Paenilisteria portnoyi
TTAAAAATGAAAAATCATAAAATTGGATTCGTCTAATTTCGAATAAAAAGCGACTTATGAAATTGGTTCAATTTAAAATTATTCTGTATAAATGTGAATTCTATATAATCCACGTTTTTTTGCCAAATATCTCTTCTGAAAACATGCAATAAAAGGTTTTCATCGAACGCGGAAAGGGTTTGGAATTGGGGCTAGCGATGGTATCTGCTGTCCACCCGGTTGCAATACGCTTCCTCATAAGTGCTTTCGTTTCTGAATCGAGGGGAATAGCCTTATGTCTACATTTTATGGGCTTTGGTAGGTTTCGTTAAGTGTATCATCCCATGTCTCTTTTTGTGTCTCGTTTAATTATAGAATTCAGGTAATAACGTTGTAGAATGTACTAGATCTTGATATGTTACAAGCATGAAGTATTTATTTTTGTTAGATATTCGTATAAAATAGTTAGAATAATTTGTTTTTAAAACAATACTCTACAATTTATAAATTACATGCTTTTAGATTGATTATTTATGGCGGTGGAAAGACATGGATTCGACACATTTAGCAGAAATTATCCATAAAATACGGAGTTTTTGTTGTTATTTTATGGATAAAAGACACGATGTGACATCTTTATTTACTAGCACATTATAAAGTGTGAGTATATTGGTTAAAAAGTAACCTTTCAAATCCATTCAAACAGATATTAATGTGAAATATTATACGTGTTTTTTTATTCTATGCTACATATAATGCAAAGATTTAAGAGACATAGAAAAAACGAGAGTAAAGTCATGTATATAAAATATCTTTAAAAAGGATAATATTTCAAAATAGAGGACTAAAGATTATTTGTGCTTATTCAATGATTCTTTTTGAATGATTTTGGTTGACTTTGGACGTATATGGTGGTATTCTTTTGAGGAATGGAGGGATTCTATGTTGAATGCAGAGCGGCATAAACTCATAATGGATCTTTTGAAGCGTAAAGGTACAGTTAAATTAAAGAATTTAATTGAAGTGTCAGATTCTTCGGAGTCTACAATACGTCGCGATTTAGCTGAATTAGAAAATTTAGGAGTGTTGAGGAGAGTACATGGAGGGGCAATACTTAGTCAAGCTAGAACTATTGAGATGAGTATGCTAGAGAAATCAGTCAGAAACGTTCGAGAAAAAAAGCAAATTGCTAGATTGGCAGCTTCAACTGTTGTTGATGGGGATTGTATTTATTTGGATGCAGGTTCCACTACATTTGAAATGATTGATTTTTTAGTTGGTCGTGATATTACGGTGGTTACTAATGGGTTGATGCATGTGGAAGAACTCGTTAATTTAGATTTAAATGCGTACATTTTAGGTGGGAAAATGAAAGCGAAAACAAAAGCCATCATTGGGGGAATTGCTTTAGATAATATCATGAATTATCGATTTGATAAATCTTTTATTGGTGCAAATGGTATCCATATGGTAGATGGGTATACAACGCCAGATATGGAGGAAGCCCTATTAAAGCGCCGATCTATGGAGCTTTCTGATGAAACTTTTATTGTGGCTGATAACTCTAAATTGCATCATAGTCATTTTGCTAAGATGTTTGATTTGGAAGCCGCTGTGTTGATTACTAATAGCATAAATGAGGAAGAAAAGTTAAGTTTGATGAAAAAAACAAGTGTTATGGAGGTGCTAGATTGATTTATACAGTGACATTGAACCCGTCGATTGATTATATTGTGGAGGTTGATGATCTTGAATTAGGTCACTTAAACCGAATGAAAACTAGTATTAAGTTACCAGGAGGCAAAGGAGTTAATGTTTCTAGGATACTTAATCAATTAAGGATTGATAATTGTGCTTTAGGCTTTTTAGGTGGTTTTACGGGTGATTTTATTCAACAGTGGTTGGAGAATGAGGGGAGTACAAGCAGGTTTACACATATTGCAGATGACACACGAATTAATGTTAAGTTGAAACATGGTGAGGAGACTGAAATAAATGGATCTGGACCAACTATTAACTCTGCTGAAGTTGTAGATTTTTTTCAACAATTTGATGCTATGAAAAAGGGAGACATTGTTGTTTTATCTGGCAGTATTCCACCTTCTCTGGGCTCTGATTTTTATAATAGAATCATTGCAAAGTGTGAAGCTCAGGATATAGAGTTTATGATTGATACGACTGGAGCTAGTTTATTGGATACTTTAAAAAGGGGACCATTTCTTATTAAACCAAATCATCATGAGCTCGCTGAGTTATTTGGTGTAGAGCTAAATGGCATAGAGGATATCGTTATTTATGGTAAAAAGTGTTTAGAGCTAGGGGCTAAGCATGTGATTGTATCGCTTGCTGGTGATGGTGCCTTGCTTTTTGTAAAGGATAAGGTGTATCAGTCTAATACTCCGATTGGACAAGTGAAAAATTCTGTCGGTGCAGGGGATTCGATGATTGGTGGTTTTATTGGTACTTATATGGAAACAAATGATGTTCTAAAAGCATTTCGAGTCGCAGTAGCTACTGGTAGTGCAACTGCTTTTTCTATGGATTTGGCGACATATGATGCTATTCAAAAATTAATTCCAAAAGTTAAAATTTCAGAGATATGATAATTGGGAGGCTTACATTATGAAAATAACTGATATTATGAGTCAAGATACGATGATACTTTCCTTGAAAGCAACGACAAAAGAGGCTGCAATAGATGAAATGATTGCAAAACTGGCTGAAAATGAAAAAATTAATGATGTATCTCTTTTTAAAAAGGAGATTATGAAGCGAGAGCAAGAAAGTTCTACCGGTATAGGTGATGGTATTGCAATGCCTCATGCTAAAACAAAGGCAGTAAATACACCAACAGTAGTATTTGCTAAAAGTGAAGCTGGACTAGATTATGAATCATTAGATGGGCAACCTGCGTTTTTATTCTTTATGATTGCGGCAACTGATGGGGCGAATCAGACACACTTAGAAACACTTGCTGCTTTATCACGCTTACTTATCCATCCAGATTTTGTTGGAAAATTACGTAATGCAGCATCTACTGAAGAAGTAACAGCTTTATTTGATGAGGCGCAAGGAGAAAAAGAAGCATCTGATGGTATTGCGTACAGTGATATTTCTCGGGATAAGCCCTTTGTAGTTGCAGTAACAGCTTGTCCTACAGGAATCGCACATACTTATATGGCTGAGGACGCGCTGAAGAATAAGGCAAAAGAGATGGGTGTTGATATTCGGGTAGAGACAAATGGCTCGGATGGTGCAAAAAATAAATTGACAATTGATGAGATTGAACGTGCCAATGGTGTTATCGTTGCTGCGGATAAAAAAGTAGAAATGGCTAGATTTGATGGGAAGCATGTTCTAGAAACGCCTGTGAGTGATGGCATTAGAAAACCAGAAGAGCTTATTAATAAGGCAATTGCAAAAGAAGCCCCTGTATACCATCATAGTGGTGAAAAAGATAGCTCTGTTGGGAACGGTCAAAAAGTTTCGATTGGGAGTCGCATTTATAAAGATTTGATGAATGGTATTTCACACATGCTACCATTTGTTGTTGGTGGAGGTATCCTCTTAGCATTTTCTTTCTTGTTAGAACAGTATTTCCCGAGTGCTAAAACTTTTACAGATATGTTAGGTGCGATTAGTGGTGGAGAAACTGGGGCCTTTATGTTCCTTATTCCAATACTAGCTGGTTTCATTGCGATGAGTATTGCCGATCGTCCTGGTTTAATGCCAGGTATGGTTGGTGGTTTGTTAGCAGCGACATCGGATGCTGGTTTTTTAGGCGGACTACTAGCTGGTTTCTTAGCGGGTTATGTTGTACTTGGGTTGAAAATCCTCTTTTCTAAAATGCCTAAAACATTGGAAGGTTTAAAGCCTATTTTAATTTATCCTGTACTAGGATTACTTATTACCGGGGGATTAATGTACTTTATCTTTGATCCTATTTTCGCGACAATTAATGAGTTCTTGGTGGATCAACTGCAATCATTAGGGACAACAAATGCGGTTATATTAGGAACAGTGTTAGGCGGAATGATGGCTATTGATATGGGTGGCCCATTTAATAAGGCTGCCTATACCTTTGCAATTGGTGTATTTACAACGACTGGTAATACTGATGGTGCATTTATGGCAGCTGTAATGGCTGGTGGGATGGTTCCACCACTTGCTATTGCGATGGCTACGACGATATTTAAAAATAAATTTACATCCGATGAGCGGCAAGCTGGTTTGACAAACTATGTGTTAG
Organism: Paenilisteria portnoyi; assembly: GCF_014322795.1. GTDB lineage: Bacteria > Bacillota > Bacilli > Lactobacillales > Listeriaceae > Listeria_A > Listeria_A portnoyi. The sequence continues at coordinate 4,229 of NZ_JAASTT010000024.1, forward strand.
GATTGTCATTCATAACAGAAGGGGCTATTCCTTTCGCAGCAGCAGATCCGTTGAGGGTTATTACGTCATGTGTGCTAGGTTCGGCAATTGCCGGAGGTTTAACGCAGTTCTGGCAAATTAATGTTCCTGCACCACATGGGGGGATATTTGTTGTAGGACTAGCTAACCATCCTATGTTGTTCTTGTTATCGATCCTTATAGGAACAGTCATTTCCGGGTTGATATATGGTTTTTGGAAGAAAGCAAAATAATAGAAATAACTGCTCTAGTGATAGGGCGGTTTTTCTTTGGTATGCACTAATAGTCGAAATAACTCTCATTTATTGCTATAATGAACGTATAGGAAGGGGTGAGGGTATGGACTTTGGAGAAAAATTAATATTGCTTCGAAAGAAACATCGATTGACACAGAAGCAGCTAGCAGAGAGGATTGGTGTAACATCTTCTACAATTAGCAAGTATGAGAATGATAATCACCGACCACCGATATTTATTCTTGCTAAGTTGGCAGATGAATTAGGAACAACAACAGATTTTTTGTTGGACGATGTGGCTGGTCTTAGAGAGAAAAATTCGGTGAATGCTTTTCCGTTAATTGGGAATCCTGAATTGGAAAAGTGGTACTTAGAATTACCCTACTCCTATTCGGAAGAAGAATTATTGCTTTTGAAAAGAATTTCAGAGGCTTTAGGAAATCGAAATAGTTAATTTAAGGCAGTCACAAACCGGAAAAAAGTGACTGCCTCGTTTTTTATTTATCTTCTTTGTTTTTTTTATCCTTTTTTTGCTGTGGAATATCTGGGTAACTGAAGTCAATGAAATGTTCGTTGACATCACTTATTTCTTCAAGATTGTAAGGCTCTCTACTCTCTGCTGCTAAAGAGATAGGTGGGAATAAGAGATTGGAATATGGGTACTCCGTCTCTACACTACGCATTTTTTGAGAAAATTTCATGTGCAGCATAGAAACCCTAGCCATTTGATTATTGAATGTAGCAAAAGATACAGATATTTTTATTTTTTGCTTATTATTGAATCGGATTGTTGTGCAATTATAATTAGAATCGTAATATTCTGAGATGTGTTGTGGGAAAATCCAAATACAATCGTCTCTTCCAGCTGAAGTTGTTGGGAATGCATACGTGAAACTAACAGGATCAATCATAATTGGTGGTTTGTGTGTGACGCCTGTCAAGAAGCGTGTCCCTTCTCTTCGTCCTTCATAACTAGAGCCGAAATATTGGCAGCTTGTTTTAATTAGAAATAATGGGGTAAAACTAGATATACGATGATCGTTTAATTCAAAGACTTCTGATTGAACCCCTGATTTTGTTTTTAGAGGCAGGATTATCATGGTATGGGGATTAACCTCATACACTGGCGTTTTCATTTTCTTGGACATAATGTCACTCCTTTTGATGTATATAAGTAGTGTAAATGCACCGAGTTAAGATTATGGAATATCCGGTTTGTTTTTGAAAATTCTTAGGTACACCTACTTTGAAGCTATCTGTCTATGGTTCATCTCATTTGCTAGCTTGAGTATAGCACAGCTAATTCTCGAAGTCACTATTTTTTCTAAAAATTCTATTTTTATAAAGAATATGACTTTTTAACCCCTTATTTCTATTTTTTCATAGTGGCAATAAAAAAATTAAGAAGGAGTGATCAGTCATGGAAATGCGAGATTTTTCAAGTTCATTAGTTAATCAAGTTGGAGTTCTAAAAGGAGAAAAAGAGTTAGTGAATACATTTATTGAGTGCTACATGACAATGCTCCTTGATGAACACCGGATGCAGCAATTGAAAGATGAAATCGATACTGCTCTTGACAATAATGATAAAGAGAAATTTTATCTTTTGACAGAGAAATTAAACGGAATGCAGCAGGAAATGCTTGCTTTTAAATAAATGAGGTGAGAACTAGGGTCAAAGCGGCTCTAGTTTTTTCATGTGTCATTTGTTGAAATTCGATTATAGTGATAGACTGAGATTAGGATTTTAAATTAAGTCTGGTCTAGTTGGATAATATGTGTTATGATATAAAACAAACATACGTTCGGTGGTGGTGGAATGAGTTTACAGTTTATTATAGGGCGCGCAGGTACTGGGAAAACGACATTAATTATGGATATGCTGGCAGAGAAAATTAATAGCAGAAAAGAGAAGCATAATTGTATTTTCTTAGTTCCAGATCAGATGACTTTGCAAACGGAGACGGTTTTTTTTGAACGGGAAGAAATTGCGTGCTTATTAGATGCGCAGATTTTTAGCTTCAATCGTTTGGCTTGGCGTATTTTACAGGAAAGTGGTGGACTTGCTAGGACTTTTTTGACGGATTCGGGATTAGAAATGGTCATTCGCAAAATAATGATTGAGAAAGAAGATGAGTTACAGCTTTTTGGACGGAATGCTTCGCAAAAGGGCTTTATTAAAGAGTTGGAGCAGGTTTTTAAAGAGATGAAACAGTTTTGTGTTGAGCAAGAACAGCTACAGGGATTTGATAGTCAGACCAGCGCAGATTTGAATAATAAAATGGCGGATATAGCTGTGCTTTACGAGGCTTACGAGCGTGTATTGGCTGGGAAATATTTAGAGAATGAGGATTATTTGAGACTACTTGCTGGTGCGATTTCAGGGAATGTTTTTTTAGCGGAGAGTGAGATTTTTATTGATGGGTTTCATGAATTTTCGCCACAAGAGTACTTGATTTTAAGTGAAATCCTTAGTGTTTGTAAAAATGTGACGATTACATTGACATTGGATAAAGCTTATAGCATGAACAATTTGCAATCGTATAATTTATTTCAATTAACGGGGACGACATATGTTAAGTTAAAAGAAATCGCGCAGAACAAAGCTTGTGATGTCTTACCAGATATCATTTTAAAAGAAAATACACGCTTTCGAAATAGTGATTTAGCTTATTTACAGGCAAGTTGGGGCGATTTTTCTGTGGCACCATTTGAGGGTGCTACACCAAGTCTTTCTGTTGATGAGGCGAACAACCGGCGGGCGGAAATTGAGGGGGTTGCAAGGCGTGTCAGAGAGTTGAGCGCAGAGGGGTATCGTTATCGAGATATGGCTATTTTGCTTCGAAATACAGAGGCATACGAGACCATTTTGAAGGCTTCTTTGAGTGCGAATGATATTCCTTATTTTATCGATAAGAAACGCACGATGGCTAATCATCCTATGGTAGAGTTTCTTCGTTCTAGTTTAGATGTGATTCGGACTAATTGGCAATATGAGGCTGTTTTTCAGGCTGTTAGAACAGAATTTTTCTTCCCCTTAGATGTGAGTAGTAGTGCCTATCGTGGGAAGGTAGATATTTTTGAAAATTATGTATTAGAGAATGGGATTTACAATAAGCGTAGGTGGATGGATAAGCGGCCTTGGGGCTATCGGAAAATTCGCGGCTTAGATTTGAATCAAGGTGTGCAGACGGATGATGAAAAGGCGAAAGAGGCAACGATTAATGAAGTAAGGGAGCGAATAAAAGCACCGCTAATGATTCTGGAGACGCGATTGAAAGTTGCTGACAATGGTGTGGGACTGGCGAGTGCACTTTTTGAATTTATGCTGGATGTACAGGTTGATAAACGGCTAGATATGTGGCGTAAACGCGCGGAGGAGATGGATGAGCTTGAGTTAGCAAAAGAGCATGAACAGGCGTGGAAGTCTGTTATTGCCTTGCTAGACGAGTTTGTAGAGGTGATGGGGGATGAAGAACTATCGCTAGACGTTTTCTTTGATATTATAAATACAGGATTAGATGCTTTGGATTTTGCCTTGTTACCACCGTCTTTGGACCAGTTAATTATAACGGATATGGATAATTCAAGATTGCTGAATATGAAAATTATTTTTGCGGTGGGTATTAATGATGGCGTTTTACCAATGAAGAAAATAGAGAGTGGCATTTTATCGGATGAAGACAGGGAGTATTTAAATCAATCGGGAATTGCTGTTCGACCTAGTGGTAAGAGCATGCTTTCAAGTGAAGATTTTCTTGCGTATCGCTTATTTACGTTACCTTCAGAGCGTTTATTTATTAGTTTTCCTAATGCGGATGAGAATGGGAAGGAAATGTCTGAATCAAATTATATTAGGCGAATTGAAGCCATTTTTCCTGAGGTTAAGAGAGGGCTTTATTTGAGTGATCCTTCTTTATTGAGCGACTCAGAACAGGCGTCTTATATATCTACCCCTAAGTCTGCGATAGCGCTTTTAACTGCGCAAATGCAGTATAAGAAGAAAGGGTATCCTATGTCTCCTGTTTGGTGGGATGCGTATTCATTTTTTCAATCAGATGAGGAGTGGAGAAGTTCTGCTCTGCAGATTTTAGAAAGTTTATTTTATCAAAATAAGGCTAAAAATATTTCAGAAGAAGTTGCAACTTCTTTATTTGGTGAGAATATTCATGCAAGTGTTTCTAGAATGGAACGTTTTTATAGTTGTCATTTCCAGCATTTTGCGCAACATGGTTTGAAACTAGAGGAGCGGGCTCATTTTAAATTGCAATCTGTGGATATTGGTGAGATATTTCATGGAGCGATGGAATGGATATCGGCAAAGTTGCGGGAAAATAATTTGGAGTGGGGACAATTATCGGTGGAGCAATGTATGGAACTTGCGACGCTTGCTATGAAGTATTTGGTGCCTAAGTTGCAACATGAAATATTACTTAGTACGAAGCGACTGGAATATATTCAATATAAGCTTTTGAATATTATTATTAGAGCCACGCGGGTGTTGAATGAACAGGCTAAAATTAGTCGGTTTAAGCCGGTTGGATTAGAGGTTGATTTTGGGGTGAAAGGTGAAATACCTCCTTTGAAATTGCCACTTAATGGTGGACGTGAACTCATACTACAGGGACGGATTGATAGAATTGATGAGGCTGAGCAGGACGAGCGTACATTTTTAAGAATTATTGATTATAAGTCAAGTTCGCATGATCTACCAATGACGGAAGTTTATTATGGATTGGCTTTACAGATGTTGACGTATTTAGATATTGTTGTGGCGAATTCAGCTAAACTTATTGGGAAAGTTGCAGAGCCAGCAGGAGTGCTGTATTTTCATATGCATAATCCGCTTATTAATGCGGATAAGGAATTAACGGAAACAGAGCTTGAGAAGGAATTATTGAAGAGCTTTCGGATGAAGGGATTAGTGCTAGATGATGCATTGGCAGTATCACTTATGGATACGGAACTTGAGGCTGGGAAAACCTCTGCTGTGATACCTACTGGTTTGAAAAAGGATGGGAATTTTAATGCACATTCGGCAACTGCAACAAAAGCAGAGTTTGATACGATGCGCGAGTACGTTCGCCACCAGTATACGAAGGCGGGGAATAAAATTATTGACGGGGAAGTAGCGATTAATCCTTATAAATTGAAGGAACGGACGCCTTGTCAACTCTGTGCGTTTCGATCGGTTTGTCAGTTTGATGCATCGCTTGAGAACAATCAGTATCGTAAATTAGAGAATCAAAGTAGGGAAGATATTTTGAGAAAGATGCGTGAGGAGGGGCAAGAATGAAGAGGGGAATTCCGATAAAGCCAGAGAATGTTACGTGGACAGATGATCAGTGGAAGGCGATTTATGCAAGTGGGCAGAATGTTCTTGTTGCCGCAGCTGCTGGATCAGGAAAGACGGCTGTTTTAGTGAATCGTGTCATTGAGAAGATTGTTGATCCTGATGAACCAATAGATGTAGATCAGTTGCTCATTGTGACATTTACGAACGCTTCTGCTGCTGAGATGAAGGCGAGAATTGGTAAGGCTGTGGAGAAGGCTTTATTGGAGGATGAGTCCTCTTCACACTTGAAGCGGCAAATAGCTTTGCTTAATTATGCTTCTATCTCGACCTTGCATTCATTTTGTTTAGATGTCATAAAAAAATATTATTATTTAGCGGATATTGATCCAGAATTTCGGTTGATTGAACCGATTGAAAGTGCGATGGTACGTGATGAAGTGATGGATAAACTATTGGAGGAGCATTACGGAAATGCCGAGAATATCGCATTTTTTGAGTTAGTGGATACTTTTTCTGGTGACCGTTCAGATGATGATATTGGGCAGGTTGTTGGGGCACTTTATGATTTTTCAAGAGCGCATCCTGAACCAGAAGCTTGGCTGGATGAGATTGTTGCTAACTATGCTGTTGAAGATGTAACGGATGTTACTGTGTTGCCATTTTATACGATTATTGAGAAGCAATTGGCGATGACGTTGCGGCAGGCAGAGCATTTTTTGAAGCATGCGATTTTCTTATGTAATGAGTCGGCTGGACCAGAGCCGTATTTAGTGACGCTTGAGAGTGATTTGGAACAGATTAAATATTTGATGCAAGCACTGCATCAGGATTGGGAGCAGTTGACGAGTGCTTGGAAATCTGTTAAATTTCAGCGGATTGCTACTTTGAAAGATAAAGAACTGTATGATGAGGTCATGGTGAATCAAGTGAAGAAGCTTCGTGACCAGGCGAAGAAGACGGTGACAGAAGCAGGAAGTGAGTGGTTTTCGCGAGATGGTGTTCATTATATTTCAGATTTGCTAAAAATGAAGCCTACGATTGTGACTTTGATTGAGCTTACGAAAGAGTTTGCTATTCGCTTTTATAAGGAGAAAGTTTCGCGGGGGATGCTGGATTTTAATGATCTAGAGCATTTGGCGTTACGTGTTTTAAGTGACCCTGAGCAGGAAGGAGCGCCATCTAGCGCTGCATTGGGATATCAAGAGAAATTTAAAGAGGTTTTGATTGATGAATACCAGGATACAAATATGGTACAGGAGCGGATATTGTCTTTGGTGACGGCGGATACGGAGGAAAATGGTAATTTATTCATGGTTGGGGATGTGAAGCAATCTATTTATCGTTTTCGGTTAGCGGAACCTGGTTTGTTTTTAGCGAAGTATAAACGTTATTCGGGGACTGGTGATGGAACTGGATTGAAAATTGATTTGTCTCAGAATTTTAGAAGTCGTTCGGATGTACTGGATACGACGAATTTTATTTTTAATCAGTTGATGGATACGGAAGTTGCCGAAATCGAGTACGATGAACAGGCAGAACTGGTTTTAGGGGCTCGTTTTCCAGAATCGGATAATACGCAGACAGAGCTTATTTTGATTGATATGGAGCAGGATGAAAAATCTGATGAGGCGGATGAGCTGACTCCTGAAAAACTGCAAAAAAGGCAAGCCGAGGCGCGTTATATTGCAAAGCGGATTGCTAGATTAATTGATGAGAAGACACCAGTTTTTGATAAAGGGTTGAAACAACAACGTCCGATGGAGTATCGGGATATCGTTATTTTATCGAGGGCGTTGACAAGTGCGCCTGATATGGAGGATGCGATGAAGGAATTGGATATTCCCTTCTATGCCAATAATAATTCTGGGTATTTTGAGGCGACGGAGGTTGCTATTATGATATCTCTGCTCAAAATTATTGATAATCCGTATCAAGATATTCCACTTGCATCCGTATTGCGCTCGCCTATTGTTAATTTGGATGAGGACTCATTGGCTAGAATCCGAGCTATCGGAAAAAATAAGCCGTATTTTGAAGCGTTGGAGAAATATGCCCTTTCTGAATCAGGGGAATTGGCTTCGCAGTTGCAGGCTTTTTTACGACAATTAAGCAAATGGCGGGAATTATCTATGCGTGAAGATTTGGCAGATTTGATAGCGGAAATTTTCCAGGAGACGCATTTTTATGATTTCGTTGGTGGGTTGCCAGGTGGAAAGCAGAGGCAAGCTAATTTACGGGCGTTGTTGGATCGTGCTAATCAGTATGAGAAGACAGCATTTCGTGGGTTGTTTCGGTTTATTCGATTTGTGGAGAGGTTGCAAGTAAAGGGGCAGGATTTAGGAACTGCCAAAACGTTGGGTGAGAAGGAAGATGTAGTCCGAATGATGACGATTCATGCGAGCAAGGGGCTGGAGTTTCCTGTCGTATTTTTATCTGGATTGGATCGCAAATTTAATATGCGGGATATTTATAATAAATATTTGTTTGATAAAGACTTTGGGTTTGCCACGAGGTATAATGATCCTGTGAGGCGCTTAGTTTATCCATCAATTATGCAACAGGCAATAAAGTATAAAAAGGTTGCTGAGATGATGGCGGAGGAGATGCGAGTTCTATATGTAGCGTTAACTCGTGCTGAGGAGAAATTAATATTGGTTGGGACGGTACCGAGCCTTGAGAAGTCTGTTGCAGAATGGGAGCAAAACTTGGTAGAGACGGAGTGGATATTACCAGCAAGTGTTAGGTTTCAGGCGAAAAATTATTTGCAGTGGGTGGGTAGTGCTTTCGTGAGGCATCCCAATTATATGGAGCAGATGGGGAGTGGAAATAGTTCGGGGACAGTTCGGTTGCCTACCAATATGCGACTTTTATTTGAGAAACATAATTACCAGGAGTTTTTAACGGTGGATGTGGATGCTAAGCAGGACTTGAGCTGGTTGGATATAGTGAAGAATGGGAAGAGTGCGGTAGAGCAATCGCCGTATTTTGAACAGATTCAAGAGCGTCTTTCATTTCAATATGGTTATATAGAAGAAACTGGAATTCGTTCTAAGCAATCAGTGACAGAGGTGAAGCGTCAGTTTTCGGTTGCGGATAGCTTTAGTGATACGCGATTTACAAGAAGTACGCAACCAGTGTCATTTGATAGGCCTAAGTTTTTACAAGAGAAGAAGTTGACGGCAACGGAGCAAGGGACGGCGATGCATACCGTGATGCAGGCCCTTTCTTTGGCGACGGCGCCAACTGCGCCAACAATAGAGGCATTGCTTGATGAGCTTGTTTCCAAGGAAGTTATGAATGAGGAGCAAGTGGCGACGATACAAGTTGATTTTATATTGAACTTTTTTGATACGGAGCTGGGGCAATTGATGCTTGCGAATCGGGATTGTGTGTTAAGGGAAGTACCCTTTAGTTACAAAATTCCTGCCAATCGTATACACCCGGATGTTGATACAACGGAACAGATTATTGTTCAAGGGATGATTGACGTTATGATAGAGCTTGATGACCAGCTTATTATTATCGATTACAAGACAGATCAGGTTACTGGGAAATTTGAAAATGGCTGGGTTGGGGGAGAGGCTATTTTAAAGAAGCGGTACCAGGTTCAGATGGATATGTACAAAGAAGCAATTGAGAAAATTAAAGGTAGACAAGTGGATCATGTTTATTTATACTTTTTTGATGGGGATCATGTTTGTGAGCTGATAGGGGGAAATTAGAAATGAAGTGGATTAGCTTTAAAATTAATGGTAGGGAGTCCTTTGGTATTGTTAAGGGAGATAGAATCATTGATATTAGCGCGTTTTTTGCAGAGTCTGAATGCCCGCGTACATTGGTGGAGCTTATTTCACAACCAGAGAAATTGGTCCATATTGAGAAGCAGCAGGAAGCAATGCATGGTGCAATTCCATGTAAGGATGTGCAGTTTTTACCGGCAATTATACCACCGAATAATGTGATGGCGGTTGGGAAGAATTATCGGAAACATGCGATTGAAATGGGAAGTGTTGCGGATATTCCTGAGGCGATTATTATTTTTACAAAAAGTAGTAATACGCTGGTTGGGCATAAAGGAACGATTCCTTTACATGCGGATGTGGCTAGTGAGCTTGATTATGAAGGGGAGCTTGCGGTTGTGATTGGCAAGGCAGTGACAAATATTTCGGAGTCAGAGGCTTTGGATGCGATTTTTGGATACACGATTGTGAATGATGTGACGGCGCGCGATTTACAGGTAAAACATAAGCAATTTTATTTGGCGAAAAGCTTGGATGGTAGCTGTCCAATTGGTCCTTATGTGGTTACGAAGGATGAAATTGCTGATCCGGGCTCGTTGCGGATTCAGACGTGGGTGAACGGGGAGAAGAGACAGGACGGTACGCTCGATCAGCTTATATTTCCTATTGCAACGATTATTTCGGATTTGTCTAAAGGCCATACGCTTATGCCTGGGGATGTTATCGCAACGGGGACGCCTGATGGGGTTGGTAAAGCAATGAAACCACCGCGCTTCTTAAATGAAGGAGATACTGTTACGGTTACGATTGAAGGTATTGGAACATTAGAGAATCAAGTTATGTAAATAGAAGGGAAATGGGGAATTTTTATGTGGTTATATATTCATTTAATTTCATGGGTTGGTATTGTTGTTTTCACCTTAGTTGCGTTGCTTATTTATAAGAAATCGGCAAAAGTTTTTACTATTATGCAAATGTGTAATCGGGTACTTTATATTACGGTTATTTTAAGCGGTATTATGATGGTACAGTATAGTTTTAGTGAACATGTTGTTGTATCTATTTTTAAAATATTGCTTGGATTAGCAACAATTGGTGTTGTGGAAATGTTACTTATCTATCGGAAAAAGGGGAAACCATCGAACCTCTTTTTCACCTTGTTTATCGTGTGTGTAGTCGCAACAGTGAGTATAGGATTTTATTTATCTGGAGGAAGACCGCTATTTTAAGCGTGCTTAATTTTTTTGAAAGTGGGAAATTGGGTTGAATCAACAGCAAATTTATATTGATGGTACGAAAAAATTTTTTATTGCGGTGCTTGCGGCATTGCTTAATGCAATTGGAATGAATTTTTTCTTAATTCCTGCTCATGTTTATGCAAGTGGCTTGACGGGGGTTGCACAGCTGACTTCTGATTTATTACAAGATGGTATTGGGATTAGTCTGTCAACGGGATTGCTTGTCTTACTGCTAAACATACCGGTGGCGGTGTTGGGCTGGTTTAAGGTTGGCCGGGCGTTTACGGTGTTTAGTTTTGTTACGGTTGCTTTTATGTCGTTATTTTTGATTGTCATACCGGTACAAGAGGTTTCTTCGGATATTTTGTTGAATGCTATTTTTGGTGGGGTCATTTCTTCTGTAGGGATTGGTCTTGCGCTTAAATTCGGAATTTCTTCGGGAGGGCTTGATATTATCGCGATGTATATTACGATTAAGACGGGGCGCTCTTTTGGAAAGTATTTTTTGCTGATGAATGGCGTTATTATTCTGATTGCTGGCTTTACATATGAATGGACGTTTGCCCTTTATACGTTGATTTCGCTATATGTTTCGAGTCGAGTGATTGATACGATTCATACGAGACATCAGAAACTGACGGCGATGATTATGACGCAGAATCCAGAAAATGTGATTAAAGGGATTCAGGATAATATGTTTCGCGGAATTACAGTTGTGGAGGCGATTGGAGCCTATTCAAGAGAGAGCGTGACGATGCTTGTGATTGTGATTACGCGATATGAGCTGTATGATTTAACGCATGTTGTTCAAGCAGTTGATCCTCGATGCTTTATTAATGTTGTGGAGACTGCTAGCGTGTTTGGAGATTTCCGTTCAGAAGCTGATCAGAAAATGGAGATGGAGATGTATAAGACTAGAATGCATCAATGATGAAAAAAGCCAAAATAAGCACGCACCGAGTGTATGGTGGACTTATTTTGGCTTTTTTGTGGATGCTTTTATGATTGCCCATACGGCCATGAAAGCGATGAACCAGCAGATAATAATGATAATTGCTAACATATAGCTAACACATCCTTTTTTCTTTCTAGAATTTTATTATATCATTATTTAGGTATATGAAAAAGGCTGACTCAGTGATTTGATGGAGTCAGCCTTCTATAATATAGATTTTAAACGCCTAAATTTTCTTCTAAATAAACTGCGATACCATCCGCTTCATTGGATAGCGTCACTGTATTCGCAACATTTTTAAGTGGCTCAATTGCATTACCCATCGCAACTCCAACGCCGGCATAATCAAGCATTTCGAGATCGTTATCCTCATCGCCAAAAGCAATGATATTTTTACGATCGATGCCTAGGAAACGGCTGGCTGCTTGAACCCCAATCGCTTTGTGAACGCCGAATTTTGTCATTTCCATTGCAGGCCATTCAGCACCCCAGTTGCGGTACGTCACGATGTTTGAGAGGCGAGTATCCATATGATCACTGACTTCTTGCAACATTTCATGACTCGCAAAGAATAGTAAAGATGTCGGATCTGTTGTAATGGTGTTTCGCAAATCACCGATGAAAACATTATCTTTACCTTGCTGGAACATGTCGGGCACGCTAGCATTTCGTTCGCGCAAGAACACGCTATCTTGTACTTCCGCCGCAATATTATCAAGCGCATAATTTGTCGAAAAATCGAGTAGTTCGCGTGCTGTTTTTAAGTCAATTGCTTGGTGATAAGCGTTACTGAATTTAATATCGCGTGGGTGATGGAATACGGCACCATTAAAATTCACAATGGGTGTATCGAGGCCCAATTCATAATAATACATATGGCTCATGCGGTAAGGTCGCCCCGTCGCAATCATGACTTCATGGCCTTTTGCACGCGCATTTTCCAACGCTTTTTTTGTTCGATCCGAGATGGTTTGGTCGCCTTTTAGAGCGGTTCCATCCAGGTCGAGAACGATTAATTTTTTTGTCATATATGTCTCCTCATTCTTTCCATAATTCGTATATCTAGTCCCCGTTTTGATAAAGTGATAGAATAGATAGTATACCTTCATGATAGACGTTCGGGCGCGCTTTGTAAACGCCTAAGTACTTTACAGAAATTTAATAAATTACATGGAAATGAGGCCTACCAATGATTCAAGTGGAACATAAGTGGATAAAAGAAATTCCGGTCCTACATATTTATGATGCAACAAACGCGACCGAAAAGTTACCAACTGTCTTTTTTTATCATGGTTTTCAATCGCAAAAAGAATTGTATTTACCGTACGCTTATTTGTTGGCGCAACGTGGGATGCGTGTCATTTTGCCGGATGCGCCGATGCATGGCGAACGAAGTGGGAATGAGTCGGAAACAGAGCAGGCGATTTATTTTTGGGATACGGTTCGTGGGAATATCGATGAATTGCCTTTGTTAAGAGACGCCTTAGATGCGGAGGGGTTAGTGGATACGTCGAGGCTTGCTGTCGGAGGTTTTTCGATGGGAGCGATTACGAGTTACGGGATGTTAGCGCAGTATGATTGGCTCAAAGTGGGTGTGTGCCTTGCTGGGAGTTCGTACTATGGTCATTTCGCGAAGGCGCTTGCAGATGGTGTAATCAAACAGGGCATCGAGTTTCCTTTTGACGTGGATGCGCGGATTCGTGAATTGGCACCGTATGACCTTAGTGCTGCCCCTACAAAATTGAAAAATCGCCCTTTGATGATTTGGCATGGGAAAGCGGATGACGTGGTGCCGTTCCAATATAGTGAGAAGCTATACGAGGCGCTGGTTGAGGAAGATATGTCGGATAACGTGGCTTTCATGGTGGACGAAAAGGCAAAACACAAAATCTCGATTGAGGGCATGCTTGCTGGTGTCGGCTTTTTAGAAGAAAAATTATAATGAAAATCATTCTCAACTATGTTACAATAATGAGAGAAAATCAAAAGGAGGCTACTACTTCATGGATGCAGAACTAAAAGAAAATTTGATGGGTGCGTTAGAGCAAGTAATTGATCCAGAGCTAGGCATTGATATTGTCAATATTGGTCTGGTTTACGATGTGGACTTGGATGAGGAAGGACTTTGTACAGTGACGATGACGTTAACAACGATGGGATGCCCGCTTGCTGGTGTTTTGACAGATCAAGTACGTGTCGCGATGTCAGATATTCCAGAAGTGAAAGATACGAAGGTTGACCTTGTGTGGACGCCGGCTTGGACGAAAGACCGGATGTCACGTTATGCTAAGATTGCACTAGGTATTCGATAAAAAAGAAAAAGATACGTGGATAAGGTTAACCGTCATCGATTTAGGATGCAGCAGACTTATCTTCGTATCTTTTTTAGTTGTTTGCTTGTTCTAATTTTGCGATGCGTGCTTCGAGTTCGCTTTGATGCTCGTATTGGCGAACGATTTGTTTGGCTAAGTTAAGCTCGGCTTGCGCTGTCATCAAATGATCTTGCCCGTGGACTAATAAAAAGGACGGCGTTATGTCATTATCTGAGCTCCGACGCGAAACTAATTTGGTTTGCCAAGCATGTCCTTCTAAAAATTGTACTTCTGCCTTTTGCAAATGAGATGTTGCCTCTTCGAAATGATAGTTTTCAGCGGCCGCAATAGCAGCATAAGCTTCTTTTCGTGTATTTCCGCCATGAAGAATCAATTTTACAGCGGCTTCTTCCGTATGAATATCCATTTTTTCACCTCATTTAAGCTATTTATCTTATTGTAGCAAAGCGTGCGAGTAATTGCTATTATTAGGTTAATCAGCCTATGGTACGATGACATGATGCGCGAATTCGATATATAATATAACTATCAAATTGATCGAAAAGAGGGATATCCATGGAAGAACGATTATATGATCTTGAGGATAAAGTGCAGGATTTAGAGTTAGAAGTGTTGAGTCTACGCCAACAAGTAAATGAGTTAGAGCAAGCGAAATCGACGAGATCACATAAAGGTAATTGGTCATGGGGATTGTTTGCGCTAATCCCGATCGTAGCAATTATTTGTAATATGATTGTAGAACTAGTAGACTAAATAGAAGAAGATGATTCCCTAATCTGATTGGGGAATTATTTTTTGGAATTTTGTTCGTATCTGTTCGCACCATAATCCGAAAAATTGTACCTGAAATTATATGTAATACCTTAATATAGCTAAAAGAATTGTTAATTAAGCACATTTTTCATCATTTCACATAGAAAAGGCTATAAAACAGATTATTTTTGTCACAAAAATTACACAGTTTGTTCTCTTGCTTTTTTCGCTTAATAAAAGTAGAATATATATATACCTTGCATTTAGTGTGAGTTCTTATTTCGACAAAAGTATACAGCCCTTGTTTATTTTTGTGGGGATAAGACCCTATCATGGTTATAATGGAATTCGGTGTATCCATCTTCCAAATGTTAAGCACTTGTGTTTATCATATGATTTCGCACCGATAACCGTTATTTGTTTTCATTCATCTCATTTGCCATGTAGTTTTCGTTTGTGCCTCATCCCGTTAAGCATAAACATTCGAACATGATGGCCTGCCTAGTCAATTGACTGGGTCTTTTTTTTTGTTGAGGCTGTTTGAACAAAGTGAGTTACAGCCGCAATATGCATGAGAGCAGAGCGAGCGTGTAATCCATCCCGGCTGTTCAAAGCCTAATCTCCGCCTTACGCCAAATAATGGTTAAGGCAACTTTATTTTGTTTAGAGCTTTATCCAATCAAGGATAGAACATAATTTTACAATCATTATCACTAGCCTTCCACAAATCGTCATGAGCAACCACCCCAACAGTCCCTCACAAGCAGATTACTTCAAGCACGTCACCTCTATTGGTATACTTGAAACAAGCAATAATTGAGGAGGACGATAACATGACACTACAAGGTAAAAAAGTAATCGCTCTAATCAGCGAGGATTTCGAGGATTTAGAATTATGGTATCCCGTATTACGAGTTCGCGAAGCTGGAGCAGAGGTTCATTTAGTCGGAGAAGAAGCCGGCGTTGTCTACCACGGGAAGTATGGTGTTCCGGCAACGAGTGATTTTAGCTTTGATGATATAAAAGTGGAAGACTATGACGGGATTTTAGTTCCAGGAGGCTGGTCGCCAGATAAGTTGCGCCGCTTCGATAAAGTACTGGAATTTGTACGCTACTTTGATAAGCAAAAGAAACCGATTGGCCAAATTTGTCACGCTGGCTGGGTGCTTATTTCAGCGGGAATCCTAGATGGCATCAACGTCACAAGTACGCCTGGTATCAAGGATGATATGACGAATGCTGGTGCGATTTGGCATGATGAAGCAGTTATTACGGACGGTCACATTATTTCGAGTCGCCGCCCACCAGATTTACCGGATTATGTACCTGCATTCATCGCAGCATTTAAATAAGCAGCAAAAAAAAGAGCTAGAACACGGCTCTTTTTTCATGTGAAGTAATAACTAATTATGAAACCGATGAAAGATGGAATCGCGGCAACGGCGAGTAGGATGCTCCATCGTAATTGAATTTTTCGGTTTGGGTTTTGCGATCTTCCTACTGACACGAGCGCCGAGCAAACGATGGACGCCAAGATTAAGACCATCAACACGAAAGAGAATAGTGACGACATGCTGTATCCGGTCGTTAGTAGGCTGAAAATGATAACTAGTACGGCAATTCCGATACCGCTAAAAAATGCTTTCCACAAATGGCTCACTCTTTTCTATTCAATATCTCTTTCCTTTATAGCAGATATGGCAGGCAAATGTCTAATGATATGAAAAAAGTCAAACAAAAAAGGACGGAATTTACTTACACCCTTGTCATACATTAAAAATCGAAATCGTCACTGAATGCTGGTTCACTAGGCATACACATGAAAATAATCATGATAATACTACCTACAAATGGAATCAAGCTGAGTAAAACAAACCAGCCGCTTTTGTTAGAATCGTGCAGACGACGGATCATTAAGGCCAACATTGGAATAAAAGTAGCTAACTCATATAAAACGAGCAGCACTAGGATTAGCAACGTTGAACCAGATGTCATGACAAAAGCAAAATCTCCAGTTGCGTCACTTACCGATGATGTGGCTGCTGTAAACACGGTGAAAACTAAGATAAATATGTAAAAAATACTGATGATAATAGCGTTCCATAAAATAACATACCAATAAGCAGAACGTGAGGAACGTCCAGTGAAATTCACATAATTTTTCCAAAAAGATAGATAAGCTTCTAGAAATCCCAAGATAACCCCCCCCCTTCTAAGATGTTAAATTCCAGTATAGCATGATTCGGAGTGGATTTGTTTGTCAGAATGGTGAATAATTTAAAAAGCTGTACGCCAAATTTGAATTGGAATACAGCTTTTATATTTTAATGAGGTAAGAAAGCGACTAGAATGAAGAACAGAATCGCGATGACGATGATGAACCAGTTGAGTTCGCGCCATTTACCAGTGAAGATTTTTAAGATTGGATAGGAGATGAAGCCGAATGCTAAACCGATGGCAATGCTTGATGTGAGCGGCATTGCAAGGATAACTAGGAAAGCTGGGAAGGCTTCGTCGAGTGTGTCCCAATCGATTTCTTTTACAGCGCCAATCATCATGCTACCAACGATAATGAGTGCTGGTGCAGTAATCGCTGAAATGCCGGATACTGCGCCGACAAGTGGGGCGAAAAACGCGGAAACTAGAAATAATCCAGCAACGGTAAGCGTCGTTAAACCTGTACGTCCTCCTGTTGCAACACCTGCGGAAGACTCGATGTAGGCGCTGGTTGGTGTTGTCCCGAACATAGAACCAACACTTGTCGCGACTGCATCTGCGAGTAAGGCGTGTTTGGCATTTGGCAAACTTTCACCTTTCATGAGGCCGGCTTTTTTAGCAACACCAATCATTGTTCCTGTCGTATCGAAAATCGTGATTAAAAGGAAGGACAGGACAACGCCGTAAAGGCTGTATGTGACAACATCGCCGAACGCGTGGATAGGATTTGTGATGACAAGGTCGGGCATCGATGGCATTTTGACAAAGCCATTGAATTTTAGTTCACCGGTGAAGAAAGCGATAACCCCAGTCGAAATCATCCCAATAAACAGTGCACCTTTGACGTTAAGCGCTAGGAAAATCAGCGTAATTAGAAGTCCAGCAATAGCAAGTAGGGCTTCTGGTGAATGAAGATCGCCAAGTCCGACTAGATTGGAATCGCTTTTTACGATAATTCCTGTCATACGGAAGCCAAGGAATGCAATGAAAAGACCGATACCAGCCGTGATTCCTGCTTTTAGAGTATGCGGGATTGCTGTGATTAATTTCTCCCGGAACGGTGTTAAAGATAATAGTAAGAAAATAATACCTGCTACGAAAACGGCTGTAAATGCGGTCGCGTAGTCTAATTTTTGGGTTGTGACGACGGTGACGAAATAGGCATTCATCCCGAGCCCTGGTGCGATTGCGATTGGATAGTTGGCGAATAGGGCCATCCAAAGTGTCCCGATGACAGCTGAGATAATCGTTGCCATGAAGACTGTGTTAAATGGAACGCCTGCTGCTGAAAGGATTGCTGGGTTTACAACGATGATATAAACCATTGTTAAAAATGTTGTAAAACCTGAGATAACCTCTGTTTTGACGTCTGTTCCGTGAGCTTTTAGTTGAAACATGAAATTCCACTCCCTTTTATAGTTAAAAAGATAATTTTTCGTCTTATTACGAACATTTTGAAACCACAACTACAATAATATTCGTTTTTCTACTAAAATGCAAGCTTATTTTAGGAAGTTCTATTCTTTTTAAGGATGAAACGGTTTCATATGTTATAATGAAGGTGTTGAAATATGATAGCTGGAGGAATTTCATGAAAGCATTTGTTTTTGATTTTGATGGTACGATGATTGATACCGAAGCAGTTTGGTTTGACGAGACACAGAAGTATCTACAGGCGAACTATGGCATGGGTTTGCCGATGGATGTGTATGAGCAAGTGGTTGGGAGTACTGACGATCCGTTACTTCTTTATATGGCGGAACAAACGAATGGCAAATTTGATGCTGCGGCTTTTCAAAAATACATAGACTTACAAGTGCATAATGGTCGTGATAAATTGGAAATGCGTGATGGCTTCATGCGTTTGTTCAACTATGCCAAAGATAATGGTTATAAAATTGGTTTGGCGACTAGTTCCGCGCGTGCTTGGGTGGACCCGATTTTGGATAAATTCGGCATTTTGGATGATTTTGAAACGATTCAGACGGCGGATGATGTGGAAGTTATTAAACCTGATCCCGCGCTTTATCGTCAAGCGGTGGAGGCACTTGGTGTGAAGCCGGAAGAAGCGATTGCTGTGGAAGACTCGCGGAATGGTTCGTTATCGGCGGTTGGCGCAGGGCTACATGTGATCGTTGTGAAGAATGAAGTGACGAAGGGCATCGTTTTCCCAGAAGGAACGAGTGTATATGATTCGTTCGCGGATGTGGATTTGGATGCATTTTTAGCGGGTAAATAGAGTTAGAGGAGTGATTGAAATGATTGAAAATACGATCAAAGAAGTAGAGTTATTTGAGCAAATGACGCATGGTGAGCCAGTGCTTTTTGTGACGGCAATTGGTTATATTATTGGGATTACGGATATTCCGGATGAAATTCCGCATAGTGTTGTGAAGTTACAGGATGTGTATATCAATTGTGTGTCGGCGTCGAGGGTGAATCGTTTTTCGAAAGGTTTGACGGTTTCGGTGGATCAGATTATTGCGTTTAATGTGTTGACGGAGGAAGAAATGCAACGAATGATTACGAATTGGCAAGTTTCCATGGCTCCAACCATCGGCTAATGCTCTCAGCGGAGCGACAAACGCTCATCTCCGTCGTTAAAAGTTCCGTTCCGGTGCTCATGTACAGTCGTACACTCCGCTCCGGTACTCGCTTTTGCCTAGGATCTAAGCATTTGTCGCTCCGCTGAGGTTCGGCGGCACGGACGTGGATTTTTAGGGGAGTATAATTTTTTTGTAAAGACAAGAACTAAGACCATGCGCAAAGCTATGGTCTTAGTTCTGTTTGTTTTTTAGAATTTTAGTTTGGCTAGGCGGTCGAAGGCTTCTTTTAGGACGTCCAAGTTCTGTGTCGCTGCTAGGCGGACGTAGTTGTCGCCAGTGTCGCCGAACGCTAAGCCTGGGATTAATAGGACTTGGGTTTCTTTCAAGACATACTCGCAGAACGGGACGGAAGTCATGCCGGAGCCGCTGATGTTAATGAAGGCGTAAATCGTGCCTTTGACGGGGTGGATCGATAAGTATGGTATCTCGGCGACGCGTTTTCCGACGTATTCTAGCCGTTCTTGGAAGGTTTTTGTGACGGCTGGTATAAACTTCTCGGCGTTGTTTAGAGCGTGTACAGCAGCTCTCTGGGACGGTGATGGGGCAGAGAACGTGATGCCTTCATTGATTGCCTTTACGGCTTGGATAATATACTCGCCCGCAATCATATAGCCAATCCGCCAACCGGTCATCGCAAAATTTTTCGAGAGGCTACCTAGCGTAATGGTGTGCTCTGGCGCGAATTTTGCCATTGGGGTGAATTTTTCGTAGAAACTGAAGCCATCGTAGACTTCATCGGATAAGATGTAAAAATCGTGATTCTTCGCAAGTGTAGCGATTTCTTCAAATATTTCTTTGGAAAAAACGGCTCCTGTTGGGTTATTCGGTGAATTTAGAATCAGTGCTTTTGTTTTGCTCGTAATCGCGGCTTTTAAAATATCTAAATTGATCGCAAAATCGTCTTTTTCATAGGTTGGAATGAAGACGGGAACGCCGCCCGCAGCCAGAATTTGATCTTTATAAGGCGTGAAGTAAGGTTCGTGGATGATGACCTCGTCGCCGGGATCAATGATGGCTTGAAGTGCGAGGTACATCGCGTGGCATGCGCCGACTGTTGCGCGGATCTCGCTGGTTGGGAATTGTAAATCGTAGGTGCGGTCGTAAAACCCTGAAATGGCTTCGAGTAATTCGATGTCACCAGACGCCTCGGTGTATTTGGTTTGGCCATTCTTCACGTCTTGGAAGGATGCCTCGATGATTTCTTGGTCGGTAATCAGGTCCGGATCGCCAATCGAAAAGTCAATCAGGTTAGGCGTTGTTTTCGCGATTGTCGTGATTTGAGATAAAATATTGACGGGTGCTTGTTGATATTTTTTAGCTAATTTCATTTTAAAAAACCTCCATATGTAGATAAAAGTGGAATGCAGCTTGAGTTTGCATTCCACTTTTTCACCTATTATAACACTTTTCCTAGGAAACTTTGTGTTCTTTCGTTTTGTGGACTTGTAAAAATTTGTTCTGGTGTTCCTTGTTCTTGGATGTAACCGCCGTCCATGAAGATAACGCGATCGGCTACTTCTTTTGCAAAGCCCATTTCGTGTGTGACAACGACCATCGTCATGCCTTCTTTGGCCAAGCTCTTCATAACTTGCAACACCTCGCCGACCATTTCTGGATCGAGCGCGGACGTTGGTTCATCAAAGAGCATCACATCTGGATTCATTGCCAAGGCGCGCGCGATGGCAACCCGTTGTTTTTGTCCGCCAGATAGGGAGGATGGGTAGCTGTTTGCTTTATCAGCGAGACCAACTTTATCAAGCAAGGACAAAGCATGTTTTTTCGCGGTCTCAGCAGATTCACCTTTCACTTTTAGCGGTGCCAGAGTCAGATTATCGAGCACAGTTTTATGTGGAAATAGGTTGAAGCTTTGGAAAACCATGCCCATCCGTTGACGCAAATCATTGATGTTGACGTCTTTGTCCGTGAGGTTGGTACCTTCGAATTCGATGACGCCGCCAGTTGGTTGCTCGAGTAAGTTTAAGCAGCGCAGGAAGGTACTTTTTCCAGATCCTGAGGGGCCGATAACAACGACCACCTCGCCTTGCGCTACTTCTATATCAATGCCTTTTAAAACTTCTAATTTATCAAAATGTTTTTGTAGTTTGGTTACTTTAATCACTTGTTCTCATTCTCCTTTCAGCAACGCCTAGAAGTCTGGATAGACCAAACGTTAGGATGAAGTAAATCACGGCTGCGACTGCGTATGGAAGCACGGCATTAAAGCTAGCTCCTGCAACGACTCCAGACATAAACATCAACTCGGTAATACCGATAATGGACACGATGGACGATTCTTTAATAACGGTAATAAATTCATTGCCGAGCGCTGGTAAAATGTTTTTAATCGCTTGTGGCAAAATGATATAGCGCATACTAGCGACTTTCGTCATACCAAGGCTACGTGCGGCTTCTTCTTGTCCTTTATCAACGGCCATAATTCCGGCACGAATGATTTCCGCGACATAAGCGGCACTGTTCAGTGATAGGGCGATACAACCAGCAACAATCGCTGGCAGGTTAAGTCCGCCAAATACGGCAGTTGTCCCAAAATAAACAAGGAAAATTTGAACGAGCAATGGTGTCCCACGTACAAATTCAATGTAACAATTTGCTGGCCAACGTAACCATCTTGTTTTCGCTAGTTTCATGAGAGCGAGCAGAGCACCGATGATAGAACCGAAAAGAACACCGACAGCAGCGATTCCAATCGTATAAAGTGCACCTTTCACATAATAAGAACCGTATTGCGTGAAGAAGTTACCATCTTTAAACATGGCTTTGTTGGCTTCTTCTTTGTATTCTTTTAATAAATTCTTGTCCTTGATTTCTTGAAGAGAGGTATTGACGCTCTTTTGCAGTGATGTTGTTCCTTTGTTCATCGCAATGGCGGTTTGTTTTGTTCCATTCACAAATTGCACATCGGAAATCATCAGGTCATCGTATTGTGAAATGTAAGCATCAGCAACGGGACCTTCCAGTACAACGGCGTCCAGTTTTTTCTGCTGTAATTCAAGCATTAATGTGGTTACCTTAGATAGTGACTTCACTTTTGCGCCTGTTAGTTCGTCTTGTGCGAGTGCTTCTTGTGTCGTTTGTTTTTGTGCGCCGACTGTGGCACCTGCGAAATCATTGGTTGTTTTAAATTTATCTTTGTCTGTTTTCCGAATCACGACTTTTTGTTGTACAGTCATGTATGGATCGGAGAAATCGACTTCTTTTAGACGTTCTGGCGTTGGTGACATACCTGAAATAATCATGTCGATTTTGTTTGTTTTTAAGGCTGGGAGTAGGCTGTCAAAATCCATTTCTTTAATGTCTAGCGTAACACCCATATCTTTGGCGATTTTTTTAGCGATACTAATATCGAAACCGACAAATGTATCTTTTCCTTTAATAGTTTTGTGAAATTCATATGGCGGATAATCGGCGGATAGGCCGACAACGAGTCTGCCGCTTTCCTGAACATCTGATAGTGACGTGTCTTTTTCCGCTGCTAAAACGGGAGAAAAGCTAGCAAATACCATCATTAGTATAAAAAATATAGCGGTTAATTTGAGATAAAACTTCCCTTTAATCATGAGTACACTCCTTTATAATGTATATCATCTCGGTAGTTTATGCATTTTAATGAATAACTATTAAAGATGAACATAGAATTTATAACTTCTTTCGATAGATATAATAATACATGTTTTTGAGTAATTATGCAAGAGCATTTTTAATAAAAATATAGAAAAGATGGTGAGTGTGGTTTTCGTTTGGCTAGGTTGTTGCTGTCGTGTTATATTGTGGGTAAGGATATTATACCGTGGATTGGAAAATAAATAAAAAGGTGGGATTCGAAAATGGAGAAAGAATTTGAGCTTGTTATGCAGGAAGTTGAATTTCCGAATGATTCTAGAGGGGTATTTGATGGGACGCTTTTGTGTTTGGAGTTTTTTGTGGCTAAGGATAAAGCGGCCTATGATGCAGAAAGTGGCGAGCCGATGCTACGCAGGGAGGATCGACGTCTTGTGAACCGATTGATTCAGGGCGAGTTTAAGGTGTTTGAGCAGCGGATGGAAGAGGAGCAGGATATTCGGCCGTTACATCATTTGGATGCACTTTTTCAGGCGCTCGAAGTTGGTCTTGGCGCGCTGTTTTTACCAGAGCAGGAGATTGAGTTTGCGAATGTTGGGATCGATGGCTTTATTCAGGTGTATAATAATCCGGACGTGCAGTCGAAACATGCGGACGCGATTCTGGCGAAGATGTTGGGGAGTTTGGACGGGGAAATGGATGAGCCGTTTTAATCTGGTATAGATTTAAAAAAACGCGGATGCAATCAGTTTTTAGCTGGTCGCATCCGCGCTTTTTTAAAATTCTTCTTTTATCAGACGAATAATGAAGAAAGATAGTAGGAAGAAGGCGGGAGGCAGGATTTCATTTTCTTGATATTCAATGGTTACAGCGCTGCCGGATAAGGATTTATCAGCTGCGATATGGCAGATATCTGTATGATCAAGTAATATTTTTATGGCACCTTTTGCCTCAGGCTGGATAATATCGATACGATGATCTTGCTTTAGCCCGCGAATATGAAGGCTATGGTCACTGCCAGTAATTTCTTTGAGTGAAATATCAAAACTTGGCTGCATATTATGGTACACAATGGACGATCCGTCTTCCCCAAGCCAGCCAATTTCGATAGTCAGTGTTGCGAGTTCTTTCTTTGTTTCATCGTTGGAATAGCTGTACAGGGGGTGATTATTTTGAAAAGAGATTCGTGATGAAATTTTTTCAATGGTTCCAACGATTTCTTCGTTTTCGTTCTTTACTTCGATAGGGTTGCTTTTTCTTAGGACTAGTGGTTTTTGGAAGTGAAAGCTTGGCATAATATTATTCATCTCCTGACGTAGTATCCAATTTTTAAGTAAACGCTTTTTACGGTCTTATAGAATCCTATTCCCTTTATTTAGTAGTGAAAACATAAAAAAACTCGCCTCTGTTGTCCAGATACGAGTTTTTTGAAATTATACTAGGAAGAAACGTAGTACGTAATAAATGGCTGCAGCAAGTGCGGCTGAGATTGGCAACGTGATAATCCAAGTGATGATCATGCGTTGTGCCGTGTCCCATTTAACGCCTTTCACACGGTGGGCTGTTCCAACACCAAGGATGGATGAGCTGATTACGTGTGTTGTACTTACTGGCAGATGAATGAATGTCGCACCGAAAATGATGAATACAGAACTTAAATCTGCTGCTACACCACTCACTGGTTTGATTTTCATGATTTTACCGCCAACTGTTTTGATGATTTTCCAACCACCGATCGATGTACCGACGGCCATCGCGATCGCACAGGATACTTGTACCCACAGTTGAACGTCATCGGTATGTTGAAACCCGTTTGCGATCAAAGCCAGTGTGATGATACCCATTGATTTTTGGGCGTCATTGGTACCGTGTGTGTAAGATTGGAGTGCCGCGGTTCCGACTTGAATGTAGCGGAAACGGCGGTTTGTTGATGATAGGTTTAAATTCTTTAAGAATACCTTGAACAGGCTATAGATTAGGAAACCAACACCAAATGCTAGGAATGGAGACACGATAAGGCCGATGATAATCGTTAAGAAGCCTTTATATTCGAGTGCGCCAAATCCTGCTGCGGCAATGGCTCCACCAGCGATAGAACCAATTAAAGCATGGGAGGAACTACTTGGAATACCGAAGTACCAGGTGACCAAGTTCCAGGTAATTGCTGATATGAGCGCTGCAAGAATAACAAGGTCGCCATGTGGTAAGGAGAATGGATCGACAATGTCTTTTGTAATTGTCTTGGCAACCCCTGTGAAGGAAATCGCGCCGACAAAGTTCATCACTGCGGCAAGTATAATTGCATGTTTCGGTTTTAATGCTTTTGTTGAGACACTGGTTGCAATCGCGTTGGCTGTGTCATGAAATCCGTTGATAAGGTCAAACGCTAGTGCTGCAATAACAATGACAATCGTTATAAATAACATACCTTCCATTTAGCCGGCCCCTTACGCGTTTTTCATAACAATTGATTCAAGCGTATTGGCTACACTTTGACAACTGTCTGCGATTTCTTCAAAATTCTCATACACTTCTTTCATCCGAATTAGGCGGATTGGGTTTTCTTCGTTTTGGAATAGTTGAATCAGAGACTCGCGATATACTTCATCACAAATTGATTCGTAGTTTTTTATTTTAATAGCTAATGTGCGTACGTCTTTTAATTTTTTATCAAAAACGAGATCTACTGCTTTTTCAATTTCAACAGTACTTGCTTCAATCGCATCAATGAATTTTTGCATGTAGTCGTCAAATCGTTTGATATGACAGATTTCGAATGTGAAGGCGATTTGTTCAAAGCCGTCCATTACGTCATCTAATCGGTTTGTTAGCTCTAACATGTCTTCGCGCTCGATTGGCGTGATGAAGGCATCATTTAGTTCTAAAATCATTTTGTGAACCAGTGAATCACCGTGTGTTTCATATTCCTTCATCTTCTCGGAAAAAGTATGTAAGTCTTCCCCAGTTTCGATGTTGTAAGAAGCGAAGTAGTTTGCGCCCTCACGTAGGTTTACTGCCATGTCATGTAATAATGAAGCAAAACGGTCCTTTTTGTTTTTAAAAGCCATTTTTTAATTCCCCCGATCTTTTTTGTGTGATTTTTCCCAGTATAATAGGGCCCACTTTTTCGTTGATGTCTAGTGAGCGGATGTTTACAAAAATAATACAGAAAAAAATCATAACAAGGATAGAAATTTACTACATATTCATACTAACATAGGATGGAGCCAATAGGTATCTTTTTTTTAGAGTAAAATAGGTAGAAACTAGTTGAAATCGGTTACAATTGTTATTTAGCGGGTTTTTACGATGTGTATCCGTTTGATAATTTTTTTAGCAAAGACGGTGGATTTTTGTTTATAGTGGAAGGGGCCATGAATGAAAGTATTATTTGGAAAAAAGAATTGTTAGTTTTTTCACGTAGTTTTACATTTCAAGTTGCATTTTAATGGATAAGGAAAGCGTATTTATGTATACTAACGGTAAGTATTAATGAAAGAAAATGCGGCGAATATCGATTAAACTACAAAAGCAGGAGGTTTTATCAATGGTCAATTCCTTTCAATCACGTTATCGTTTAAATAATGGTGTGATGATTCCTTATCTTGGCATGGGTGTATTTCAGGTGACAGATCAGCAACACGTGGCTGGTGCAATTGAGAAGGCGCTCGAATTTGGCTACCGTTCGTTTGATACGGGTGCGGTTTATAACAACGAAAAGCTAGTCAGACAAGCGATTAGCCGTAGTGACGTACCGCGGGATGAGTTATTCATTAGTTCTAAAATTTGGAATGGGGATCAGGGCTATGATAAAGTTTTGACTGCCTTTGAACATACATTGGAAAATTTGGGCGTAGACTACTTAGATATGTATTTGATTCATTGGCCGCTGACGGAAGTGTATACGGAAACTTGGCGGGCGATGGAGCGTCTGTATGATGAAAAAATGGTACGTGCGATTGGTGTGGCGAATTTTAAGGAACATCATTTGGCGAATTTGGCTGTGAAGGCGAATGTGAAGCCGGCGATTGATCAAGTGGAAACGCATCCATTATTGCCACAAAATGAATTGCGGGCGTATTTGGCGGAGCACGGGATTGCGCATGGTGCTTGGTCGCCGCTTGCAAAGGGTGCGTTATTTCAAAATCCGGTGATTGGAGAAATTGCGGCGAAACATGGCGTTCATGTGGATCAGGTGATTTTGCGGTGGCATATGGAACGGAAAACGATCACGATGACGCGTTCCATCAGTGGGAAACGGATGCTTGAGAATGCACAATTGTTTAACTTTTCGTTGGATGCGAGCGATATGAAGCGGATTGGTCAGTTAGAAAGCGGAAAACGTGTCGGGCCAGATCCGGATGATGTGGAGTTCATGTTGGCGAGTATGGAGAAGGAACGCGCGATGTTTTCTTGAAATGATGTGTCGGGAGGTTCAGATGGATAATTATACGAAGCAATTGGTTTTATATATGAAAGAACATGCAGAACCTGAGGAGAAACAGGCGATGGAGCAGTATATGCGAAACCAATTTGTTTTTCTTGGGTTGCGAAGTCCTAAGCGACGTGTGATTTATCGGGATTTTGTGGCGGAACATGGGAAGCCGCAAGATGCTATTGCCATTGCGAAGGAGCTTTATACGCAGTCGGAACGGGAATTTTATTATATGGCGATTGATATTTTGACAAAAAATGTGAAGAAACAATCAGTGGATGCCGTGGATTTTTATGAGCTGTTGATTAGGACGGAACCTTGGTGGGATACGGTGGATTTATTGGCGAGTACGCTTGTTGGGGGCCATTTTGCGTTGTATCCGGAATTGATTGAGAAGTACAATGAGAAGTGGATTGACGGGGACGATATTTGGCTGGCGCGTACGGCGATTTTGTTTCAGCTGAAATATAAGGACAAAACGGACGCAGAGCTGTTATTTGCGAACTGTGCAAAATGGTTAGATTCGGATGAGTTTTTTATTCAAAAGGCGATTGGTTGGGCGTTGCGTCAGTATGCGAAGTTTGATGCGGATGCGGTGCTTGCGTTTGTTGCGTCGCATGATTTAGCTTCTCTAAGTCGGAGAGAGGCATTGAAGCATTTTTAGGAGGAGAGCGAATTGTTGCATCATGTGGAGATTAATGTTTCGAATTTGAAAGAGGCGCGGTTGTTTTGGGATGATTTGTTGCTGCGGCTTGGTTATTCGCTTTATTCGGAGTGGGACAAGGGCGTTAGTTGGATTTACGGGGAGGCGTATTTGGTATTTGTACAGACGGAGGAGCGCTTTCTTGATGCGGGATATCACCGGGGGCATACGGGATTAAATCATTTGGCGTTTCACGTAGCGACGCGGGCGGATGTGGATGATTGGACGGAGCGTTTTCGTGAGCAGGGGATTCCGATTCTGTATGAAGACCGCCATCCGTTTGCGGGAGGCCCGAATTATTATGCGGTTTTCGCGGAAGGTCCGGATAGAATGAAAGTAGAATTAGTCGCCAGAAAATGAAAAATATCCCGAAATCCGGTAAAAATGGATTTCGGGATATTGTTATTCTTCTGGTGCTTCTTTGTGCTTCTCTTTTTTGAAAACTTCGATGTAGGAAATGTGATGTGGTTCGGCTTCTTTTACGCGGAAAATGTAGCCATTGTTTTCAATCTCATCGCCAATTTCGACTTCGTAGTTATGTGTTAGGAACCAGCCGCCGATTGTATCAACTTCTTCTTCTTCAATGTCTGTACCAAGCATGTTGTTTACTTGATCAATCAGGACTTTAGCGTCGATAATGAAGTGGCCGTCCTTAATTTTACGGATTTCTGGAATTTCATCAGCGTCAAATTCGTCGCGAATGTCACCAACGATTTCTTCGACAATATCCTCAACTGTTACAAGGCCAGATGTTCCGCCGTATTCGTCAAGCAGAATCGCGATATGCGAGCGTTCGCGCTGCATCCGGATAAGTAATTCTTTAATGGGAATCGTTTCGATAACGCGGATGATTGGTTTTACGTAAGGATCAATGCTAAACAATGGATCGGAACCATTTTCGACGTATGCAGAAAGGATTTCTTTCAGGTTTAGTACGCCGATGATGTGGTCTTTGTCGCCTTCAATCACGGGATAACGGGTGTAGCGCTCGTATTTCATGATATCGGATAGATCGGCAATCGTGCCACCTGTATCCACGGTAACGATTTCTGTACGCGGAATCATGACTTCTTTTGCCATTCGTTCGTCAAAATCAAAAATCTTATTTACATAGCTAAATTCGGATTGGTTAATTTCACCGCTTTTGTAGCTTTCGCCAACGATAATGCGCAATTCTTCTTCTGTATGGGCAATTTCGTGGTCGTTCGCTGTTTCTAAGCCGAATAGTTTCGCGATGACAACCGCTGACTCGTTTAAAAGCCAGATGAATGGGAACATCACTTTGTAGAAAATATGCAATGGGCGTGCAACAGCAAGTGCAACAGCCTCCGTTTTGTCAATAGCAAGTGTTTTTGGCACGAGTTCCCCAACAACAACATGTAAGAACGTGATGAGGATGAACGCGATGGTAAAGGAAAGAATGGATGTAACCGAGCTTGGCAGTTCAAACATCACAAAAAGTGGGTGAAGGGCTGCTTCGACGGTGGATTCCCCTAGCCAACCAAGTCCAAGGGAACTGATTGTGATACCTAACTGACAGGCAGAAAGGTATGCGTTCATGTGTGCGTAAATATGTTTTGCCAATGTAGCGCGTTTGTTACCTTCTGAAATTAGTTGGTCCAAACGGCTCGGACGCATTTTTACGATGGCGAACTCGGTCGCGACGAAAAATGCGGAAATTGCAATTAGTAAAACGATAATTAAAAATTTAGTGGTTAGTATCAATGAATGGCCACTCCTGATAAAGCACCAGAAATGGCGAACACCTCCTATGGGTTCTAAAGTTTTTTATGCTGTATTTGTGTTTGTTCCGGAAGGTTTATCCATTCGGCAAGGAAACACGAGACAGCAAGGATTTATATTTATTGTTTCTTTTTATATGGTTTTTTAGTTTGTCTGCCCCACTGTGTTTTTCCCTCCCAACAATTTTGAATAGAATATACTTAATCTAAATTATAAGTCAAATGCATGAATAAGACAAGTGAACAAGAAAATGTCTCAGCGGGTTGACAAACGCTTATTTTCGTCGTTAAAAGCTCCGTTCCAGTGCTCGCGTATTCTAGTACGCTCCGCCCTTGTACTCGCTTTTGTCTAGAAACTAAGCAAATGAGGATAGCAGATAAATGAGATTTCTCTGCATATTGGAGTACTAACTCATTTCATGTCGAAGAACTCCAACAACCCGCTGAGGTTCGGCAAGGAATCGTGAAATGAATTTGTTCCTATTTAATCAGTTGTTTGTGTGTCGAAATAGGGTTCGATGTGGACGAGTGTGTAGGCGTTTGGGTAGGTGTGGCGAATCGCTGTTTCGATTTGCTCTGTGATGGCGTGGCTTTCGGCGACGCTGAGTTCGGCTTTCACGGAAATCGTAGCGTCAATCCAAATGCGGTTACCGTTCATGCGGGCTTTGATATCTAGAATTTCATGGACTTGGGGGACGCCTGCGATGATGGTATGGATATCCTCAATTTTACCAATATCAAATCCATCAGTGAGTGTGTGTGCAGCGTCGTAAAAGATTTTCCAGGCGGTGTAGATAATGAGTACACCAACGAGGAATGCGGTGACGTTATCGAGCCAGGAAATGCCTATAATGGCACCGGTAATCCCGATGAAGGTTCCAAAACTGACGTAAGCATCGGATCGGTTATCGTAGGCTGCGGCTTTGACGGCCAAACTATCGACTTTTTTCGCGAGATTATTATTAATTAGGTAGACGATATACATGACTACGCCTGAAAATAGAGCCACGATTGCGGTAAGCGCGGAAGGCGTTGCGAATTCTTGGTGAACAAATGCCAGAAACGCTTGCCAAATAACTTGGAGACCAACGAGAAACATGATGAAGGAGGCAAGTAAGGAGCTGATGGTTTCTGTGCGCCTGTGACCGTAGAGATGATCTTCGTCTGGCGGTATACGTGAAATTTTCAGACCAACAAGTAGGGCCACAGAAGCGATAATGTCGGTTGTGTTATTTAAACCATCGGCTTGCAGTGCGTCGGAATGACCGACAGAACCAATGACAATTTTGAGTGTGGCTAGGAAAATGTAGACGATGATACTGAGCCATGCGCCTCGTTCTCCTCTTTTTAAATCTTCATAATTCTCCATCTGACTTCACCTCGTTTCCTTCATTATACGTTAGATAATAAAAATCTCGCTAGCAGGGCGTATCGAAATACGATTGCTAGAGAGATCAGAAATTTTATAATAGTGCTTTTTCTAAACCTTTAACGGATGCTGCAATATTGTCGCAAACTTCTTGGTAATAAGCCCACTTTACGGGTTCATCAGGACTTTGTTCGGGATCTTTTATATCCCAATAAACAATTTTGTCGCGAAGCTCGTCTGGAAATCCAGGGGCGAGTTCGGAGGCAGCATCATAAATCGTGACGATTAGATCAGCCTCGCTTAATAATTTTTGACTAGGAGTTACGGGCATTGTTGCTGGTGGTTCCATGGCGTATTCCAAAAGGGCATCGGCGACAAATGGGGATGTCTGTGTATGACACCAAGAGCCGCTAATAAATTGGGCGTTGCTGATGGCGAGTTTTGAGGCCCAAGCTTCCGCCATGGAACTGCGAATGTGTCTTTGTGATAAGAAATAAATAAGTTTTTTCTTCATGCTCCAAATCCTTTCTTGCTCTTTAGACTGAAAAAATGCGAGTTTTGCGTTATTCTATACAAGTCTAATGAAAGCAGGTAATAACGCCTGTGTGAAGAACGGCGATGATTTCATATACGATTCATTCATTTGGCCTTTCCCGTTAACAGTAGATAAATACCCCGTCTGAAAAGACAAAAACCTCATTTTCAAAATAAAATTAAAAAAGCGTAAATATTGTTACGAAATTGTGTATAATTACAAGGTGGACATAGAAATCGGTCTAAAGTTGGTGGTGCAAATCAGGCTTTTGCCGTAAAATGGGTGTATACAGCTGAGTTTAACTTTATCAAACTAATGTAGAAAGCTAGGAGATATGCGTGAATAATGAGAACAAAACTATCTTGACCTATTTAAAAAGCTTCTTTCTCTTTCTAAAGAAGTGGTTGGGGATCGGTTGGAGTAAATTCCGCCGTTTTTGGAAGAATAAGCATATCGGGAAATTTTTAACACTTATCGGTTTGACGTGTATACTGATTTTTATCGTATCACTGGTCATTGTGGCAAAATCAGCCGACATCGATGCTTTAAAAAAGGGACTTGAAACGACGACAGTCATTTATGATAAGGACAACGACAAGGCGGGCGAACTTTCCGCGTCGGATGCTACGTTTGTGAGCATTAAAGATATTTCTCCGAATCTACAAAATGCTGTTATTTCAATTGAAGATAAACGGTTTTATGAACATGGTGGTTTCGATTTGAAGGGGATTTTCCGATCTGTTTGGGGACTTGCTTCAACAGGAAACATCACGGGTGGCGGTAGTACCATTACCCAACAGGTAGCGAAGAATGCACTTTTAACGCAGGATCAGACTTTTACGCGAAAAGCAAAAGAGTTATTTATGGCGCGTGAGATCGAGAAGACGTACACGAAGGATGAAATTTTGGAGATGTATTTGAATACGTCCTACTTTGGAAATAATGAGTGGGGTGTGGAGAATGCGGCGAAGAAATATTTCGGAACGACTGCTTCTGATTTAACGATTCCACAAGCTGCAACAATTGCTGGTCTTTTGCAAGCTCCGTCTGCCTATGATCCTTATACGCATGGAGATAAAGCAGTAAATAGACGCAATATCGTGCTTGGTGCGATGTACACAAATGGTAAGATTACGAAGGAACAAATGAAGGAATATCAGGCAACGAAGCTTGTGCTGACAGATAAATCGAATGACCCGGATAACTATCACTATCCTTGGTATACCGATGCTATTATCAATGAAGCTTTGAAGGAAACGGACCTGACGCAAGACGATATCATGAAGCAAGGCTATCAAATTTACACGGAGCTTGATCAAAACTACCAAGCAGCATTGGAGAGCACATTTGAAAATGACAGTTTGTTCCCATCTAATGCCGCGGATGGTACGCTTGTTCAAGGTGGAGCTGTACTGATGGATCCTGAGAGTGGCGGTGTTCGTGCGCTTGTCGGCGGCCGTGGGAAACATGTTTTCCGTGGATTTAACCGCGCGACGCAAATGAAAGCTCAACCGGGTTCAACTATGAAGCCACTTGCGACCTATGTTCCAGCGCTTGAAGAAGGTTGGAAAGTAGATGACATGTTGCAGGATAAGAAGACAACGTACGGTAAATACACGCCAACCAATGTTGGTGGTGTTTATCGCGGCGAAGTGCCAATGTATAAAGCTGTAGCGAAATCGATTAATGCACCAGCAGTATGGTTGTTGGATAAAATTGGCCTACAAAAAGGTGTCGATTCTGTGAAGCGTTTCGGGATTCAATTGACGAAGGAAGATGAGTATCTAGGCTTAACGCTAGGTGGCTTGAACAAAGGTGTTTCACCAGTTGAGTTAGCAACGGCTTATGCGACATTTGCAAACGATGGCGCGAAACCAGAATCACACATTATCCGCAAAATTGTTGATCCAACAGGTAAAGTAGTGTATGAGAATGAGGCGTCTACGAAACAGATTATATCTAAGAAGGTTTCGACGGATATGACTTCGATGCTGATTGATGTTATTAATAATGGTGGTACTGGTGAAAATGCAGGCGTTTCAGGTTACGAAATGGCTGGTAAAACTGGTTCGACACAAGTACCATTTACGACAGATGGCACGAAAGATCAGTGGTTCGTTGGTTATACACCAAACTTAGTAGGCTCTGTCTGGATTGGTTTTGATAAAACAGATGAAGCGCACTATTTGAAAACGACGAGTTCTGATGGGGTAGCATCGCTTGCGCATTACGTGATGAAGAGCGGGTTGAAGTATCAAAAACCGGTAGACTTTGGAACGAAGAGCGCATCTGCTAAGACAGAAGAGAAGAATCAAGAGAATGCTGTAACAGAGCAAGCTGGCGATTTCTGGGGTTCTATTAAGGATTCTGCGAAAGGTGCAGGCGAAACCATCAAAAAAGGCGCTGATAAAGCGAAAGAAATTGGTGGACAGATTGCAGATGGGTTTAGTAATATACTTGATTCATTTGGAAATTAGTCGCTCAGGGGGCCGACAAACGCTCATTGTTGGGGTTGTTCGAAGTAAAACGAGTTACAGCCCCAATATGCATGAGAGCAAAGTGAGCATGTAATCCTTTCCGTTAAAAGCTGTGTTCCGATGCTCATGTACAAATCGTACATTCCGCTTCGGTACGCGCTTTTGCCTAGGATCTGAGCATTTGTCGGCCCCCTGAGGTTCGGTGGGAAGACGTAGGGAAGAGGTATTTTAAAGAAGTTTGACTCAGAGCGTGGATTGTTGCTTTGGGTCTTTTTTGTTGGTAGGATATAGGGAAGTACATAGTTTTGAAGGGGGATTTTTTGATGGTGAGAATGGAGCGGGATACGATTGGTGAGATTGCGGTTGCTGGGGATAAGTTCTGGGGGGCGCAAACGGAGCGGAGTCGGTTGAATTTTAAGATTGGTGAGGAGAAAATGCCGGATGAGATTGTGAAGGCTTTTGCGCGGTTGAAGAGGGCGGCGGCTTGGAGTAACGCGGATCTTGGGAAGTTGAGTGTGAGTAAGGCGCAGGCGATTGCGACGGTTTGTGAGAGGATTGTGGCTGGCGAACTGGATGCGCATTTTCCGTTGGTGGTTTGGCAGACGGGGAGCGGGACGCAGTCGAATATGAATGTGAATGAGGTCGTGGCGCATGTGGCGGGCGATTCTGTACATCCGAATGATGATGTGAACATGTCGCAGAGCTCGAATGATACTTTCCCGACGGCGATGCATATTGCAGCGTATACGGCGGTTGTGGAGCAGTTGATGCCGGAGCTTGAAGCGATGCGGCGCGTGTTGACAGAGAAGAAGGAAAAATATTGGCGGATGGTCAAAATTGGACGGACGCATTTGCAGGACGCAACCCCACTGACGCTGGGCCAGGAGATAAGCGGTTGGGAGAGCATGATTGCGCACGCAGAAACGTTTATTTCGCAAAGTAGTGATCATTTGTTGGAGCTTGCGATTGGAGGCACGGCGGTCGGTACTGGGCTGAATGCGACGGTGGATTTTGGTGATCGGGTCGCGAAACATTTGGAGGCTGATACGGGATATCCGTTCCGCTCAGCATCGAATAAATTTTATGCCTTGACGAGTCATAGTGAGCTTAGTTTTGTGCATGGGGCTGTGCGGGCGTTAGCGGCTGACTTGATGAAAATTGCGAATGATGTGCGGTTTTTGGCGAGTGGACCGCGTAGTGGGATTGGTGAGTTGACGATTCCAGCCAATGAGCCTGGAAGTTCGATTATGCCTGGAAAAGTGAATCCGACGCAATGTGAGGCGTTGACGATGGTTGCGGCGCAAGTGATGGGCAATGATACGACTATAAATGTGGCGGCGAGCCAAGGGAATTTTGAGTTGAATGTGTATAAGCCTGTCATTATTTATAATTTTTTGCAGTCGGTGCGTTTGCTTGCTGATGGGATGCGGTCGTTTAGGGAGCATTGCTTGGAGGGGTTAGAGGCGAATGAAGCGGTGATGCAGGAGTTAGTTGACCGGTCGCTGATGCTTGTGACGGCGCTAAATCCGTATATTGGCTATGAGAAAGCGGCGAAAATTGCGAAGGCGGCGTTTGCGGAAGATTTGTCGTTGAAAGAGGCAGCGATTCAGTCAGGATTTGTGACGGCTGAGCAGTTTGATGCGTGGATTGATCCGCTTAAAATGACGAACTTAGAGGGATAATCATACTTTAGGCTGAACTTTGTACGAAACCATTGTGTCGCTGGCTAAAATGCCGTAAGATAATAGCACTACATGGAAATTAGAGGGTGATGCTATTTTGAGTGCTTGGATGACGATTTTATTTATGGTGATTGTTGGGGCATTTATCGGCGCTGCGACGAACTTTATCGCGATTCGGATGCTTTTTAGGCCGTTTGAGGCAAAATATATTGGTAAATGGCGAATTCCTTTAACGCCAGGTGTTATTCCGAAGCGTCGTGAAGAATTGACTGTGAAAATCGGTGAAGTTGTCGCGGAACATTTGTTGACGAACGAGGCGGTGCAGGCGAAGCTTTCTGAGGAAGAACTGCGCGCGGAGTTGATCGTGACGGCAAACGCGCTGGTTTGTGAGAAGTTGGCGATTGAGACGACGCCGAGGGAACTTTTGGCGCAGTGGGATATGACGGCTATTGGAGACACGGCGCATGACAAAATCGCGACGGTTTTAAAAGGACAGCTGGATCAGTTTTTTGTGAAGCGTAATGAGTTGGCGGTGAAAAATGTGTTACCGGATGTGGTGCACGATGAGTTGGCTCGAAAAATTCCGGCGATTTCGGCGCAAACATTAGAGAAGATTGGGATATTTACGGCGAGTGATGCTGGTAAACTTCAGATTAAGGCGATGATTGAGCGGATTTTGGCGGAACGTGGGAAAATTGGCGGTATGGTCGGGCTTTTCTTGAATAATGATACCTTTGTGACTCGGATGCAAAAAGAGGTCGTGAAATTTATCGGAAAGCCGGAGACCGAGGCTGTTTTAGAGGCATTGATCGTATCGGAATGGCAGCAGTTTTCGGAGCGTGCTTTGGTGGATGTGATGCCGCTTGAGAAGCAGGAGCAGTTTTCCGAGCAGTTGATTGCGGAGATTATGCGAACGGTGCAACTAGAGAAGTGGATGGATACGCCGGTTCAGGATTGGGTTCGTCCTTATGAGCAGGATATTTTGGATAAAGTGGTGCCTTTTTTGGTGGATGCGGTGTTGCAGTTTGCGAGTGAGCATAGTGCAGAGGTAATGGAGCGTCTGGAAATTGGGAAGATGGTGCAGCATCAGATTGAAGCTTTTTCGTTAGGTGAGATGGAACAGATTGTGCTTGATATTTCTGGGAAAGAGCTGAAAATGATTACGTATTTAGGCGGTTTTTTAGGAGGATTTATCGGGATACTTCAAGGGATTATTGCTATTTGGTTTTAATCTTTGCCCTTGTCCGCGAAATTTGATATAGTGGGGAAGGAAGAAAATTTCGTATATATGGAGGAACATAAAATGACTATCAATATTTATGACATTGCGAATGACTTAGAACGTGGTATTCGTGAAACAGAACAATTTACGAACTTGAAGCAAGCGTATGCGGATGTGAATGCTGACGCTGAGGCGAAAGTGAAATTCGACCGTTTCCGTGAAGTGCAAGTAACGATTCAAGAGAAACAAATGAGTGGTCAAGAAATCGATGATGAAACGATTGATTTGGCGCAAGAAGTTGCTGAAGAAGTACAAAGTAACGCGGCAATTACGAACTTGATGGAAAAAGAGCAAGCGATGAGTTTGATTATCAATGACTTAAACCGCATCATCATGACTCCGTTACAAGAATTATATGATGTAAAAGAAAAATAAGAGTGAGGAAAACGCCGTATGAAAGCTACCAATTAGTGGCTTTTGTACGGCGTTTTTTATTTCTGCAAGATTTCAGCGGCTTTCAGGGCAGCTGGTGTCGCATTTTTGTCTGTGAGTAAATTCATTGGCACCCATTGATAACTAAGCATTTTCGTCGGTTCAACTTGGAAAATGAGCGGAACGGCTTTTTCAGCTGAAAAATCAACGCTCATGTAGAAAAGAGCTGTAATGTGTTGCAAAATCCGTTTATCAAGAAATGGATAGCCAACAAGGAAATCGTAGACGCCGAGGTTGGCTGTGATATCAGGTTTTCCACCAATTTCGGCTATGTTTCGTTTGAGACAATCCATCAGTGTTTCGGCATCGTTTAGTTTGCCCCCAGGTAAATCCCATTTTTGCTTGTAGGGGTCCTTTTCTCGTTGTATCATGAGTAGTTTTCCGTTATCTTCTGCGACGCCATATACGCCAAAACTTCGGTGCCAATTGCCCATTGTTCTTACCTCCTGTGATGTTATTATGTTTAGAATAGCATGTTTTCTTTATAAATGGGAGGTTTTTTAGAAAAATTATCAAATTTTAAGTGGGAATTCATTGTGTGATAAGGGGTTTCAAGGTATAATAGAACATATATTCGTAATTTAGGAGGGCTACAATGAAAGAGATACGATTTGTACATATGGCAGATTTACACTTGGATAGCCCGTTTTTAGGCTTGAAGCAGTTGCCAGATGCGGTTTTTAGGCAGTTAAAGGATAGTACGTTTGTGTCGTTTACTAAGGCTGTGGATGTGGCGATGGAAGAGAAGGTTGATTTTGTGATTATCGCTGGAGATATATATGATGAGGAAGATCAGAGTATTAAGGCGCAGGCTCGATTTTATCGGGAAATGGGGCGTCTTAAGCAGAGTGGGATTCCAGTTTATATGATACATGGAAATCATGATTATGTCGCGAAATATCAGGATCGCTTGCAATTGCCTGATAATGTGACGGTTTTTGATACGGAATTGGAATGTCATACGTTTCTTAGTACGCTGGGGTATAAGGTGAATTTGTATGGATTTAGTTACGGAGAGCGGCATATTCGTGAAGCGGTTTATGTGAGGTATGAGCGTGAAGGTGAAGCTGATTTCCATATTGGTTTGTTACATGGTTCGGAAATGACGGGAAATCCAGTGCAGGATGTGTATGCGCCGTTTCGAGTGAATGATATGAAACAGATGGATTATTGGGCGTTGGGTCATATTCATATGCGGCAGGTTTTATTGGAGGAACCGATGATTTATTTCCCGGGAAATATTCAGGGGAGACATCGTAAGGAAACTGGTGAGAAAGGTGTGACGCTTGTTTCGTTGCGTGAAACGGGAGCGGAGTTGACGTTTGTTGATACGGCGCCGATTATTTGGGAAGAGAAGACATTGGAGATTCAGACGGAGGTTGATTTTTCGGGACTTTTTCAGTTGTTGATGCAAGCGGTGAAAGAGGCTAGGCGACCGGATAAGGCAGTTTTATTATCGTTGGTTGTAAGATCGGAAGTTGCGCTTAGTAGTGATGTGAAGCAGCGAATGGACGGTGGTGAATGGCTGGATATGTTGCAGGAGCTTTGGATGGATGAGCCTAATTTTGTTTGGGTGATGCGTGTGAGTTATGAAGTGGCGAAGCTGGATACAGATTGGTTAGCTACATCGGGGCTTCTGAATGAATGGGAGCTAGCGAAAGAGGATTTGAAGCAGGAGAGTGCATTTTATCAGGCTACAGAGAGTTTATTTTCGAACGGGGCGACAAATCGATTTTTGGAGGATTTTGGAGAAACGGATCGAGAAAGGCTTGTGGAGGAATCGGCAAGTTTACTTGAAAATATGTTGGAACAGTTAAAGGGTGACATCAAATGAAGATTAGTGCATTGGAAATTATCGGATATGGTAAATGGGAAGGTAAGAAAATAGAAGGATTGCAGGATTTTCAATTGTTTTTCGGAGCGAATGAAGCTGGGAAGTCGACAATTATGGCTTTTATTCATAGTATTTTATTTGGTTTTCCGACGAAACAGCAGAGTTTACCGCGAATGGAGCCGAAGAATAAAGGGGCGTATGGTGGGAAACTTGTGCTGGAGGATACGATATTTGGCCGGGTGACGGTAGAGCGATTGCGTGGGAAGGCGACGGGTGACGTCACAGTATATTTTGAGGATGGCTCGACTGGCACTGAGGCTTATTTGGAGCAGATGCTTGGTGGGATGGACCGAACGCGCTATCAGTCTATTTTTTCGTTTGATATTCACGGGTTGCAAAATGTGCAGAATTTGAAGGAAGTGGATTTTGAGCGGTATTTATTGGCAACGGGGACGATTGGTTCAGATGTGTTGATTCGAGCGGAGGAGCGGTTGCAGAAGCGTTTGGATGAACTTTTTAAGCCGAGTGGGAAAAATCCGAAGTTGAATCAGCAGCTGTTGAAGGTGAAGCAGGCGTTTGTGACATACCAGGACGGAAAGCGAAATAATCAGCAGTATTTGCGTATTGTGGAGGAGCTGGAAGAGGCGCAGGCTGGTGTTTCGCGGACGTATACAGAGCGACAGGCGTTAAGAATGGAGATTGATCAGGAGGAAGCGTTGCTCAAAGTTTGGCCGGTCTATGAGGAATGGCAGTTTTTGCGGAAGCAGATGGAGCAGTTGGGCGATCTGGATTTTCCAGCGAATGGGATAGTGCGATTGGAGCATTTGGAGGCGCGGGAGAAGGAGTTGAACGCGCAGCTTATTCAGTGGCAGGAACGATTGGTGCAACTTGTGGAGCGGCAGCGGACGAATGATTTGTGGAGTGAGTCGGATGCGGAGAAAATGGATGGCTTGCTTGAGACGTGGCCGCTTTTTCAGGAATGGCAGAGGCGTGCTGGCGAGTTAGAGCAGGATATTCGTTATTTGGATCAGAAGGAGGCGCAACAATTTACTTCGTTGGAAGCGGTGAAAGTGATTCCGGAGGACGAGGATATTTTGGCGATGCGCTTGGATGTTTCGGTGGAGCATAATTTGACTGGTTTACAGC
Organism: Paenilisteria portnoyi; assembly: GCF_014322795.1. Taxonomy (GTDB): domain Bacteria; phylum Bacillota; class Bacilli; order Lactobacillales; family Listeriaceae; genus Listeria_A; species Listeria_A portnoyi. The sequence continues at coordinate 44,837 of NZ_JAASTT010000024.1, forward strand.
AGGAGTCCGAGCAGAATCGGGTGCAGATTGCGGAATTGGAACAGCAGCAGGTATGGAAGCAACATGAGTTGGAGCAACTTCAGAAGCAATGTGAGGATTTGGAGCAGGGTTTGTGGTCTTCGGCAAAATTTCAACAGGTGCAACAACAGTTGGAGCGGCGTGAAACGAGAAAACGAACGGTGTTACCTGTCCCAGTGATTGGCTTTGCTTTGTTGTTTTTGCTGAGCTTGATTTTGGCGGGTGTGTTGCAGTGGGTTATTTTGTATGGTGTCGGGGTGCTATTTTTTGTTGGGATGGTATTTTCTTGGCTTGGATTTATACGGAAGCAAGATGGGAAAGCGTCTTATGATCCAGCGGAATATGGTGCTTTTATGGAGCAGAAGCAGGCGAGAGCGGCACTTAAGAAATGTTATGATGGGATGGATAACTTGGCGCTACAGGTGGAGCAGAATGAGCGACGTTTGAGAGAATTGCGGGTTGTGGATGCGGATTTGGATGCTAAATGGCAGGCGTATCGTGAGCTGTTTTTCTTACCTAGTGATTTTTCTGGGAAGCGGTTGGAGAGCATTTTGTTTGTGTGGCGGGAGGTTAAGCAAGGGATTGAGAACAAGAGAAAGGCTGCGAAAGATGTGCAGGTACTCCGCGGGAAAGTGGTGGAATGGGAGTCAAAACTAGAGGAATTGGTGCAGCAATTGAATCTGGAATCGTTGCCTGTGGATGAACAAGTGATGTTTCTGAAAACGAAGCGGAAGGCTCGGAAATCGTTTGTAGCCGAGATTGCGAAGTCGCAGGAGAAAGAGGAACAATTGCGGAATCAGATTGCTATTTTGGAGCGGGAAAAGGCTTCGATAGCACTTGATAAGTCGGAATTGTTGAAAGCAGCGAATGTGAAGAATGAGGAATTTTTCCGGCAGAAGGGGTTGCAGGTGGAGCAGCAGTGGAAATGGCAGGAACGGGCCGTGTTGCTTCGGGCGCAGATTACGGATTCGCATTTGGAGAGCTTTTCGGGGATTCAGCAGGAGAGTGAGATTAGTGCTCAGGTGTTGGAGCGTAAGGACCGGTTACGGGTGTTGGATACGGATTTGGATCGTTATCGCAAGGTGATTGCGGAGAAGGAATTGGCGCGTGAGACGCTTGAGGACGGGCAAAGTTTCTCGGATCGAATGCAGTATTTTTATTCGGAGCAGGAGTCTTTTCAGGATTTGGCGAAGGAATGGATGCGTGTGAAGTTGGCCAAGGAAATGGTTGGTCAGATTATGCGTAAGTTGCAGGAGGAGAAGTTGCCGAAAGTGTTGACGCGTGCGACGCATTTCTTTGATGTGCTTTCGATGGGAAACTATAAATTGGTTCGGTTCTCGGAGAATAGGCTACAGGTGGAACGGTATGATGGGGTGCGTTTTTTCCCAGAGGAGTTGAGTCAGGCGACGAAGGAACAGCTGTATTTGGCGATTCGTTTTGCGGTGATTCAGATGCTGCATGGGGAATTACGATTGCCGATTATTATTGATGATAGTTTTGTGAATTTTGATGAGGATCGTTTGGAAGAAATTATGGTATTATTGCAGGAGATACGGCGGGATAATCAGGTGATATTTTTTACGTGTCATAAACCGCTTAGTAAATATTTTTCCAAGGAAGAGCAACACATGCTATACTAAAGGGGTAAAGTAGAGGCGAAAATGGAATCGGAGAAAGTAGGCGATCTGAAGATGGATAAGAAATTACTGGATTATGAAGTTGGAGAAGGGCTTGATTTGTTTCTATTAATAAAATCGAGTACGAAGGGAATCGCGAGCAATGGTAAGCCTTTTTTATCGTTAGTTTTACAGGATAAATCGGGGGAATTAGAAGCGAAACTGTGGGATATATCGGACAGTGATGAGGAGAATTATGCGAGCCAAAATATCGTGAATATTGTTGGGGAAGTGCAGAATTATCGTGGTAGAAAGCAGTTGAAAATTCGCCAAATTAGGCAGTCATCAGGTCTTGATGGTGTGAGTATTGGGCAGTTTATGGAGACGGCGCCAATTGACAAGGCGGAGATGAGTGAAGAAGTAACGAAGTATATTTTTGAAATGCAAAATCCGAATTTACAGCGGATTACGCGCGCGCTTTTGAAGAAGTATCAAGATGATTTCTTTGATTATCCGGCGGCTGTAAGGCATCACCATGAATTTGTTTCGGGACTTAGTTTTCACGTGGTATCGATGTTACGCTTGGCGAAATCGATTGCGGATTTGTATCCGACGGTGAATCGTGATTTATTGTATGCTGGTGTGATTTTGCATGATCTGGGGAAAGTGATTGAGCTTTCTGGACCAATTTCTACTACATACACACTGGAAGGGAATTTGATTGGTCATATTTCGATTGTGGTAGAAGAAGTGAGCAAGATGGCGGATGAGTTAGGAATTGAAGGTGAGGAAGTTGTGATATTGAAGCACGTTCTTTTGAGTCATCATGGGAAAGGTGAGTGGGGAAGTCCTAAACCACCACTTGTGAGAGAAGCCGAGATTTTGCATCAGATTGATTTGATGGATGCGTCGATGAATATGATGGATAAGGCGTTGCGTCACACGAAACCAGGGGAATTTTCAGAGCGGGTGTTTGGATTGGATAATAGGTCGTTTTATAATCCGAACTTTTGAATGGAAACGTTGAGATAATTGGTTTAACCTCGGCATACAAATATTTAAAATAAGACAAGTCATGCGTATAAAATTAGCTTTTCAGCTGTTTTTATACGCATGACTTATTTTTATAATTTTCCAGTGATAAACTGCGCTTCGCCTAAACCGAAACTCCAGTCTGCATCTTCATTCTCCGTAATCGAAATCATCAAATCGGTTGATGGAATCCCGCAAATAGAAGCGAGTCGTTCTGCCGTCAGTGCGTATAATCGTTGTTTTTGTCCTGCGGTACGCTTCTTGCTCACAATACTTAATAGTACAAATTTTTCTGTTCGCTCGTATCCAAGTCCTGTATCCTCCATGATCATTTCGTACGGTTCATGTTGGTGGACTACTTGATAGCGGTCACTCGCAGGTACGTCGAACGCTTCTACCATCGCATCATGCGCGGTATCTAGCAATTTTTTTACGTCCGCGGCATCGCGTCCTTTAATTAAATCAAATCGTAATAATGGCATTTTAAAATCTCCTCATTCTATTATTTGGTCGCGATTTGGATATTATGTTCTTCACAAAAAGCAGTGTATTCTTCTGAAAGTGGTTGCGCGGTAACGATTGTACTTACATCCTCCAGTGGGCAATAAGTAAGCAATGTGGACTTATCGTATTTGGATTGATCAGCGAGTAAAAAGATGTCTTCAGTTTTGCTCACAATTCGCTTTTTAATCTCATATTCGAGCAGGTCCGAGTTTGTTAGACCGTGTGAAATCGAGACCCCAGTTGCTGCCATGAAAGCTTTATTCACGTTGTATTTATCAATCGTATTAGAGTCGTCCATGCCAACAAATGACTTGGTTTTGCGCTTGTAGTTGTTACCGATAATGATCAAATTAATATTTTCCAGGGTCGCGGCAGCGTTGATAATATCCAGGCTATTCGTCAGCAATGTGACCTTGATTCCTTTTGGCAAAAATTCGATGATGTTGCGTGTCGTTGTACCGGAATCGATGAAAATGATTTCGTCTTCTTCTATATACTTGGCAGCAATTTCTCCGATGATTTGTTTCTCTTCTTGGTTAGAATGATCGCGATTCTCAAAAGGAATCAAACGGTCGGATGTTGTAGTGACGCCACCGTACACTTTTTGAATGGTGCCTTTTTCGCGGATCTTATTAATATCGCGACGAATTGTATTCTTGGAGACGTTGAAGTGCTCACATAATTCGTCTAGGGACGCCGTGCCTTTTTCTTGAATAAACTCTTCCACTAATTGGAGTCTTTTTTCCTTCATTTGTCATTCTCCTATCCGGTTGGTAACTTGGTTAAATTTTAACACATATTCAAAAGTTAATCAACATGTAACAATAATATGCGTTTTTTGATGTCTTTCCTTGGTTTTATAAGGAATATTGGTTATCTTTTGATAGGGAAACGCAAATTCATGGTTGACATTTACTCATCGTCAGTATAGAATATAATCAAGATGTAACCAAGAGATGACTTCTAAACGGTTATCTTTCGGTCGAATTAGCTCATCTTTTACGATTGGAATTATGAAAGCGTTTATATATGAAGGAGGAAATGGAATGGCAGAGGTTAGAAAGCTGAAAAACTTTATAAATGGGGAATGGGTAGCGAGCAAGACGAAAGTTTATGAGGATGTGTATAATCCGGCGACAAAGGAAGTTGTGGCGCAAGTACCGATTTCGACGCGTGAGGATTTTGATTATGCGGCGCAAGTAGCGGCAACTGCTTTTGAAAAATGGCGGAATATTGCGGTTCCTCGCCGAGCTCGGATTTTATTTAATTATCAGCAGTTGTTACTCCAAAATAAAGAAGAGTTGGCACGGCTGATTACGCTTGAAAATGGGAAGAATTTGACGGAGTCGCTTGGTGAAGTGCAACGTGGCATTGAGAATGTGGAGTTCGCAGCTGGTGCACCGACACTTATGATGGGAGATTCGCTGGCATCGATTGCAACGGATGTGGAAGCAACGAATTACCGTTATCCGATTGGTGTTGTTGGTGGGATTGCGCCGTTTAACTTCCCGATGATGGTGCCATGTTGGATGTTCCCAATGGCGATCGCGGTCGGCAATACGTTTATTTTGAAGCCTTCGGAACGAACGCCTTTATTAACCGAAAAAATTGTGGAGTTATTTACAGAAGCGGGACTTCCAGACGGCGTATTCAATGTTGTTTACGGTGCACATGACGTGGTGAATGGTATTTTGGAACATCCTGAAATTAAAGCGGTTTCGTTTGTTGGATCTAAACCAGTTGGTGAGTACGTTTTTAAAAAAGGAAGCGAGAACTTGAAGCGGGTGCAGGCTTTGACGGGTGCGAAAAATCATACAATCGTGCTTGCGGATGCGAACATGGATGATGCGCTTACGAACATTATCGCGGCGGCTTTTGGTTCTGCGGGCGAGCGGTGCATGGCATGTGCGGTCGTGACGGTGGAAGAATCGATTGCGGATGAGTTTATCGCTAAGTTAAAGGAACGTGCGAGTCAAATCAAGATTGGTAACGGCCTCGATGATGGTGTTTTCTTAGGCCCAGTGATTCGTGCGGAGAATAAACAACGGACGCTTGATTATATCGAAAAAGGAATCGCGGAAGGTGCGAATCTGGTATATGATGGCAGAAGTGATGCGCTTGATAATGGTTATTTTGTGGGACCAACGATTTTTGACGATGTGACAACCGATATGACGATTTGGAAGGATGAGATTTTCGCGCCGGTTCTATCGATTATTCGGGTCAAAAACTTGAAAGAAGGAATCGCGATTGCGAATGAATCGGAGTTTGCGAATGGGGCTTGTCTATTTTCGACAAATGCTTCGGCGATTCGGTACTTCCGTGAGAACATCGATGCTGGAATGCTTGGCGTGAACCTTGGTGTGCCTGCTCCGATGGCTTTCTTCCCATTCTCTGGTTGGAAATCTTCTTTCTTTGGAACGCTGCATGCGAACGGTAAAGATAGTGTAGATTTTTATACTCGTAAAAAAGTGGTAACCGCGCGTTATCCAAAACCGAATTTTGATGAATAGGGAGATGTGATCGAGGATGGTAAAATTACTTCGGAAACCAGAAACTGCGAATAAAGTCGTGCAAGATGTGGCGATTGGTGGAGATTCTCCGCTAAAATATGTCGGCTTTAAAATGATTGATTTAGCGCAGGGTGAGACGTATGAGGAGTCGCTTGGGAAATTGGAAGTTTGTGTTGTAGCGCTCACTGGAAGAATAACGGTGACGGATCATGACGCGACTTTTGCGAATATTGGGCGTCGATCAAGTGTTTTTGAGCAGGTACCGACGGATAGTGTTTATATCTCCAATGATCGAGCGTTTCGAGTGACGGGGGAATCGGATGTGGCGCGTGTGGCACTGTGCTATGCGCCATCAGAAAAGCAATTGCCGACAACTTTGATTCCTGCGGAGGCAAATTCGACCGAACAGCGCGGAAAATATAATAATAAGCGGACGGTGCATAATATTTTGCCTGATTCGGTGACGACAGCGAATAGTTTGTTGGTCGTGGAAGTGTATACGGAAGGCGGCAACTGGTCGAGCTACCCACCGCATAAGCACGATCAGAATAATTTGCCGGCGGAGTCATTTTTGGAGGAGTCGTATTATCATGAGATGAATCCGCCGCAAGGTTTTGTTTTTCAACGGGTTTATACAGATGATCGATCGATTGATGAGACGATGACGGTGGAAAATCGCAATGTGGTGCTTGTTCCGGCGGGGTATCATCCAGTTGGTGTGCCCGATGGCTATACTTCTTATTATTTAAATGTGATGGCGGGACCTGTGCGGACATGGAATTTCCACAATGATCCGGCGCATGAATGGATTTTAGATCGAAAATGAGGAGGAGAAACGTGAGATGAAATATCAATTTGATGATTCGAAAAAATATGATGTTATCGCAGTGGGGCGTGCTTGTATCGACTTGAACGCGGTAGAGTATAATCGTCCGATGGAAGAAACGATGACTTTTTCTAAATATGTGGGTGGATCGCCTGCGAATATCGCGATTGGGACGGCGAAATTAGGCTTGAAAGTTGGTTTTGTCGGCAAAATTCCAGATGATCAACATGGCCGTTTTATTGAACAATATATGCGAAATGTCGGTGTGGATACGTCAGAAATGATCGTGGATAAGGATGGACATAAGACGGGGCTTGCGTTTACGGAGATTAAGAGTCCAGATGAGTGTAGCATTTTAATGTATCGCGATCAGGTAGCCGATTTATATTTGCAACCAGATGAGATCAATGAAGATTATATCAAAAATACAAAAGCGCTCGTGATTTCAGGTACGGCGTTGTCGCAAAGTCCTTCTCGTGAAGCAATTTTGAAAACGGTTCAATTGGCGCGTCAGCACGATGTGAAAATTGTTTTTGAATTGGATTATCGTCCTTATACGTGGAAAACAACGGAAGAAACGGCGGTTTATTATCAGCTGGTTGCTGAGCAGGCGAATATCGTTATTGGAACGCGCGATGAATTTGATATGTTAGAAAATCATGTTGGTGGTGAAAACGCGGCCACCGTGACGGCGCTATTTGAGCATACGCCAGAGTTGATCGTGATTAAACACGGTGTGGAAGGTTCATACGCCTACACGAAATCAGGCGAAACGTTCCGCGGCAAGGCTTACATGACGAAGGTTTTGAAAACATTTGGTGCGGGAGATTCCTATGCTTCGGCGTTCCTGTACGCGCTCATCACTGGAGAGTCGATTGAAACAGCGCTGAAATTTGGAAGTGCTTCGGCTTCGATCGTGGTTAGTAAACATAGTTCATCTGAGGCGATGCCAAGTGTTTCGGAGATTGAAGATTTGATTGCGGCACAAGTTTAAAAAAAGAGGTGGAAGATAAAATGGGAACGATTCGCCTAACAACGGCACAAGCTTTAATAAAATTTATCAATCAGCAGTATGTCGCGATTGACGGCAAAATTACGCCATACGTCGAAGGGTTATTTCAAGTTTTTGGACATGGGAATGTGGTCGGAATCGGCCAGGCATTGGAAGAAGATCCAGGTCATTTGAAAGTGATCCAAGGAAAAAATGAGCAAGGAATGACGCATGCAGCGATCGCTTTTGCGAAACAAAACTTGCGGAAAAAGATCTTCGCCATCTCCACATCGGCAGGTCCTGGATCGGCGAATCTAGTGGCGGCGGCTGGGACGGCATTTGCGAATAATATTCCCGTATTGCTTTTACCAGCGGATACATTTGCGACGCGACAACCGGATCCAGTTCTGCAACAATTGGAACAGGATTATAGTGCAGCGGTGACAACGAATGACGCGCTGAAGCCAGTTTCTCGGTATTGGGATCGGGTGACGCGTCCCGAACAGTTGATGAGCAGTTTGTTACGCGCTTTTGAAGTGATGACGAACCCGGCAACATCAGGTCCTGCAACGGTTTGTATTTGTCAGGATACGGAAGGCGAGGCGTACAATTTTGATGAAGCGTTTTTTGAAAAGCGGATTCATTATATCGATCGCAAAGCACCGACGGAACGGGAACTTGTTGGGGCGCTGGAACGGATCAAGGAAAGTGAACGACCTGTGATCATTGTTGGCGGAGGCGCGCGTTATTCGGAAGCTCGTGAGGTATTGATCGCTATTTCGGAAAAATATAATATCCCGCTAGTGGAGACGCATGCTGGGAAATCAACGGTAGAATTTCAATTCAAAAATAACCTAGGCGGGACGGGAATCCTCGGTACAAGTGCTGCCAACTCGGTGATTCGAAACGCAGATTTGGTGATTGGAATCGGCACACGATATACGGATTTCACGACATCGTCAAAAACGGCTTTTAATTGGGATAAAACACGCTTTTTGAACATCAATGTGAGCCGCCCGCAAGCGTATAAATTAGATGCTTTCCAAGTGGTGGCGGATGCAAGAGTGACACTCGAACTTCTTGCTGAACGACTCGGTAATTATGAAACAGCGTATGGCTCGGAATTGGCAACTTTGAAAGCAACTTGGCTTGTTGAGCGCGATCGCCTTGCTAATGTAACGTTTAAGCGTGATAATTTTGATCCAGAAATTAAGAATCAATTCTCACAAGAAGTTTTAAATGAATATTCGGATGCGCTAAATACGGAATTATCGCAAACGGCAGCGTTCCTTGCAATTAATGATACAGTTGCCGAAGATAGCATCGTAGTTGGGGCGGCTGGCTCTTTACCTGGTGACTTGCAACGACTCTGGAACCCACTCGTTCCAAACACGTACCATTTAGAATACGGATATTCGTGCATGGGGTATGAAATTTCCGGTTCACTTGGTGCCAAACTCGCTGCGCCAGAACAAGAAGTATATGCGATGGCGGGTGACGGCAGTTTCCTAATGCTTCATTCCGAGCTTATCACGGCACTGCAATATAACCACAAAATCAACATTTTGCTGTTCGATAACTCTGGTTTTGGCTGTATTAATAATCTGCAAATGGAGCACGGCAGCGATAGTTATTTCTGTGAATTTAGAACGGCGGATAACCAGATTATGAATATCGATTACGCTAAAGTAGCAGAAGGTTATGGCGCGAAAACTTACCGTGCTAACACAATTCCTGAGTTAAAAGCGGCACTTGAGGATGCTAAAAAGCAAACGGTTTCCACGCTGATCGAAATGAAAGTCCTACCGAAAACGATGTCAGATGGCTATGATGCTTGGTGGCACGTTGGCGTTTCAGAAGTTTCCACGAAAGATAGTATTCAAAAAGCGCATGAAGCTATAGAAAAGAAATTGGAGAAAGCTAAAAAATACTAATACCATAGGGGGTATTTGCTCATGATTACATGGGGAATCGCGCCGATCGGCTGGCGCAACGATGATATACCGGAAATTGGAGCAGGAAACACGTTGCAGCATCTACTGAGTGATATCGTAGTCGCTGGTTTTGAAGGCACGGAAGTTGGCGGTTTTTTCCCAGAAGCGGACGTTCTAAATAAAGAGCTCGCGCTTCGGAATTTGAGAATCGCCGGGCAATGGTTTAGCAGTTTTATCATTCGTGATGGTGTCGATTCGGCAAAAAAAGCGTTTACGGAGCACTGTGCTTACTTGAAAAAAGTGAACGCAAATGTCGCGGTTGTATCGGAACAAACGTACAGTATTCAAGGATTAACGAAGAACGTTTTCACGGAAAAACCACATTTCACCGAACAAGAATGGGCGCAATTATGCGAGGGACTCAATGAACTTGGTACGATTGCTGATGCGCATGATTTGAAACTGGTTTACCATCATCATTTAGGAACTGGTGTCGAGACGCTTGCAGAAGTGGATCAACTGATGGCTGGTACGGATCCCGCGCGCGTTCATTTGCTTTACGATACAGGTCATATTTTCGTCGCGGAAGGCGATTACATGGCGCTGCTTGAAAAACATATCGATAGAATCGCACACGTTCATTTTAAAGATGTAAGAAAAGACGTGATGGTTGCGTGTAAACAAGAAGGGCTCTCCTTTTTGCAGTCGTTTTTAAAAGGCATGTTCACCGTACCTGGCGATGGTTGTATTGATTTTGTTGAAGTATATAATCGCTTGCAAAAATTTGGATATAGCGGCTGGATCGTCATTGAAGCAGAGCAAGATCCCGCTGTTGCCAATCCTTTGGAGTACGCCTTAATTGCTAGGAAATACATTGATGAGAACTTGCTACAAGCAAAAATAGGGGAGCGATCGATATGAAAAGTCCAGAACAAGCGGGTCCAGAAGTAGCTTTGGAACAGGCGCCAGCGAATAAACGAACGCCGAAAGCTTACTTGCGACTAATCACAATTATTTCAACATTTGGTGGTTTGTTATTTGGTTACGATACAGGTGTTATAAACGGAGCGCTTCCCTACATGTCAAAAGCAGGTCAACTGAATTTATCGCCTGCCGGAGAAGGTATTGTGGCGAGTTCCCTCCTATTTGGAGCTGCATTTGGTGCCATATTTGGAGGTAGATTATCCGATCGGAGTGGTCGTAGACGAAATATCATGACGCTGGCGATTATCTTCTTCGTCGCAACACTTGGTTGTACGTTTGCGCCGAATATGGGTGTCATGGTCATTTTCCGTGTGTTACTTGGGCTTGCAGTCGGCGGAGCTTCGGTAACTGTACCAACATACTTAGCAGAAATGTCCCCCGCGCATAGACGTGGGCGGATGGTAACGCAAAATGAATTAATGATTGTAACCGGTCAATTGCTTGCCTTCACGTTTAATGCCATCATTGGAACCACGCTTGGTGAAGATGGCAACGTATGGCGTTACATGCTTGTGATTGCAACGATTCCAGCCGTTATTCTGTGGTTCGGAATGCTGATCTTACCAGAAAGTCCACGTTGGCTAGCTTCCAAAGGTAAAATTGGCGATGCCTTGCGCGTGTTACAACAAATTCGAGAAGAAAATGAGGCGAATAAAGAGTTAACAGAAATCAAAGATAACATCGCCGCTGAAAAAGAAATTCAAAAAGCGACATTCAAAGATTTGAGCGTCCCTTGGGTGAGGCGAATCGTCTTTATCGGAGTCGGAATCGCGATTGTCCAGCAAATTACGGGCGTCAACTCGATCATGTACTACGGCACTGAAATTTTGCGAGATGCAGGGTTTGGGACCGAGGCAGCGCTGATTGGGAACATTGCGAATGGCGTCATATCTGTGGCCGCGACCTTCCTCGGCATTTACTTGCTTGGAAAAGTAGGACGGCGACCGATGCTAATCACAGGACTTATAGGCACGACTTGCGCGCTACTCCTAATTGGAATTTTGTCGATGTTGCTACAAGGAACCGAAGCGCTACCATACGTAGTTCTAAGCTTGACGGTCACATTCCTTGCGTTCCAACAAGGCGCGATTTCACCAGTAACGTGGCTAATGCTGTCCGAAATTTTCCCGCAACGATTACGCGGAATAGGCATGGGAACAACCGTATTTTGCTTATGGATTACGAATTTTCTCGTTGGTTTTTCATTCCCTATTTTACTGGCAAACGTTGGCCTATCCGTCACATTCTTCATGTTTGCAGTACTCGGCGTTTTTGCGATTCTTTTCGTTAAAAAATACTTACCAGAAACAAAAGGTCATTCTTTAGAACAGATCGAATATTATTTCCGGAACTATATTAAATTCAAGTAAATGAAAGCGCTATAAACCTATGAATTGGAGGAATAAATGATGAATTTACGATTTGGAGTTATTGGAACAGGTGCCATTGGACGCGAACATATTAAACGGATTAGCCACACGCTAGCAGGTGCTGAGGTCGTTGCTGTAACCGATGTCAACCAAGCTGCCGCACAACAAGCCGTTGAAAATTTTAACTTAAATGCCAAAGTATATCCAGATGATAAAGCGCTAATCGCGGCTGAAGATGTCGATGCGATCCTCGTTTCTAGTTGGGGACCAGCGCACGAAGAGAGCGTACTTGCGGGCATCGAAGCAGGGAAATACATTTTCTGTGAAAAACCGCTAGCAACAACAGCAGAAGGCGCACGCCGTATTGTCGACGCGGAAATGAAACACGGAAAACGCTTGGTGCAAGTGGGTTTTATGCGCCGATACGATCATGGTTACGTCAAATTGAAAGAAGCGATTGACGCGAACGAAATCGGTGAGCCGCTAATGATTCGCTGTGCCCATCGAAATCCTACTGTGCCAGAAACCTATTCAACCGATATGGCCGTGACGGACACGCTGATTCATGAAATCGATGTTTTACATTGGCTTGTAAATGATGACTATGCCAGCGTTCAAGTCGTGTATCCGAAGAAAACCAAACATGCGCTACCGCACTTACGCGATCCACAAATTATGATTATTGAAACAAAAGGCGGCATCTCGATTACTGTGGAAGTTTTCGTGAATTGCCAATACGGTTACGACATTCAGTGTGAAGTGATCGGCGAAGAAGGCATCGTGAAATTACCTGAGTTCTCCAACATCATCACTCGCAAAAGTGGCAAGCTGAGCCAAGACATTTTGATGGATTGGAAAGAACGATTCCTAGAAGCTTACGATATCGAAATTCAAGACTTCATTGATTCCATTCACAAAAGCGGCGCACCACAAGGTCCAACATCATGGGACGGCTATGTTGCATCTGTCACAGCCGCTGCATGCGTGAAAGCCCAAGAAACAGGGGCAACCGAATCCATCGAACTTGACGAACGACCAGCATTCTACGAAGAAAAAGGAGCGAAAAAGAATGAAGTTAGCGCTTGATCCAAGTATGTTCCGCGATAATATGACCATCGAACAAATGATTTACAAAACCGCAGAACTTGGCTATAAGTACATCGAACTGAGTCCACGAGAGGATTTCTGTCCGTTTTATAAATATCCGAAAGTCGACAAAGCAAAAATAAAACTCGTGAAAAAATGCTTGCGAGATACTGGCCTTGAAATCTCGTCCCTATTACCACTTTATAATTGGGCAGGACCAGACGAAGAACGTCGCGTCGCTGCGGTTCGCAATTGGAAACGCGCCATCGAAATCGCGGTCGAACTGGACGTTGATTTGATGAATAGCGAGTTCAGTGGCACGAAATATAACCCTGTCGTATGCGAAGAGAAGTTCGTGAAATCAATGGATGAGCTCATGCCCGTTTTCGAAAAAGAAGGCGTGCGTCTGAACTTGCAAGCCCATCCACTCGACTTCATCGAAACCAATGCTGGAGCTATCGATATGATTCGCGCCCTGGATAAAGATTGGATTAAACTCGTCTACTCAACGGCGCACACGTTCTTTTATGACGACGGCGTTGGTGATGTTGGCAAAATGCTAGACGAAGCCGGTGATCTGCTTGATCAAGTCCTGTTTGCCGATACATTTAACCACAAAGCCGCGTATGGCCTGCGCTACATTGTGAATCCACCCGATGCCGAAGTGACGATTCACCAACATCTCAACATCGGACAAGGCGAGGTCGATTTTGATACTATTTTCCGTAAAATGCGCGAGATGAAATTCGACGGAATCGCGACAAATGCTGTTTTTGCTTGGGTCGATAAAGCCGATGAATCCAGTGATTTCATGCTAAAAACGATGAAAAAAGGTCTAGGCCTTAGCTAAATAAGAAAAGAGGAGACACACGATGAAGTTATGTTTCAATGAAGCAACGACACTTGAAAACTCTAATTTAGAAAAAGATTTAGCAATTTGTGAAGCGAATGGCTACGATTATATCGAAATTAGGAGTATGGATAAACTACCAGAGTACCTAGAGACACATAGCATTGACGAGCTCGCTGAGTATTTCAAGACACATCACATTAAACCGCTAGCTCTAAACGCACTCGTATTTTTCAACAATCGTGACGAAGCTGGTCATGCCGCAATCATTCAAGAATTTAAAGAAATGATGGCAATCTGTGATAAAATTGGCGCGAAATACGTCGTTGCAGTGCCACTAGTAACGACCGATAAAATTTTGAAAAAAGATATCAAAGCAAGTAGCGTAGCGGTACTCGAGGAATTATCCGACATTGCAAAACTACATGGAGTCAAGATTGCCGTTGAATTTGTTGGACATCCAGAGTGCACCGTCAACACATTTGAAGATGCGTATGATATCGTTCAAAGCGTCAATCGCGAAAATGTAGGTCTCGTATTTGATTCCTTCCATTTCCACGCGATGGGCTCTAATATCGAGAGCCTAAAAAACGCAGATGGCTCCAAAATCTTCATTTTTCACATCGATGACACCGAAGATTTCCAAATCGGTTTACTAACAGACGATGACCGCGTTTGGCCCGGCCACGGTGCGATAGACCTTAACGCACATATCCAAACCTTAAAAGAAATCGGCTATTCCGACGTTGTTTCCGTAGAACTTTTCAGGCCAGAGTATTACAAATTGACACCAGAAGAAACGATCCGAAAAGCAAAAGAAACCACCGTCAAAGTAGTGTCCAAATATTTCAGCATATAGCATAGAAATCCACGAGTGGCAACAAAAGCTCGTGGATTCTGTTTCAATACGAGGAGGTATAATATGTTAGTAACCCTAAACGAAGTACTTAAAAAAGCGCACAGCGAAAAATACGCAGTTGGCCAGTTCAATATCAATGGCTTATCATGGATTCACGCCATCTTAATCGCCGCCGAAAAAGAAAAAGCCCCCGTCATCATCGGCGCGTCAGATCGAATGATAGACTTTCTAGGCGGATTCCAAACGATCACATCGATGGTCAAAAATCTAATCACAGAACACAGTATCACAATCCCCGTCGTGCTCCACTTAGATCATGGAACCACCGTCGCGCGTTGCAAACAAGCGATCGATGCTGGCTTCACATCCGTCATGTTCGACGGCTCCAAATACCCGATCGCAGAAAATATTCGCCTAACCAAAGAAGTCACCGATTACGCCCACGCGCGAGGCGTTGATGTCGAAGCAGAAGTAGGCACGGTTGGCGGCAACGAAGACGGCTTAATCGGCAACATCAACTACGCCGACCTAGAAGAATGCGTCATGATCACCAAAGAAACCGGCATCGACGCACTAGCAGCAGCACTCGGTTCCGTCCACGGCAACTATCAAGGCGAACCCGTCCTAGGATTCCGAGAAATGGCCGCCATCCAAGACTCCATTCAGATCCCGCTCGTTCTCCATGGCGCATCCGGCATCCCGCCCCACCAAATCAAACGCGCCATCACGCTTGGCCACGCCAAAATCAACGTCAACACCGAGTGCAATAAATCCTGGCTCACAGCAATCCGCCAAGCACTCACCGAGAATCCAGACACACACGAACCCCAAGTCATCCTAGAACCAGGCCGCGAAGCAATCACAGCAACCGTCCAAGTAAAAATCCAGGAATTCGGCTCCACAGGAAAAGCATAGTTAATTTTTGAAACCTCCTCTGAATCTTGCTATACTAAACAAGCAATCAAAAAGCAATAGAAAAGAGGAATTAGAAATGATTCATAAAATCGGTCAAGTCATGCTTTACGTCAACGATCAAGAAGCATCAGCAAAATTTTGGACAGAAAAAGTAGGTTTTGTCATCACCTCCGAAAGCGCACCAACAGACGGAGAACGCTGGATTGAAATCGCACCAACCAACGACTCTGCAACAAAATTCGTGCTCCAAGACAAAGTAGCCGTTGCCAAAATACAACCAGAAATGAATCTAGGAACACCATCTATCCTCTTGTATGGAGAGAACCTTGATGCCATGTACGAAGATTTCAAATCAAAAGGCATCACAGTTGGCGATCTAATCGACGTCCCAAATATGGGCCGCGTCTTCAACTTTGCTGATGATGAAAATAACTATTTTGCAATCCTTCAAAAATAATACGAAACAAAAAAGCCTAGCTACTCATTGAATGTGATACACTCCCCATAAAGTAGACACTAGAAAAATAAAAATTCTAGTATTTACTTTAAGGGAGTGTTTTTTGTATGGTTAAAAATAAAAAGACATTTGAAGAACGATTATGATATGCTCCCTATAGAGTAGACAATGGAAAAAACAAAAATTCCAAATCTACTTTATAAGGGAGTTTTTTGTATG
>NZ_JAASTT010000025.1 GCF_014322795.1 Paenilisteria portnoyi
AATATAAGGACGAACGAAGTGAGAAGTTAATCCATGCACTAAACGAAGTGACTTACAGTACCAATATAAGGACGAACAAAGTGAGAAGTTAATCCATATTGTTAGGGTTCGTGCTGTACTTTATTTGACAGGAATCGCGTTGAATGATGTAGCTGTATTTGATTCTATCGTGGTGATTTTGCAGAAATATCGAGAACTGGAAGAAACCGTCGCAGCTCGGGAGGCGTTTGATTGCGCATTAGAGGAATTAGTTGGGTAATTTTCTACCAACTAAGGTTGAAGTAGTCCGAAAATTATGCTAAAATCGTGTATAGGAACGGAGGAGTTTGATGAAAAACACTAATTCATTTTTCAGAAAAAAGAAATTTCATTTGGAAACGAGTGGAGAGCATCATTTGAACAAGACGCTCGGAGCATTTGATTTAACGATGCTAGGCGTTGGGGCTGTGGTTGGGGCAGGTATATTTATTTTACCAGGACAAATTGCATCAGTTACTGCAGGACCAGGAATCATTATTTCATTTATTATTGCAGGATTAGCTTGTTGTTTGGCTGCACTTTGCTATTCGGAATTTGCTTCTAAATTACCGATTGCGGGTAGTGCGTATACATATAGTTACCATGTGTTCGGCGAGGGAATCGCATGGATATTAGGATGGTCGCTACTACTAGAATACGGACTTGCGGTGGCAGCTGTTGCAAGCGGTTGGGCGGCGTATGTGAAAAGCTTGCTGGCCGGATTTAGTCTTCATATTCCAACAGCCATATCAGGTTCTTACAATCCAGATAAAGGTACTTATTTTGATTTCTTGGCATTCATTATCATCATTGTTATTGGTATTTTACTGAGTTTAGGAATTAAAGAATCTACGCGTGTCAATAACATCATGGTACTTATCAAGGTTGCCGTGGTTGTCCTATTTATTGTCGTAGGTGTTTTCTATGTAAAACCGGATAATTGGACACCGTTCTTGCCGTTCGGATTTAGCGGTGTGATCACGGGAGCATCGATGGTATTCTTTGCTTATATCGGTTTCGATGCGGTTTCGACGGCATCGGAGGAAGTGAAGAATCCACAACGCAATATGCCAATCGGGATTATTTCTTCACTCGCGATCTGTACGATATTGTACATTTTGCTATCAGGTGTTTTGACAGGAATCGTACCTTACGCTGATTTAGAAGGGATTAGTGCTCCTGTAGCATTTGCACTTCAAGCTATTGGACAAAATTGGTTCGCAGGTCTCTTATCACTTGGCGCAATTGTTGGTATGACAACGGTTATCCTTGTTATGTCTTACGGCGGAACACGTTTGCTATTCGCAATGGGACGTGACGGATTGTTGCCAGCAAGTTTTTCTAAATTAGGAAAACGTAATACGCCAGTTCGGAACACACTTATTTTTGCGATTGCAATGGGCCTTGTGTCTGGTGTGGTACCATTGGCGCAACTGGCGGAACTAATTAACATCGGAACATTGTTCGCGTTCGCGATGGTTTCACTAGGAATTTTCTTCTTGCGTAAAAATAAAGATTTACCGACAACCGGTTTCAAAACACCATTATATCCATTTGTACCAGCGTTATCATTCCTATTGTGTGTGTACTTGATCTTGAATCTTTCTGCAATTACTTGGATTTCTTTCGCGATCTGGTTCGTAGTTGGATTGGCAGTGTACTTTGTTTATGGAAAACGGCACTCTAATTTGAACGCTTAGTAGGAAAACCCTTGAAAAAGGGTTTTTTCTTATGCTAGGGCTTTTTAGTTTTCTTTAGATTTGCTATAATACTCCTTGGAAGATACTAACATGAGAGGAAGTATCCTATGCCACATTACGAACAAGTTCGGCATGCGATATCTGCTAGAAAACATACTTTAGAGAGCATCATAGATGGAATTAGGAGTAGAAAAAACGGGATTCAAGATGAAAACCACGAAGCAGAGGAAAAAATGATACATAGGCTCAATCAAATGAAAGCGGAAGCCAAAGACATGATTTCTCACTGTGAGCAGACCGAGAATGCTTTGCGGAGGGAGATATGATATGTCAACACAAATCGATATAGACACAGCTTGGGTTTTGAAACAATTAAAAAAGGGCGAACAAGCAGTATCAGGTTTTAAAGCCGAAGCCACAAAGATTCAACACACCGTGGACAAATTAAATAAGCAAGTTTCTCCGGCTTTTATGACACGTTATATGGAGGTGAAAGAGGGATTAGTGACAGAAATAAAAGCGGATCAATTGACGAAATTAAAACAGGCTTTTGTGGATAGCCAACTGGCGGTACATGCATTTATCAAAACGGATGCAAAGCTAGGAGGCGAGGGCTAATGGATTTCAAGCTAAACATGGGAGAATTGGAAGATGTATTGACATCGCTCCATAAAATGAAAGCCAGCTTAAAAACGTTAGACCGTGTATTAGTCAACATACAAAATGCCATCGCTCAACAACAAGGGAAATTAGCCGAAGCGTTGACAATGGAATTTGGCGCTCATCGAGACGATATTTCTCGGCAACAAGGAACGGTGACAAAACTGTTTACGTATTTAGAAAACTATGTGAATGATTTGAAAGACATTGATAGTCCGACTTATCGCAATCAAGATATGCTAATTGATGCGCGTGGCCTTCAAAAGGCGGCTGAAATGCAAGGATACGCTTTAGATGATGCCAAAAGTGAAGTATTCAGGGTGCCACAGCCAAGCATCAATCGTATACCAGATGATCCAGACGAACTTTGGGTCATGCGGCATAACCAAGGATTGATGGAAGATTTAGATGACTATTTAAGGCAAAAGTTAACGCAATTACAGCAAAATGAAGGCGAAGCGATGCATCGGATTAGCCAAGATATGCGACGGCTCATGGAAATGGATCACGCACACGCCTCTAAAATAGAGGAAGATTACCGCCAATATGATCGAAATAAAGTACGACAAATCGGTGCTTCGACGAGAGATTCTATTTTCGGATTTGGAAAAAGGGCGATAGAAAGTTTGAAACATCCGGAGAAACAACTTGAAAGTATCGCCATGTTGATGAAAAATTTAAAAAGTGATCCATCAGGAACAATGGGAATGTTTTGGGACGGTATCGTATCTAGCTATTTAGAGCCCTATAAAAAGGGCGATGCCTATGGATTGGCCAGCACTACTATATTTTTGACTAGTATGTTCGGAATTACGAAAGGAATTAATGATTTCAGCAAGATAAAAAACGTGAAAGAAGTCAGTGCCAGCTCTGAGGTTAATGTGTTAGATGAGGAAGTTAGGGCAGTTTTAAAGACCTTCACGCCAAAGAAAATCGTTTTAGAAAATGGTGAAATAGCATATGAATCCAAATGGGGAGTCCTTGTTCGCTCACCTAAGTACCTAGATGAGTCAGGGGAAATAAAATGGCCAGAAGCAAACGGATTTATGGTTGATAAAGCTGGAAAAGCGATTACAATAAATGCTGATTTGAAGGCGGGACAAATTATTGATAGGTACGGAGATTCTGGGGGTACATTTGTGAGTCCAATGAAAAACGGTAAGCCGTTAGATTATGATACCAGAGGCCTGCCGTATCCAGAGAGTGTGAAACCGTATTATAAATATGAAGTGATAGAGAATATTAATTTAAAAAATGTACAAAATGCATACAATAAACTTGATGATTCTCTGAAAACTAAACTAGATGTAGACATGGAACAATATGCATTTACGCTTGAAGATATAGCGAACCCTCAAGCTGGGAAAGTTGCAGAAGTTTTTGGTGCTGGTGGTGGCACACAAATTAAATTTGGCACCGCTGTTCACTGGTATGAGAAACTGGGATTATTGAAGGAGGTAAAATAAATTGAAAAACAATAAGATAGAGGACAGAACTTTGCTAGAAGAAGATATAAAATTACTAGGATATGAACAGATGAGGTATTCAATATTTGCTGGTGAGGATGTTAATAGGCAAGAGTACCAAGTTAGAATAGAGTGTGTCCAAGATGGCTTTGAGGTCTACACAACAAGAGATAGAGCATCTGTTACGGGCAAGTACTCATTTGAAAATTTTGAGGATGCGAGGAATAAATTTATAAGGTTATTAAAACTAATGGTTCTATCAAACCAAGAATCTGTAGAAGAGGGAGAACGACCAGTGTATTCATCACCTTTATGGGATAAATAGGAGGATGGAGCGCCGCCGAGGATATGAGCTTAAACATTGAGCAGCAAGTATTTGTTAAGCTATAAGGATAATGGCTAACAGATGAAAGCGATGGGAGTGTAAAATAAACTGTGTAAATAATGAATCCTAGGTTCATTATTTACACAGTTTTTCGTGCGCCCAGCATGCGCAAATGCTAGGTGGTGAAAGTCCACTACAGGCTTGGCAGTAGGAACTCTATTTCTTAATTACACACTTTTCTTGACAAACCCAAAGCGATTGAATGACTTGGAACTAGTCGCTCAATCGCTTTTTTCATATCTTATCGAACGAACTATGATACAAATCCTCAGCCCAGTCACACCATGCGAGTTCCTGCGTACAAAGATCATCACGGCGTTTTACAATTAAATAGCGGCCAAATGAATTGCGCCATTCTTCTTTTCGTGTCGGGTCATTTTGCAATGTTTCCAGTTCCTCGAGCTTCGGTTTATTAATCGCAGCTCTTTTTTTGTAGTGTCTGCGGCGGTCGTTGAAAAGTTGGGCGACAGTGCTTTTTTCCATTAGCGCGATGACGTAAATTTTGGCTAGGAATTCATCGCGGCTAATTGGCTCGGCGGTTTCTTCTAGTACCCATTTGCTGACGGCCTGCACGCCTTTTTCTGTTAAGGAATAGATTTTCTTCGTGGTATCAGGATCAGCCTCAAAGCGGACATAGCCTTCTGTTTCCATTTTACCGAGGACTGTGTAGATTTGGCTGTGATGCGCTTGCCAGAATAATTCCATATATTGTTTTAATTCGTAGCCCGTGCAGGATTTGCGGGCGAGCATGCATAGCAGAACGTAACTTAATGTATTCAATTCGAACCCCTCCAACGCAACGTTTATTCGTTTAGTATACCATATCCTATTCTGAAATTTAATGTAAAAATAGACATGTCAATATTGACATGATAGTCTAATTAGGAGTATACTTTAAAACAGGTTAATAATCAAACAGGAGTGGTAAACGTGGTAGAAGGAAAAGTTGCATTAAAAAAAGAAGATGGCGTTTTGAAAAGCCTGCTGCACCAGCCTAAATCGGCGTTAGCGGTAGCTTTTTCATGTGTGGTCGCCTTTATGGGAATCGGACTTGTCGATCCTATCTTAAAATCAATTTCGGAGCAGCTACATGCGACGCCGGCACAAACATCGTTATTATTTACGAGTTATATGTTGGTAACGGGTATTGTGATGCTGTTTACTGGATTTATATCGAGCCGAATCGGAGCTAAAAAGACATTGCTTATCGGGCTTGTCATTATTATTATTTTCGCAGGTCTTGGCGGATTATCGCAGTCAGTTGGGCAATTAGTCGGACTCCGGGCTGGTTGGGGACTCGGGAATGCACTCTTTATTTCGACGGCTCTGGCAACGATTATTGCAGTTAGTTCGGGCGCGACGGAAAAAGCGATTATCATGTATGAAGCGGCGATGGGACTTGGTATGTCAGTCGGTCCGCTCGTTGGTGGGTTGCTTGGGAGCATCACGTGGCGCGCGCCATTTTTCGGTGTAGCGACTTTAATGGCGATTGGATTTGTGTCGATTATCATGTTGCTCGATCCAATACCAAAGCCAAAAGTGAAATCAAAATTCTGGGATTCGCTTCGAGCTTTGCGTCACAAAGGCTTACTTGTCACAGGTTTAACAGCGCTATTTTATAATTTTGGATTCTTTACGTTGCTCGCGTATTCGCCATTTTTGATGGTTGGATATAGCGCGATTCAAGTTGGATTAGTATTCTTCGGCTGGGGTCTAATGCTCGCCATTTCCTCAGTTTTTGTGGCGCCGCGATTGGAAGAAATGTGGGGGACAAAATTGGTGATGATTGGCGCGCTGGCATTTTTTGCGATTGTCTTAGTCGTGATGGGAGTTGGCGCGAATGATAGTACGGTCATTTCCGTCTGTATCGTGATTGCAGGATTTTTCCAAGGGATTAATAATACATTGATTACGTCGGCGGTGATGGTCGTTTCTCCGGTGGAACGTGCGACGGCTTCCTCGGCTTACAGCTTTATTCGGTTTACGGGTGGTGCGATTGCGCCTTGGTTGGCTGGAAGTTTGGCCGTTTGGTTCAACCCGCACGTGACGTTTTATGTCGCAGGATTTGCCGTACTGATCGGCATTATTATTTTGCTTGCAGGAAGAAAAGCGTTGAGCGCACTTGATTAATGGAGGGATTAGGATGAAATTAGCAGTATTAATTGCAGACGATCAACTATCTAAAAAAATCGTGACAAAAACGGTGGCGTTGTGTCAGGAGTTTGCAGAGGCGCCAGAAATCACGCTGATTCATGTCGTGAATGACAAAGCGATTGCGGAGGATGTGGAAGTTGGCGTGGATGTATCGGAAAGTTTAGAGGTAGATGCACAGAAAATGCTTGCGGAAAAAGGCGCGATGTTTGGTGAGGCAGGACTGGTTTATAAAACGGCAATCTTGAGCGGTTTTCCTGCAAAAGAAGTGACGAAATATGCAGGCGAAGTAGGACTGGATATGCTGGTTATGGGGCATCATGATTTGTCGATTGTTCAGAAAATGACGATCGGTAGCGTCGCGAAAAAAATCGTCCAGCATGCAGAATGTCCAGTATTATTGATTAAATAAATAGAAGCTAGTAGGAAGCTCACGTATTACCATCGTGATTTTCCTACTAGCTTTTTTATTTGTATGCTTCTAAAAAACGTAACGCTTGTTTATAGGCCGGCAAGCCGTCGTCGATGTTGGCATCAAAATCATGTTCTAAATTCTGCACGGTGAAAAGCTCATTTTGGAAAGTAGTCTGTGCTATTTTTTCAGCTTCGGTGTACGGCACGTCTTTGTCAGTTGTGCTGTGCGCAATGAATACAGGCGGTAAAAAGCTGAAATCGCGCATGTCTTCGAGGGAAAATGCATCGATATCGGCATCTTGATGCGGACCGAAAACTTCATCCAACCACCGCCCAGTTTGGCGGCAATATATGTACAAGGCGTAGCGCTTTTCGATGAATCCTTCTGCGAGTTCCGTTTTGCCCGTTAAAGCGGTTTTTAAATCGGTTGGAATCGTTGGTAGTTTGGCATAATGCGGATTCGGATTTTTATACCAGGAACCGCCAAGTGAGGCATAGCCATAGAAGGACAACACGGCGTCGGCAGTTGGTAGCGTCGCATCGGCTGCGGCTTGTAGGGCAAGGTAAGCGCCAGCGGAACGCCCAAATAGGATAAACGCGCTTGCAACACCAAACTCCGCGCGGGCATTGGCTTCAAACCAGAAAATGGCATCTTGCACGTCTTCGTAAATCTCGGGAAGCTTTGTTTCTGGCGCCAACCGATAATCGACCGCGAAAAAATGATACCCAGCTTCGAGAAAAAGGTTGCGGTACGTTTCTGGAAGATCATTGCGAAGTCCCCAAATGAGACCGCCACCATGAAAATAAATAATCGTTTTAGCTGCATCAGGACGCGGACTTGGATAGAAATCTCCTTTTAGCGCCAAGCCATTTTTTTCGGCAAAAATAATTGTTTGCAATTGGGTCATCTCCTTTGTTATTGTTCAAAGACAGCATACACTAGATTTCCCGTGAGCTCAACGATTTATGATTGGACGTGTGAAATCTGTATAATCACTATCAACAATTTAGCCCCCTCAATTAGTCACAATGAACAAAAGGCGAACAAGGTTTTTATCGCTTTTAAACGATGCAATCAGAACATGAAACGCTTACACTTTAAAGAGTAGAGAGCAAGAAGGATAAATCAGATGAAGGGTGGACTTTTAACGATGGACAAAATTTTTCAAGATGTAGCGGACAATGTGGCTTGGCTTTCAGGGATTGGTGCGGATCCAACTGGGGGAACGACGCGGTTGCTTTACTCGGATTATTGGGTGGAGGCGCAGCAGGGCGTGAAGAAAAAAATGGACGATGCGGGTTTTACGACGTATTTTGATGATATCGGCAATCTTTTTGGTCGCGTGGAAGGGTCTACATACAAGGATGAGACGATTATGTCGGGTTCTCATATTGATACGGTGGTCAACGGCGGGAAATTGGACGGACAGTTCGGTGTCTTAGCTGCGTACCTGGCGATTAAATATTTGAAGGAAAAACATGGCCAACCGCTGCGGAATTTGGAAGTTATTTCGATGGCGGAAGAAGAAGGAAGCCGCTTTCCGTATGTTTTCTGGGGAAGCAAGAACTTCTTTGGACTTGCGAATAAGGATGAAATGGCGGATGTTGCCGATTTTGAAGGTGTGAAATTCGTGGATGCAATGCGTGGCGCTGGTTTTGATTTCCGCGATGAAACGAAGCCGCTGCGTGACGATATTAAGGCGTTCGTTGAGATTCATATCGAGCAAGGTAAAGTGTTGGAAAACGAAGGCAAAGCGGTTGCGGTGGTGAACAGTATCGCTGGCCAACGACGCTACACAATTGTGCTAAATGGCGAATCAAATCATGCAGGGACAACGCCGATGAGCTATCGGAAAGACACGGTTTATGCGTTTAGTAAAATCGTGACGCAATCGATTGATAAAGCGAAAAAAATTGGCGATCCACTCGTGCTTACTTTCGGAAAAGTAGAGCCGAAGCCAAATACGGTGAATGTGGTTCCTGGTGAGACGCTATTCACGATGGATTGTCGCCATACGGATGAGGCAGAATTGCACAGCTTCACGGCAGAAATTGAGCAAGATATGAAAACAATTTGTGCGGAAATGGGCATCGATATCTCGATTGATTTATGGATGGACGAAGCGCCAGTGCCGATGGATCCACATATCGTGTCCGTATTAGAAGGCGTTTGTAAAAAAGAAGGACTGAATTACCGCGTGATGCATAGTGGTGCGGGTCATGATTCTCAAATTTTTGCACCACGTGTACCAACAGCGATGTTCTTCGTGCCAAGTATCGGCGGTATTAGCCACAACCCGGCAGAGGATACAAAAACGGAAGACTTGGTTGAAGGTGTGAAAGCATTGACTGAGGCATTATACGAATTAGCATATAAATAAACAAGGAGTGAATCAAAAATGGAAAATGAAACGGCAACGATGAAAAAGGGGCTCCAGTATTGGCAGCAAATTATTATTATTTTATGTTTAGGTTGGGTAGTTATCTGGATTTACCGCAGTGTCTTGACACCGATTTTTCCAGAAATTCAGCAAACGATTGGCCAGCATTCTGATGCGCAAATGGGCTTAATCGCTAGTTTTTACTTTTTTGCTTACACGGGGATGCAGATTCCAGCGGGGATTTTAGTCGATAAATTTGGGAAGAAAGTTGTTCTGATTCCTGGTTTCTCGCTATTCGCCATCGCAGCACTTGTGATTGGTACTGCGCAAAGCTTAGAAATGATTTATCTTGGTAGTTTACTTGCCGGACTTGGTTGTGGATCTTACTACGGCGCGGCTTACTCGTTGTCATCGGAGAATATTCCGCCAGAAAAACGTGGTCTGTCAACGGCTATCATCAATAGTGGTTCTGCGCTCGGTATGGGTATTGGCTTGATTGCTTCGAGTTTACTTGTAAAATCTGTCGGTATGAACTGGCAAATCATGCTTTTCATTATCGCTGGTTTGATTGTTGTGATGATCTTTGTTTTTGCGAGTGTCATTAAAAGTTCGCCAAAAGTAGATCGTACGGCAATGGTTAAAGAGAAAGCTGCGCCAAAAGAGAAAGCGCCGATCAAAAACTTGTTTACAGGTCGGATGATTGCGTCGTACATCCTTTATTTTGCAACGTGTTACGGGTACTACATGGTCGTGACATGGTTGCCATCATTTTTACAACAAGAACGTGGATTTGAGGGCGTGGCAATTGGATTTTCAGCTGCACTTGTCGCTTTTTCCGCGATTCCAGGGGCATTATTTTTCAGTAGAATGTCAGATAAATTCAGCACAAAAAAAGTTCGCTTCATCGTTAGTCTGACGGTTGCTGCGGCTTTAATGTTAATGCTTACAGTGTTGGCACCAACATCAGGCATCTTGCTAGTCGGCTTGATCTTATACGGCTTGCTAGGAAAGCTTGCAGTAGAGCCAATTCTAATCTCTTACGTGGCAGATAGCGCACCGAAAAAAGGCTACGGAACATCGTTTGGTGTGTTCAACTTCTTCGGAATGAGTTCATCCGTTATCGCACCATTTTTGACAGGCGTTATCTCCGACTCGACGGGATCAAAAGTAATGGGCTTCTATATTTCGGCGATTATCCTAGTTATCGGGGCAATTGTATTTTTGATTGCGAATATTAAGAGCAAGAAAATAGCATGATTTGAATAGGGAATCAGTGTTTTCGAGCGCTGATTCCAATTATAATTTGGAAAAGAGAGGTTTTTTAAGATGGGTTACAGAAATAAGAATACGGGTTATGTGAGTGATATTCTCGCTTCGAGATCGGTGATAAAGCGTGGCAACTACGCGATTATTCCGCCGAATGGTTTGGTGAATAATTCGATTCCGGGCTTTGAGAACTGTGAATTGTCGATTTTAGCAACGCCGAAATTGGGTGCTTCTTTCGTTGATTATATTATCACGTTGCTGGATGGCGGCCAAAATAAGGCTGGTTTCGGCGCACCTGGCGTGGAGACTTTCTTCTATTGTTTAGAGGGGAAAATCACGGTTTGGGCAGACGACGCGAAACATACACTTGAGGCTGGTGGCTATATTTATTGCCCAGCAGGTGTGATTTTGAAATTTGAAAATGATAATGGTGGCGCAACTAGTGAGGCGTTCCTTTATAAGAAGAAATATGAAGCGGTCGAAGGTTACGAAACGCATATCATCGTTGACAACGTAGCGAACCTTGAAAAAATTGCGTATGAAGGCATGGAAGATGTCATTTTGCAAAACTTATTGCCAGCGGATCTTGGTTTTGATATGAATTTCCACATTTTGAGCTTTGAACCTGGTGCTTGTCATGGCTATATTGAAACGCATTATCAAGAGCATGGCGCGTATATGTTGTCTGGCGAAGGTGTATATAATTTGGACAACGAATGGGTGCCAGTTAAAAAAGGTGATTATTTATTCATGGGTGCGTATGTGCCACAAGCGACGTATGCGGTAGGACGCGGCGAAGCATTCAGTTATTTGTATTCGAAAGACTGTAATCGCGATCCACAATTATGAGAAGGTAGGGAATTGGTGTGAAAGAGCCACAAATGATTCGAGTAAGGAAACATGATTTACATGATTTAATTCAAAAAAAATTAGAAGCAGCCGGGCTTTCGGAGGAGCATGCGGATGGTGTGGCGGAATCGCTTGCATTTGCTGACGCGCGTGGTATTCACTCACATGGTGCGGTTCGCGTGGATTATTATGCGGAACGAATTGCTAAAGGTGGCACGACACTTGCACCGAATTTCAGGTTTAACAAAACGGGACCGAGTTCGGGAGTTTTTGAGGCGGATAATGGTGTCGGACATGTGGCGGCACGCAAGGCGATGGATGAAGCGATTAGTTTGGCGCAGGAAACGGGTGTCGGGATTGTCGGCGTGCATGAAATGGGACACAGTGGTGCGCTCGCTTACTTTGTGAAACAGGCGGCGGATAAGGATATGGTTGCGATTTCTGTTTGTCAGTCGGACCCGATGGTGGTGCCGTTTGGTGGCGCTGAGCCTTATTTTGGAACAAATCCGATTGCGTTTGCAGCACCTCGTATGGACGGGGAGCCAGTTATTTTTGACATGGCGACGACAGTTCAAGCATGGGGTAAAATTTTAGATGCGCGTTCTAAGGGTGCAGATATTCCGCCAACGTGGGCTGTGGATGCGAATGGTGAACCAACGACGGACCCACATCAAGTGAATGCATTGCTTCCAGTTGCAGGACCAAAAGGATATGGCTTGATGATGATGGTCGATATTTTATCGGGAATTTTGCTAGGATTGCCATTCGGAAAACGGGTGTCTTCGATGTATACGGACTTGACGAAAGGGCGTAACTTGGGGCAATTGCATATCGTGATTAACCCGGCTTTCTTCACGTCTTTGAAGGAGTTTAAGCAAAATATTGCACAAATGGTCGATGAATTGCACGCAACGAAAGCGGCTCCTGGATTTAGTCAAGTGCTGTATCCAGGCGAGTTAGCGGAGATTGTAGAAACGGATTATGCGGATGCAGGAATTCCGATTGTGAAAGATGTGTATGATTATTTGATTAGCGATACGGTTCATTATGATCAGTACGATCACGCGGGGTTATTCGCGGAGCAAGACTAGAAGGAGGTAGACAGAATGCGAGTTTCAAAGGAAGATTTGCACCAGCTGATTCAAACAAAAATAGAGCGGGCTGGTTTGACGGAAGAACATGCCGATATTGTTGCTGATGTGTTGGCGTTTGCGGATGCGCGCGGGATTCATTCGCATGGTGCGGTTCGTGTCGAGTATTATTCGGAGCGGATTGCTAAAGGTGGTATTACGAATCGACCGGATTTTCGGTTTGAGCAGACGGGACCGACGAGTGGGATTTTCCACGGGGATAATGGTTCTGGGCACGTGGCGGCGAAACGGGCGATGGAAGAGGCAATCCGGATTGCTGGCAAAAATGGTGTCGCGGTTGTGGGCGTGAAAAACATGTCGCATAGTGGCGCACTGGCTTATTTTGTGGAACAAGCGGCGAGTTGTGATTTTGTAGCGCTTTCTGTTTGTCAGTCGGACCCTATGGTGGTGCCATTTGGTGGTGCGGAAGATTATTTCGGGACGAATCCGATTGCGTTTGCAGCACCGACCGATGATGGGAGAATGTTGACGTTTGACATGGCGACGACGGTTCAAGCTTGGGGCAAGGTGCTTCATGCGAGATCGCGTGGGGAATCGATTCCACCGACTTGGGCGGTAGACGCGGACGGGGTGCCAACGACGGATCCTGCGAAGGTCAACGCATTATTGCCAATCGCTGGGCCAAAAGGGTACGGCTTGATGATGATGGTGGACGTGTTGTCAGGAATTTTGTTGGGACTACCATTCGGGAAGCATGTGAGCTCGATGTACGCGGATCTTTCGAAAGGGCGCGATTTGGGGCAACTGCATATCGTGATTAATCCGGCGTTCTTTACGGATATTGAGGCGTTTAAGGCGAATATGTCGGAAGTTTTGGATGAGGTATCGGCTGTTGCTCCTGCGCCGGGCGTGGATCGGGTTTATTATCCTGGGGAGCGTGGACGGTTGCGTGAGAAGGCTTACGAGGAACAGGGCATCGAAATCGTGGATGATATTTATGAGTATTTGATTTCAGATGCGATTCATTTTGATAACTATGATGGAAAAAATAAATTTGCGGAATAAGGAGAGGTGAGCACGATGTTACACACGATTATTAAGGGAAATGCGTATCAGGATTCGGTTGTTTTGATGCTACTTACGAATAAGGTTTCGACGATTGATGGGGTAAACCGAGTATCAATTATGATGGGAACGCCTGCGAATAAAGATATTTTCGGAACATCGGGTTTGCGCACGGAAGAATTGGAAGCAGCGTCGGCGAACGATATGGCGATTGTTGTGGACACAGAAGATGCTTCTAAAATTGATGAAATTTTGGCGGAAGTGGATGCATTTTTAGCAAGTCAAGCGACAAAGGAAAGTAGCAACACGACGGAAACGGCGCGGACGTGGGACAAGGCGATGAAATTAGATTCGGATGCGAACATGGCATTGATCTCGATTCCAGGTACATACGCGGCGGCGGAAGCGGATCGGGCATTGGATGAAGGTTTGCACGCGTTTATTTTTAGCGATAATATGCCGATTGAAGAAGAGCTACGATTGAAGCAGAAAGCGCATGACAAGGGACTTCTTGTGATGGGACCAGATTGCGGGACAGGAATTGTGAATGGCGTTCCGATGGCGTTTACAAACGTCGTGAAGCCTGGAAACATCGGTATTGTCGGCGCATCTGGAACGGGAATTCAAGAAGTTTCAACGATTATTGACCGTCTTGGTGGCGGCGTAACGAATGCGATTGGAACGGGTGGTCGTGACTTATCTGAAACAGTTGGCGGAATCACGATGTTGGATGCGATCGCAGCACTTGAAAAGCAAGCAGACACAGACGTGATTGTCGTGATTTCGAAGCCACCTGCAAAAGCGATTCGCGATAAAGTTTTGGCATTATTACGCACGATTACGAAACCAGCCGTGACAATTTTTCTAGGTGAAAAACCGACATATCATGAGGCAAATTTATATCATGCTTACACGCTCGAA
Organism: Paenilisteria portnoyi; assembly: GCF_014322795.1. GTDB lineage: Bacteria > Bacillota > Bacilli > Lactobacillales > Listeriaceae > Listeria_A > Listeria_A portnoyi. Next base: position 14,368 of record NZ_JAASTT010000025.1, read on the forward strand.
GAAACGGCGCGCATTGCGATCGCACTTGCAAAAGGAGAAGCGGTGACGGCTGTAGAAAGCAAAATCGTGAAACCTGAAATCGGCCTAACTCCGGAACAAAAACACATCAAAGGTTACTATTCTGGTGGAACGTTAGCATCGGAAGCGGCAATGCTGATTGCGGACGCCTTACAGTTAAAAGAAGGCCTTATTAAGCAAGACGGTTATATTTTGAAAACAGAAGGACATGAGGTTATCGATCTTGGGGATGACATTTACACGCAAGGAAAACCACATCCAATGATCGACCCTGAAAAACGGATTGCGTTCATTGAAGATGCGGCGAATGATCCGGAAACAGCGGTTATTTTGCTTGACGTAGTACTTGGTTATGGCTCTCACGAAGACATGGCGGGGCAACTCGCGCCAGCAATCAAAGACGTGATCGCCAAAGCAAAAGCGGCCGGACGCGAATTGGCTGTTATTGGAACGGTTTGTGGGACACTTCAAGATCCGCAAGACTACAATGAACAGCGCCAAACGTTGGAAGCTGCTGGTGTTATCGTGAAAGACAGCAATAATGAAGCGGTTAGAACGGGACTCGCGCTCGTTGGTCGTACGGTGGAAGAGGCTGATAAAGCGATTCAAGAAGTCGCAGCAGGAGTCGAAGCGCCAATTTTAGAAGCATCTGACGCAATGTTAGATTTATTGGCAAAACAACCACGTGTTATTAACGTTGGACTAAAAAGTTTTGCTGAAGCGATTACCGAAACTGGTGGACGCGTGGTGCAATTTGACTGGCGCCCAGTGGCTGGGGGGAATCCTGAGCTACAAAAAGTACTACAATTCCTAAATAGTTACCGTGCTGAAACGGCGGACGTGAAATAAATTTTTGAAGGAGGAAAAACAATGACAAATTACCAGACAATCGATGAGGCAAACCGAGCAGTGGCGGACAAAATCGTCGCTTCGGCACCATTTTTACTGGACGTCGTGCCTGCTAAATCTGTGATCGCCGAGTTAAACGAAGGGCGTGTGTTACTTCACGCGGGCCCACCAATCAAATGGGAAAACATGACGAGCCCGATGCAAGGTTCGTGTGTTGGTGCCGCATTATTTGAAGAATGGGTGGACAATGAAGACGACGCGCGAGCAATGCTTGATCGTGGAGATGTGACGTTTATTCCGTGCCATCACGTGGACGCAGTTGGACCAATGGGCGGTATTACATCGGCGAATATGCCTGTTGTTGTTGTAGAAAATCGCACAGACGGCAATCGCGCTTACTGTACGATGAATGAAGGCATTGGAGCTGTGCTACGTTTTGGCGCCTATTCCGAAGAAGTTGTGAATCGTTTGCGTTGGATGCGTGACGTACTTGGCCCAGTGCTTAGCAAAGCGCTACAAACGCTCGACGAAGGTATGAATTTAAACGTTATTGTCGCAAAAGCAATCGCGATGGGAGACGAGTTCCACCAACGTAATATCGCGGCTTCCCTCGTATTTTTGAAAGAAGTGAGCCCGATTATTGTGAGTCTAGATATCGACGAAAAAGAACGTCAAGAAGTCATCAAGTTCCTAGCAGACACTGACCAATTTTTCCTAAATATCATGATGGCTTCCGCAAAAGCTGTGATGGACGGCGCGCGGATGATTGAAGAAGGTACAATTGTAACGGCGATGTGTCGTAACGGAGAAAACTTTGGAATTCGCATCAGCGGCATGGGAGACGAGTGGTTTACAGCTCCCGTCAACACACCACAAGGCCTTTATTTCACAGGCTATTCCGGCGAAGATGCAAACCCAGATATCGGGGACAGCGCAATTACAGAAACATTTGGCGTTGGCGGCATGGCAATGATCGCAGCACCAGCCGTGACTCGTTTTGTCGGTACAGGCGGATTTGGCGACGCGCTGAAAATAAGTAATGAAATGCTTGAAATCGTAATCGACCAAAATCCGAATTTCACCGTTCCAACTTGGGATTTCCAAGGAATTTGTCTCGGCATTGACGCGCGTAAAGTGGTCGAAACCGGCATTACACCAGTCATCAACACCGGAATCGCCCATAAAAAAGCAGGAATCGGCCAAATCGGCGCTGGAACCGTAAATCCACCAGTTGCCTGTTTTGAAAAAGCAATCACAGCCTACGCAGAAAAATTAGGCTTAACCGTATAAATAGGAGGTGAAAAAGGATGCTGATTATCGAAGCACAGCGTATGGCTAAAAATGTCGCGAATTTGCTAGTTGAGCGTGAAACATGGCGCGTTCACAGTGTTTTCACAAACGGTTTCAACTTGGAAAACAAAGACGAACGTATTTTCATTGGTACCGCTAAAAACGGCCAATTACCATTCGCGATTCAGCTAACAATGAGTGATGTGACCAAGCTTATCGCTGCCATCCAAGTCAATCAAACCATTCAATACGAAGGCGGCATCCTTTTTCATCAACAATTCCAACTCACGCTCACTGGTGCCACCCAATACACCAGCAAACGTGAAAAAACCGAAATCCAGCCGAATCCAAGCTTTTTGCCCCATATAGTCCAAAGCGAGAGGCAGACGGGGCTCGGTGTTTCCATCCAAGAATGGCTCACACAACCCGAAGCTAGCAATCTCGCGAAAGCAATAAATAGCACGGATTCAGCGTTTATCGAACAAACTTTGCGTTATTTCATAGGTCGCGGCAGTGGTTTGACGCCATCTGGAGACGATATCTTGCTCGGTATTTTGCTCGTGGGACAGGAAAGCACGCCTTTTAAAGAAATACTTACAACATTAATCCAGACCGAGTTATTGACCACAGATATCAGCCAAACCTACTTAAAATACGCATTACAAGACCAATTTAGCGACACATTACTTGCCCTTTACAAAGCGTTCCAGACAGGCGCAGAAACGAAGGACATCATCGAACAAGTTTATCAAAATGGACATACGTCGGGAATAGACACGATAGCAGGTGTCGCACTCGCAATAAAGGAGGAATTTTCAATGGGAAAACGCGTAGTTATCGCGCTTGGCGGCAATGCAATCTTGCAACCGAACCAAGAAGCAACATTTGAAAACCAATTAAAAAACGTGGAAGACAGCTGCGCCAAAATCGCGGAAATCACAGAAGCAGGGCACAAAGTCATCGTCACACACGGAAATGGCCCGCAAGTCGGTAATATTTTACGTCAAAATGAAGAAGCAAAAGAATACGTTCCAGCGCTCCCAATCGACGCATGTAGCGCAGAATCACAAGGTTTTATCGGCTACATGATGGAACAATCACTAAAAAACGAACTCGCACGCAAAAAAATACCAACTAATGTCATCACGCTTTTAACACAAACCGAAGTTAGCGCGAGCGATCCCGCGTTCCAAAGCCCGACGAAACCAATCGGTGTTTTCTATACACGCGAAGAAGCCGTTGAACTTGCTGCGGAAAAAGGCTGGGAAATGGCAGAAGACGCAGGTCGAGGATACCGCCGCGTTGTTCCATCCCCACAACCACAAAAAATCCACGGCGTCGAAGCAATTAAGCAACTCGTGGCTACGGATACCGTCGTTATTTCGACAGGCGGAGGCGGAATCCCCGTCGTACAAAACGAAGAAGGCGATCTAAAAGGCGTCGAAGCAGTCATCGATAAAGACCGTTCCGCGTTACGCCTATCCGAGCAAGTCGAAGCCGACGTTTTCATGATTCTAACCGATGTGACAAACGTATACTTACATTTCGGCGAACCAAATCAACAAAAACTAGAAGGCGTTCCAGTCAAGGAAGCGAAGCAATATATGACAGAAGGCCATTTCGCAGACGGCAGCATGGGTCCAAAAATGGAAGCAGCGATAGCCTTTGCCGAATCTGGAAAAGAAGCTATCATTTGCTCACTAGACGCTGCAGTGGAAGCATTAGCAGGACGCGCAGGCACACGTATTCTGCCTGAAAAAAGTACGGTAAACGCTTAAAATAGGAATAGGTTGACGAAAATAGAAAATACGTATCAAAAATCTGAAATTAGATTTTTGATACGTATTTTTTTCGCCTAGGATACTTCTCTATATAGCTTTCGCAGCAGAAGTCTTATTTTTATTATTCAATGCCTTCGTCTCATTTTTCACTAAGGCTTCTTCAATCTCCTCTAGCGTATAGCCTCGCGTCTCGAATACAAAGCTTCTAACAAAGAATACCGCAGCGACGCAAACCAGTCCGAAAATGATAAACAGTGTCACATTTCCAATCGTTTCTTCTAAAACCGGAAAACTAACAGAAACAGTCCAGTTAGCTACCCAGTTCACCAACGACGCGATACCAACAGCTAAACCACGAATTTGCAATGGGAAGATTTCACCAATCATAACCCACATCACCGGTCCCCACGTCGCACAAAAACTTGAAATATAAGTAGCTAGGAAAATAAACGTGAACAGATGGAATCCTGATTTGTCCGCTTCTAAATGGAACGCAGCAGACAAAGCAAAGAACGAAACTCCCATCGCTAACGCCCCAACCATCAGAACTTTTCTCCGATCAAACCGATCCATCAACGACACGGCTACTGCAGTTACAATAACATAAAAAATACCTAGAAAAATTTGCGTCTGAATCGCCGAAGTAGCATCTGTCCCACCACTCATTAAAATACGCGGCGCATAATAAAAGACCGTATTACAACCCATCCACTGCTGCAAAATAGCCAAACCAAAAGCCGCAATCACGGATGGACGCACCCATTTTGAAAAGACATCTTTCAAACGACCTTTTTCGATATGGCTCTGCTCCTCAATTTCCAGAATTTCCGCTTCTGCCTCCGACTTGCTTCGAATGTTGAGTAAGATCGCTTCCGCTTCTGCTCGTTTGCCGACTTTCACCAAGTAACGTGGCGATTCCGGTAATAAAATTCCACCAATAAACAGAATAAGTGCTGGAACCGCAGCAAAACCTAGCATCAATTCCCAGCCAATCGGTGAATCACGCCAAACATAATTCGCAATGTAAGCGAGCGACATACCAATCATAATCATCAACTGATTCAAAGAAGACAAGCTTCCACGCTGATTCGCTGGCGCCAATTCGGCCAAATACATTGGAACAAGCGCACTAGCCCCACCAACCGCTATTCCTAAGAACATCCGCGAAATAATTAAGGCCGTGACATCAGGCGACAAGGCACTACCCAAAGCACCCACAAAGAAAATAAAAGCCGTCAAAATAACCATTTTCTTACGGCCATATCTATCAGACAACGGTGAAATTAAGACCGCCCCGACAACCGCCCCAATCAAAATACAACTAACGACAAATCCAATCTCGCCATTACTTAATTGAAGCTCATCCTGAATAAAGATTTGTGCTCCAGCAATGACACCTGTATCATAACCAAATAATAATCCTCCTAAAGCGCCGAAAAAGTAAATTAAATTCTTTGATAGTCTCATAAAATATCCCCCATTTTTAGTAGTATAAACAATGATTGCGTTATTCGAGTCCTCCTTTGATGATACAAATTTTTATATTGCTTCCGCTTTCAATTTCCCTTATAGTAGAAATATTGAGGAGGGAAGGAACATGACAAATGAATTCGAACTGATTGAGCATAGTAAAGTACAAGACATTCACGTTTTTTTGATCGAAATGCATTATCGCAGCACGCATTTACATATGGACATGGAAGTGGTATATCTACTCAGCGGTTCGTTAAATATTGTGACAAATAACAATAAAATTTCACTGGAAAAAGGAGACTTTATTGTTCTGAATTCCTGTCAAATGCACGAATTACATTCAAAAAATTCTGCGTTATTATTAATTTTTCAATTTTCTCCCAAAATTTTCGAAGCTTTTTTTCCTCAAATCAATGAAGTTTATTTCGACACAACGCCGATTGCTTTAGAAGCTTCTCAAACTGGTCGACGTTTGCTTAAGAATATAGTAGCAGCGAGCCAAGCTTATTTTAAAGAAGACGAACATTTTTCGTTGCTGTGTCATGGTTTTTCCTCCATTATTATGTTCGATTTAATGAAGCTAGTCCCTCACAAACAAATGAAGGAAGAAAAGAAAGATCAGCTGTTATTAAAGCTTGAAAGAATCAAGAGAATAAGCGATTACATTTCCAAAAACTATCAAGAAAAACTCCTACTTTCTGATATCGCAAAAAAAGAAGCGCTCTCATTTACTTATTTATCTCACTTTTTTCATGAAAACTTTGGTGTAACGTTCCAAGAATATGTTAATCTGCTCCGATGTGAAAAGGCAAAATATTTATTAATTCACACAGAAAGTACACTCTTAACCATTTGTGGTATTTGCGGTTTTTCCGATTTGCGCTATTTAAATAGTGCCTTTACACGCTTTTACGGTGTAGGCCCCAAATCTTTTCGAAAGCAAAATCAAAATGGCCAAAACCAAGTGAACACGTTGAAACAAGATGTAACGAATAAACAATATGTGTTCTCCAAAAATCAAAGCTTGGAGAAAATCAATCAGCTATTCCTGTTGTAGTTTTAATTATCTTTAAAACTACAATGTTGCGTTTATTTAAATAGCAGTGATTCCTCGCAAATTAAAGTTAGCGCTTACTTAACCGCTATAAACTGTATTTTATCATTTTTATTTTACCTTTTCATACATGATTTTATCCTCATTAATAGACTATCTTGCTATTTTGGATAAATAGGAATAAAGTAGCTGAAAAAATAGCCTGATTTTCTATTTGAGAAGATTAGCAATGAAGACCGTATTATTATGTTATGTATGTTTAACCAACAAATACAATGGGAATGGTAGTCTAGATTCATATTTTTTAGCAAATGTTTCAGTTTTGTGAAAAAAATATGAAAAAAAGTTTCAAAGGTGTAAAATTTATTATTTTCAAAGCGGTTATTTCGTGCTACAATGGTAAAGTTGTGGAGTTATGAAAACTGATTAATTGGAGATGAAGAATTTGGACTCAGAAAATAGTACATTAATGCAGAAAGTCGATTACAGCACACGAAAGAAGATTGATCTTGTACACAATAGCGTTATCCGCTATATTTTCCGTGCCATCCTAGCTTGTTTATTTTTAACATTGGGAACGGCAGTGGCGGTTATGATTGGCGACAAGGTAGATCACTTTGCGCACGGACTGGGTAAAATTGTTTATGCATTCATGTTCAGCTGGTCACTTGTAATGATTATTTATATGAACGCCGAGCTTGGTACAAGTAACATGATGTACATGACAACAGGCGTCTACCAAAAAATTATTAAACCCGGTAAAGCTTTAGGTATCTTATTACTTTGTGTATTTTGTAATTTAATCGGGGGTATTCTTGCAGGTTATTTGATGTCACTCACATCGGCTTTTCATGCGTTACCAGCCGACCATTTCTTGTTCACAGCCGTGACAGGAAAATTGGAAAAAGAACCATTACAGATTTTTATTGAAGCGATTTTCGCGAATATTGTTGTGAACACAGCGGTTATTTGTACGATGCGGATGAAAGACGATGCAGGAAAAGTTTTCGCGATGGTCTTCATTATTTTCATTTTTGCATTCCTAGGCTTCGAGCATGTTATCGCTAACTTCTCGTCATTCTCACTGGCATTCTTTGCCTCAGGCGGTCACTTAGACGCAATGACATGGAGCAGCGTAACAACAAACCTTTCCTTGGCGTTTCTCGGTAACTACGTCGGTGGTGGCCTCGTTATTGGACTTGGCTATGCATGGCTCAATAAGACGAAATCGATTTATAAAGATTAAAAAAATGCGGATAAGCAGTTTCGGAGTTTTCTCCAGACTGTTTATCCGTATTTTTATGCTATGAGAAGAAATATATATCTAAAAAAGGTATACTGTAAGCGTAGAAAACTATCTTGAAAGGGGAAGAAACATGGATTACAAAATAGTAGAACATGAAAAATTTCAAGTTGTAGGCGTCAAAAAAGTTTTTTCATTCGACGCAGGGCAGAATTTAGTGGAGATTCCGAAATTTTGGGGAGAAGTGTTGTCGGACGGTACGATGGAACGTTTGGAAGAACTGAAAAATGGGGCGGTTTCACGTTATATGGGGATTTGCAATGTTTCCAAGGAACAAGCGCCAAAAAAAGAAATGGACTACTGGATTGCAGTGGACTATGACGGAGAAACGCCAGTTGGGACGGAAAAACTAGAAGTACCAGCGCTTCAATGGGCGGTATTTCAATCCGTAGGTGCGATGCCAGATGCCATTCAACAAACATGGCAGAAAATCTATGCTGAATGGCTTCCAACAAGCGGATACGAGCATGCGGCAGGCCCTGAAATTGAAGTTTACGGTCCTGGCGATAATCGAGCGGCTAATTATGAATGCGAAGTTTGGATACCGGTTCAGAAAAAATAAGTGCGCCACGGCGCACTTATTTTTTCAATTCAATTCGCGAATGTTGCGTCAAAAAAGTACTAATCAGCGGATGAAATTTCTCTACCTCGACCAAAAAGGCATCATGTCCATAGTCCGAATCCACCTCATAATAGGTCACCGGAACATCCCATTCCTTCAAAAGCTCGTAATCCCGACGCAAATCATGAATCCGGAACAGCTGATCACTCGTCACGCCGACCAATAAATACGGAATCTGAATCCTCGCAAAAAGCGGTTTTTCATCACAACCATTCACTGTCACATCAAATAAATCAATCGCTTTCGTCAAATACAGATAACTATTTGCATCAAACCGCTCCACAAACGAATCGCCTTGATATTGCAAATACGACTCGACTTGGAAATGCTCCTTCGAAAAAGCACCGGGAGAAGAATCAGCCACTGTAAACCGCTCAAACCGCTTCGAAAACAGCTCACTCGTGCGATACGTCATCATCCCAACCATCCGCGCTGTCGCAAGCCCACCCTCAGGCTGCCCAATATAATCCCCACCATTAAAATCAGGATCATTCAAAATGGCCATCCGCATAATCAGATTATACCCAATCGCCTCAGGACTTGCCGCAAGAGGGGAGGCCAAATTAATCACGCTCCCCGTTATTTCTGGGTAATCAATTGCCCACTGCGTTGCCTGCATACCTCCCATTGAGCCACCAATCACCGACACCACATGCACGACACCGAGCGCATCCAGCAATGCTTTTTGCACTTTAATAATATCCCTAATCGTAAACCCAGGAAAATGCAATCGGTATTCCTCGCCAGTCCGCGCATCCACCGAAGAAGGTCCAGTCGTCCCACTACAACCACCAAAAACATTCGTACAAACAATGAAATAATCAGCCGGATCAATCGTTTTTCCTGCCCCAATAAAATCATCCCACCAACCAGCCACATCCTCTTCAAAATGCTTTGCCGCGTGAGCCGTTCCAGTCAATGCATGTTCCAACAAAATACAATTATCCTTTGCTAAAGAAAGCTCACCATACGTCTCAAAACCAACCACAATCGGTCCAATCGTTTCCCCATTTTCCAACTTCAACGGTATTTCCTTAAAAAGTTCCATCTGCTTAAGCGTCCCCATACCATTCACCCATTCTCTCTATTTTATAGTAAGTTTCATCAAAACAAAAAACCTCCACCAGCAAGCGCCCAATAAGCGTCACTAGAAAAGGTTGAACGACCAACGATTTTGTAGTCAATAGCTTATCTTCACAAAGAATTGCTGGAATTAGCACCGTGATTAAAAACATCCGGTTGCTAAGGTTTCAAAGGGCCAGTCCCTCCACCTTTCTTGATAAGAAGCGTATTAAATTGGTTCTATCATACAATTAGTTAACCACTTTTGTCAAGAAAAGTAGACAGATTTTTCTAAAGAATGGTATCTAATTTAAATTATGAACTTTTTCAGCTTATTTCTCGAAATTAATGCTTCAAAGGTTGTAAAAAACAACAAAATAGCGCATACATTCGTGATGAGAGGCCTAATTGTGACTAAAGACAAAATTCATAAAATATTACTCAATACAATTAGTGTTTTAATAATGTAAAATAGGGTAAAATAAGCAACAGAGCCTAAAAATTCTAATCATAAAAAAAGGAAGTGTTACATATCATGAAAACATTCACACGTATATTGGTCTTGTTGGCTGGTATCGCAATGATCTGTTTAGGAATCTGGTTTGTGTTCCACCCAGGTATTTCTTTACTATCATTCACACTATTTATCGGAATCCTGATGCTAATCCTCGGGGTATTCCAAATCATTCAGTATTTCTCAAACCGCGGCGGACAAAAAGTCTCCGGCTGGATTTTAGCCGAGGGAATATTATCTGTCCTACTGGGAATCCTATTACTTGCCGATCAATTAGAAGGAACAGTTACACTCGTTCTTGTCTTCGGTATGTGGGTTCTGTTTGCAGGAATTATGCGTACAATCGGAGCCTTCGCTGCTAAAAATGAAGGTGTACAAGGTTGGGGTTGGATTTTAACACTTGGCATTCTAGGAATTATTCTAGGATTTATCTCGCTGTTCAACCCAATCGTAGCCGCAATCGGTATCGTTGTTATGGTCGGTACATTCTTCATCGTCCAAGGGATTAACTGTATTGCAACATTCTTCTTTGTTGGCAAATTAAAATAACTAAATGATACAAAAAAAGCCTAGAAATCTAGTTACAGATTTCTAGGCTTTTTGCTTATATTATCCGCGTTTTCTAAGAAGCGCTACAGCAAGTCCAGAAACAAGGAATCCTGCGAATACCAAGCCAGCAGACCTATTGTCCCCTGTTTTTGGTAGTTCTTTAAGGTCTGTTGTTTTTGTTGGTGCAACAGGAGCCGCTTTAGCAGGAGTTTGCTTCACTACTTGTGTGATAGAAGGTTTCTTCGTTGTATAGCCAATGTCCACCTTGGAATGTGAACTCAGCTGAGTCACTAAATACCCCTGTATCCATGAGAACCAAAAAGAAGATTTTAAATGTATGTTGTTCACTACTAAATTACACGGACATCTATAGAATCGTCTTTCTTAACTTTTACATAGTAATTAGTTACAGTTTGTTGACCTGTCCATGTGTTCATGACAGTTTTAGTTTGTTTGACTTGGTACACTTTATAGCGGGCACGTAACTGTGCTTTGTAAGAAACATTTGCTTTACAATCCCATGAATTTTCAAATGAAGTAGTTTTTTGAGAATTTAATTTAAAACCAAGGACGCTCTCAACTTTTTTCACGCCTACTTTGATAGAACCAGAGAAAGATGTAGATACTTTCTTAGAGAACGTAAATTTCACTTTTCCTGGAGCCTTGGATGCTTTCCTAACACCCACTGTTTCCCATGCACCGTATTCCATACCTTTGTAAGTCTTAGAAGTTTTCCACATAACTGCTGCGCCAAAAGTTGTAATTTCGCCTGCAGTACCTTCATCGTCAAGTACTGCATCATCGCTCACACCCTCGGAGTCAATTACATCTGGAAAAATAGCTTGTGCGCCAATCGTTGTGATTTGGCTGTTATAGTAATCTAGCATGGTATCAATAGCTTTGCCTTTAGCATCCGATGTGGTTGTGGCATTTGCTGTAGGTGTTGTTAAAGCCGTTCCTGATAATATTAGAGATGCCACTAAAAGACTTATGATTCCTTTACTTAGTACTTTTTTTACCTTCATTCCCTTAAAACCTCCGATTTTTTCTATATATTTCTTATTACATTTACCATAGTATCGTGTTATAGTAATGATTACTAGATAAGGAGGAAAATAGATGTATAAAATTTTTAGTTTTATTATGTTCACAATCGGACTAGCAGGAATCTTCTTGTTGCAAGTGCTAAACATGACTTTTAAGACCTACACGCAGGGGCTTCTCCATTACGATTCAGAGAATTACAGTAATATCAATTATTTCGGGGCGCCTCTGATTATACCAATTGTATTCCTAATTATGTCACTTATTTTTGCTTACCTTAGCTTTAAAGAACGCCATAGGTAAGTAGAGAGTTATCCCCTGTCGTTAGACAGGGGATTTTATGTGCGCCTAGCATGTGCAAATGCTAGGTGGTGAAAGTCCACTACAGGCTTGGCAGTAGGAACTGTTAGCTCAAGGCAAGGGTGTCCATCGTGAGGTGAAATCTGAAGGAAGCCGGCGGCAAAATCCCGAGCTGACGAACAGAAACTGCATAGAAGGCTGTGCGAAGACGGTGGTGTGAGAAGTCGGAGCCTAACGGCTCCTCCTACTCGATTGTATACTGCATAAATTTATTGTTTAAAATCATCGATTTAAGGCAAAATAATTAGCCACGTTTTCTAAGAATTGCTACCGCAAGTCCGGAAATGAGGAATCCTGCGAATACTAATCCAGCAGAACTATTGTCACCTGTTTTTGGTAAAGCTTTCAGCGTTGATACTTTTGCTGGTGTGGCAGGGTGAGCTTTAAAGGAAGTTTTCTTCACGGCTTGAGCTACAGTTGTTTTTTTCGCGTTATCAACCGACTCAACTTTAAGTTTCTCACCTAAGAATGTAGCTTCGGATAAATCACTGAATTCACCAGTATCCATGTCTGCGCTCCATAGATATATAGTTTGTCCATTTTTTAAGGCTGTATCTAATTTAACATGGAAGTTACCCATTGCATCAGCGTCCGCAAATCCTAGAAGTTCGCCATTCTCATCAAGAATCATAACTGTTGTAAGTGGCTCGGCAGTCCCATAAACATCAGTTGCTGTTGTTTTTGTGAAGTCGACAACTGGTGCATCAAAGAAATAGAAATCTTCTCCAACGACTGTATACGTCAATGTAACACTAGAAGTATTACCACTTGCGTCTTCTGCAATGATTTCAACTGTTTGCGTGCCTTCTTTAGATGTATCCAAGTATGCTTGACCGTTTGCAAAGTAAAGTTTCACGAAACCTGAGTTATCTGTTGCGTCAACTAGTTCTTCAGCCGCCCAATCTTCCCCTTGAGATACATAAAAATCATCTTCATAAACATCAATTACTGGTTTCGTTGTATCAACAACTGTGTAGTTAGCTACGATGTTTTCAGTCGTCGTACCATTTGTAGCGGCAACAGTAACTGTTTGTGCGCCTAAGCGATTTACAGCTGGTGCTTTCACGAATGATAGTGTTACGCCAGATGTTGCTGTAACGAATTTACTTGGATCTTTCACTGCTACATTGATTTCTGTTGTTACATTTGTTTTTGCAGTAGCAAGAGCCACCGCTTTTACAGGAGCCTTCGCTGGTTCTGTTACTTTGTAGCTTACAACGAATTCTTGAGTTGTTGTGTCAGCTAATGTTGCAACGATGGTTGTTGAGAATGTTCCTGCCACCGATGTTTTTGGCTCTGTTCCCGCTTTGTAAGTAAGTGTTGTGCTTGCGTCTGCTACCGTTACGAAATCGGCAGGTGTTGTCGTAGCATCTTTAACAAAAGATACGTCTGCTTTTTGAGTCGCCGCGACTGCTGCAACTTGTAATTTCACTTCTGGTGTTTCTTCTGTAGCGTCAGGGGCTGTTTCCGTAATCTCGTTAGCCTCTGGTGCTGGTGCTGGTGCTGGTGCTGGTGTAGGTGTTTCTGCGGTTACTGCTGGAACTTGTACCTCTTCCTCCGCGAATACTGGTGCTGCAAGTGAAAAAGTTAGTCCGCAAGCGAGTAGTCCGCAAGCTAGTTTTGTTGATTTTGACATTCAATTCTCTCCCTTTTTGTGTAATAAGGCTATTATACTAAAGTTTAGTCTAATCGTCACTAAATATTTGTAACGGTTTCCAAAAGAAAGCGTATTCCGTCAAAAAGTTGTCACATCTTTGTAATAAAAAACCAGTGATAGGATTATCACTGGCATACTGTTTATTCTTTTGTTAGGGAATAGAGGTCGGTGTATTTCATGTCTAACATCTCTTTAACCGCTGCCATATCATGTATTTTCCATGGCTTTGGTGAAAGGGAAATGAGACCGTCTTGTTCTAATTTACGTAGATTAGTGGCGACATAGGCACGCGCCAAATTCAAATACTTGCCGATTACTTTTTGTGTGAAATAATACGGAATAAGATAAGAGCCATCTGGTTCAGCGCGGCCAAAGCGTTCAGCGACGATAACAAGACCAGCTAGGATTTTTTTGTCGGACGGTAGATTAGAAAGTGATTCACGAACGAGAATCGGGTGCGTAAAGTTTAGATAGAAGAAATACGCGTACCAGAAGCTTTCTTGGCTAAAGGTAATTTTGTCGATAACGTACTGACGCTCGAATCGGAGCAATGTGACTTCACTAATAGCGGTGTAGGAAATGGGCGATACAGCATTTTCTAGGACACTTAAGAATCCTAAAATATCATCTGGACCGCAAAATGTCAGAATGGAATCATCCCGTGCAGTTCCTTTTGACATCGCGACCATTCCTTTTTTGACAACGTAGAAGTGCCGATTGGCGGAACCTTCTTTCATGATAACCTCATTTCGCCGGTAAGTAAGTTCCGTATAAGGTGGTGTGTCTTCGTGTGATTTCATCAAGGTGGCAAGCATTTTGTCGGGATCGAAACTTTCTTTTAGATTGTTGTAATCGTATAGCGTCATATTATGTCCCCTTTTCATACAGATTGTCCTTTTTATTATATCGAAGGAAAGTGGGTTTGTATAACGTTTTCCCTTGAATTCGGAAAATTTAGATCAATTTACCAGAGACAAGGCGCTTGCGTATGCTGATTCCGACTAGTGCGGCAAATGTTGCTTTTAGGATTCCTGGGATGATGAATGGAATAACGCCGGCTGTGAAAGCTGTGCTCCATGATAGGTCACCACTGATTTTTAACCAGAAGGCACCGAATAGTAGGGTTATGAAGGCGCCGATAATATTAGCGAAAATAGCGTAAGCCATGCTGAAATTCGTTTTTTCGATGAGGTAGCCTGTAATGTAAGCGTTGAATAGGAAGCCAATTAAAAAACCACCTGTTGGACCGAAAATGATGCCTAGTCCAGCTGTCATACCAGCGAAAACGGGAACTCCAATGGCGCCAAGGACGATGTAAACGGCGACGGAGATAGTGGCGTTGCGGGCACCAAGAATCGTTGCGGCAAGACCGACTGCGAAGGTTTGTCCTGTTAGTGGAATAGGCCCGATTGGAATAGTGATTTGGGCAAGAATAGCGATAATAACAGCAAATAGGGAATTAATAATCAATTGTTTTAATTTTTTATCTCTCATAACTTCTCCTTTGTTAACTTAATATGATATTAGGTTAACATTAAAACGCGGCATTGACAATACTATTTTTTTTATTCACTACCTTGCATTAATTAGTAGTGCGTGGTATAGTATGTATAACAAGTAGTGATTAATGTTCAGTACTGGAATTTTGGTAATAAGAAATGGAGGGTTCGGCATGGAAGTGAATGTGCAGTTTAAAAAAGGTGTCCTTGAGTTATGCTGCCTTTTCCTTATTCATAAGAAGGATCAATATGGCTATGAGTTGGCGCAACACGTTTCACAGTATGTGGAAGTTGCAGAAGGTGCGATTTATCCAGTATTGCGGCGTTTGGTGAAAGAGGGTTATTGCGACACGTATTTGAAGGAGTCGACAGAAGGCCCATCGCGGAAATATTATCAACTAACGGTTAAGGGTGAGATGTATATGACGGAATTAATGTTTGAATGGAAAGATTTTGTGTCGAATGTGAATCGATTATTTGTAGAAGGGGGAGAGCAAATTGGATAAAACAGAATTTCTAAATGAGTTGGCGCTAAAATTGGCGGGACTGGATCCTGAGGAAAGAAAAGAGATATTAGCAGATTATATGGAGCATTTTGCAGCAGGTGAAACGAGTGGGAAATCGGAGCAGGAGATTGTGTTTGATCTTGGAACTCCAGATGAAATTGCGCGTGATATTTTGGCGGAGCGCGGTGAATCATTACCAGAGGATTCGTATTATGTGCCTAGACCGAGTCAGCCTAAAAAACGTGGGGCAGGCTTCAAAATCGGCGTATTTTTAGCAATGTTGATTCCGAATTTGGTCGTTTACTCCTTGCTCCTATCTTTTTGGGGTGTGGTTGCGGGTTTCATCGGATCAACTGTGGGATTTTTCTTAACTCCGTTCGGCTTTATTTTGGACGCGGTGCTGAATCAAGCGTTTGAATGGTATAAATTGTTTGGAACGATTGGTATTGTTGGACTGGGCTTCATTTTCTTCGTCGTTACAATTTGGATGGCGAAAGCGATGATTATGGCTACAGTGGGCTATACGAAATTCAATATTCATTTGATGAAGGGAGAGAGCAAACATGTTTAAAAATAAATTAAAATTGCTAATTATCGGCGCGGCTCTTCTAGTCGTTGGTGGTATTGGTTTTGGACTGACTTTTGATAATAATAATGTGGATCGTGGTGAGGCTTATCATCGGGAGTGGCAACTGGCGGACGGTGACATTTCGGTGATTAAATTGATGAGTGACCAGGATTTGCGCGTGAATGTGGCGGAAAGTACGACTGGAAAAAATTACGTTACGATGAGCGGACATTTATCGCAAGAGGTGATTAATCGCTTGGATAAGAGCGTAAAGGCCAATCAGGATAGTTTGACGATTAATGTGGAAAATGAGCAGGAATGGTTCCAGTTTTTAGAGTTTCAAATTTATGGCGAGCAGACGGTGACAATTCACGTGGCAAAAGGCGCGAAATTGGGGCAGCTGGCGAGCGATATGAGTTCGAGTGACTTAGTCGTGCGTGATGCGACGGCGAAAACGATTACGCTTGAGAGTGGTTCTGGCGAAATTGAAGCGACAAATCTAACGGCGGACACGACAACTGTGAAAAATAGTTCTGGTGATATCGATTTGAAAAATATGACGTCGAATCTGGAAGTTATCAATGGCTCTGGTGAGAATTCTGTACAGGGAATGACTGGCGACACGCTTCGTGCAACCTCGAGTTCTGGCGATATCGAAGTGAACCAAATTGCGGCGAAAACAACGACGCTGACAAATGGTTCGGGGAGTATTGACGGGGAAGAAGTGGGTGGCACGGTGAAAGTCGACAATAATTCTGGCGATGTGGAGTTGTCTGGATTGGATAATGCGACGAGTGTTACGAGTGGATCTGGTGAAGTTGATCTATCGTTTCATGAAGTGAAGAAAGACGTGACGGTAGACGCGGATTCAGGAGATGTAAATATCGAGATTCCGGGGGCATTCAACGGTTTCTTAGACCTACGAAGCAATTCTGGCGATATTAAATCACCTAACATCAAAACAAGCGGAAACCAAGTCATCAAGGTACGTACAGGATCAGGAAACATTAAAGTAGAGCAATAATTTGGAGGTGGGCTCTCGGGCTCACTTCTTTATTTCACGGGGGGAATTTGGTTATGAAGGTATACGTCATTTTGACAAAAACAGCGACAATTCCAGGGCGGGTTATTCAAAAATACACGCGAAAACCGTTTAATCATGTGTCGATTAGTTTGACGGAGGATTTGACAGAGGTTTATAGTTTTGGGCGGATTGGGAAACGTAATCCGTTGAATGGTGGTTTTATTGAGGAAGATATGCGCAGTGGGGTGCTTGAAGATGCCGCGACTGCGATTCTTAGTTATGATATTACGGCGGAGCAACAGATGCGGATTCAAAAAGAGCTGGATTGGTTTTTGCTGACGGCGGATAATTATCGCTACAATTTTTGGGGAATTTTAGGTTTAGTATTGCGTTTGGATTTGTCGGGGAAAAATGAGTTTTTCTGCTCGCAGTTTGTGGGGCACATTTTGGAACTTAGCGAGGTATCGGTTGTAGGGAATCGCGCGTTGAATTTTCTGCAGCCATGTGATTTTTTGTATGAAGGCGTGATGGAAATTGAGTTCTGCGGGGCGATGTCTCGTTATTTAGAGCAGTTTGAAACAGAAAATCAGGAATTGGTGTCGTGTGCTTTGGCGTGACTAAAATACCAATGAAAGGGTATACTAAGTGATAACGCTACATCTCAAAAGATGAAAGGGGAAATCACAGATGACAGTTCAAATTCGAAAAGGAACGCTAGAAGATATTGAGGCTATTCAAAATATCGCGGAAAAATCTTGGCATGACACGTACGAGGATATTATTCCACGCGCGGTGCAAGATCGATTTTTAGACATGTTTTATAATTTGGAAACGCTGAAAACGCGTGTTTCTGCGACGCCATTTGCGGTGTTGGAGCAGGACGCTGATGTGATTGGCTTTGCTAATTTTATCGAGCTTGAGAAACGTAAGAGTGAACTCGCGGCTTTTTATTTGTTGCCGGGTGTGAAGAATAAGGGGTATGGAACGATGCTGCTTGATGAAGGTATCAAGTTGTTCGCGTTGCCATTGCCATTATTTGTGAATGTGGAACTGGAAAATACAAATGCGATTGCTTTTTACAAGGCGCGTGGATTTGTGGATTGGGATAAATTTGAGGAAGACTTCTACGGACATAAGTTGGAAACGGTGCGCTTGCAGTTGATTCAGCATGTGGAAGAAGAAGTTTGAGGCAAGCGTTTTTAGGATAAAAAGAGCAGGAATCAATGTATATACCATTACTAAATGGCGCTATACATTGGTCCCTGCTCTTCTGTTTTTAAAGGTAACTGCGATTATAGAATGTTCTTCGCTTGTAAAATAGTATGGAATGCTGCAACGTCGATTATCAGCCAGTGATCTACGCCGATAGAAAGCATCTGTTCTTCTTGTAATTGTTGCAAAACATTCAAGGTATAGTTGACCGGGGTGATCGCAAATTCGGCTATCGTTTCATTACTGACGAAAGATGGTAGCTGTGTAACGTTGGTGCTGAGTGGTGAAGAAAGGGGCATCATCATGAGTAAGCTGAAATAAATTCGATCTTCTGGATGCATGCGGTCCATTAGGAAATGTTCCTCGATATTTTTTCTAGATTTAATGACATGTTTGGTGAAAATCTCGCCATCAGGATCCTCGCGGGACATCATTTTTTTAAAGAAAGCAGTATCGATTTCCCAGTAGGTAACTTCTGTTAGTGCTCTGCATTCTGTGATCTCAGGAATTTCTTCTGAATCAGATGGAAGACTTGAAAAATCGCCGGGTTGTAGGAGCATATGTAAGTGTTCGTCTAAATCAATATCTCGTAAACAGCTCAAAAAACCGTTCTCTATTAGACATAGGCTATTACTTAGACTAGATAATGGTATTGTAGATCCAGTTTTTAAGACTTCTTGTGTACAATGGTTATGGAAGTCTGCGTCTTTTAAGCAATGTGAGGATGTGTGATGCTGTGTCTTCTGCGGTATTATTTGTAGACATAGTAAATTCCTCTCTTCTGATATAAATATAGGTATCCGTTGTATATACCCAATTATGTGGAAAGTTAACCTTCAATGAGAATACAAAAATAGCGATGAAAAATTGGATTTCATCGCTATTTGACGTTACGTGTTGCTGTTTGTGCTGGTTGCTGCTTTTCCGCTTGCTTTTTGACCGCCGCGAATCGCAAAAAAGATCCATGCTAGAATCGCGCAGAGTACACCGCCGAGCAGTGAAATCAAGATGACCATTATCGCGCTGATGAGTTGCAATATACTAGTGATAACTACGGTTGCAATCACGCCGAAAAGAAAGCCCCAAACGATGAAGCGTTTCGACGTTGCAATTTTGCTGAAGCCGTAGAACATTTCAGCGATGGTCGTGCCAACGAGTATGAGCGGTGCAGCGAACAGAATGGCTGCAAACACGAGCTGATACGTTATTTCACCGTACATAATGGCTTCCATTCCAATAACAGAAAAGATCCCCAATATAAATACAGTTAAGTAAGCAAAGATAAAACGCATGATGCATTCCTCCATTTCATCCCATATTATATCACAAAAGCTAGCTGGAATCTTGTTCTCAGCTAGCTTTTACGATAATTAATCGATAGAGTTAAAACGTGGATTATCTTCTTTTGCCGTCAACGCTTGGATACCTCGGACAATATTGAATAGTGCGAGGACGATGGTCATCAGGCCGACTACAACGACTAAACCGAGCCCGATAAAACCAGTGACATTCGTACTGTTGGTGCTAAATCCGACAATTCCGATACTGAGTGCTGTAAAGATACCACCAATTGTTGGTAGGATATGTGTGAATAAAGCCACTTTTGCGTGATGCTTCGTATTTTCTGTACCACTAAAAATCCAGATGGCAATGGGTACGATAAATGGTGCGAAGAATAAGCTGAAATAGCTGAGTGCATTTAATATTTTTTGATCGTTCATAATGTAAAACGTCCTTTCGTAACTTGATGTCTTTATTATACGATAGGACGGTACGCTTGAACCATTGCATTAGGTGACAATATGGGACGGTGACATTACATTTTTGTAAGTACAGAAAAGTTCTTACCAAAGACATCGTGAACTATATCGTTGGGTAAGAGATAAATCCGGCTTTACACAAACGCTTGCCGCCGATTTACTAGGCCTATAGAACAGATTTCAAGGACCAGACTTTGGAGCGCCAGCGGTATACCATCAAGCCACCGCGGATTCCTTCGTCGATGATGTAGGCGAGCCAGACGCCGACTAGTCCCATCCCTGCTGTGATACCAAGGATATAGGAGAATGGGAGGCTGACTATCCACATCACAATAATGCCGACGATGAATGGGAAGCGGACGTCACCTGTTGAGTTGAGACTGCTGATGATAATGATGTTGGTGGAACGTGCGATTTCAAGAAAGATGGATAGGAAAAATAGTTGTTTAGTCATCGCGATAATTTCTTCGTTGGACGTGAATAGATGCATGATTGGTTCTGAGAAGAAGTAGATGAGAACGCTGAGACAAACGGCAATGGCGAGCCCTATTTTCCAGCTTCGCAAGCCTTGTTTGTAGGCGCGGTCGACTTCTTTTGCTCCAACTGCGCGTCCGATGATGATTTGGGATGCCTGACCAATCGAGATGGCGAACAGGGCAACGAATTGGCTGACCGTTGAGGCGTACACTTTGGTCGTCAGGGCATCGGTACCCATGAGGGCAATGATGGCGGTGACGACGAGCTGTGAACCTGCGTAGGACATATTTTCACCAGCGGAAGGCAGGCCGAGTCGCAAAATGGAATACATCGTCCGCCGCGATAGTTCTTTGAATTTATGCCATTTGAAGCGGTATTCGACGTGACGATGCAGAAGCCAGATGGATAGGAAAACGGCGATAAAGTTGCCGAAAACCGTGGCTAGTGCGACGCCTGTAACGCCTAAATCTAGATAGGAAAGTGGTCCGTATAAAACGAGGAAGTTTCCTATGACCGTGATGATTCCAGCGACAACGGGAATGTACATAGCTTGGCGAACGTAACCATGTGTCCGCAAAATAGGCATAATCGAATAGGGAATCGCGGTTAGGATGGAGACGCCCCCGATGATTTCAAGAAATGGTGTGCCGATTTCGACTAGGTGCGGATCAAGCCCCATCCATGTTAGAAATTGCGCGGATAGCAGCAGGAAAATAAGGCTGACAATGGCGCCAATCACGACGGAAAACACGATGCCATTTGTGATGACTTGTTCGATGAGTCGGTGTTTCTTCGCGCCGATCATTTGTGCGACAAGGATTTGCACGCCGACGCTGATAAAAGCGAACATGATGACGGAAAGTACAAGAATTTGATTCGCGACACCAGTTGCTGCGACGGCGTCATCGGAATAGTGCCCCAACATAAAGACGGTGACGTAACTAATCATGACCCGCAAAAACTGCTCTATAAAGATGGGCCAAGCGAGGGAGAATAAGCTTAATTTTGATGCGGTTTGACTTTTATCCATGCGACCTGCTCCTTTCGATAAACCTAGGCGTTAAGCGAATGTTATCACGCTTACAACAATATCTCCCTATTATAAGGCAGGTCATGATTAAAGTATAGACTAATCAACAAATGATAACGAACTGTAACAATTACTAAGTAGTAAAGGAAGTGTCGGAATGCACGATTTGGAGCAGTTGCTCGGACATATAAGCGGGCGAATAGTCAAAATTGGATTGTGCCCAGTAAACAATTAATCCAAAAATGGCGTGGGCTTGATAGCTTGCATGGAGTTCGGGATTGGCGTCCGAATGTTTTAAAACGTCCGCAAAATCGCGAAGAGCAATGCGTTTTATCGCGTCACACAGTTGGTTTTGAAAACCGGATCGTAATTTATCATCGATGGCTTGTTTGTAGAATAATTTATGGGCGTAAACATGATCGAAAATCTTGACCATCGCTGGTGTCATTCTTTCCACGGAGAATGGCGTCATTTTTTCGTAGGGATCTCGGTAGGCGACTTCAAGATCGGTCAGAACGTCCGCGATGACTTCATCTCGCAAATCTTCTTTTTCTTGGTAATGTTTGTAGAACGTTCCGCGATTGACATCAGCATGCGTGACGATATCGGTGACGGTAATTTTCTTGAAGGCTTTCTCATTTAGAAGTGTTAAGAGAGCATTGGCGAAGGCGGCTTTCGTTTTTCGGATGCGTCGGTCAGGTTTTGCGGTCATTTTTTCACGTCCTTTTCGGTTGTTAGTATACATATACCGCAAAAGTGTCGCCAAAGCAACAAAAACCGCTTTCATTACCTATTGAAGTGGGATGCTGAACAGGGCTATACTGAATGCATGGAGTTGTTTTTGAAACTCTGGCGCAATTTAAATTTGAGGAGGAATAATTATGGGTAAATTAGCTGGAAAAGTAGCGTTAGTAACAGGTGCGGCATCAGGAATGGGACGTCAAATTGCTTTACTTTATGCAAAAGAGGGCGCGAAAGTAGTCGTTGCGGATATTCATTTGGAAGCAGCAGAGGAGACGGTGACAGAAATCAAGGCTATCAAAGGGGAAGCGTTGGCGGTTGTTGCTAATGTAATGAAGGAAGAGGACGTGCAGGCGATGATTGATAAAGCAGTCGAGGCTTACGGCACGTTGGATATACTCGTTAATAATGCGGGAATCATGGATAATTTTGTTCCTGCTGGCGACATAACGGATGATCTTTGGGATCGTGTTTTTGCGATTAATACGACTGGTGTGATGCGTGCCACAAGAAAAGCATTGTCCATTTTTGAGCCGAAAGAAAGTGGTGTTATTGTGAATATTGCATCAGCAGGTGGTCTATTTGGCTCACGTGCAGGCGCGGCTTATACAGCTTCGAAACACGCGGTTGTTGGTTTTACAAAAAATGTCGGCTTCCAATATGCCACTAAGAATATTCGTTGTAATGCGATTGCGCCAGGTGCGGTAGAGACGAATATCGGGACCACGCTTTATGCACCAGATGAATTTGGTCAGGCGCGCGCGATGATTGGTATTGGAACGAATCCGCGAGTTGGTCAAGCATCAGAAATAGCAAAAGTCGCGTTATTCTTAGCATCGGATGATTCTAGCTTTGTAAATGGTACTGTTGTGACCGCCGATGCTGGTTGGACAGCGTATTAAATAAGTGAACGAAGAACGGCTCCTAGCTTCATTGCTGGGAGTTTTTTTGCGATGGTTTATGCTTGACTTTCTACATAAGAGTAATATACTTAGTTAAGTAAACTAAATAAAAAGGGGATGCAAGAGAGTGCATAATTCGGAGGAAGATTTAGGCCAATCCGTTGTGAAAGCTTTCATGAACTTCAAGCGGGCCGAGCTGCAAAATTTTAAGGTTCCTGGTTTAAAGCGGTCCGAAACACGGTTCTTGTTTATGTTACATCAAGGTTTACGGCATTCAGATCATGAACAAGGAATGAAAGTATCGGATGCGACAGCGATTCTTAGGGTTTCCAAACCAAGCGTGACGCAGCAAATCAACGCGCTCGAGGAGAAGAAGCTAATCGTTCGAAGTCAGGACCCAGTGGACAAACGAGCCGCGTATATTCAACTTACGGAAAAGGGCAAAGAGGTAGTAGAAGAAATTATTTCAACTTTTCACAAGAATTTTGAGGATATGACCTTGTTTTTGGGTAAAGAAGAAATGGAGAGATTAATTTCGCTACTGGATAAATTAACAGAGTATCTCAACAAAAAAGCTGAGAACGAGGAGGTATAAGCAACGTTATGATGAGATTAATGAAGCGAATGGGCGCCTATAAATGGGGCATCGTACTAGTTTTAGTACTAACATTTCTGCAAGTGCTTGGTCAGCTGTATTTACCGACGTTGATGGCAGACATTATTGACAAAGGTGTCGCGAAAGGTGACACGGCCTACATATGGAAAGTAGGTTTGCAGATGCTAGGCATTTCTGCGCTTTCAGGAGGGCTTTCTGTTGTTATCGTGTATTATGCATCCAAAATTTCGATGGGATTTGGACGCGATTTGCGGGATAACATTTTTGGCCGAGTAGAGAATTTTTCATTGCAGGAGTTTGACAAAGTTGGGACGGCGTCTTTGATTACGCGCTCAACGAATGATGTTGTACAAATTCAAAACGTGTTGTACATGATGTTACGAATGATGGTAATGGCGCCAATTATGTTGATTGGTGGCGTGATCATGGCAGTTGGTAAAGATGCCAAACTGTCGCTTATTTTTGTGGTAGTACTGCCAATTTTACTCGTAATGGTCGTACTTATCGGTGGAAAAGCGATGCCGATGTTTAAATCGCTACAAAAGAAAATGGACAAACTGAACCAAGTTATTCGCGAAGGTTTGACGGGGATTCGAGTGATTCGTGCGTTCAACCGCGGCGATGATGAACTGAAGAAATTCGATGTTTCCAATGAGGACTACGCGAAAACGGCGGTTGGCGTTAACAGACTGCTTTCCTTGATGAGTCCGATGATGATGCTGATTATGAACTTGACGACTATCGCGATTATTTGGATTGGCGCGAAATTTGTCGGTGATGGCAGTATGCAAGTTGGGGATTTGATGGCGTTTATTCAGTATGCGACGCAAATTATGATCGCGTTCATGATGGTTTCAGCTGTATTTATCATGATTCCGCGTGCGGCGGCTTCGGCAGAGCGTATTAATGAAGTGCTAGAAATGGATACGGAAATTCATGATCCTAAAGATGCGAAAAATGCGATGGCGCCAGTTTCATTGGAATTTGATAACGTTACTTTCCGCTATACAGGTGCTGAAAAGCCAGTTATTGAGGGTATCACCTTTAAGGCCAAAGCTGGTGAAACAATCGCGATTATTGGTAGTACGGGGGCTGGGAAGTCAACAATTATCAACATGATTCCACGTTTTTATGATGTGGCGGAAGGATCTGTTCGCGTGAATGGTCTTGATGTGAAAGAAATGACGCAGGAAGATTTGCGGATGAAGGTCGGTTTAGTGCCTCAAAAAGCGATGTTGTTTACTGGTGATATCGAGGAAAATATGCGCTATGGTAATGAAACAGCGACGGAAGAAGAAATTTGGGCAGGATTACGGACGGCTCAAGCGGAAGACTTTGTTTCGAAATTATCGGATGGCTTAAATAGTCGGGTCGAACAAGGCGGAAATAACTTCTCCGGCGGTCAAAAGCAACGTTTGGCGATTGCGCGGGCGTTGATTCGAAAACCGCAGATTTATATTTTTGATGACAGTTTTTCAGCGCTCGATTTTAAAACAGATTCGTTGTTGCGCGCGGCCTTAAAACCGGAAACGCGAGAATCAATCACGATTATTGTGGCGCAACGGATTACGTCGGTTGTTGATTCGGATCAAATCATTGTGGTCAACGAAGGTAAAGTTGCTGGAATTGGAACACATGAAGAACTGAAAGAATCGAATCAGATTTATCAAGAAATTATGAGATCACAATTGTCAGAGGAGGAGATAGCATGAGTCCAGGACCAGGATCAGGTGGACATGGCGGCGGCCCAGGTGGCGGAAGAACCGTGATGCCAACAGCCAAGCCTAAGGAATTTAAAAAGTCCTTGTTTCGCTTATTAGGATATATGAAACCGCGTGCTATCTCACTCATTGTAGTGCTCTTACTCGCGATACTGTCGACCATTTTCAACGTTATTAGCCCGAAAGAACTTGGGAAGGCGACGACGGAGATATTTACTGGTGTAATGACGCCGGCTGGGATTAATTATGATAAGATTTTTGATGTCTTGTTTGTCGTATTGATGCTTTACTTAGGTAGCTCGCTCTTTAGCTTCCTGCAACAATATGTGATGTCGAGTGTAGCGCAACGTACGGTGTATGATATGCGTAAAGAGTTGAAGGCGAAATTGGGTCGTTTACCGCTGCGCTATTTTGATACGCGTTCGAATGGTGATATCTTAAGTCGTTCTGTGAATGACATGGATAACATCGCGAATACGTTGCAACAGGCGTTGACGCAGGCGATTACGGCGATTGTACAAATTGTCGGCGTTCTGATTATGATGTTGACGATTAGTTGGCAGATGACGCTGATTGTTGTTGCGACCGTTCCACTCAGTGTGCTACTCGTAGCCATTGTCGCTAGCCGTTCACAAAAGTATTTCGGCGCGCAACAGAAAAACCTTGGTGTGCTAAACGATCACGTAGAGGAAACTTTTGGCGGACACACGGTTGTGAAGGCTTTTGGTCAAGAGAAGAAGACGCTTGGCAAATTTGATGTAGTGAATAAAGATTACTACGTCGCTGCGAAAAAAGCCCAATTCATCTCGGGTATCATGATGCCGTTAATGCAATTTGTCGGTAATCTTGGTTACGTGGCGGTCTGTGTTGGTGGTGGTATTTTTGTAACGAATGGTACGCTAACTGTTGGTAATATCCAAGCGTTCACACAATATGTACAACTATTTTCACAACCGATTTCAAGTGTGGCCAACATCTCGAATGTCATTCAATCCACGATGGCTTCGGCGGAACGTATTTTTGAAGTGTTGGATGAACAAGAAGAAGAGGATATTATTCCAGAAAACGTAGAACATCGTGCGGGAGAATCGGATCGGATTGTTTTCGATCACGTGAAATTTGGTTATACGCCAGATAAACCATTGATGCACGATTTGAATATTGATGTCAAAGAAGGCCAGATGGTGGCGATTGTTGGTCCGACTGGTGCGGGTAAAACAACGATTATTAACTTGCTGATGCGCTTTTACGATGTGGAAGGCGGAGGTATTCGTCTTGGCGGTGTCGATACACGCGATATGACGAAAAACGATGTGCGTGATAAATTCGGAATGGTGCTTCAGGATACATGGTTATTCAACGGTACAATCGCGGATAATATTGCTTATGGGCGAGATGACGCGACGACGGAAGAAGTTATCGCGGCAGCAGAAGCGGCTTATGCGGATGAGTTTATCAGACGTTTGCCGGACGGTTATGACACCATTCTGAATGAAGAAGGTTCCAATATTTCGCAAGGGCAAAAACAATTATTGACGATTGCGCGCGCGATTCTTTCTGATCCTAGCATCTTGATTCTGGATGAGGCGACATCAAGTGTGGATACGCGGACAGAGCTTAACATCCAGCTTGCGATGGGGAATTTGATGGAAGGCCGGACAAGCTTTGTAATTGCGCATAGATTGTCGACGATTCGTGATGCGGATTTGATTCTGGTTATGAATCACGGGAACGTTATTGAGCAAGGAACGCATAAAGAATTACTTGCTGAAAATGGTTTCTATGCGGATCTTTATAATAGTCAGTTTGCAAACGACCAAGCCGTCTAAGTCTCTCTCAGTCGGACGACAAACGTTCAGGCGAACGACAAATGCTCATCTGCGTCGTTAAAGCCTGTGCTACGGTGCTCATGTACAAGTCGTACATTCCGCTCCGTTGCTCGGCTTTGCCTAGCATCTAAGCATTTGTCGTCCGCCTGAGGTGTGGCGGTGACTTCAACGCTGGGCGTGAAGAGATTAAGAGATTAAGACTGCAGAAAAACCGCGTTACATGATGTATCTTCAAACTTCAGCGTGACGACAAATGCTTAGTTTCAAGGCAAAAGCGAGTATCAGGGCGGAGCGTACTAGAGTACGTGAGCACTGGAACGGAGCTTTTGACGACGAAAATGAGTGTTTGTCGTCACGCTTTATTTTGGTTGGTGGTGCTTTTTTGTGGTAGTATGGTGGGGAAGTTACTTTTATGAGGAGTGATTGTTGTGAGGATTCATGTGATGGGGGCGTCGGGGGCTGGGACGTCGACGCTTGGTAAGGCGCTGGCTGATAGGCTTGGGGTGGCTTTTTTTGATACGGATGATTATTATTGGGAGGAGAAGTTTTCTGTCAAACGGGCGATTGAGAATCGGCTGGAGATGATGGAACGGGATTTTATGACGCGTGAGGATTGGGTGTTGTCGGGAGCATTGTCTAACTGGGGAACGCCGCTGGAACCGTTTTTTGATGTGGTCGTATTTTTGGAGGTGCCGCGGGATGTGCGATTGGAACGCTTGGTCAGACGGGAACGGGTGCGTTATGGTGAGGCGATTTTGCCGGGAGGAAGTAGGCATCAGGAGCATATGGAATTTGTTGCATGGGCGTCGAGGTATGAGGACGGGGATGTGGATGTTCGGAGCAAGAAATTGCATGAGACCTGGTTTCAGAACTTGGAATGTCCTGTGTTACGAGTTACTGGGGATATGACAGTCGAGGAAGAAGTGGAGCTGGTTTTGACAGAGCTTCAATCAAAGTAAAAAGACTATAGAGCGCATCCATTTTTTGCGGATGCTTTCTATAGTCTTTAATGTAGTGCTTTATCTTTAGATGGTAGTCGGGCGTGTTCTTTTTTTGCTTTGTTAAAGTCGGTTTGCGAGAAATTTCGCCCCTTCTTTATAAATACGGCATAGGCATAATCGTTAAAAATAACGGGAGCATCATGGATATCTTTTTTGGCAATGATCATGCTGTTTTTCTCGGCGTCATGTTTGAACATCTGAAAACGTGGAACCATATAAAGATAGTAGGGGGGGGATTTTGTTGTGAAAAAAGTATTTTGGAGTATGGCTGTTGTTTTTCTAGCGTTCGGGATTGTTTTTACAGTTGGGGGCAAGGCGGATGCGGCGACGAATGATGCGCAGCGATTCAAGTCAGTTGGGGCAAATAAGCAGCTGATTTTGGTGACGACGCCGGGTTACAAGTCCAATAAGGCAACGATTCAGACGTTTGAGCGGGATAGTAAGGGCGTTTGGCAGCGCAAGGCGTTGATGTACGGATTTATCGGCAGGGATGGTTTTGCGACGACAATGAGGGAAACGGTTGTTCAAAGTCCGCGTGGGAAGTTCACGCTAGGTACGGCGTTCGGTCGCTACGCTAATCCGGGGACGAAGATGCCTTACCGCAAAACGAGTACGCGCGATGTGTGGGTGGATGATGGCAAGTCGAAGTTTTACAATTCGTGGCAAGTACTTCCGGTCAATAATCGCTGGAAATCTGCAGAAAAATTGTATCAGCCAGCGTATAATTATGCGTTCGCGATTAACTATAATCCGCTGAGAAAACCAGGCTGGGGCTCGGCAATCTTTTTCCACGTATCTAGCAGTTACACGATGGGTTGCACAGGAACAAGCCAAGCGAACGTCCTTAAAATTCTGAAATGGCTCGATCCGAAGAAGAAACCGGTAATTATTCAATCGCCGAGAACGGAATTGAGTAGATACTAAACGAAGGGAGCTTTCCGAATTCGGAGGGCTTTTTTTATTGTTCACCTATGCGCATCGTTTAACCTTTTTTAATTACGGGTATTAATTACCAATCAAGAAGCGGTGAATTTTGCCGAAATTAAAGGAGGAACAAATCATGCGGCCTATTCTGAAATGGATGGCGCTGATAGTCATGATGGTTCTATCGATATGTACCGCAACGACAGCACAAGCAAGTTCCGCAGATTCCTTACAGGCAGCAAATCAAAAAACGACCCCCGTTACGGTAAGTAAATATCCGAGCGCATCATCTCTACCAGCGCAGGCACCAACGACGGCGATTCCGAAAGTGAGCGCTATGCCAACGACAAATCGCGTGCTAGTGATTTTAGTGAGTTTCAAAGACGTGGCAATCAAGCAGAGCGAAGCAAGTTGGAATCAGAAGGTTTTTAGTACGACGAGTAAATCAGTGCGACTTTATTATACACAAGCAACCAATGCCAAAATTAATCTAGTTCCAGCGAGCGAAACGTCGGGTACTGTTAATAATGGTGTGGTTCGAGTGAAACTGAATCTTAACCATCCTCGGACCGGCGCGGCGATTGATACGCGTAACCAATATATTGTTCGGGATGCGCTTATTGCAGCGAATGGTTTTGTTAATTTTGCACAATACGATACGAATAAAAATGGTCGCATCGATGCTGGGGAATTGCATGTGATGACGATTATAGCTGGGCAGGAGCGGGCTTACATGAATACGGCACTCTCGGTTTGGGGACATATGTGGGGCATGAATTCGACTATTACGCCCAAGTTGGATGGCAAAACATTCTTCACATACACGCAGTTTGGCGAGATGCATGGCACGCATATGGCGACAATCGGTGTTATCGCACATGAGCTCGGCCACGATTTAGGCTTGCTAGATCTCTATAACACGAGTGGTTCAGGAAGCGGGCTTGGCACTTACAGTTTGATGGCAAAAGGTGCATGGGGAACACAGTCTGGCGATAGTTATCCAGGCCAAACGCCAGTACTTCTAGACGCCTACTCCAAAGTCAAAATTGGTGCGGTGACACCACGAGTTGTGAGCACAACAACGTCCTCCGTCCAAAACGTATACGCGGGTACGACGATTTTGCGAGTCAACACGAGTTCCTCAAAAGAATATTTTTTAATTGAGAATCGGCAATTTATCGGTTTTGACCGCGCGCTGATTGGCAAAGTATACAAAGGCGGCATCGCGATTTATCATGTGAATACAAACTATGGTAGCAATCAAACGATCGGCAAGCAACTTGTAACCCTGAAAGAAGCGAATCAAGGTATTGCAGGCTTTTCTCAACTGAATAGTGGCAGTACAGCAATGTCTGATGCTTTCTACTACGTTGGCACGGGATCTCGAGGAAAAGTGCAGCAAATCTATTTGAATAATCGCACAAATCCATCGAATCGTCTCAGTAATGGTGCCTATCCGAATTTCTCATTCAAAGTGAATTCAAAACCAGGAACGGCGATGTCCGTCACGATTGGTCCAGCCTATCCAGTGACAGCGGTCGCACTTAATCGTAGCGGTGTCTACATCAAAAAGAACGCCTCCTTCCAGATGAGCGCAACCATTGCACCAACCAACGCATCGAATAAAGGAATCGCTTGGACGACCTCAGATGCAAAAATCGCGATAGTAGATGCAAAAGGTAAGATAACCGGGAAAGCAGTTGGTACAGCTACAATCACAGCACGAACATTAGACGGATCTAAAAAGGATACCGTGCTCATTAAAGTAACGAATTAAATCAGCTTGACAAATTAGGAAGGTGCCTTTATAATATAAACAAAGGTACCTTTTAATTATGTCTTATGACGAAAAAAATCAAATGGAGGAATTACAAATGAGCGAAACAGAAAACAATTTAATGAAACAATTTATCCAATTTAACCGGATGTTACACCACTATCAAATCCACAATTTACGTAGTGCTGGACCGTTTGGCAACCCATATCGAGGTCAAGGTCGCGTGTTATCCATTTTGAAAATGAAACCAGAAATTACACAGAAAGAATTGGCATATTTGCTTGATATGCGTAACCAGTCACTGGGCGAGTTATTGACGAAATTGGAAAAAAGCGAATACATCACACGCGAACCATCAGAGGCAGACCGTCGCGTGATGAATGTGAAGTTGACAGAGGCTGGCGCTGAGGCAGCGGAGCAAAGTAAAGATAACCAAACCGACTATAACAAGATTTTCGACGTGCTAAATGATGAAGAAAAGGCTAATTTGCACGATTATATGCACCGAATTACAGATGAACTTGAGAAAGAGCTAGGCGACATTGCTGGCGATGAAGCTTTCGAAGATCCACGGATGCAAGGTAGAGGCGGATTCCCAGGCTTTGGCGGCGGCAGACCACACCCAGGCGGTCATGGTCACCGCGGTCATCATAGCGATCCAAGATTTTCTCGTGGTGGATATCCAGATTTCGGTGCTATGCGCGACGTAGATCATTTCGGACATCAAGATTTTGAAAATCAAAAATAAGCAGACAAAAGCGCGGTATAGAGCTTGGGATTATAACCCGAGACTCCATGCCGCGCTTGTTTTCTTTATGAGAGAATAGCCTGTGCCAAGATTTTTTGTATTTCCACGACAGGTGCACCTTTTGAAAAATTGATGCTCGTGGAAGGGTCGGACTCACTAGAAATCCAGATTTTCAATTCCACATCTAAATCAAAATGGCCGGTTGTTTCGACGCTGAATCGACTGATACTTTTATAAGGAATGGTTTTATATTCGGTTTTTTTCCCCGTCACGCCTTGTTTATCAACTAGGATAAGACGTTTATTTGTGAAGGCTAGGGAGTTACGGATGATTTTGTAGCCCGCGATAATTTCTTCATCGGGAATAAGGACATCCACTAGCTCCTTTTGAACTTCCTCTAAGTCTGTTGTAGATGCATTTCCCATAATTTTATCTAAGAATCCCAACTGAATCTCCTCCTTGAATGATGTTTATGAAGCTGTCACACGTTTTGGTTTATAAACGGCTAGATACGCTGCGACTACGATAAATAGCCATAATTGGAACGGAAAAAATAAGGCTAGTAATAAAGCAGCGGCGAGCGGTTTCTTCAGAATCACCGCGCAAGAGGCTGTTGCAAAAATGGCTACGATGAATATTGGATCAGCGGGAAGTATTTTGGTCAAGGCGAAACCTACTGCGATACTGGCAAAAATAATCGGGAAAATGTGGCCACCGCGCCAACCTGTGCCAAGACATATTCTTGTTACGAATAATTTGGCAAACCCAATTGCAAGCAGGAGGTAGATAGACATTGAATCGTATTCTTTCGCGATTTCACCGACCCCGTGTTCACCGGAGTAGAGCATGTTAGGCAGGAAGAACGCAAAGACACCTAAAATCAGGCCGCCAATTACAGCAAGCATAATGGGTTTGGATTGAATTTTACGAGTTGCAAAGGTAATGCCGGTTTCGAAAAGGCCGTATACTTTACCAAAATATTTGCCTGCGAGTAAGAGTGGAATTAGTAAAAGTAACTCTGGCCAAGAAATCGTAGCCGAGCCTATATTTGCAAATGGGCTTGGGCCGTCATTAAGTTGCAGAAGGTAGTAGAAAACTAGGAAGCCCGCAGATACGGAGAAGAAGTAAATGATTATTTTTTGGATATGTAGTTTTTTACTGATGTCGTGGTTAGCTTCTCCTTCTTGTGTAGAGGCAATTCCGAATAATGGCGAGGCAAAGATGATAGATAGCAATGCGCCGATTCCGAATTCGATGAGTGCGTCGCGCTGTTGGTATGTAAAATGGAGTTTATCGCCGACCCATGTTACAAGACCTGCGCAGATACTGACTAAAGCGGCCTCCGGACCAAGACTTGCGCCAAACATTAATACGATCAGAGCGGCTACAAGGTTTCGCCAGAGTTTTCCTTGATAGGAAACGCGACCATTTGTATGAAATTCGCCCATGACTTCATCCATTTCACGCGGGTATGGCCCGATGTGTTTTCGCGATAGTCCGACAAATACGCCACCTAATGTACATATCAGGATGGGCCAAAATACGGGATCACCGAATAATGAAGCTCCTGCATCCCAGACAAGATAGATGAGGAAATTTGCCAATCGAAGGAATAAGAAGGCAATCACTGCTACGAGTGTGCCTAAAATAATCCCGTATAAAGTTAGAACTAGTTGTAATCGAAGTTTCATGTTTTCGTACCCCCAAATAATGCTTCTCTATTTATTTTTCCTGAATTTTTTAAAGGCTAGCGTGATTAAAGAACCCATAATTGCGGAACCGAGGATGATGAAAACAAGTGGTGCATTGAAATGCATAAATATGATGCTAACACGAACGCTATCCCAATTGGCAAAGGCGAAAATAATAAATAGGATAGCAATGATAATCCCGATAATAGCTTTGACTGATATTTTTTTATTGGCCATGTGAAACCCTCCTTATCTAAAAACTTAAGTAAGTAACAATTCCCTAGAATGATTTAGGCTAAACTTAGATACAATTTGGACAAGCCATCGATAATCTTATTTTACATTAGAAATTAGTGGAGCGGAAATATTATGTGTTTTTTTTGTTGAATTTATTACTAAACATAAAAATGAAATCGAAAAAACCAGTAAATGCGCGAGGTGATGCAACACTTACTGGCTCGACCTTATTTCTCCTGTCTTAGTGAAACAGGTTTATCTAGAATTTCTTTCATGATGATAGCGTCCTGCATTTTACCACGAACACGTTTTTTCGTAACGGTATGGTGATGATGCATGTGAGTTACGTTTGTATCAGTGTTTGTGATCGCATCTTTAATTACAGTATCTTTGTATCCAGATGGTTGCGTTTTTTTAGCAGGTGTTTTCTTAGTATTGGAGCGGGTTTGTGAGCGTTGCTTCGGGACTTTCGGAAGATTGGATTTCTCCTCTTCTTTTTTCTCGGTTTCGGCTTTCTTGAAATAGCTGATGAGGCCGAAAAGAATCCCGATAATAACGACAGCAGTACCGAACCAATCGCCAACATTAGCAAAAATACTATCCATTTTCGTTACACCTTCTTTCTGAAATGCGATGGAAATTGTTGAGGCTGTTCGAATGAAATGAGTTACAGCCTCAATATAGATATGAACAGAGTGAATATCTAATCCTAAACAACGACAATGCCCGCCAAACTTATTTGTCTTCCTTTGCTATAGCTTCCCGCATTGTTGAGGCTGTTCGAATAAAAATGAGTTACAGCATCAATATGGATATGAACAAAGTGAATATCCTACCCGCTAAATAACGACAATGCCCACCAAACTTATTTGTCCTCTTTCGCAATAGCCTCGCGCATTGTTGAGGCTGTTCGAATGAAAATGAGTTACAGCCTCAATATAGATGTGAACAGAGTGAATATCTAATCCGCTAAACAACAACAATACCCACCAAACTTATTTGTCCTCTTTCGCAATAGCCTCGCGCATTGTTGAGGCTGTTCGAATAAGATGAGTTACAGCA
>NZ_JAASTT010000026.1 GCF_014322795.1 Paenilisteria portnoyi
GTGACTTCTACTTTACTCGTGAGGTCGCCATCTCTGTCATCGCTCGCTGTCACGCCCTCTTTGGCATAGAAGCTATCACCAACCGCGATTGTTCTATCGCTCGCTGTGATGACTGGTTTTGTTGTGTCTGCTGCTGCTTGAACGATTACCGTAATGGTTTTCGTTGCTGTGTTTCCTGCCGCATCTGTGACACTGTACGAGACATTATACGTACCTGCTTTTGATGTATCTACGTTATTCGCTGTAACCGTTACTTTGCTGGTGAGGTCCCCGTCTGTATCGTCATTCGCTGTCACATCCGCCTTTGGATCAAAGCTATCGCCAACTGTTAGTGTTTTGTCGCTCGCTGCGATGACTGGTTTTGTTGTATCCTCCACATGTGTTACGGTTGTACGTGCCTGAATATTTTGATCATCTTTTAAAATCGCTGCAATATCATGTCCAGCCACTAAATAATCCGAAAGAGGAAAATTATAGTTTCCAGACGCATCAATCACTGCACCCGTGTACTCATCTGGAATAAACGAAAATGTGGTCCAGTCATAGAAAGATACTCTTCTACCAGGTGTTCCTGTTCCAGTAATTACTGTATCTTTATCTGTCAATGGATTAATCGTAATCTGTAAATTACTATTCACAATTACCTGAATCGTTTTTGTTCCAACATTTCCTGCCGTATCTGTGACGCTGTAAGTGACATTATACGTACCTGCTTTTGATGTATCTACGTTATTTGCTGTGACCGTTACTTTGCTGGTGAGGTCTCCGTCTGTATCGTCATTCGCTGTCACATCCGCCTTTGGATCGAAACTATCGCCAACCATTAATGTTTTATCACTTGCTGTGATGGTTGGAGCTGTTGTATCCGCTGCCGCTTGGACTGTTACTGTGATTGTTTTTGTTATGGTATTTCCTGCGGCATCTGCAACACTATATGTTACATTATAGGTGCCAGCTTTGGAGGTATCTACGTTATTTGCTGTAACTTGAATTTTACTTGTAATATCGCCGTCTGTGTCATCACTCGCTGTAACATCTGTTTTGGGATCAAAACTGTCGCCGACTGCCAACGTTTTATCGCCTGCATTGATGACTGGTGCTGTACTATCAGCGTCTAAATCAGTAATACCACTAATATTAGAAAATGTGACAGCATCCCCATTATCATATATACCTCGTTCTTCTAATTGTAGGTATGTTTGTGTAGACGTTGCCGTAAAAGTTACTGTTTGAGGTGTCCCTTCTGCCATCTTAGGTGTTGTCATGAAAATAGGAGATGAAGTAGTCGATGTACGCATATCATCAACCGACCCTGAATAGTTACTAAAAGCCACCACATAGTTAGTCGCCCAATACATATCACTGATTCCATCATATGAAGCAGTATACGTAAAAGAGTACTTATGCCCAGGTATCGTGGTAAATGCTTGTGCTATACCATAAGCCGGATTAGGGCTAGCCAAAGCTAAATAATCTGCACCTATGTGAACGACACCATTTCCTGAAAACCAAGTAACAGCATGCGCAGGTCCCATATCGTGTATATGCGATCCATATGGGTTGGGCTGACCCTCAAAAGTCCCATTAAGTACGCTAGGTCCAGATAGCCAATAACTACCTTGCGCATCAGACACCTCAGCAGGTTCGGTTGCAAAAATCGGGTGCCAACCAGAGGGGCCATTGAACTCTGTATTTTCCAATTGAATCTCAGTCGCACCTAACTTCTGGCTTTGAGTTGTTGCATTGGGTGCACTTTTTGTCGTGGTAGCTGTTTGCGCCGCTAGTACATTAAAAGGTACATTAGCAATCATTTGGCTGCTAATTATAGCGGTTGTTAAAAGACCAATCCCCGCTTTTTTTAGTGTATTTTCTTTTTTATTCACATTCATCTCCCCATTCTTTTTGCTGTTGTTTTTTACATCACATTTTATAACTTATTATTTCGATCTTCCTTTCATTAGCATCCCTCCTCGAAATTTATAATATAAAAATACTAAAAAAAAAGAAAATATAGACTATTCTTTTTCTCACACCCAAAATGTACCTCCTTATTATAAAACCATAATACAACACATCCAATATATCTCAAGTGCAGTTTCATCATATTATTCAATCAAATATGACGAAATTATGACTTTTTTATAGTATTTTTTTCCGAAAAAACAATTAATTTTAGATATACTAGCAAACGATAAAGGTACATAAAAATAGATTGGGCGTCCACATTTTCTTATTTAAACTGAAAAAGATGAAACTAAGCTAATTGTTCAATCCAGCTCAATTCCATCCTCATTTATCATTTCTCCCAATTCAGTTCCCAACTAAATCCAAATTTATCGACAACCTTCGCGTGCACAGCTCCCCAAAAAGCTTCTTGAAGTTCCATTTCAATACTACCTTCTTCGGCAAGTGCTTTGTAGATTTTCGTGATTTCTTCTTCTGAATCGAATTCTAAACCTAGAATGACGCTATTCCCCTCCGTAACCGGTGTTTGGAAAATATCATTGAGGTAGAGTGTCAAGTTTTCGTTAATGACGATTTCTGCGTGGAGGACTTTATTAGGGTACTGTTCAAAACCAGGAATTCCATCTGACATTTGAAAATTTTGAATTTCTCCTCCAAAAATGGCATGGTAATAAGCGACTGCTTCTTTACAGTGATCTGTTGTTAAATAAGGAATGAACTTTTTCATCGTTTTATCTTCCTTTCCATTATTTGATAGTATCAGAATACGCAATTGGTTCTTTTTTTGCAAGCGATACATAAAAAGACGATCAGCGCGATGCCGACCGTCTTCTTATAATTAACGAATTTCTTTAATACGAAAAGTTCATTCTTTATTAAATAGAGCCTTTAGGAATTTTTGTTTGACTTACCATTTCATCATATTGTTCAGCGAATTCATTTTCATCTTCATTTTTAAAACCTTCAAACAAAACTTTTTCCACATTCTCTTTATTGAAGAAATACACTGCTTCAGGCGATAACATTCCTTGTGGGATTAACACCGCGCCGTAATCATAAAAAACTTCTTTTTTACGATCTTCCACAATACTTGCTCTACAGACAATCATCAGCCTTGAGCCATCCCCATCTTTTAATAACACAACTGTACCAAGCGGCAACACTCTATCTTCCATATTATCTTCCCTCCAGTTTTTTATTTTGATATTTTCCAACAACAGCAAACCAGCGTATCAAGTTATTCTCCCAAATTAAGAAAACTGTTAGAAAAGGAAGAACACCAAAAAGACTTAAAGCTATGATTTCACTGCCTACAGGAAATCCTATAAAATAGCCTTGCTCATTAGCTAAGTATAGACTTATGATAAAACCTATTGTAGCACATACAACAACTAAAGTAAGTATCCAAGCAAATACTTTCTTCATAAAAGTTACTTTTTTGTTATTGAACATATTCCATATATTATTATTTCTAATTGCTTTTCCTAGCTCCCTTTTCGTTGCAGGTTCTGCTTTTTTTACATTTCTATATAAGACACGATGAGTAACTATAGTTAAAAATAGAAATTCGAATGTCCAAATTATGGATAAAACAATTAATATACCACTAGTATACTTTCCCGAAAAAAGCTGATCCTTTGCAAAAAATGCTACTAGACTACTTATTAATAATAATGTGGCGAGGACAAAAATAATATATTTTGAATTATTTCTTGTTTTTTCGTTATTTAGCCATCTACTTTTTTTTGATTTCAATAAATATTTCTTCTTAGTATCAAAATAGATAATATAGCCATCTGCTTCCCCTATGTATATTATTTTTCTCAAACTATTCGCCCCTTACCAAAGTTTAAAATTATCCAAATTCCAAGTTCCGTGAGCAAATCCGTCGTACAGTGTATTGGCAACTCCATTTATGAGGTAACCGCCTGCAGCACCCGCAACTGTTCCAACAACTGGAATTGGAATCAATGAACCAATTGCAGCACCTGCATAAATGGACCCCACTGCTGTCCCAGTGTGCACCACACCATCAACCGCCGCACTGACTTCTCCATATTCATCCTTTCTTTCCATATATGTAGCACCATCCAAAACTGCACCAGCACCTCCTAAAGCACCTATACTTTTAGGAAAGCCTTTGCTTAATTCTCCTGCACCGTTTACAAATTCGTCCACTTTTCGAGCAGTTTTAACAGATTTAAAACGTCCTACATCTCCATTTACTTGTTTCCATGTCTTTAGCCCCGACTTAGTACTCTTCACAGATGAATTATGCCATGTACCTCCTTTTATTTTTTTACTACTTGCTATTGTCTCAGCCCTGGCAACATTTAAGGTTGAAGCATATCCTCCTGCCAGCACGATATTTTTAGTAGCCGTTGAATACTTCTCATATTGCTTTTGAATTACATCAGCCCAAGCTGGAATTTCTGAAGAAATAGTAAAAGTACCAGTTTCTGCATTAAAAGCTCTTCCACTGCTCACTTCCTTTAACCCCGCCTCCACAGAAGCTATCAAACTTTCTACCTCAGAGAATAAACTTGCCGACGTAACATCATACGCCATAAGCCTATCTAGCTTCTCTTGTATCTCCCTTTTTTGGTCTTCATAAAACGGAAGAAACGGATTCGTATTTAATGAAGTGTTCGATAACACAAGTGCAGAGGGCGCTAGGCACATATTGCTTTCTTCTATCAAATCTCCTAAATGTCGAATCTGATCTCGTAGCACATCTTCTTGCAGCGAATTTCCATCCACCTCCGCCCGGTATTCCTCTGGTAATTTCTTTGCGGCTTTTTGTAACGCTTCAGCAATCAAGATAAAACCATCAGCAAGTGGTATATAGGTTGTTTCAAAATAGCGCTTAGCCGCATCATATGCTTGTCCCTTTAAAACTGTTTCTGCTGTAAATTGTGCAATCGCGTCTTTAACTTTCTCCATTTCAGAGATATGCGCTTGGCACATGTTTTGAATAGCTATGGCTTGCTCATCTGAACTCTCTAAAAACATATTCACGCTCATTCGGCTTCCTCCCATGCTTGTTTTCTAGCACGATATAGTTCGTCTTCTTGTGTTTCAAATTCCTGTATTTGGCGACGAACCGCCACTTGTTTTTCTGCCAAGACGTCCATAGTTTGATGCTCTTCGCGTTGCAACTGAAATTTTCTATCTGCAACGCGATGCGCCATATCTCCTGTCCGCCAATAATCTTGCAACGTATCGAAAAAATTGGCTCTTCGTCGAAAATGCATCTCCATGGCTTCTTCTGTACGCTTCAATTGACGTTGTGTGTCTTCTGCTTCATAGCTTGCCTCGGATAGACGATTGATTTGTAGATTTATTTCGTCCACTTTATCCATCTATTTACTCCCCTTTTTGAGCCAATTGTTTATCTTTTGCTTCTATTACTTCTGCCACTCTTCCAATGTTTGCAGCATCTTTTTGAAATGCCTCACGAAAATGACGAACCATATCCATTTCCTGCTCAGTGTTACTATGTAGCTGATTGTTTCCTTGCAACGTCGTTTGCGTATCTGTATTTGGTGTCTGTACGCCGTTCGAATCGGCAATCGCTTGTTGTAAATCAGATACTTGGCTCTGGGCAACACTACTATCACTCGCAATCTCTCCACTCATCTGCTCTCACCTCTTTTTGATTTTTACTAAAAAACCACGCGTTTTCGCATGGTCATGCAGCACCCATCACTCTTATTGTAAACCAAAATTGCGCGACAAGTTTGCATCGTTTTCTTCCACTGCGGTAGCTGTTTTACTCAATTGTTGCTCGATTTGATGCATTAAATTAGAGAACTCCGTTACCTTTGGCTTCAGCTGTTGAAATTGCTCATCGAATTTTTGGAAAGCCGCCCCTTCCCATTCTCCACGTAATTGTTCCTGTAACTGCTGTAATTCCCTTGAAATTTGTTCAATATCTTGACCTTTACGCCCATAAGTTTTAGAGCGATCTCGAAGCTCTGCTGGGCTCATTCTAATTTGTCCTGACATCCAATTCATCTCCTTTTTTGTATAAATATGTAATATAAAATTATATCATAATCTGGATATATTTGTATACGCTTTTTTTACATTTATAGATTTTTCCCTTTAAATAGTGAATATACATAAAAAGACGATCAGCGCAATGCCGACCGTCTTCTTACTAATTAACGAATTTCTTTAATACGAGCTGCTTTACCACGTAGATCACGTAGGTAATACAATTTCGCACGACGTACTTTACCACGACGTAATACTTCTAATTTAGCGATACGCGGTGTGTGTACAGGGAATGTACGCTCAACGCCAACACTATAAGAGATTTTACGAACTGTGAAAGTTTCGCTGATTCCTGCTCCACGGCGTTTGATTACAACACCTTCAAAAAGCTGAATACGTTCGCGAGTTCCCTCGACAACCTTTACGTGAAGGCGAACAGTATCACCAGGACGGAAGCTAGGTACGTCTGGATTTAATTGACTTTTAGTAATTTCATTGATTAACAAATTCATTACATTTCATCTCCTTCCAACAGACATTCTTTCATTCAACATATGTAATGAAGCGGAACATCGTTATAAAACTGGATCTGTCCAGTTACTCATCTAATTTATCACATTTATCACGGTGTGTAAAGGTTTTTTTCTTGATGGCTAAAATATGGTATAATAACGCTAGCTATTTCAAAAAAAGAAAGGGTGTGCTCCAAGTATGAACACGGTGACGCGAAATAATATCACACAACTCACCACATTGCCTTTCCTATTCCCAGTAAACTGCTATTTAGTAACAGACGGCGATTTCCTCACACTCATTGATACAGCTTTACCAATGAGCGCTAACAAAATTTTAAAACACATCGCTGCCACTGGCTTGCCGCTCCGGTATATTATTTTGACACACGCACATGGCGATCATATTGGGTCGCTACAAACGATTGCAGAAGCCCATCCAGATGCGCAAATTATGATCTCCAACCGAGAATTACAGCTAATCAAAAATCCAGCGACATACGCATTTGAAGCACAGAAACCAATCAAAGGCTCCTATCCGAAAACATTTCCCGTCAAGGTGGGCAAAAAAATCGTAGAAGGGGACATGATTGGCTCCCTATCTGTGATTGAAACACCTGGTCACACGCCTGGCTCTATTTCCTTTTTTGATAATCGAACCAGGGCCGTCATTGTTGGAGATTTGCTACAAACACAAGGCGGCATTGCAGTTGCCGGCGATACGCGTCCCTTCTTTCCTTTCCCGACGATGGGGACGTGGGATTTAGAAACCGGTATCGCCTCCACTGAAAAAATAATGCTTCACGATCCGAGTATTCTCGCAGTTGGCCACGGAAAAATGATTCTAAACCCCATGCCACTCCTCGAAAAAGCGTTAGCACGCGCGAAAAAACGCCTCAATTAAAAACGAATGGAGAACCGTCACGCGTTGGCTCTCCATTCGTTTTTTCTATTAAAATCTTGTAATTTTCGTCATGACAACCGTTCCATAACCAAGTTGGCTCATGAGTAGTTTGCCATCTTCTTCTCGAATAAACTGTTCCTCGAAGTGACAGTTCAGTACCGCATCTCCGCCGAGCTCGTGAGCCTGTTCCTGCAACCCCCGAACAACCCCCGAGAAATCAGATGTCGCAGCCCAGCCTACTTTCGCCTCCGCTTGCACGTAATTACGAACAAAAACAACCTGTACAACATCATGGTTTACTGCTGTTGGCCCAGTCGATACAAGTACCGATTCCACATCACGATTCAATACATCATCTCGATTTTCAGCTTCTTCATTTTTAAAAATCCCCATGCCTAGTCCACTCCTTTTTTTATCTCCTCTAACCATTTTTGCTGCTGGTCAGATAAAGTATAACTTTCAAGTAAGTCTGGTCGGCGTTCCCATGTACGGCGCAATGACTCGCGTTCTCGCCATTCTTCGATCAATTTATGATTCCCATTTAAAAGTACTTCCGGAACCTCCATATCGCGAAACTGCGCTGGTCGCGTGTAGTGTGGGTGCTCAAGCAGGCCTGTAGAAAAAGAATCCGTCACTGCCGAATCCGCATTTCCAAGAGCTCCAGGAAGCAGACGAATCACACTATCCATCATCGCCATCGCCCCGATTTCGCCACCCGTCAAAATATAATCACCTATCGAAACCTCATCTGTGACCAAAAACTCGCGAATCCGCTCATCATAGCCCTCATAATGACCACAAATAAAAATCAAATGTTCCTCCTGCGCAAATTCCTCCGCCAATTTCTGATCGAATCGTTTGCCAGCTGGATCCATCAAAATAATCCGTGGTTTCGTGTCTGGCGTTCTTTCCCGTAGCGCTTCCACTGCCGAGAAAATCGGTTGCGCCTTCAAAAGCATACCAGCGCCGCCACCATATGGATAATCATCAACCGTTTGATGCTTTCCTTCTGCATATTCCCGAAAGTCCGTAATAGAAACATCCACGAGTCCTTTTTCAATTGTTTTTTTGATAATCGAATTCCCCGTCATGCCATCAAACATCGTTGGAAAAATCGACAAAACATCCATTTTCATTTAGTCAAACAATCCTTCCATGACCGAAATCGTGATTTTCTTATCCTTGATGTTGACCGACTGCACAACGTCCGCGATATACGGAATCAACTTGTCTTTTTGACCTTTCATCTGCACAACCCACACATCATTCGCACCAGGCGTCAA
This sequence comes from Paenilisteria portnoyi, assembly GCF_014322795.1. Lineage (GTDB taxonomy): Bacteria > Bacillota > Bacilli > Lactobacillales > Listeriaceae > Listeria_A > Listeria_A portnoyi. Next base: position 8,664 of record NZ_JAASTT010000026.1, read on the forward strand.
GATTTCACTAATCATTCCGAGTAGTTCGCCTTCCTCCGTATACACCTCACACCCAATAATCTCGTGGAAATAATACTCGTTTTCCTCCAAATCACCAAGCTGCGATTCTGGCACTTTCAGCATACCGTCCCTCATTCGCTCGACGTTATTAATACCAATAATCCCCTCAAACGTTAACAAGTCAAAATTCTTATGTTTTCGATGCGTCTTGATAATCAGTTTTTCAGGCTTCTTGCTACCTTTTGCGAATAAAAATAACTCATTCCCTACAGCAAAACGCTCATCCGCAAAATCAGTCTGCGAAATAACGCGAATCTCTCCCATTAAACCGTGTGTATTTACTATTTTTCCTACATTAAACATCTGCTCCATGCTTTCACCTCTAGCGTATTTCTATTATAACATCATCTTTTACTACAATCGTTTTCGCAAAAATGGTATCATCCCAAGCATCGCCAACCGCAACATCTAGGATTGCCTCCAATTCTCGCTCTTTGATTTCACTTCCAATCGGTAAAATTTCTAGCTGCTCGACTTGGAATTCAATAATTTTTACTTTCTCCTGCCGCATTTCAATTTCTTTCGCAAAATAACTATTTACCGATTCTTGATTAAACTTATTTTTGTGCTCCATCTTTTTTTGTTCAAAATGAAGTTGATCACTTTCTTTTTGTAACGTTTGCCGTTGTTCTAAGTAGAATTGAAACAATTTCTCCTTACTTTTTTCCGTAAGAATTTGTTTCACAGTCACTTTTTGGATAATTTTCATGAGGAACCCTCCCTTATCCGGTGATTGGGTGTTAATTTTATTGTAACACATGAAAAGCTGAAAGAGCACGTTTATGTTGATGAGCTTTCAAACCATCGTTTGGTTTGATGTAGTGAGTCAATAGGCAGTAGAGCGGCGCGAGACTGACAACCAATTTAATTGTTAGAGGGCGCAGTGAAAGTCCTCTTTTGACTTTTACGGAGGTCGCGAAATTTCCGAGAGGTTGGCTCTTGAAGCTGGATCCGGAGGCGCGAAAAGCGATATCACAGAAAGCCAATCTTTCTCCCCACTCAAAAAAAACTGGAAACCAGCATCAGAAAAAACACCAGTCATTATTCATCCATAAGTCCAGCACTGCTGTTCACATGCATATTGAGGTTCTATCTGGTGGTCCCATATCTACTCAGCACTAATTCTCAATTCACAGCATAAAACCCACCAATGGATTACCTGCTCGCTTCGCTCTCATGCATACTGGGGTTGTAATTCACTTCGTTCAAACAATCCCAGCAACAAAAAAACCACCGCACATTCTAGATGTGGGGCGGTCATTCAATGATTTCGAGACGTACTTTCTTCTCGCTACGGTTGCCTGACGCGTAGACAAGGGTACGAATCGATTTCGCGATCCGTCCCTGCTTGCCTATCACACGGCCCATATCATCTTTATTTACTGATAACTTATAAAGAAGGCTTGTAGCGCTCTCTTCTACCGAGACAACAACGTCATCTTGATGATCAACAAGAGGCTTTACGATGGTTAGAATTAAATCCTCCATAGCCATGACCTTTATTACTTACCTAGTTTTGAATTGTGGAATTTTTCCATAATGCCTTCATTTGACAACAAGTTACGAACTGTGTCAGATGGTTTCGCACCGTTATGCAACCATTTTAAAACTGCTTCTTCGTCGATTTTCACTTCTGCCGGGTTGAGTAGTGGATTGTATGTACCCACTGTTTCGATTGAACGGCCATCACGTGGAGAACGAGAATCTGCAACTTGAATACGGTAGAAAGGTTTCTTGTTAGAACCCATACGTTTTAAACGAATTTTAACTGCCATTTATATATACACCTCCATAAAGTCTTACACAAGTATATATATTACCAGTAAAGGATTTGTTTGTAAAGTGTTTTTTCTTTACAGTTACATTTTTTCTTTATTTTTTTCTGGTAAGTCACTTGTAATTCGGTTCAAATAGCGACAATAGCCGGAAATATTATGCTCGACGTCATCAATACGAACGCGGAACGAATGGTGGCGAATAAAGAAACTGTTCAGAATACGCGCTGGATTTTTATAGTACATAGCAAGTTCTGGATAGAAAAAACCGTTAAGTTGATAATCCGCGCGTTTTTCAATGGTTTGTTCTAATTTTTCACGGTTAAAATCTTTTAGTAGGTAAGCCTTATCTGCAGCTTCAATGCGCTCGCACATGTCATGTGTTGCTACCGTCAGTTCTAAAAAGGTTGGGAATGTCGTTTCGCGATCGTGAATGAAGTTCAAGCGTCCAAAAGCATTTTTCAAGCCGAATTCAAAATAACGATCTTCCGGCAAATATTTCGTTATTTCATTTGTACAATAACTAAGCCAGTGATCGTGATTTTTCCAATAGGACTTAGCGATAAAATGGTCAAATGCTTTTTGGGCGGCATTTAGCCATTTAGGGTCGGTATTAATGGCATACAGACGTAACAAAGCTAGCACAGCTTCTCCATCATAATAAATAATGCGGAATGGATCCTTTACAACAAGCGTTGGGTATTCTAACACGTGAATAAACTGCCCATCGTCTTGTTGTTGATCGCAAATAGCATGTGCTAAGCTTTGGCACAACGGTAAATAGAGCATATCTTGCGTTACTTGCATATATTTTGAAAAAGCCAAAATTGCCGCTGCATTCGCGCCTAATTTAATTTCATTCGTATCACGTTCAATGACATAGGCTCTATCTCCTCGTTCCCGAATCAAATCAAGGGCTAGGAATCGCAAAGCTTTTTTTGCCGCCGTGAGGGTCGCTTCATCACGTGATATTTCATAAGATTCGATCATGGAATAAGTAGAACTCGCATGCCGTAGACTGTTGTAATGTTTAATTTTTTTATCAAAACAAGCGAAATAACCATAAATAAATTCGCCGTCAGCGCCGACTTGATTTGCCAAATAGGCACCAGCATGATGAATAATTTCTTCTACATCCGCGGGGGTTAACGGGGTACTCCGTCTACCATTGTTTAAATCCCCACTAAAAAGCTCCAGCACATCATTACCGTCATAATAAAACCCGAGTGTATCAAAAGTAATGAGCTCTGAATCTGCCTCTATTTGAAGTTTGCCATACACCTTATTTGCCTGTACTAGATAGCGATTTAAATTCTCTAAATTAAGCGCTACCCCTTCATCTTTCGGTTGTATCATCGCATTCCCATTAATTTCCTGTTCCAATAAAGCCGTATGAAATCCCTTATCAAACGAAATCCCTTTGCGATAATAATTTTTCCTTGTATGTAACGTTATTTCATTCCATTCCGAAAAAAGGACTGTATCGAACTGATAGGCAACATCAATTTTAAATGTCCTATTTTCTGTTTCATCTTGGAGTTTTTTATGAATCTGCTTAAAAATATAATCTAGTGAAGCATTGCTGTAATTTAGTACAGTCGCACGTTTTTTTTCAAAATCCAATGAAAGGAAAACTTTCCACTCGCCTTTCCAATTATTCATTTCCACTGATTTGGCTTTATTCTCTACTTGTTTTTTTATCGTATTTACAGCATCTAAACTTAGCATTTTCCAACTCCTTTTTTTTAATAATGGCCTCCCTACCTCAAAAAGTAAGGGAGACCATTTTTTTTCGTTATTCTTGTGGTTTTCTACGGAATAGACTTAACAAGAAGCCTCCTGCAAGAAGTAACAGTCCGCCACCAAACCATTGTGCTGTTGTGGAATCTTCATCACCGGTTGAAGGCAACTCTGATCCTGAAGATGAACCATTGCCCATCATCGTTGCGGACATTCCAGTTCCTCCTGTACTAATTGGTACAATTACTGATCCTGATGTTCCACCAGTTCCTGTAGTTGTCCCAGTTCCAGAACCACCTGTACCACCATTTCCAGTATTGATTGGCGTTGTAGGATCATTATCCGCATCGGCATCGGCATCCGCATCCGCATCCGCATCGGCATCCGCATCCGTTTCATCGACAAGTGGTAAAACAGTAGTTGATGCAATAGCACCTACTTTTGTTTGTTCACCACGTTGCGCAACTAGATAAGCAGTAATAATATCACCAGCAGCTAACGTATGTCCAGTAATATTAGTAGAATAGGTTCCATCGGCATTTATAACAATGTTTCCAAGAATGGTACCATCAGGAAGTTGTAAAATCAGTTTCAAAGTTGTTCCTTCTGGCAAAGTTTTAGCCATAGCTTGTACTCGCTGAACTAGCGCACTAACTGAGCTAGCACTTGCGTAACCCGTTTCACCTCTAATAGTAGTATCACCAGCGTGTACTGGTTCAAATAACGGTCTGTCAACATTAAAGTTAGTCCAATCAATGTCCCCATCTGAATCTGCATCCGCATCGGCATCTGCATCGGCATCAGCGTCAGCATCCGCATCCGCGTCGGCATCCGCATCAGCGTCAGCATCCGCATCAGCGTCAGCATCTGCGTCGGCATCCGCGTCGGCATCCGCATCGGCGTCAGCGTCAGCATCCGCATCGGCGTCAGCATCTGCGTCGGCATCCGCATCAGCATCTGCATCTGCATCGGCGTCAGCATCTGCGTCAGCGTCGGCATCCGCATCGGCGTCGGCATCCGCATCGGCATCGGCGTCAGCATCGGCGTCAGCATCGGCATCAGCATCGGCATCAGCGTCGGCATCCGCATCGGCGTCAGCATCAGCATCCGCATCGGCGTCAGCATCAGCATCCGCATCGGCGTCAGCATCCGCATCCGCATCAGCATCGGCATCTGCATCGGCGTCAGCATCTGCATCTGCATCAGCGTCGGCATCCGCATCAGCATCTGCATCCGCATCGGCGTCAGCATCCGCATCGGCATCCGCATCAGCATCGGCGTCAGCATCAGCGTCGGCATCCGCATCAGCATCGGCGTCAGCATCCGCATCGGCGTCGGCATCCGCATCTGCTTCCGGAGCATCAATATAAGTACTTGCCCCACTATTATTAAGCAAATCAATATCTACAAAATTATCTCCAGCAAAGGCAGCAAAGTCTAACTTATCATCACCAATTCCTGCAGGCAAAGCAGTTACACCAAGAGCCATCAAATCTATAGTTAGCGTAAAAGTAGTTGGCGTAGTAACAGAAATGCCTAAAGTATGACTAATATTGGTTGCTACTGTTCCGTTCGCTGCATTAATAATTAAACTATTGCCAGTTTTAGTTCCAGTGTTATTTAAACTTGCACCAAACAGTCCCAAATACGGAATTTTATAATCTATTTTCGTATTCGCTTTCACATTTGGATTAGATAATAAAGTTTTCAATTCATCTGGTAATTTAAAAGAAGGATAGTAACTTTGCAATAATCCAATATTAGCAAGCTGTGTACCTGATAATTTTATAATCAGTTTCCCATTTACATAGCTAGCATTCAATGAAGAATTCCCCAATAAACTTATTGTTGCCGCTTCTGCTTGTGTATCACTTACAACCAAACCTTTTCCAAAATTATCATAATGCAATGTTATAGGTGACGCTACAATCGTCGCTGCCGTAAAGAGTGTTGCAATCATTTTCGCTTTTTGATTGCTCTTCCAATTCATTCTACGCTTATAATCTACTTGCCGTTTCCCCACTATTTTTCCCCCTCAAGCTTTCGGTATACACCGAGCTAAAATTAATACAACAAGCACCAAATCCCCAGCAACACTTAGGCTAACCACATCTATTCCCCAACCAAAGCACCATTTAAATAACCCATACCACACCCTTTCAAAGCATAAAAATCAAATTTCTTAAGCTTTTAATATTTCCAAAAACAAAAAATTCAGTCTGTAATAAATGCAATAAAAAAGATATAAGTATCATAACGCTTATCTATACCCCTAGGAGCATAGATATACTATACCCCAGAAAAAAACATATTATACAACAAAAATAAAATAACTATATTTTAATATAATAAGAAGAATCTTTCTTCAAAATAGGATTTTATACCTTATTAAAAATAATCTATATGATTTTAATATAATCTTTATCATCATATAGATTTTTTCCTATTAATAACTCCCCTAATAGCAATAGTTCCCTTGATTATTCAATTATTCACAATTATTTTCTAACGAAGAGGTATATAGAACTACTCGTTCCTGTATTCACAATGAAGTCAAAAAAAACATAGCTTAAAAGCTATGTTTTTTGTAATTTATATTTCTTTTTGTCATTAAAATGGCATCTTAAAATTACCTAATCCGCCACGTTTTTTCTTTCCTTTACCACTTCCACCAGCACCAGACATTTGCTTCATCATCTTTTTCATCTCATTAAATTGTTTCAAAAGACGATTGACTTCTTGGATTGTTCGTCCAGAACCGCGAGCAATACGCTTCCGTCGATTCGCATTGATAATCTCTGGGTGATCTTTTTCTGCTTTTGTCATCGATTTAATAATCGCCTCGATATGTGTCAACTGCTTTTCATCGACGTTCATGTTATCGAGACCTTTCATTTTATTCGCGCCAGGCATCATCTTAAGAAGCTCGTCTAGCGGTCCCATTTGGCGAACTTGTTGCAATTGTTCTAAAAAGTCATCTAGCGTCATCGACATGTCTTTTACTTTCTGCTCAAGCTCACGCGCCTTGTCCTCGTCGACTGAAACCTGCGCCTTCTCAATAAGAGATAACACATCACCCATGCCCAAAATACGAGATGCCATTCGGTCTGGATGGAAACTTTCGAGTGCCTCCATCTTCTCGCCCATACCAACAAATTTGATCGGTTTCTCTGTCACAGAACGAATCGAAAGCGCCGCACCACCACGTGTATCCCCATCAAGTTTCGTTAAGACAACACCAGTAATATCTAACTGCGCATTAAAACTTTCCGCTACATTTACCGCATCTTGCCCTGTCATCGAATCGACAACGAGTAAAATTTCAGACGGATTAGCGATTTCTTTCACAGCTACCAATTCATCCATTAATTCCGTATCAATATGCAGACGACCCGCCGTATCAATCAACACATAATCCAGATGATCCTCTTTCGCCTTCGCAATCGCTTGTTTGGCAATTTCGACAGGACTGACTTGATCACCTAAAGAAAAGACCGGCATATCCAGCTGATTTCCCAACGTTTCCAATTGTTTAATGGCCGCTGGGCGATAAATATCCGCCGCCACGAGAAGTGGTTTGCGATTATATTTTTTGCGTAGTAAGTTCGCAAGTTTACCAGTTGTTGTTGTTTTACCAGCCCCTTGAAGCCCAACCATCATAACGACAGTCGGTGGTTTATCAGCAACGGCAATCTTACTTTCCTCGCCACCCATCAATGTCGTTAATTCTTCTTGGACAATTTTGATGACTTGTTGACCCGGCGTCAAGCTCTTCATAACTTCACTACCAACAGCACGCTCGCTTACTATTTTGATAAATTGTTTGACGACTTTAAAGTTAACATCCGCTTCCAGTAAAGCAAGTCGGACTTCACGCATCATTTCTTTTACATCCGCCTCGTTCACTTTCCCTTTTCCGCGGATTTTGTTCATCGTTTCTTGTAATCGGCCGGCTAATCCTTCAAATGCCATGTGCGCCGCCTCCTAATCCATATTTTTAAGTTGTTGAAGCAGACCAGCTACTTCATTGTCTAACACTTGTTCTTCCTGTAATCGTCGTTCCAGATGCTCAATTAATTGCTCACGCTCCTGATATTTCTTTAAAACGCCAAGCTTTTCTTCATAATTCTCAAGCACCGCCTCGGTCCGCTTAATATTATCATACACCGCCTGCCGACTCACCTCATACTCCTCAGCAATCTCACCAAGCGACAAATCCTCCAAATAATAAAGCGAAACATAGGACCGCTGCTTCTCTGTTAAAAGCGAATCATAGATATCAATCAAAAAATTCATCCGCGTCGTTTTCTCAAACATATCCGCATCGTTCCTTCCCTAGCCAAAACCCGCTTATACTATATAAGAATACGTGGAAAAATGGGGGATGTCAAGCGCTGAAAGGCTGAGACGGCTCGTTCAACTCCAGTTTTCGAGGAGTTAGCTAAAAGGAAGGCAGTTTCATTGCATTCAACTGCATATTGAGGTTCTAACAAAGCAAACGACGCTATTCAAGAATCTCAACAAAGCTAGATCGGAGGCACAGGCCATGACGGGTACAAGGAACGAATGCTCACTCTGTTCGCACTCGTATTGAGGCATTACTCGCCGATTTAGAGCCACAACATAGGGGGCGCAGTGAAAATCCTCTTTTGATTTTTGCGGAGGCCACGAAATTTCCGAGAGGCTGGCTCTTGAAGCTAGCCCGACCGTGAAGCAACCGCCAAACGAACGCAGAGCATGATTTCCGCTACACTAAGAATAGTATTTGCTCTTTATGGGGGCGCTCCAGTTTTCGAGGAGTTGGCTAAAAGGAAGGCAGTTTCATTGCATTCAACTGCATATTGAGGTTCTAAAAAAGCACACTACGCTTTTCAAGAATCTCAACAAAGCTAGATCGGAGGCACAGGCCATGACGGATACAAGGAACGAATGCTCACTCTGTTCGCACTCGTATTGAGGCTCTAAATCGGCGAGTAATGCCTCATAAGAGCCACAACAAAGCTAGAGCGAGCGTGAAGAAACCTCCAACCCCAAACATTTGTGCTATAATAAAAACATGTCAATGCTAAAGGAGCTATGCAAATCATGAGAAAAGTAGTTTTTTACGGCGCCGTTACCCTAGACGGATACCTAGCCGACCAAGACAATAGTTTAACCTGGCTATTCGAAACAGACACAGGCGAAGGAACCACCTACGAAAAATTCATCCAAAATATCGATGCAGTCGTCATGGGCCGCGTCACGTACGAAGAAGTTCTAAAGCTACAAAAAGGCGAACCATTTTATCCAGACCAAGAGGTATACGTTTTCACAAGAGACACGACTAAAACCTTTGAAGATACCCATACCATCCACGAAAACCCAGTTTCTTTTATTAACGAATTAAAAGAACAAGATGGAAAACCTATTTGGATTGTAGGTGGCGGTAACTTATTAAAACCACTTCTAGAAGCTAATATGATCGATGAGTGGTGGATTCAAATCACGCCTATCCTGCTCGGTAAAGGGAAACGATTATTCGAAGAGGGCGACTATCTAGAACGCCTTGAATTAGTTGATACTACTTCTTTCGGCCAGTTTGTCGAGTTGCATTACAAAAAAAGCGAAAAATAGGAAATAACCCGTTTACCAGAAAAACAATTCTGATAGACGGGTTTTTCCATCGCCTAAATAATGTTATTCTTTTGCACCGTCAATCACGTCTGCGAATAAACCATATACGTATTCATTCGCGTCGAACGCTTGAAGGTCATCCATTTTTTCACCCAAACCAACAAATTTAACCGGGATATGGAGCTCGTTACGAATCGCAATCACGATCCCACCTTTTGCTGTACCGTCTAATTTCGTTAGCACAATCCCACTTACATCTGTCGCCTCTTTGAACTGTTTCGCCTGCACAAACGCATTTTGCCCCGTTGTGGCATCTAAGACAAGCAAGACCTCATGTGGCGCATTTGGCACCTCACGCGTGATGACACGTTTCACCTTCTCCAGCTCGTTCATTAAGTTCACTTTGTTTTGCAAGCGTCCAGCCGTGTCACAGAGCAAGACATCCACGTTACGCGCTTTGGCCGCTTGTACCGCATCAAACATCACCGCTGCGGGATCACTGCCCTCTGCTTGCTTGATAACGTCCACACCGACACGCTCACCCCATACGTCTAACTGATCAATCGCCCCAGCTCGGAATGTATCGCCAGCCGCTAGAAGCACGCTCTTGCCTTGTGCTTTCAAATGATGTGCCAGTTTGCCGATAGTCGTCGTTTTACCAACACCGTTCACACCGACAAAAAGAATCACCGTCAAGCCTTCTGGTTGGATATTTAACTCTGGTAATTCTTCCTCTTCGCCGTGGTAAATCGCCACCAATTTCTCCACGATGACTTCCTGTACAGCTTTCGGGTCCTGAATATTACGCAACTTCACCTCTTCACGTAACTGCTCGACAAGCTCCATCACCGTTTCAAAACCAACATCCGCCTGAATCAGAATTTCCTCCAACTCTTCAAAAAACTCCTCATCCACTTTACGATAACGCGCCACAAGTTCATTCATTTTACCTGAAAAATTATCACGCGTTTTGGATAAGCCATCTTTAAATTTTTCCGTAACAGAATCGGTTTGTTGTGTTAATTTATCCTTTATTTTCTTGAAAAATGTCATCCGGTTTGCAACTCCTCTATTTGATTAGTTCTGCAGTTTCTTCTAAGCGCACCGAAACGAGCTTCGAGACGCCAGATTCCTGCATTGTTACACCGTACAGCACATCCGCTTCCTCCATCGTGCCCTTGCGGTGAGTTATAACGATAAATTGAATATTCGTTTCAAATTTCTTCAAATAACGACTAAAGCGCGTCACGTTCGCCTCATCCAGCGCCGCCTCCACTTCATCCAAAATACAGAATGGCATCGGACGTACGCGAATAATCGCAAATAATAAAGCAATCGCCGTTAACGCACGCTCTCCACCCGAAAGTAGGCTCAAGTTCTGCAATTTCTTGCCTGGTGGTTGCGCTTCGATATCCACGCCCGTTGTTAAGACCTCATCCGGATTTTGCAAAATAAGTCGCGCTTGTCCACCACCAAAAAGCTCAGGGAAAACAATCGCAAATTCTGTTTGAATCGCTGTGAAAGAGGCATCAAATCGCTTCTTCATTTCCTCATCCATCTCATCCATCACTTGGAACAAGGTTGATTTAGCTTCGAGTAAATCCGCCTGCTGCCCATTTAGGAAGTCAAAACGTTCTTTAATCCGCTCGAATTCGTCGATGGCACCAATATTGACTGCACCAAGTTCATCGATGGAACGTTTCAATAACCGGACTTTGGACCGCGCGTTATCGATATCCATATCTTCCACCTTACGAGCTTTAGCCGCCTCAAAAGTGAGCACATAGGCTTCCGATAAGCGTTCTAAACGATTGTCTACATCCGCGTCTAAACGGCTTAAACTGACCTCTGCCGTTGTTTTTTGCTCCATGTAAAAACTTGCTTGATTATGCTTTTGCTGCAAGGCTTCTTCTTGAACGGCCAAGCTTTCTTGTAGCGCCAGACGTTTTTCGCGTAATTCATCACGTCTCGCTATCATTTGTTCCTTCTCCATCCGTGCCTGCTCGATGATCTCAACTAACTCTTCCGTACTCGTATGCACCGTTTCTAGGTTTGTTTGAAGCATCGCCAGTTTTGACGTAATCGCCTCTTTTTGGTTATAGTAATCAGCCATATCTGTTTCTAGCGTCAGCAAAGCTTGTGCTGCGGTCTGAAGCTGTTCACGACTCACTGCCACGCGAGATTTAAGTGTGGCATAACTTTCTTGATCGCTCGCACGATTATGTTCTTGCTCTTTGCTTTGCTTCGTCATCCGCTGAATCTGTTCGTCTTTATCGATAATTTCCAGCGCCAGCACCGTTAATTCTTGTTGCAATTTCTCTTTGCGTTCTGTCAATTGCTGATGTTCCGACGTGCCTTCTTCTTTCTCCATATCGTAAATTTGGAGCTGTTTGTTCGCTACGGCTAAACGTTCTTCCGCGCGCTCTTTTTTCCCGAGTAATTCCGTCTCTTGCAAACGAAGCGATTCGCCAATGGACCGTGCCTCTTCTAACTGCTCTCGTTTTGCTTTGACCTCTTCTTTCAATGCCGTAAATTGTTTCTCCGTTTTCTCCACAGCGACCGTCATTTGTGCAATCGTTTTGCTCAAGTTTTCCAGTTCGTGTTTACGCGTCATGATAGATGATTTGCCTTGCGCGGTTGCTCCACCAGTCATCGAACCACCAGCGTTCACGACGTCACCTTCCAATGTAACCACGCGATATCGGAAGTTCACCAATTTTGCGAGTAGATTCGCGCCTTTTAGGTCCTTTGCCAAAATGGTCGTTCCAAGCGCGTTCAAAATCACGTTTTCCACTTGGGCATCGTACGTCAACACATCACTTGCCAACGCGACAAAAGCTGGTTGTTGTTCCAAGCTATGTTTTGTCGCCATCGGAATTTGGCGTGGTTGAATCGTTGTCAGCGGTAAGAATGTCGCCCGCCCAGCTCGCGTCTCTTTCAAATAACGAATCGCTTCACGCGCCGACTGATCATCGCGCACAATAATATGCTGGGCATTCGCACCAAGCGCGATTTCAAGCGCCTTCTGGTAATGTTCCGGAATCTCGACTAATTCGACAAACGCGCCCATAATACCGTTCAACTTCTTCTTCGCCTTCAAAACTTCACGAACACCTTGGAAAAATCCAGCGTAATCATCCGCGAGCTCCGCCAATGTTTCCTGACGCGACTTCGCTTGTTGAATCGTTTCATATTGCCGATACATTTCACGCTCTTGCTTCGTGAAAACCGCTTCCTGTTTCGCCAATTCCTGCTGAACAGACTGATAATTCCCCATCTGATCCGCCAGCTTCGTCCGCATTTCTTCTACATGTTTCGTCAAACTTTCGACATTCGCAATAATTTCATTTCGTTCTGAGATATGTTGCTGGTTTTCATGATCCAGTTTTTCCGAACGACCTTGCATCTGCGACAGCTGCCGCTCCAAATAACCGATATCATTTTTCATCGTCGTCTGCGTATGGCGTAACTCAATATAATCACTTTTCATGTTCTCGATTTTTTCTTCCGATAAGTTGCTATACTCCGCCAATTTGGCCTCAAGTACCTTCTTCTCTTTCAGAAAAACTTCGAGCGCCGTTTCTTTTTCCAGCTTATCTTGCAAAAGCCCTTGTTTTTGCGCCTCAAAAGTCTTAATCTTCGCTTCAAGTTGTTGCAAGTTTTCATGCATGGCCTGTTCGTTCTCGTTACTATGTTTCTTCCGTTCCAACGCCACATTTCGTTGCCCTTCCAATTGCTCCAATCGTTCCGTCACAACGAGAAGTTCAGCCTGCGTCACATCCATTTGCTCATCCATCTCCGCGAGCATCTGCTTTTGCGCGAAAATCTGGGCTTCTTCCTGCTTAATTTCCGCCTGCATCGCCGTCAAAATGTCACCGTTCTTCGCAAATTCCGCTTTTTGGATTGCAATTTTTTCCGTGAACGCTTCAATTTCAGCCACGAGTAGCGTCACTTCATATTTCTCCAACTCTTCCTGCTGGAATAAATAATCCTTCGCCACACTCGCCTGCATCTCAAGTGGCTCCAATTGCCCCTCTAACTCGTATAAAATATCCTGCACCCGGTTCAAGTTCTCTTCCGTTTCAAAAAGCTTGTTTTCCGCTTGTTTCTTCCGGTGTTTGTATTTCAAAACACCCGCCGCTTCTTCAAAAATCGAGCGCCGTTCCTCTGGCTTACTATTTAGAATCTCATCAATTTTCCCTTGACTAATAATCGAAAACGACTCGCGTCCAAGACCTGAATCCATAAATAAGTCCACGATATCTTTCAGACGACACGACTGCTTATTAATCAAATAATCGCTATCTCCATTACGGAAAATACGTCTTGTCACCGAAACCTCACTATAATCAAGCGGTAAAAACCGATCCTCATTCTCAAAAACAAGCGACACTTCCGCAAAATTAATTGGTTTGCGCGAATCACTTCCGGCAAAAATAACATCACCCATCCGGCCACCGCGAAGACTTTTGGCAGACTGCTCCCCAAGTACCCAGCGAATCGCCTCGGTAATATTACTTTTTCCACTTCCATTTGGGCCTACTATCGCTGTAGTGCCCGGCACAAAATCAATTACCATTTTGTCAGCAAATGACTTGAAACCATTCATTTCTAATCGTTTTAATAACATGTCCGGACTCCTTCACCGCTTAGTTTTGGCGCAACGCTTGGATAGCGCTTTTGGCGGCATTTTGCTCCGCTTGTTTCTTCGTCTTACCCGTTCCAGCGCCGCGTTTTTCTTGGTTGATTGCAACAATTGCTTCGAAAGCCTTGCTGTGCGCTGGCCCTTTTTCATCTAGAATCGTATACGTAATCACGACGTCACGGTCTTTTTGCACGATTTCTTGTAGTTGCGTTTTATAATCGACCGTCTGCTCAAAATAACCAGCATCGATTTTTGGAAATACAACGCGCTCGAGGAACCGCACAACCTTGTCCAGCCCTTGATCAAGGAATAACGCTCCAATAAAGGACTCGAATACATCTGCAAGCAATGCCGGGCGTGTTCTGCCACCAGCTCTCTCCTCCCCGCGTCCAAGTCGCACGTACCGCGAGAAGTTCACCATTTCCGCAAAATCAACGAGCGAAGGTTCACATACGATGGCTGCACGCATTTTCGTCATTTGCCCTTCTGCCATACTTGGAAATTTCGTAAATAAGTAATGCGAAACCGTCACCTCAAGCACCGCATCCCCAAGAAACTCCAAGCGCTCATTATCCTGAATTTTTTCCTTGCGATGTTCATTCACATAAGACGAGTGTGTAAAAGCCGTTTTTAGAAGGTTTATATCTGTAAATGTAAAACCAACACTTTCCTGCAATTCTTCCCAAAGATCCATCTGTAAAGCCTCCATTTCGATACACCAGAGCTCTATTTTCTAAACATCTTTTAAGAGAAGAGTCTGCTTAGAAAATAAACTTTAATGTGGAAAAAGAGGATGTCTAGGTGTGCGACAGAATTTTAACCGGAAAACCCGTCTAAAACAGTCTGTGCTACCTAGACACCCTCGTTCATTTGTTTAAAACAAGTCGGAATTATGCGTTCGCCTCTATGTATTTCACAGCGTCCCCAACTTTTTCAATATTTGCTGCATCATCGTCTGAAATTTCTACACCAAATTCATCTTCAAGTTCCATAACCAATTCAACAACGTCTAGTGAATCTGCACCTAGATCGTCTTTGAAGGAAGCTTCTAAAGTCACTTTAGATTCCTCGACGCCTAAACGGTCAACGATAATCTTAGTTACTTTCTCTAATACTTCTGCCATTGTTTACTTCACCTCCCTCCAAGTATTATATAGGATTTCTTCGTATTCGTAAACTATTAATTAAAAAAAGACATAAAAATATGCGCAAAAGCTAGGAAACTAGCGTATTTCAGCCTTATTTTCGACTAACTTCCAATCCAACTCCGTGCCTCCAAACTGCTGGGCGACGAGAAATGCCCAGATTCTAGGCAAAGTCGAGCACCGAAGCGGAGCGTACTGTGGTACGTGAGCATCGGAGCACAGACTTTAACGACGAAGATGGGTATTTCTCGTCGCCCACAGCAAGACTTACATCGTCATGCCGCCATCAACTGCGATCGTCTGTCCCGTCATATAACTTGAAACATCGCTCGCCAAGAATAGCACAGCATTCGCAACATCTTCCACCGAACCATATTTACCAAGCGGAATTTGTGCTAACATCGCTTCTTTCGTCGCTTCATCCAGTTCACCCGTCATTTCTGTAGCAATAAAACCTGGAGCGACCGCATTCACATTAATACCGCGCGTCGCTAATTCACGTGCCGTCGTTTTTGTAAGGCCAATCACACCAGCTTTACTCGCCACATAATTTGCTTGACCAGCGTTTCCAATCAAGCCAACAACAGATGTAATATTAATAATTTTACCGTAGCGCTGTTTCATCATCGTACGAGAAACGGCTTTTGTGCAAAGGAAAACACCTTTTAGATTCGTATCAATAACCGCATCCCACTCGTCTACTTTCATGCGCATCAGTAGGTTATCGCGCGTAATGCCTGCGTTATTGACTAAAATATCGATTCGGCCATATTTGTCGACCGCTTCTTTAAATAAGGCTTGTACGTCTTCCTCGACAGCAACATTGGCTTTCATCGCTGCGGCTTCTCCACCAGCTGCCACAATCTCACTAACGATTGCTTCTGCGGCTTCTTGAGAACCATTATAATTAAAAAATACCGTCGCGCCTTGTTTGGCTAGTGTCATGACGATTTCGCGACCAATTCCGCGTGAACCGCCTGTGACTAGGGCTACTTTTCCTGTTAAAGTCATTGTTTGGCTGCCTCCTTTAATTGTTCTGCTACTTCTTTGACAGAGGCAACATCACCTGCTGCAAGAATCGTTACATCGCGATTAATTTTCTTGATTAGGCCAGAAAGTACTTTTCCTGAACCGATTTCAACAAATGTATCCACGCCTTGTGCTACGAGATTTGTAATGATATCTTCCCACAAAACAGGTGAATAGATTTGCTGCACTAATTTTTCTGGGATGGCGTTTTTATCCGTGGTTGCTTTTGCATCGACGTTATTTACAACTGGAATTGTGCCATCTTGAAAAGTCACTTGGTCTAGTTCGGCTTGGAATTGTTCGGCTGCTGGAACCATTAATTTCGAGTGGAACGGACCGCTTACCGCAAGAGGTAACACACGTTTAGCACCTGCTTCTTTCGCCTGTTCACCAGCTTTTTCAACGCCTGCTACGGTTCCTGAAATAACGATTTGACCTGGGCAATTGAGATTCGCTAACTGCACATCGTCGCCTGCTGTTGTGACAGAATCCGTGATGGCGCCAAGTGTTTCGCGATCTAAGCCTAGCACAGCGGCCATCGCGCCTTGACCATTTGGCACGGCTGCTTCCATTAATTTACCGCGACGGTGTACTAAATAAATCGCGTCCTCTGCAGATAAAAATCCACCCGCAACAAGCGCGCTGTACTCGCCTAAGCTATGCCCGGCAACGAAATCCGCTATTACGCCATATGTTTCCAGCGCCTTTAAAATCGCCACACTCGTCGAAACAAGCGCTGGTTGAGCGTTTTCTGATTTTGTTAAAAGTTCCATCGGGCCCTCTGCAATGATATCTGTGATAGCGTAGCCTAATTTAGAGTCAGCAGCTGTATAAACGGCTTGCGCTTCTTGATATTCTGCTGCGACATCTTGTCCCATGCCTACCTTTTGCGATCCTTGACCTGGGAATACGAATGCTATTTTACTCATCTTTCGTGCCTCCTTGATTTGCTTTATCTTGCTCTGCTTTTAAGTGACCGCTCGCCACTTCGGTAACAATGGTTTCGACAACTTGTTTTTGAACCATATCACGCGCTTGGCGAATCGTTGAAAAAATCGCTCTGGCGTTCGATGATCCGTGTGCTTTAATGACAGGCGCTTGAACGCCGAATAAGCAGGCGCCACCGTATTCACTATAGTCCATTTTCGCTTTTAGTTCCGTCAAATCTTTTTTCAAGAACGATGCAGCGATTTTATTTTTGAAGCCGTTTAGTAGGCTCATTTTCATAAGGCTGAAAAAGGCACCGGCTGTTCCTTCGATCGATTTCAAAACCATGTTGCCTGTGAAGCCGTCTGTTACGATGACATCCGCGACATCCATCATAATATCTCGTGCTTCTACATTGCCGACAAAATTGTACGCTTCTTGATTATTCATCAGTTCAAAAGCGCGTTTCGTCAAATCGTTTCCTTTTGTTTCCTCGGTTCCAATGTTAAGCAAGGCTACGCGTGGACGCTCGATTTTGCGAACTTTCTCTGCGTAAACTGAGCCCATTAGACCAAACTGTAAAAGATGTTCGGGTTTTGCTTCGGAATTCGCGCCTAAATCAAGCATAACAAAGCCTTTTCCGGTAACGGTTGGCAATGTTGGTGCTAAGGCTGGACGATCGATTCCTTTTATGCGGCCAATCACGAACAAGCCAGTTGCCATTAAAGCTCCTGTGTTCCCCGCAGAAATACAGGCATCCGCTTCGCCATCTTTCACGGCTTGTGCGGCTAGAACCATCGACGCTTTCTTTTTACGTTTCACAGCACGGACCGGTTCATCATCACTTTCGATTTTTTCGTCCGTATGTATGACTTGGATACGCGTTTTATCAGCCAAATATTCATTGATTTTCACTTCATCACCAAAAAGGAGGAACTCTACATCTTTGTATTGTGCGGCGGCTTTCATGACACCCAGCACAATTTCTTTAGGCGCATTATCGCCGCCCATGGCATCTATTGCAATTTTCATTTCACGTCACTCCTTTTTTCTGTTGTATGGTACATCTCGAATTTTCCTTTTAAAACCAGTTCGTCCCCGACATAGCTGTTGACATCCACAATCGTGATTGACTTACTATCGCGATCATCACGCACTTTCGCCTTCGCAATCACGCGCTCCCCTTCTTTTACAGAATGAATAAATCGGACGGTTGCCTGCGTTGTCAGGGCTAAATCGTTCGGGATAATAGCCGTTGCAAGCGAGTTAGCTTGGGCGAACAAATGATGTCCGCGGGCAATTTTATTTCTTTTGAAAACATGTTCTGGACCTACTTCAAAAATCGAAATAGCGCCTTTATTTAATTCAATGTCAATGATTTCGCCGATAATTTCTTCGATTGGAAGGGAGCGAACGGCATCTGTGTAGTTTTCGGAAGCCACATGTTTAATTCGTTCGCGAAGCTCTGGAATCGCGAGTGCAACCCGGTCTAGTCGAACCGTCTGCACACTGACTTGAAACTTTTCGGCCAGTTGTTCATCCGTGATAAATGGATTATCTTCAATCGCTTGGGCCAGCCTCGCTTGTCTTTCTTTTTTCGGATATTTTTTCATCTGCGTTCCCTCCTCTTCTTCTTTGAAATTTAATACCAGATACTAAGAGTAATATATAAAAAATGCTCCCAACATGCAAGTTATAAGGCTAGGTGGAGTTCGGCAATCAGTCTAATTTCTGCTCGCCGAACACGCCGTTTGCCTCAAAAAAGTCGCGTAATGGAGCGTATTCTGATTGTTCTAAAAAGCCCTCATGATAGATGATTTCGACGGCATCTTGGCGAGCAATTTCTAAAACTCGGTAGTCATGCACCATATCGGCGACTTTGAATTCTGGGATACCGCTTTGCTTTTTACCGAAGAAATCGCCAGGACCACGGAGTTCTAAATCACGTTCACTGACAACAAAGCCATCGTTTGTTTCGGTCATGATGGTCATCCGTTCTTTGCCGACTTCCGTTTTTGGATCAGCGATAAGGACACAGAAGGATTGCTCCGCGCCACGCCCAACGCGCCCTCGAAGTTGGTGAAGTTGCGCGAGACCAAAGCGGTCGGCGTCATAAATAACCATCATCGTTGCGTTTGGAACGTTAACACCGACTTCGACAACCGTCGTGGATACGAGACAATCGATTTTGTGATCGTTGAAGTCTCGCATAATTTGATCTTTTTCTACTGATGGAAGTTTGCCGTGCATCAAGCCCGCGGAATGCTTGCCTTGCCATTTGCCATTTAGAATATTATACACATCGATGGCATTTTGGACGTCTAGTTTTTCGGATTCTTCGATAAGTGGGCAGATCACGTAAGCTTGACGCCCTTTCGTGATTTCCTGTTCGATGAAACCAATGACGCGCTCGAGCATTTGATGTTTTACCCAATAGGTCTCGATTTGCTTCCGACCAGCTGGTAATTCGTCGATGACCGACACGTCCATTTCGCCAAAAGCAGTGATGGCAAGCGTTCGTGGGATTGGTGTCGCCGTCATGAATAGAACATCCGGAAACTCTCCTTTTTCGCGTAAAACCCGCCGCTGTTCCACGCCGAATCGATGTTGCTCATCCGTGATAACAAGTCCTAGCTTCTTAAAAATAACCTCGTCTTGAATGAGGGCATGCGTGCCGACAAGAACATCGATTTCTCCGGCTTCCAGCAACGCCAACATTTCGCGTCGCCGCTTTCCTTTGACACTACTCGTTAGGAGTCCAACGGTCACATCGAAGGGTTGCAATAAATCGACTAACGAATTCGCGTGCTGCTCTGCCAAAATCTCCGTCGGGACCATGAGTGCGCCTTGAAAACCACTTTTTGCCGCAGCGTACAGTGCGATCGAGGCCACGACGGTTTTTCCTGATCCTACGTCCCCTTGAAGCAAGCGATTCATATGGAAATGCGATTTCATGTCACCACATATTTCGTTGACCACTCGTTTTTGCGCGCCTGTAAGCGGGAATGGCAAGCTCTCAATATAATGACGCAGATCATTGACATCATAATCAATCGACACCCCGCCAGACCGTTCCCGTTCAATTTTGCGGAATAGCTGCATTTTCAATTGGAACAACAGGAATTCTTCGTAAACCATCCGACGCCGCGCCTGTTTAAGCTCTTCCGGACTTTTTGGAAAATGTAAAAATTGAACTGCTTCCTGCCTGGAAATCAGTTGGTATTTTTGCAACCATTTTTCAGGTAAAATTTCAATAATCAAATCCCCATATGCGTCAAAAGCTGCTATCGTAAATTTCAGCAACGTTTTATTGCGAATCGTACCTTTTAGCCTGTAAACCCCTTCTAGCGCTTCTTCCGAGGTTTGGTGTCCCAGCTTATATTTACTCGCCGTAATTTGCGCGCGACCTTTATCCCATTTTCCCGAGACCGTTACAGCATCGCCAACCGCCAGCTTTCCTTTTATGTACGGCTGATTGAAAAAATCGATTTTCACGACTTGATGCCCTGATGCAACGCGAAAAGACAGCTTCGATTTTTTCCTTCCGTAGTAGGCGAGAGTAGGCTCGGTAAGGACTTCTCCTTGTACCGTCACCCGCTCCTCATGCGCCACTTCGGACAAATCCCGCAACCGATAATCCTCATACCGATACGGGAAATTGAAAAGTAAATCAGCTACTGTCTCTATATCCAATTCTTTTAACGTTTTTGCTGTTTCAGCGCCGACTCCTTTTACGTCCGTCACTGGAATATCATTCAGATTCTTCACGTTCCTCTTGCGGCGACAAACCAAAGATCTTTCTTTGTACTGCCCTACCAGTAGGTGTTGCCGCTAGACCTCCTTCGCCGGTTTCACGTAACGAACTCGGCATTTGTAGCCCAACACGGTACATTGCCTCAATCACTTCGTCACATGGAATTCTACTTTTGATACCCGCTAATGCCATATCCGCTGAAATCATCGCCTGTGAAGCTCCTAGCGCGTTACGTTTCACACACGGCACCTCCACAAGACCAGCCACAGGATCACAAACAAGTCCTAACATATTTTTCATCGTCATCGCCATTGCTTCGGCCGATTGTTCGGGAGTCCCACCTGCAGCTTCCACAATCGCCGCCGACGCCATCGCACTCGCCGACCCAATTTCCGCCTGACAACCACCTGCAGCACCAGAAACAAACGCCTTATTCGCCACGACAAATCCGAATGCCCCAGCTGTAAAAAGGAAACGCAGCATATCGTCACGTGACATGTTCAAGCGATCCTTCACCGCATAGAGCACACCAGGAACAACGCCAGCACTACCAGCAGTCGGTGTCGCACAAATCACGCCCATCGCAGCATTGACCTCATTTGTTGCGATCGCTTTAGCAACCGCATCTAAAATCGTCTCACCAGACAACATATTCCCTTTTGCAATATATTCGCGCATCAGAACCGCATCGCCACCAGTTAAA
This sequence comes from Paenilisteria portnoyi, assembly GCF_014322795.1. Classification (GTDB taxonomy): domain Bacteria; phylum Bacillota; class Bacilli; order Lactobacillales; family Listeriaceae; genus Listeria_A; species Listeria_A portnoyi. The sequence continues at coordinate 30,055 of NZ_JAASTT010000026.1, forward strand.
CCAGTCGTCGATTCCACGCCCTCTTCCCCGCGAACAATCGCCTCTTCCATCACTGTCAAATTACGATCCATCACTTCTAAAATCGTTTCACGCGTGTTATTCGTAACATCCATTTCGCGTTCGATCATGATTTCCGAAATTGGTTTATTGTCGCGATTTGCAATATCTATAAGTTCTGCCACTGAGTGGAACATTTTTTAACCTCCTCTGCTCTAATTTTCTAAAATATCCTATAAAACGAAACTAGCCACCTGATACATATCCTGTAACTCCTTAATCTCATCTAAAACAACTTGGTCAACAAGCTGGTCGACCTCAAGCACCATCAAAGCCTCGTCACCCTTCACTTTTCTGGAAACTTTCATTTGACCGATATTAATTTCATGCTTGGCAAAAACTCCAGAAACCGCAGCAATGGCACCGAACCTATCTTTATGTAACACTAAAACAGCCGGTGACATCCCGGTAAATTCCAGTTCAAACTCATTCAAGCGTACAATCTCGACTTTCCCGCCGCCGATCGAGGCCCCGACAAGAGTCATTTGTTGCATACCATTTTTCAGCACTAATTTTACAGTATTGGGGTGAGCCGCTTCCTCGCGTTCCTCGATGAAATTAATATGCATGCCCCACTCTTCAGCCAGTTTAATCGCATCCGGCATCCGCTCATCATCCGTTTCGAACCCAAGCAAACCACCAATCAGCGCCACATCCGTCCCATGCCCTTTATACGTCTTCGCAAAAGACCCATACAAATGAATATCCACCTGCATCGGCATTTCATTAAACACACTCCGAGCCACCGCACCAATCCGACAAGCCCCCGCCGTATGCGAACTCGAAGGCCCAATCATCACCGGCCCAATAATATCAAACACACTATTAAATTTCATCCCACATCACCCCTTCATAATTATTATAACAACGATCTAACTACAAACACGCCGTAGGTTACCAAGCCGAGAGAGGCGCGGCAAATGCTTAGTTTCTAGGCAAAGCCGAGCACCGAAGCGGAGCGTACGACTGTACATTGACTGAAAACAGGGAGGGAGTCTTATCCCCGACCATGTGAGAAGTTATGCGAAGCGTACGCGTAGAAGAGCACCGTAGCACAGGTTTTAACGACGAAAATGAGCGTTTGCCGCGTCGCTGAGTGACTATTCGACGGAGAAGATGTATGGATAAACTGGCTGCCCACCCGAGTGAATCTCAAACTCGATTTCAGGAAATTGATTCGACACAAGCTCCGCGACTTTTTCAGCATCTGCTTCTGTCACGTCTTCCCCATAAAGCAATGTCACAATTTCACTATACTCATCGACCATCTCAGAAAGTGTTGCGACCGTTGCTGCCTCAAGACTTGGATGACATACTTTAATATCGCCTTCTACAATCCCGATATAATCATCTTTCTTAATCGCCACACCGTCCACCGTCGTATCACGAACCGCTGTCGTCACTTGCCCACTTGCGATATCTTGAATAGCAGCAATCATCTCATTCGCATTATCCTCAAATGTGAAATCTGCTTGGAAAACAAGCAATGCCGCTAAACCTTGTGGAATCGTTTTCGTCGGAATAATTTTGACCTTATCTTCGCCTAAAATAAGCGCGGCTTGATCTGCGGCCATTTGGATGTTCTTATTATTCGGCAACACAAAAACTTGCTCGGCATTTGCTGATTCAATCGCCTTCACAATATCTTCGGTACTTGGATTCATCGTTTGACCACCAGAAAGAACAACGGTAGCACCAACACTTTCAAATAAGCGCTTCATGCCATCTCCAACTGAGACCGTTACAATGCCGTAAGCTGCTTTTTCAGATGCTTCTACTGGCGTATCTTTCACGACTTCGCGATGCTGTTCTCGCATATTATCGACTTTCATTTTGATTAGGCTACCGTATTGCTGACCATAATTGAAAACATTTCCCGGATACTCTGTATGAACATGGACTTTTGCTACTTCATCATCTGCAACAACAAGCAGGGAATCGCCCATTTCCGAAAGATCAGCGCGGAATTTCTCTTCATCAAATTTCTTTTGTCCCGGTTTATTTTCATTGATTTGCACCATGATTTCTGTACAATAACCGTAAACGATTTCTTCCGTTGACATGACGTCCTGCACATGGCGATGGTGTTCGGCGTTAATTAACTCCCCCATCGAAGCCGTGTAGTTCGTGATGCCGTCTTCATTGCCTGTTAAAGCCGCGTAAAATCCTTCATAAATAATGATAAGGCCTTGCCCACCACTATCCACGACGCCAACTTCTTTTAAAACTGGCAACATTTCTTGCGTTTTGGCGAGTACAATTCTACCTTTTTCAAGGATTTGTTGCATCACGAATTCGATATCATCCGATTCATTGGCCGCGATAACACCCGCTTTGGCTGCTTCACGAGCCACCGTCAAAATCGTGCCCTCGACTGGTTTCATTACTGCTTTGTAAGCCGTGTCCACACCAGCCGTGAAAGCCGCTGCCAATTCTTTCGTGTTTAATTCGGTTTTACCTTCGATAGATTTTGAAAAACCACGGAAAAGTTGGGATAAAATAACACCTGAATTACCGCGCGCTCCCATTAGAAGTCCTTTTGCTAAACTGCTTCCTACCGCGCCCACCGTGCTCATGCTATTTCGACTAACCTCTTGCGCACCGCTTGTCATAGAAAGATTCATATTGGTCCCTGTGTCTCCATCTGGAACTGGGAAGACATTCAAAGAATCTACGAAATCTGCGTTCTTTGCTAAATTTTCTGATCCAGCTGCAATCATTGCCGCTAATTTTTCTCCATTCAACTGATACACACTCACGATTACGTATCCTCCCTTATGCTTCGTTCGTCACACGGACACCCTGGACATAGATATTCACAGAATCAACTGTGATGCCCAACGTTTTTTCTAATGTATACTTCACGCGCTCTTGTACGTTATGAGCCACTTCCGAAATCTTGGTACCGAAACCAACAATAATATACATATCAATATTTAAACCGTCATCCTCTTGACGAACAATAACACCTTTCGTATAGTTTTCACGACGCAAAATATCAGTCAAGCCATCACGAATTTGATGCTGACTTGCCATTCCTACGATTCCGAAATTTTCCTCTGCCGCACCCCCAGCAAGCGTTGCGATCACATCCGTTGTGATATCAATTTTGCCGAGTTTTGTTTCCATTTCAATTGTCATCTTTATAGTTCCTCCTTATTGTTAAGTAGGTTTTTGTGAAAGAAGCCGATTTCGTGCCTGCGCTTCTTGCTATCAATACTTAAAAATCACACTAACATTCCTGTTCCATTCTATTCTACTATAATTAATGGGGGTTGGGAAGGAGTTTGTTGTTGAGAATCTTATGAAACTCCCTTGCTGAATTAGATTGTCAATATACATGTGAGCGTAGCGAGCAGGTAATCCATCAGTGGCTTTTAGACGCTGAACTAGCACGATTGCTAAATTAGTATACGGCTGAAAACTCAGAGGAATGGTAGCGTAGTGAGCATTTGTTCCATGTACTTGCCGCCAATCCTTACTTTCTCTTGAAAATCTTCTCGCCCTAATTTATGCGTGATGCAAAAAAAGCAAGGACTACTCCTGTCATAGCTTATATCATGTTCTGCGTTCGTTTGTAGGCTTCTTCACGCTCGGGCTAGCTTTGTTGAGATTCTTGAAAAGCGTCGTTTGCTTTTTTAGGACCTCAATATGCAGTGGAATGCAATGAAACTGCCTTCCTTTAAGCAGCCTCTCGGAATTTTCGTGGCCTCCGCAAAAACCAAGAGCGGGTTTTCACTGCGCCCCCTAACAAATAAAGAGGCCACTCCTGGTGTAGCGTTAATCATACCTCATGTTCGTTTGGCGACTACTTCGCGATTTGGCTAGCTTCAGAAGCCAGATCCTCGAAAACTTCTCGCCCTCCATAAAAATCAAGAGCTACTCCTGGTATCGTGTACATCACGTTCTGCGTTCGTTTGCGACGCTTTTACGCTCTGGCTAGCTTCAACAGCCAGCCTCTCGGAATTTTCGTGGCCTCCGCAAAAACCAAGGGCGGGTTTTCACTGCGCCCCCTAACAAATTCTGTCGAGGCTAACGGGCTGTTTCCGCTTTTCATGGTGTCAAGTAAAAATTCTTTGCAGGTTTTTCGCTTAAGAGGTTGCAATTGGGGTTGGTTTGTGATAAATTATTGTAGTATATGAAAAACAAAAAGCTATTTTTATGCGATAGATGGGTAATTAGCAGCTTTTTTGAAGTAGCTCTGTAAGGAGGGAAATAACGATGGCAAAAGTATGCGTAATCACAGGTCGTAAAACTCGTTCGGGTAACAAACGTTCCCACGCGATGAACGCAAGCAAACGTACTTGGAAAGCAAACTTACAAAAAGTTCGTATCTTAGTAAACGGCAAACCTAAAAAAGTTTGGGTTTCAGCTCGTGCGCTTAAGTCCGGTAAAGTTGAACGTGTTTAATCAGAAAATGGATGCAGGGTCTTCGGATCGCTGCATTTTTTCTTTGACCAAAAATATAAAAGTAGTGTTTCCATCAAAATTATCAACGGAAACACTACTTTTATATACTACTTAATCACAGTTGTCTCTAGCCCAACTAATTTGGCCCAGGTTAGAATTTGGTCGGTTGTTAAATCTAGCGAAACGACCGTGTGATGTCCACCACCAGCTTCAATCCACGCATGGACGCCTTCATGGAATCCTGGTTTTACTTCCCATAAAACGCGTGCTACCGGTAAATTTGGCGCTGCTTCGGTCGGCTCAAATGCGGATACTTCATTAATCAACAACTTATAATGCGTGCCGAAATCCGCCATGGAAACCACGACACCCTCCCCAGCTTTCCCATCAAAAACAAGTCGTGCTGGGTCTTCACGATCGCCCATTGAAAGCGGCGAAACGACAATTTTTGGCTTGTTAGCAGCGAGTGTTGGATCTACTTCCATCATGTGCGATTGCAAAATAGCTTCTTTCCCAGCTGCCAGTTCGTACGTATAATCTTCCATAAATCCTGTATTTTTATTATGGGCCATTACCTTCATCAAACGGTCAATCGCGGCTGTCTTCCAGTCACCCTCACCAGCAAAACCATATCCTTCCGCCATCAAACGTTGTACGGCAAGTCCGGGTAGTTGCTTCATACCATAAAGATCTTCAAAATTGGAGGTGAAGCCATTATACTCCCCTTGCTCAAGGAAACGACGGATGCCAATTTCTTGGCGCGCTTGTACTTTGACGTGCGCTTCCCATGTTTGTTGGTCATAGTCGCCATATTCAAAATCATATAGTTCCTTGTATTCGCTAAACAAAGCATCTACTTCTTCATCAGTTACAGCATCAATAACTTGAACTAAATCACCAATTCCAAAATAATCGACAACCCAGCCGAACTGGATTTGCGCTTCTACTTTGTCGCCTTCTGTTACGCCAACATTTCGCATATTATCCCCGAAGCGCGCGATTTTAATATGATAACTTTCCTCGTAAGCGACTGCTACATCCATCCAGTCAGCAATCTCTGACATGACGTGTTCTGTTTGCCAAAAGCCGACTACAATTTTATTTTGTTTGCCAAGACGCGCGTTAATAAAACCGTATTCACGATCGCCATGTGCGGATTGATTCAAGTTCATGAAGTCCATATCGATCGTTTTCCACGGAATACTTTCATTAAACTGCGTTGCTAAATGAAGCAATGGTTTTTGCAGCAATTTCGTGCCTCGAATCCACATTTTAGCTGGCGAGAATGTATGCATCCATGTGATAACACCGGCAACTTTATCTTGATAATTGACTTCTTTCATGATTTTTGTAATGGTATCTGCGGTAACTGCGAGCTCTTTTAAAACGATTGGATACGGCAGGTTCCCACTCTTATTCAGCGCGTCGACCATTTCTTCTGCGTCTTGTTTTACGCTTTTTAGTGCCTCTTCCCCGTACAAATGTTGCGATCCAACCACAAACCAGAATTCTTTTTCAGCTATTTTTAACATTTTTAATTCAGCTCCTTTTATTTTCCTTGCCCATAATAGGCGTTTTTTCCGTGTTTTCTTAAATAATGTTTATCAAGCACCCGCTTTGGAAGCTCTTCTGCATAACTATTTAGTTGTCGCGTATAAAAATTCATCTTACAAACTTCATCTAAAACGACCGCATTCATCACGGCATTCGCTGCATCTTTGCCCCACGTAAACGGCCCGTGCCCGTGAAGCAACACGCCTGGTACATCGTTTGGATCAATGACTCGCTCTTGAAACGTTTCTACAATGACATTCCCAGTTTCATGCTCATACCCCGCATCAATTTCCTCTTGCGTTAAAACTCGTGCACAAGGAACGGAGCCGAAAAATGTATCCGCATGTGTCGTTCCCATCGCTGGGACATCGAGCCCTGCCTGTGCCCAAATGGTTGCCCACGTCGAATGTGTATGCACGATACCACCGATTTCCGGGAAATTTTTATAAAGCACCGCATGCGTCGGCGTATCGGACGATGGGTTCAAATCGCCCTCCACAACACGATTATCCAAATCAACAACAACCATATCGGAGGCTTTCATCTCTGCATAGCCAACACCGCTCGGCTTAATGACAAAACATTGTGATTCCCGGTCAAAAGCGCTCACATTGCCCCACGTATATTTAATAAGACCACGTTCTGGTAATTCCAAATTGGCTCTAAAAACCTCTTCTTTCAGTTCTTCTAACATCGAAAATGCCTCCTGCCTATATCAATTTTTCAATCGCTTCGTTTTCAATGGATAGCCCCGCACGGTAACGTTCCAAAAATACGTCATAGCCTGCCATCTCATCTTCCGTCGGCGCAAGCGTCACACCTTGATCATCTCCAAATACTCGTTCCGCCAAAAATGCATCCAACGTTTCACCAGAGCTAAATTTCATATACGAAGCGAGCAACGCAATACCCCATGCACCGCCTTCACTTGCTGTATCCATCACAGTAATCGGTGTCTGCATCGCGGCCGCAAGTATGCGCTGACCAACCTCAGGCGTTTTAAAAATTCCACCATGCCCAACTAATGAATCAATTTGAATGTCCTCTTGTTTTAAAATATCTAGCCCTATTCGCATCGCACCGAATGCACTGGCAAGATGCAGCCGCATAAAGTTCGCCAAATTGAATCGACTGTCTGGCGAGTGAACGAATAACGGTCTACCTTCATTCATTCTCGTAATATTTTCACCAGAATAGTATCCGTAAGACAGCAACCCGCCACAATCCGAATCACCATGCAGCGCTTCTTTTAACAACACGGAAAACAACTTGTCTCTGCTAAGTTCAAAGCCCAGCGTCTCTGTCACTTCTTGGAATAGACCCATCCATGCATTTATATCCGACGAGCAATTATTCGCGTGCACCATTCCAACGAGATTCCCAGATGGCGTGCTCACCAAATCAATCTCCGGATACACCGCTTGGAGCTCTTTTTCTAGTACAATCATCGCAAAAGCAGACGTTCCAACCGACACGTTACCCGTTCGTTTCGCCACGCTATTCGTCGCAACCATGCCCGTTCCCGCATCTCCTTCTGGCGGACAAATCGAAATCCCCGGCTGCAAATTACCAGTTGGATCAAGCAAATAAGCCCCTTCTTGCGTCAACTTACCAGCTTCATCCCCAGCAAGGAATACATGAGGTAACATCGCATTCAAATCGAGCGTAATGCCCTCCACGTCCGCTAACTGTTCAAAAATCGCAACCATTTTCTGATTGTACGTTTTCGTCTCCATATCAATCGGAAACATCCCTGAAGCATCTCCTACTCCGATGTTTTTCTCACCAGTCAATTGCCAATGTATGTAACCGGCAAGCGTCGTTAAATAATCGATTTGCCCAACATGCGTTTCCTTATTCAAAATAGCTTGGTATAAATGCGCTATACTCCACCGTTGCGGAATGTTGTAATTAAAATGCTCCGTCAATTTCCGCTCCGCTTCTCCCGTCATCGTGTTGCGCCACGTCCGGAATGGAACTAACAATTGCTTGTCCGCGTCAAAAGCCATGTAACCGTGCATCATCGCACTAAACCCAATCGCCCCCACGGATGAAAGCGTCTCACCATATTTCTCAAAAACTTCAGATGCTAGCTTGCGATAACTCATTCGTAAGCCCTTCCAAATAGAATCTAGCGAATAGGTCCAAACACCATTTTCCAATTGGTTCTCCCATTCATAACTTCCAGTGGCAACCGCGCTAAAGGTAGAATCCATCAAGACTGCCTTAATTCGCGTCGATCCAAATTCAATGCCTAAAGATGTACGGCCATCAATAATATCTAACATCTCTCTAGCTTTCACTTCTTCTGTAATCATTTAAAAACCTCCTTAAAACGTAGTCTAATCCATGATTTTTAGTAACGCTTACACACTAAATTTAACTCTTTTGTACGTACATGTCAACAAGTAAATTTAAAAAAACAATAAAATCACTTGATATGTACGAACAAATATTGTAGAATGAAAATGCTTACATAAAACGTAATCCATTTATTTTAAAACTATGATGAAAAGAAGGGGTTGAACGCAACATGAAAAAAGAAAAGAAAATTTCCGCATCTTTTATTTACTTTTTTGGCGCTTTTGGAGGAATCTTATTTGGCTACGATATCGGGGTAATGACTGGAGCACTTCCATTTCTACAAGATGACTGGAATCTCACTGGGCATGCCGGACTAATAGGTTGGATCACTTCCGCGGTCATGCTAGGAGCCATATTTGGTGGCGCAATGGCAGGAATACTATCTGACAGACTAGGACGACGCAAGATGATTTTAATTTCAGCTGTTATTTTTGTCATTGGATCTATTCTATGTGGAATCGCTCCTCATAATGGCGTATATTACTTAATTGGGGCCAGAGTTCTGCTTGGATTAGCGGTTGGAGCTGCGTCTGCACTCGTTCCTTCTTATATGTCTGAAATGGCGCCGGCAAAACTACGTGGACGTTTGTCAGGAATAAACCAAGTGATGATAGTTTCAGGAATGCTTCTTTCGTACATCATCGACTTCCTTCTAAAAGGACTACCTGAAATGTGGGCTTGGCGCTTGATGCTTGGATTGGCAGCGATTCCAGCAATCATTCTTTTCTTCGGCGTCATGGCGCTTCCCGAATCACCACGTTTCCTTGTGAAATCTAAAAAATTGGACGAAGCTCGTAAAGTTCTTGGTTATATTCGCAAACCAGCAGAGGTGGACCAAGAGCTAGATCAAATCATCAAAACTGCTCAACAAGAGGAGAAAATAGCGCACACAACCACTTGGGGAACACTCCTCACCGGTCGTTACCGTGCACTTGTTTTCGCTGGAATTGGCGTTGCTGCTTTCCAACAATTTCAAGGAGCCAATGCTATTTTTTACTACATTCCATTAATCGTTGAAAAAGCAACGGGACATTCTGCCAGTGAAGCACTTATGTGGCCGATTATTCAAGGGGTTATTCTTGTTATTGGTGCACTTTTCTTCTTAGTCATTGCAGACAAATTTAACCGCCGAACCTTATTGACTGTTGGTGGAGCCGTGATGGGGCTTTCCTTCATCTTGCCAGCCATTATCAATACGTTTGTAAAATCCGACGCCAGCCCTATGATTATGCTCGTTTTCCTTTGTGTTTATGTAGCTTTCTATTCTTGTACGTGGGCACCATTAACCTGGGTAATCGTCGGTGAAATTTTCCCACTTGCGATTCGCGGTCGTGCGTCTGGGCTAGCCTCCTCCTTCAACTGGATTGGCTCTTTCCTTGTTGGGCTACTTTTCCCAATTATGACAGCGTATATGCCGCAAGAACTCGTATTCGCCATTTTTGGAATTATATGTTTCCTAGGCGTATTATTCATCCGTTTCTTCGTTCCCGAAACACGTGGACGTACACTGGAAGAAATTGAACAAGATGGTAAACAGATTGCCAAAGAAGTTCGAGTATAAAAAAAGACAGGTACTGTTGTTCATCCACATTTGGATTTGCAACAGTACCTGGTTTTATATTTTCTTAACCGAGTCCCTCTCAATGAGTACTGGTTTGTAGCAAATATTTTTCTCTGGGATTCCCGTCTCAATTGTGCGCACGATCCAATTAGCCGCATCTTTTCCCATCTCTTCCTTAGGATGACTTAGCGTCGTTAGCTTAACGCTACCAAGTCGACTCAATGACGAATCATCATTCCCAATAATCGAGAAATCAGCTGGAATTTTGTAGTCTCTCTCCATCAATTCCGTGGCAAGCAAATTCGCAATTTGATCATTATAGCAAACAATTCCCGTCACATCTTTTTGACCAAGTCGCTCTAAAATTTGATGGATGACCTGCGTCCGCGTTTCTGTCGTATACGTAATAACATCACCTTCTGAAAATTGGATTTCATAGGCCTCACAAGCTTCGATAAAACCCTTTAAGCGATATTTCCCTTGTAAATCGTCGGTTTTCGTGACAAAAAGAAGTTTTTTATGTTGCTTCTTAATCAGGAATTCTGTCGACAAATATCCCACTGAAACATCATCCACACAAATATACGGGGTATTTAATTCCTCGTAGCGCGCATTAATCATGACAATTGGAATTCCCCGTTCGCGTAAACTAACATACAACGCTAAATTCGGGTTATACAACGCACTTTTCGTCGGCTCAACAATGAGACCATCCACACCTTGATCAATCATCTTTTGCAGGCACTCTTTTTCGGCTGCGTAATCATTGTTCGTACTCGCTAGCAATAAGGAATAATTTTCACTGCGCAGCGATTGTTCGATACCGCGGATGATTGACGGGAAAATATAATCGGATAAATACGTCGTAATAACGCCGATTGTTTTATGCTCGCTTTTCTTTCTATTTGTCTGTTCCGCTTTATAGTGGTTGTCTACGTAGGTGCCTGAGCCTTTTTCTTTGCGCAATAACCCTTCGTTAACAAGTACTGCAATGGCCTGACGAACCGTATGGCGGCTCACTCCATAGTCTTTTTGAAGTTTCAATTCAGGCGGAATCGCCGTATCTTGAGGATAGTCTCCCGATAAGATTTTTATACGTATATCTTCCGCAATAACTTGGTATTTCGATTGATTCATACATCTGTTCCTTTCCGCACCCAAACAGTTGGCTTTATGTATAACAAAGAAAATCGGAATCTAACACTGTGTACTTTGCTAGATTCCAGTTTTCTATATCCGCATAAAATTAGCGCCGCGCTCGAAAATTCGAATATCATCGCCGGTTCCTTTGCCAATCTTATTGTAAATTTCTTTTTCGGTCAGGTTTGTCCCTTTTGTATGCCACGGAGTTAGTGCCATCAGTTGCCAAGTGTTGTCCACCTTTTGCAATGTTAACTCTAATTTTTCAGGCTTTTCTTTATCAATGAATGTGAATAAATAATAAATCGTATCTTTTTGGTAGTATGCGCCGTACAAGTAGTCGTTTTCCTTTTGCACCTCTTGATACGAGCTTTGGTAGGTTGGCAAGTCCAATTTTTGAGTCACCACTGTATTTTTTTGCACACTTACTGCATCTTTATTGAAAATGGCTTCGATTGTCTGCGTTGCTAGTTCGTCTGCTGCTTTATCAGGACTCACGCTTTTGTTGTCATTCAAGCCATTTGGAGCAGTGGAACAGGCGAAAAGTCCGAGAAGCAAGCAACTAAAAAGCAAGATTAGTAAACTTTTTCTCATCAGCGCTCGCCTTTTTCTAGTTTGTCTACATTTGACACGATGACGCCACCGATAAGAATAGCGATCCCTGGAAAAGGATTGACAAATATAGCGCATGCAATCCCAGTGATAGTTAGCGTCAAGCCCGCTTTATAGTAGCTTTTTTTGATTAGGAAAACAAGTCCAATCACCGCAATAATCATGAAGAAAATACCAATATAGGTCATGCTCATCAAGGCATTATATAACGGATTTGTGCTACTTTTTCCGAGATTAATAAAGGTAGAAATTTGTACAAGAACGCTTAAAACGAGTCCAATAATCGTAACAATCAGGGCTATTTTAGATCTTTTTTCGATTAAAGCTGTATTATCTTTCATTGCGATACTCCTTCTAGTCATTACTTTGGATAAACAAGATTAAACCTGTTTGGAATGAAAATGTGCCTTGTTCCCCGATGAATTCATTGCTGGATAGTGCAGCTCCGAACGGGTAATTGGCTTCTGTTAGTGGATATTTAAAGCCTTTTAATGTGAGTTTTGTCACGTCTGCCATTGTTGTAAAGGCGACGTATTTTTTGTCTGGCATTCGGGAAACGGTGTATTCACCTGGTTTGTACATTTTGATATAGTTGTAGCGATCGATTAGCTCGATTTTTGAGATGACATCTAGAAACCGGGGCTGCATAAGCATCATAATGTTAGCGAGCAAGTGATCAAGACGACCGCCTGTTGCGCCAAAAATGCGAATGAGATCTGGTTTTTGCGACAACGCCCACTGGAGGCCAATTTCAGTATCTGTTTCATCTTTTTCAGCTGGAAATTCGGTAACTTCTGTGATTGTTTTTAGGTGGGATAATTCTGGTTTGGACAGAGAATCGAAGTCGCCCATCGCGATTATTGGCGTGATGCCACGGTCTGTTAGGCGGATGGCGCCACGATCGACGCCGATCCATGGAATTTTTTTGTCGTATTTCGATATATCAGGGAGTTCCGACTCTGGACCTCCGACCATGATATGTAAGGTTTTCATTGGATTTATCTCCCCTCTCCTTGATTAGTGGCTTAATATGCAGTGGAATGCAATGAGACTGCCTTCCTTTTGGCTAGAACTTCGGAAACTGGAGCTGACGTGGTGGACTGA
>NZ_JAASTT010000027.1 GCF_014322795.1 Paenilisteria portnoyi
GAACGTTTAAAAATGAAAAATCATAAAATTGGATTCGTCTAATTTCGAATAAAAAGCGACTTATGAAATTGGTTCAATTTAAAGGAATGGAGAATATTATTTAAGCAAGCTAATAACGAGCCAAGAATGAAAGACATGGAGTATATTCTAAGATTTTTGATGTTTAGCAATGAAAATTTTCAAGGAACCACAGCAATCTCTCTGAAAAAAGAACTTAATTTATTTATGGATACTACTAAAAATAATGTAAATGGTTCTAAATTAGAACTATATAGACGGCAGTTTATAGATACTATGACTCTCCTCGAAAAGATAAACACCAGTTCCTTTGAAAATTTAAATAGTGCTGGTCACCCAATGGGAAGGTTTCATCCTACAGTTTTTGATTCAATAGCGGTTGCAACTATAAGAGCAATTGAGAGTAATATAGAAATTCCTTGGTTGGATAATAGAGCGGAATTTGATAGGAGGAAAAAGAAACTAGTCAGTGATACTGAATATATAGAGTACATTACAATGAGAACGACTAATACAGCACATATCACAGGTAGAATAGAACTAGCATATAAATATCTTTATGGAGATGTTAGTCAATGATATATGTAGAATTTGAAGATCTATTGTATGAAAATTTAAGTGATTTGAATTCGCTTCAAACTATTATTAAGGAGCTATTGGAAGAAAAATTTGATAATAAAAAAATGGAACAAAGTAGTCACTTGACAAATTATTTTATTATCAGAGCCTGTGGAACGATTGAACAATGCTTAAAAATGCTCTTTTTTTGTCACTTCAAGAATGGGACTACTAATCAATTTGTCTTGAACTATTTAGAACAGGCTTTAATAACGAAGAATAGTAAAAATCCTTCTGAAAAAATGGTTACTGAGACTATTAAAATGTTTGATGATAGTAGAAAATTTAAAAACGAATTGAAAAATTTGTGTACAATTAATTTAGTAGCTACTTTTCAGCAGCTAGAGTCGTTAAGAAACTTAAGAAATCAAATAGCTCATGGAGATCGGGTTGTAACAGTATTTTCTGACATAACAGGTTACTTAGATAGTTGTTTGCTTTTGATTTTAGAGATTCAAAATACATTAAGTGTACGATACTGATGATTACTGATTCAAAAAAATATTAACAAACGAGAAGTTTATTAAATAATGTTGACAAAACCTCCCCTCAATCTAATATGGCCTTATACTGCTAATGCAGCTCATTTAACCAAAACTATTGGTATAAGCTCAGTATCTTAATTTTCAAAAAAGAGCAGGTTGAGGGCCTAGTGGGGTAAAACCCGTGGAGGTTCAAGTCCTCTCGGCCGCATTGTTGGGGTTGTTCGATCTTGGATTGATACAACCCCGATATCCATGTGAACGTGCGTGGATATGAAATCGATTTGAATGTCTGAATAAGCTTGTGAGTCTGGTGTTTACGCTAGATTTGCGAGCTTTTTTGTATTTGGAGCTGGAATCGGATTTAGGAAAAGTGGGGGCTAAGATTCGTGGTTTTAGTGCTATTTTTATGGTAGCATTAAGAATATCAAATTTAAGGGAGATTTGTTCGGAAAAATTAAGAAAGGAGTTCTGTCTGATGAATAAACGATTAATTGCTGAATCATTTTCAATGGGGCGCTTCGAGGAAACATACTCATATTTGTCTGATTCAATTGAATGGAATATTATCGGTGAAGGAACTATAACCGGGATAGAAAGTGTCATTCAAAAATGTGAGGAAACTAGTAACTATTTTAAATCAGTCACTACAACATTTAATGTTAAAAATAGGATTATTGGAGAGCATCAAGTTGTCATAAATGGACTGGCGGTTTTTGAAAAAAAGGATGAAGTATCTTTTATTGACGCGTGTGATATATATACATTCAATGACAATGGCTTACTTCAAAAAATCGAATCGTATTGCATTACTATAAAAAATGAGGCGATGCATGATAAATAGGGTCTTATTTTTAAAGAATGAATTTAATAGGTATCCAAAGCTTAATCAAAATGCCAAATTGGTGTTGCGATTAAGCTTTTTTTGCCCGTATAGCCACGACCTTTTTCTGATATGATGTAACTTAACAAAATGAATTGCACTAATCGAGGGCATGAATTTTGTCTGTAAAAGTAAGCGTTTTAATTCTATAATGAGAAGTGTAGTCCATAAGGTAAGAAAATGGAGGCAGGTATTATGTTGGGGCGGAGAGAGTTGCAAATCGTGAATCAGCTGCTTAGCGCTTCTGCTGTTGTTCGTACGAAGGATTTAGCAGATCAGATGGGCGTCAGTATTCGGACGATAAAATATGATTTGGAAAGGGTGCGAGATTGGTTTTCGGAGCATCAGGTTGTGTTGTTTTCGCAGCCGAATAAGGGTTATTGGTTGGAATGTGATGCGAGTTTACTGATGGAGTTGCGCAATGAGTTGTCGCAGATGGAGAATCAGAAACTGTATACGAGTCGAGCGATGCGTGTTAGGCGTATTTTAGTGATGTTGTTGCTGAGTGAGGATTATGTGACGGCGGCTTTGATGGCGGATGAGATTGATGTTAGCCGAAATACGATTTTGGCGGATATGAATGAGGTGGAACGGCTTGCGGAACGGTTTCATGTGTCGCTTAGTCGTGAGCAGCGCAGTGGTTATCGGATTTTGGGTGAGGAACAGCGACTGCGCTCGTTGTTGGAGCACTTGCTTATGAGTAACATGAATAATTATGAGGTTTACAAAATGACGACGCGGATTACGAGGCAGGACCGGGAACGAAATTTTCAGCCGATGTTCGATAAGCGAATTTTGCCGGAGTATCAGTTGGTGGAATCGGCGTTGGCGCAGTACTTTCAGGAGGAGGAGCGGGAAATTTGGCAGCAGGTGGATTTGATGACCATTTTGATTCGGTTGGCTATTTCGCTTAAGCGTTTGCAAATGGGGCGCACGATGGAGGCGTATCATGTGCTGGATATTGGGGCGGAGAAATCGGAGGCGAAGCGCAGTTTTATCGGGTTTATGCAGCGGGTGTATATGCAAAGGGAGTTTCCGCTTTTGAAGGCGGAGTATCAGTATTGTGTGGGCAGTCCTGTGGGCGGGATGTTGGAGACGGATATTGCGGCTCTGACGGAGGCGATGATTGCGTTTGTGGCGGAGAAGGAAGGCGTGGATTATGCGCTGGATCAGAAGTTGTATGCGAATTTGTTTGCGCATTTGTCGTTGCGGCTCGGTCAAGGTGGAGTGCCGGGAAATGAGTTTAATCCGCTGAATTCGGAGATTAAGCAGCAGTATCCTGCGTTATTTGGACATGTATACGAGGCTTGCAAAAAATTCATTTCGGATGAGCAGGTGATTCAAGAGTCGTTTATTTCTTTCATTGTATTGCATTTTCTTGTGTCGCTGGAAAATCAGAAATTGCACCAACGAAAAGTACGGACGCTCTATGTTTGTTCCACGGGGCGTGGTGTGGCTCGCTTGATTAAAAATCGCGTGGAAGCTGGGATTGCGCAGGTGGAGATGGTCGCGTATTGTTCGATTGTCGAGGTCGAGGCGATGTGTCGGAAGCATGCGATTGAGTTGATTATTAGTGTTTTTCCGATTGAGTCGGGTTTGCCGGTCGTAGTGACGGAGGCGTTGCCAAAAGAAACGGATTTGGAAATGATCAGGCAGGAAGTGGCGCGAATTTTAGTGGAGGTTCCTGTTGTACTGGACTTGGATGAACCGGTGGATCTGGTGCGGCAGAGTAGTCATGAGGAGATTAGTGAAGAGATTATTTTGAAAGGATTCGAGGTTTACCAGCAAGTCAAGGATGCGTTGGCGGGTGAAATCGATCGAAAATTGGAAAATGGACTGTTATTGCATATTTTTTTGATGGTGCAACGGTATTATTTTAATAAGCAGTATGATTTGGTATTGGCGAGTGAGGATGGTGAGCGGAGGGAGTTGAAGGAGCGCTTGACGACGGTTTTTGAGCAGTGTGGGTTGTATTTTCAGTCGGCGGAACTGGAGGCAATTGTGCATTATTTTAAGCAGAGAGGATGATGGAAAATGGATGTGTTGGTTCGGAATGGGAGGTTAGTGGACCCGGATGATATGACACGGGAGGCAGGCGATATTGCGATTCGTGATGGACGATTTGTTGCGGTGAGTGAGATTTCGCAGGAGACGGCGCAGGTGATTGATGTGGCTGGAAGTTATGTGGCGCCAGGATTCATTGATATGCATGTACATGTATATGAGGATGGGGCTGTGATTGGGATTGATGCGGACAGAGTTGGCGTGCAGCAAGGTGTGACGACGATTGTGGATGCGGGGAGTACGGGAAGCGATGGTTTGGCGCGTTTTCGGGAAACGATTATTGATACGCATGATACGGAAGTCTTGGCATTTTTGAATATTTCGCGAAAAGGGCTTTGTGAGGGGCTTTCAGAGCTTGCCGATCCGGCTGATTTGATGGGCGTGGATGAGGCGCGGGCGGCTTTTGCGGTGGAGCCAAATTTGGTTGGTTTGAAGGCACGGATGAGTGGATCGGTTGTGCGGGAGCAGGATGTGAAGCCACTCGTTCATGCGCGGATGGTGGCGGACGCGCTTGATGTGCCGATTATGATTCATATTGGGAATCCACCGCCGTATTTGCCAGATATTTTGCCACTCTTGAAAAAAGGAGATATCGTGACGCACGCGTTTCATGGAAAGAAGCATGGTATTTTGGACGCGAGTGGGGAGATGATTCCGGAGGCGCGAGATGCGCTTACTCGTGGTGTTCTTTTTGATATTGGACATGGTTCGGCGAGCTTTAGTTATGAGACTTTGCAGAAATTTAAGGGGAAATACGATGAGGCGTTTACAACGAGCACGGATATTTATGAGCGAAATATTGAAACGCCGGTCGGTAGTTTGATGACGACAATGACGAAGTTGCTACAACTGGGTTATTCGCTAGATGAGGTGGTGGCATCGGTTACAAGTCGGGCACGTGCGGCGCTGGGACTCCATGAACAAGGGACTTTTGCGGTGGGAACAGTAGCAGATGTGACAGTATTCGATGTGGTAGATAGAAAAATGGCGCTTGTCGATTCGAATGGCGAGGTGCGCGAAACGGCAAAAGTAATAGAGCCAAAAATGACGATTAAATCGGGACGGGTGGTTTGGAAGGCATGAGTTTTGAAACAGATTGGCAAATGATTTCAGAGAGAAGTGGTGATGCGATGTTTTTTGAGAAAGTCATGAAAAAAGCGAAGACTGAGGCGGAGCGTGATGGGATTTTTTTGGAGCCAGCGCAGGAGCTAGGGCTTGCTTCCCATGTGGCGGCAATGATCCGGCGGGGTCGGGAAGGCGAAATGTTCACGATTGAGGATAAGGCGCTTTTTGATGAGGTATCCCTTGACTCGCTATATTTAGCAACACGGATTTGTGGCATGGTTTCAGGGATTCATGAAGATGAGAAATATTTACTGTCGATCCATTTTGAGACGGCAAAATTAAATTAGAGGAGGAAAAATGATGAATCAAATTACAGTGGTGATTGCAGATCGGTTAGGAAAAGGACAAAACGTAGCGGCTGGTGCAGAAAAAGCGGGAGCGAAGGCAATTGTTGTGCCAGGAATGGGCGCGGATATGCGACTTGGTGACGTAATGAAGGAAAATAACGCAGATTTCGGTATTTCATTTTGTGGCAGTGGTGGCGCGGGTGCTTTGACGGCGCAAACGAAATACGGTTATCCGGCACATTATGGGATGCGCTCGATTGAAGAAGGCGTGACGGCGATTCAGAACGGAAAAACGGTCCTCGGTTTTGGCTTTATGGACATAGAAGAACTCGGTGAACGTTTGGTAAAGGCTTTCCAGGAACACGTGGAGAAACAGTAAGATGCAGGAGAATATAAAAGAAACGGTGCAGATTACTGGAAAAGGAAAAACGAAACAACATGCGATAAATGCAGCGCTTGGTCAAGTGCAGAAACAGGTGATGACGAAGTATCCAAACGCGATGATTTTGCGAATTGAACCTCGTGACGTCAGCATTTTAACGGCGACGGAAAAACGCTATAAAGAGACGTTTATGTTCTTCCTGTTTCCGCGTATACGGCAGGAATTTGAAGTGAAATTAGAAATTGCGTTGGATCTTGCCGTGATGCACATTGAAAAAGTGAATTTTACCGTAGAAGACAATACGAAAAACAAACTAATGAAAAAATTGGCGAAAGGGTAGGTTGAGAATATGGATATTTTAGTAATTCTATTTAAATCGGCAATCATCGGTGGCCTTGTCGGGTTTGCTGTTGGTGCCGGTGCTGCAAGGATGTTTCACGCGCCGACAACTCAAGGAATGGGTGCTTTTCGAACGCTCGGCGAATTAAATGCATGTGCGGGAGACGCAGCGAGTCACTTTTCTTTCGGGCTTGGATTCTTCTTCAATGCTTGGGCTTCCGTCGTTTCAACCGGAGCCTTCACGCAAGACGTCGATCATCGGATTATTCCGAACTGGGCGGCGGCATCTCTTATCCGAAAAGGCAGAACAGTAGAGGATACGCTACATAATCCGAAGAAAATGGCGATTGCTGGCGCGATTGTTGGCGTCCTTGTTGTTGCATTTTTGAATTCAACGGGTGCAGCGATTCCTAGTTCTTTGAAAGACATTGCAGAAAAAGTGCTTGTTCCAGCAGCGACACTTTTAATCAATCCGATCATGCCAGTTATCTTTTGGTTGGCAGCGCTTGATGCAGGAAAGCGGTCTGGTATTTGGGGTACGATTTTTGGTGGATTGGCACATATTATTATGGGAAATGCTGTTCCAGGTGTGGTTCTTGGTATTTTGATCGGTAAAGGTGTCGATGATAGTGGTTGGAATAAATTGACGCGTACATTATTGATTTCAGTTATTATTTTGTTCGTATTAAGTGCATTTTTCCGCGAATTTGACATTGAAATGATTAAGAGTATGAATTTGCCAGTACCAGACTGGTTGCTTAATTTTCACAGACTATTAGGACAGGAGGTGTAGTATAATGGAGCATATAACGGAAATTGATAAAAAGAACTTTTGGTTTGCAGACTGGAGTTTCCCGATTTTTGTGGCGCTTTTATCGGCTGGCGTATTTGCTGGGACGCATATGTATTACGTGTATCATGTGGGTGCGTTTAATGATGTCGCGATTGTGGCGTTGCTAAAAGCCGGGATGGAAGGTGGCGGATATGGTGCTGCTGCTGCGTTTGGCGCGAGTTTCCTATTTGCGCGAATTCTAGAAGGTTCGCTTGTCGGGATTCTCGATATCGGTGGCGCGATTCAGACGGGAATTGGGATTGGAGTGCCTGCCCTAATGCTTGGCGCTGGTATCACATTGCCACTTACGAATTTTGCAGTGGCGCTTTTGACAGGTGCGGTACTTGGTCTTGCGGTCGGCGCGATTATTATTGGAATTCGCCATTTCACAGTCGGAAAATCGAACTCGACATTTGGCGCAGATGTCATGATGGGTGCGGGAAATACGTCCGGTCGCTTTCTAGGCCCACTCATTGTTTTAAGCGCTTGCACGGCATCGATTCCAGTCGGCATCGGTTCGATCATCGGCGCGGCGATTTTTTACGCTTGGAAAAAGCCCATTGCTGGTGGCGCGATTATCGGCGCTATGATTCTAGGCGTCTTTTTCCCACTATAAAACGTGAAGGAGTTTTAGCATGACAAATTTAAATGAAAAATACGGCTTGAAACGCGTGATCAATGCGAGTGGTCGAATGAGTATTCTCGGTGTTTCAGCGCCGAGTGATGCGGTTTTTGAAGCGATGAAAAAAGGCGGTCAAAATTATGTTGAGATCGCGGATTTAGTCGATAAAGCTGGCGCACGGATTGCCGAAATGCTAGAGGCAGAGGACGCGGTTGTAGTCAATTCGGCATCGAGCGGTATCGCACTTTCGGTCGCAGCCATGGTGACAAAAGGCCACGAAGGTATCTCGATGAAATTACACCAGGAACCAATCGCAGCCAACGAAATTATTTTGTTAAAAGGGCATAATGTTCAATACGGCGCACCAATTGAGACAATGATAGCACTCGGTGGCGGGTGTCGCGTGGAAGTTGGATATGCCAATGAAGGGCGCAAGAAGCATGTGATTGATGCGATTAATGAACGCACCGCAGCACTTTTATACGTTCAGTCCCATCACGCCGTGCAGAAAAACATGCTTTCTGTCGAAGAAATGCGTGAAATTAGCCTTGAATATAATATTCCGCTCATTATTGACGCAGCAGCGGAAGGTGATCTGAAGAAATATGTTCAATGTGGCGATCTCGCGATATATAGCGGCTCTAAAGCGATTGAAGGCCCTACAACAGGCATCGTCGCAGGTGGAAAAGACTATGTTGCCTGGGTGAAAACACAGCTTTACGGTATCGGTCGTAGCATGAAAGTTGGCAAGGAAAGCACATTCGGTTTACTCGCAGCATTGGAGGAATATTGGGATAAAGCAGATACGAGCGCGATACAAAAAGAAACCGTGCAAAAATTAGCCTCACATTTTGCAAATCAGGCGGGAATCAGCGTGACAGAAGTACAAGATGAAGCTGGACGTCCGATTTTTCGAGCACGCATTCGGATTGACGCACAGCAAACAGGAAAAAGCGCGGTAGAACTGGTCGAAGCGCTCAAAAATGGCCCGATCGCTATTTACACACGAGATTACGGCGCAACACAAGGCTTTTTCGATATCGATTCGCGCTCGCTTCAAGGCGATGACGCAGAAATAATCGCGGCAGAAATCAAACGATTCGTCGCATAAAACGAATAATTAGGAGGAATTTTTCAATGAGTACGATACAAGACCGTTTTTATAAAAATTGCGTAGTTCTGAATGTGTTAGCGAATTCGGTGGAGAACGCAAAAGAAGTTTTTGAGGCAGCAGAAGGGCATGTTGTTGTCGGCGTGCTATCCAAAGATTATCCGACAGTTGAAGCTGGCGTTGCGGCCATGCGTGAATATGGCGCGGCGATTGATGATGCTGTATCCGTTGGGCTAGGCGCAGGAGATGCCCGTCAAGCAAGTGTTGTCGCGGCTATTGCCAAAGAATACGCAGGAAACCATATCAATCAAGTTTTCCCAGCTGTTGGAGCAACCCGTGCAAACCTTGACACAAAACCAGGCTGGATTAATAGCCTCGTATCCCCAACTGGAAAAGTCGGATACGTTAATATTTCCACAGGAGCTATCAGTGCAGGCGTTGCAGAAACAGCGATTGTCCCAATTGAAGCTGCGATTGCACTCATCAAGGACATGGGCGGGAATGCAATCAAATATTTCCCAATGAAGGGCCTGTCCACAGAACCCGAATTCCGCGCAGTCGCCAAAGCATGCGCAGAAGCCGATTTCGCATTAGAACCAACAGGCGGAATCGATTTAGAAAACTTCGAAGCCATTCTAAAAATCGCGCTGGATGCTGGCGTGAAACAAGTAATCCCGCACGTGTACACATCGATTGTGGATGCGGAAACTGGTGCGACACGAGTGGAAGATGTGAAGGCGTTACTAGGCATAGTAAAAAAATTAGTATAGACTTGTAATCTATGGAGCAAAGAATTGACACTCTCAAAATCCCTGTGATACAATGTTTTTATCGTCACGGGGTGTTAGCTCAGCTGGGAGAGCGCTACGCTGGCAGTGTAGAGGTCAGGGGTTCGATCCCCCTACGCTCCATAATTGATAGAAAAGGCATGTTCCGCGTTTATCGGGAGCATGCCTTTTCTACTTGCTTATTCTACAACACTAATCGAACTAGCCGTAATTCCCGGCATCGCAATTGTTTCACCATTCGCGTCATCAAACGCATACGTGCCATAAATTGTTCCATAAACCTCGACGACATCGCCTTTTTTAGCGTCGGTTGTCCCCGTGTAAATCACCATCACGGAGCCACCATCTTGCGTCATATTTACCTTCAAATATTTTGTCGCGCCGCCATCTATAACTTCTGCGACTTGCCCTTTTAAATAATACGATTCTCGCGCGTATTTATCAGGATTGCCGTTCAGCATCGCAAAGGATATCTTCGCTGCGTTTGGCTTCGCGCTTTCCGTTACTTCTTTTTGAGCCTTATCTTTCACGGCTTGCGCTTGTTCTTTCTGCTTCTCTTTAACTGCGGCTGCCGTTACGTTTTTTTCATCTAATTGAATCGTTAATTTATCAGAGGTTTCTGCTTGCTTTTCGTTACTTCCACATGCTGCTAAAAGTAGTACGAAGCCCAAAAGCAGTATCCCGATGCCTTTTTTCATTTCTCTCAATCTCTCCTCTTACCTTGTTTTGTGAAGCTATCTCCATTATATAATCATCACAAGGCGGATGAACAGCAGTTTTTTAAGTTTTTTGTTGTAATTGTTTCTTTTGTGTCGAAATTAAGTAGCCGATCGCTATGCCAATGGTCACGGTTGGGAAGAGGATAATCATCGCCATTATTTCACGCGAGCCTTCCACAACGTATCCACCAATAATGCTCGATAGCCCTTCAATGCCTTTCGCCCCAACTGTTAAAATGAAGAAGCTACTGATAAAAAGGACGACGCGTGGCGGTTGAGAAGGGGATTTGGTGGCAATATTCGCCATAACACCAGCTGCAATCGCTGCAACAAAGGTGCCAATTAAATCACCAGCCCACTGACCTACGACATATTGGATGACAAGAGTCAGGATTGCAAAAATCGATAACCATTTCAAATAGGTCATTGGAACGTTAAATGTTAAACATAATCCTAGGCAGAAAACGATGACAAATAATAAGATATAGACTGAATTAAAAGTGCCTGAAATATCTCCTTTATCGAGTGTCCGAACGGTTGCCCCAGTCACTTCAATCGCTAGCAAAATGCCAATCACCATCTGGAGGAGACACATAAATGCAGAGACTAAGCGAGCGGAACCGGCTGTTAATTTTCCATAAAAAACCTCGCCGGCAGCCGCAGACATCGTATCTCCCGGAATACAAATGAACAGCGCTGGAATCATCAGAAACACAGGCCCGTAGCTAATCGCAGTGTCATGGAAAACAGTGAGACTAACAATACCTACAAAAAAGGATGCGATGAGCGGGAAGAAAAGGCCGAACCTATTTTTTTCTAAAACGACGCATATTAGTCCCGAAATGAGGCCTAAAACACCACTAATCCAGACTTCTGTCCAAGTTGCAATAACAAGAGGCGCAAATCCCATCGCGAAAAAAGAGGTGCCAATCACGCGTAACCAATCAGGATAAATTGGCGGGGACGTCGCAATCTTTTGCATCTTTTCATCAGCCGTTTCAAGTGTGAGGCCATTATCTATGTCATGAAGCAATGTTTTGACAGAAGATATGCGTGATAAAGAAGCGATTCCTGGTGTTGCTTGAATAATAGCATGGTGAATATGCTCTTCCTCATGATAAATGGTGATTTCGATATACTCACTTAAGCATAAGATATTCAAGTGATAGCCATAATGCGCGGCTACTTGATGCAACTGTTCTTCTATCATAATGGTGCCTTCGCCGCTCTCTGTTAGCAAAACACGTCCCATTGTCGAAATAAGTGAAATAAATGTTTTGTCTTGCGTTGCCATTTTTTCACACCCCCATTTTTGGTCTGAACTAATACTTTGTAAAAATTATACCATAATGCGGTCCTAAATGCCTTTCGAGCAGATTCCTTGCCAAATTTAATTAAAAGAGTAAGATAGTTGATATATCAATTGATGGGTCAATTAATTGGTAGATCGGAGGGATTAAGATGGATGATGGCTGTTTGGAACGTGCGCTGTTGCTCGCGAAAATGCACCGTTTATGTAAAAATATGAACCAAACATTCGAGTCAACATTGCGAATGAGTCCGACGAAAGTGGAATTACTTTACCAAATATCTTGTGAGAACGAGCAAAATCAGCAGGCCCTGCAACAGACTCTAAATCTTGATGCTGCTGCGATTACAAGGCATTTGCGCAAACTGGAAGAAGATGGTCTGCTCATTCGTGAGAAACGGGCGCCGGATCGTCGGGCAACTTTTATCAGATTGACGGCATTTGGTGAAACGAGGCTTACTGAACTAACAGCGCAAAAAGAGGCTTTTCAGAGACGGTTACTAGAGGATTTATCAAAACAAGAACTTACGGGTTTTGCGGATATTTTAGAACGGATGTCGGCGAATATTACGCGTTAAATTTGGAGGAGGTAATGGATGATGAAAGCAGTTGTTATTGAAAATTATGGTGGTAAAGAGGAATTGAAAGAAGCAGAGGTTGCGACTCCAAAAGCTGGGGCAGGACAGGTTGTTGTTGAAATGAAGGCGACTTCGATTAACCCGATTGACTGGAAATTACGCGAGGGATACTTAAAACAAATGATGGATTGGCCGTTTCCGATTATTCTTGGCTGGGACGCGGCAGGTGTGATTTCTGAGGTTGGCGAGGGTGTGACGGATTGGAAAGTCGGGGATAAAGTGTTTGCACGCCCTGAAACGACGCGTTTTGGAACGTATGCGGAATATGCGTTAGTGGACGCGCCATTACTTGCAAAAATTCCGGATAATGTGTCCTTTGATGAAGCTGCTTCGATTCCACTTGCTGGTTTGACGGCTTGGCAGGCGCTTTTTGACCACGCGAATTTGCAAGCGGGTGAAAAAGTGTTGATTCATGCTGGTGCTGGTGGTGTTGGAACCCTAGCGATTCAGCTCGCGAAAAATGCTGGCGCGCACGTGATTACGACGGCGAGTGAGAAGAATGCAGCCTTTTTGAAAGAGCTTGGCGCGGATGAAGTGATTGACTATAAAACAACGAATTTTGCGGACGTTTTAACGGATGTAGATGTTGTTTTTGATACGATGGGTGGCGATATTCAGAAGGACAGTTTCCAAGTGTTGAAAGAGAACACTGGACGTCTGATTTCGATTGTTGCGGAACCTGATCAAGAACTTGCGAAAGCGAAAAATATCGTAGCGAAGAGCATCTGGTTGGAGCCTAACGGTGAGCAGTTGAAAGCATTTGCTGATTTGATGGCTGCTGGCAAAGTTAAAGCGATTGTCGGAGCAACATTCCCGTTCTCCGCACAAGGTATTTACGACGCGCATGCCCTGAGCGAAACCCACCATGCTAAAGGAAAAATCGTGATTAGTTTCTAGTTTTTGAATGTTTGCCGATTTTTCAATGTGGTAAAGATATAGATAACACAAAGCAAGGAGGGTTACACATGCTAGGTATCATTTGGGGAATCATCGTTATTCTGCTTGCCTTCTGGGTACTCGGATTAATTTTTCATATCGCTGGAGGGCTTATCAATATTTTATTGGTAGTTGTTCTAGTATTAGTTATTTGGAACTTGATTCAAAGCGCTCGAAATAAGCGTAATTAGAAAAGAACGAGGCTATACCGCGATATCCCGATTGGGAACGGTATAGCCTCGTTTTTTAGTAGACGTCTTTCCAGTTTCGAGCCAACAAATAGCGGTGGCATGCCTGACTATATAGTAGGAACAGGGCGCTCCCGCAAAGAACCGCGGTGCTGCCAAGTAGGAATCCGGCGGTGACATCCGATGGGTAGTGAACGCCAAGGTAGACGCGGGTGTACATGATTGTTAAAATGATTGCAAGGGCGATGAGCCCAATCAGGATGCGTTGCCATAATTTTGATACGGAGATGATAAGCAGAGCCGCGATCATGCCATAAAACGCCGTCGAACCTGTAGCGTGACCACTTGGAAAGCTATAACCGCCTTGGGAAATCAGCATATCACTCGGGCGTGGACGGGCAATGATTTGTTTAATAATCCATGGCAAAAGCGCGCCGCCAACCAAAACAACACCGCCAAACCAAATGGCAATGGTATAGCGTTTCAAAAGAAGGAGAATTATGAGAAGGACAACTGTCATCATCACAATCGCTGCAACCCCGCCAAAATTGGTAATAAAAGCAATGATATCCGTCTTACTGGTTGTAATATTAACGCGAATAATATCAATCCAGTAGTTGTCGAAAGTCTGAATAAAGCGTGCATTCGTTGCGACACCAATTAGCATCAATATAAAACCAATCGCCGTGATCGCGCTAAGCACAAATAAAATGTTGGCGTTCCTTTTCGTGTTCGTCATGCAAAATCTCCTTTTCGATCAATCCAGTTGAGTACGGTCTGAATTTCGCGATCCCAGTATTCCCAGTTATGCTCACCGGGTGATTCTTGATACGTGTACGGTAAATCTGTTTGCTCGATATGGGCTTTGAAACCGAGGTTGTTTTCATATAGAAAGTCCTCCGTGCCGCAAAGCTGTAAAACGCGCGGTTTGGCTGTGATTTTTCCTAATAAAGTGAGCAAATCGTTGTCGGAACCGCGGTGGGATTCGATGTCGCCAAATGTTGCTTGCATCTCTGCTTCGCCTTCTGGTCTGGCTTCGCGCAATGCCACAATGTCCAGCGCACCAGAAAGGGATGCCATTCCAGCGAATTTTTCGGGATAATGCAAGGCCCATTTGAACGCGCCGTAACCGCCCATGGACAGGCCTGCGACGTATGTATTTTCGGGTTCGGTAGGGAGTTTAAACCAGCTGTGGACAAGGCGTGGCAATTCCTCACTCAGGAATGTCCAGTACCGATTCCCAGTCTGCATATCTGTATAAAAACTGCGGTGAACTTGTGGCATCACGATCGCGATATTACGATTCTCCGCATAGCGAACGAGCGAGGAATTGGTCAGCCAAGCGGTGTCGTCGTCGGATAAACCGTGTAATAAGTACAGCAAACGCATAGGCTTGTCGGTATCGATGATGTCAGGAATAAATACTTGGAGCGAGGTTTTTAGCTGCAAGGATTGTGATGCGAAATGTGTTGAAAAAATAGCCATGATTTAGGTTCCTCCTTTTGTAATGGAAAGTAGTATTAGTATAACATAGTGGGGAATTTATTGGATAGAGTTCGACAGTTTTCATTCTAAATTAGGCTTTTTTTAAACTTAAGAATTACATAACAATTAGGTAAGTTATATAAAACTTCTTTTTTGTATGATAGGTGGGTAAGATAATATCGTTTTCCAACGTGTAAATCAGGGAATTAGATATTATTAGCAGACTATTGTATTATTTGGAGGCGGACTATATGAAAAAATGGTTGAGAAATACGCTTATTGTAATCGCTGCAATTGGTGTGGCAGGAGGCGTTTATGCGTATGTTTCGCATCAGGATGCAAAGTCGCACGGTAGCGATAATCTAGCATATCAAAATGTGGGTGATGATGGATCGGGGCAAGAGGTCGCAATTTTTGCGGGTGGTTGTTTCTGGTGTATGGAGCCACCGTTCGAGAAGTTGAAAGGGGTCAATGATGTGATCTCGGGGTATACTGGTGGCACGACGCGGAATCCAACGTATGATGAGGTTTCGAGTGGAAATACTGGGCATCAGGAAGCTGTGATGATAAAATTTGATCCGAAGTTGATTTCGTATGAGCAGTTGCTGGACGTATTTTGGCATCAGATTGACCCGACGGATGCCGAGGGCCAGTTTGTCGATCGTGGAACGCAGTACGGTGCGGGGATTTTTTATGTGAACGCAGAGCAAAAGAAGGAAGCGGAAGCCTCGAAAAAAGCGTTGGCAGAAACGAATCGGTTTAGCAAGGTTGTGACGCCGATTAAGGCATCAAGCAACTTTTATGAAGCGGAAACGTATCATCAAGATTATTATAAGAAAAATCCGAAACGGTACGAGTATTATCGGAATGGCTCGGGGCGTGATGATTTTTTGAATAAGCATTGGGGCAAGGATAAGACGGTAGATTTGCCGAGTTATCCAGCGACCTATTCGCAGGCTGATATCAAGGCGAAGTTGACGGATGAGCAGTACCGGGTGACGCAGGAAAGTCAAACGGAGACGGCTTTCCAAAATAAATATGATGCGAATAAGGCGGAAGGGATTTATGTTGATTTGGTTTCGGGTGAGCCGCTGTTTAGTTCGACGGATAAATTTGATTCGGGTACGGGTTGGCCGAGTTTTACGAAGCCGCTGGTGCCGAACAATGTGTATGAAAAAGAGGATAATTTCTTGGTGACAAAGCGGACGGAGATCAGGAGTAAGCACGCGGATTCGCATTTGGGACATGTTTTTTCGGATGGGCCGCAGCCAACGCATTTGCGGTATTGCATGAACTCGGCGGCGCTCCATTTTATTCCGAAAGCACAGATGAAAGAGAAGGGGTACGGGGATTTCTTGTATCTATTTGAGAAAAAATAAACGTGAGGTGAGGCGCGGATGAACACAATTTTACTGGTAGATGATGAGGAGACAATTGTTGATGTGTGTCGGCGTTATTTGGAGAAGGAAGGTTTTCGTGTTTTAACGGCGAAAAATGGCGAAGAGGCGCTCGTGATGTATGATGCGCAACGTGTCGATTTGATGGTCGTGGATATTATGATGCCGAAAATGGACGGGCATGCGTTTATTATGGAGGTGCAGGAGCGCGGAAAGGATACGCCGTTTTTGTATTTGAGTGCTTTAACGCAGGAGAAGGAGCGGTTGTATGGCTTGACGCTTGGTGCGGATGATTACATGTCCAAACCGTTTAGTCCGCGCGAGTTGGTGCTTCGGGTGAAGAATATTTTGCGGCGGTCGCGGCAGTTTGTAGAACCGGAGACGCTGACACATGGACCACTTTTTCTGGATAAAGCGAAACGATTGGCGTCGGTTTCTGGGCAGGAATTGGAGCTGACGATTAAGGAATTCGATTTGTTGTGGCTCTTGGCGAGTGAGAATAAACGCGTTTTCTCGAAATCGGAATTGTTAGAGCGCGTTTGGGGCTACGAGTATGATGGGGATGCGAATACAATTAATGTGCACATCCATCATTTACGGGAGAAATTGCAGGTGAACGGCGAGGTACCAGTGTTTATTAAGACGGTCTGGGGTCTTGGCTACAAGTTCGAGTTGGTGATGGAATCATGAAATTACGGACGCTTATTTTACTTTCTTATGGGATTGGCGTGATTATCGTGACGGTTGTGCTAGGTTTTAGCGCGTATCGGATGATTTTTAACACACAATTGGTGATTTTTGCGATTTTAATTACGCTCGGTGCGAGTACACTTGCTTTTGTGATTAACTATTTGTTGATGCGGCCGGCGTTTCAGTCGATTGATAAATTGGGAAAGGAAAGTCGCAAAATTGCGCAAGGTGAGTTTTCTGGGAAGGTCGATGTGACGGGGCCGCTCGAAACACGGATGCTGGCGGAGGATTTTAATGAGATGTCGGCGCGGTTAGACGAGATGTTTCGGCAGATTAAGGACGGGGAAATGGCGAGAAATGAGTTAATTGCGAATTTGTCGCATGATATTAAGACGCCTATTGCATCGATTCGGTCGTTTTCGGAGGCACTTTTAGATGGGATGATTGCGACGGATGCGGAGCGGCAGCAGTATTTGCGGACGATTCAGCGGGAAACGATGCGATTGACGGATTTGGTCGATGAGTTAATGGATGTCGCGGCGATTGATAAGAAAGAGCCAGTTTTGGAGCGGACGCGAATTTGGTTGGATCAGTTGCTGGTTGATGTTTTGGAGGCTTTTGATGTACAGTTGAAGCGAGAGCATCGGGATGTGCACGTGGCCATTGCGCCGGATTGTCAGTTTGTTTATGCGGATCAGAAATTTGTGACGCGGATTTTGTATAATTTGCTGGAGAATGCGTTGAAGTTTTCGGATGTGGGAACGGAGATTGAGATTGATGTGAAGCGGACGGAAGACGCTATTTTGTTTCGGATTCGGGATCACGGACAGGGAATTTCAGTGGCGGAGCAGGAGCGGATTTTTGAGCGGTTGTATCGTGTGGAGAAGTCGCGGAATTTGGCGCATGGTGGCTCGGGACTTGGGCTTCATATTGCGAAAAATTTAGCAGAGTTACATGGTGGTTCGCTGTGTGTGGAGAGTGAGCTGAATGTTGGTAGTACGTTTATTTTGGCGATACCGATTTGGAAAGAAGGGGAACTGGGATGAAGCGATTTGGCTTAATGGCAATGCTTGGATTATTGTTAGTTTTGGCGGCGTGCGGGAATAATAGTTCGTCGGACAGCGTGAAGGGCCAGGATTTTGCGCAGTTGGAAAAGGACGCGAAAGGTCAGACGGTGAATTTCTACATGTGGGGCGGGGATAAGAATATTAACGCCTACATCGATGATTTTGTAGCGCCGAAACTGAAAAAAGAGCAGGATATTACGCTGAAACGGGTGCCAATGGATACGGAGAAATTTATTCAGAAACTGAGCAGTGAGAAACAGGCTGGGAAGAAAAATGGTAGCGTGGATGTGGTTTGGATTAATGGTCAGAATTTCAAAACGGCGAAGGATGGCGGTCTTCTTTACGGCGAAATTACCGATCAGATTCCAAATGTGGCGAAGTTTGTCGATCCACTTTTGACGGAAAAGGATGCGGGAAATGCGATCGATAAAATGGAAGCACCTTGGGGAAAAACGTCTTTTGTGTTCCAATATAATGCAGACAAAGTTTCGAAACCACCGCTTAATTTGGCGGAATTGACGGCTTGGGTGAAGGCAAATCCTGGACGGTTTACGTATCCGGATGTGGCAGATTTCACGGGAGATGCGTTTGTGAGACAGGTGATTTACGCGCAAAATCCTGGGAAAGAATTCACTGAGGCGCCGACAAAAGCGGATCGTGAGAAGGCGTATGCGTATTTAGAATCGATTGGACCGTATTTGTGGCGTGATGGGAAAACATATCCGAAAACATTGCAGGAGCTAGATCAATTGTACGCGCAAGGTCAGATTGATTTCACGATGGGCTTTAATGAGCGTCGTGCGTTGCCGTTTATAGAAGATGGCACGTTTCCAGCTGCGACGCGTACTTTTTCACTCGATAATGGTGCTTTGACGAACGCGCATTATCTTTCGGTAGCTTTTAATACGCAACAACCAGCGGCATCGCTTGTCGTGATTAATTATTTATTGTCGGAAGAAGCGCAAGCCGAGAAGTTGAAAACGTCGGTGTGGGGCGATGGAACGACGCTTCTTACGAGTAAAATGACAAAGGAATGGCAGGCGAAATTTGACGCGGCTGGTGAGACGGGGAATCAGTTTTATAATGACTGGCAGGCGTTGAATGAGTTCCCGGATACGACCGCAGAAGCGATTCAGAAAGAATGGAGTAATTATGTCTATCCGTAAAGGCGTGGCGTGCCTGATTCCGGTGTTGCTTGGCGCGGTTAGTTTGATGTCAATTGTGTTGCTCGTTTGGAAAATGCAATTTTTAGGGACAAGTTGGGATGGAATTGTGGAAGTAAGTCGTCAAAAACGGATTTTCACAAGTGTTTTGTATTCTTTGGGTGTGAGTGTGATTGCAACAGTTTTATCGATTGGACTGGGTATCTTAATTGTTCGACAAGTATTGCTCAAACCTAAAGTGATGCGATCCGTGGCGCGGTTAAACACGAGTTTCTATTATCCACATTTTGTTGTAGCGCTCTATGTTTATCTCGTTTTTGCGTTTATTTATCCATATATCGGCGAATATTACAAAATTTACGGGACTCTGGAGATTTTGATCGCGTATTTGTTGAAAGAAGTACCATTTGTTGTTTTTTATCTGATGACGACGTATCGAAAAATCGATTTTGCAGAGGTGGAATTGGTACGATTGTCTGGCGGCGGGACGTGGCGCGTTTTTGCGACTGTTGAATTTCCAAAAATAGCGCCACAAATGGCGGAACTCATGATTATTTTATTGGCTTTTATTTGGACGGCGTATGAAATTCCGAGCTTGGTGGGAAACAGTTTTCCGGCGTTTCTAGGTGTGGTATTCTATCAGGGATATTATGCGACGGATGTGAGTGTGCAAGTGGCGACGATGTTTTGGATGGTTGTGGTTTCTGTGTTCTTACTATTGTTGGCGTTTGTTCTATTCGCTTCGGTGCAACGATATCGGAGCTTTTTGCGTAAAGGAAGTGGGCAATTATGAGGCTGTTTATTTATGGACAATATGTGATTATGATTGCTATTTTTGGTATCGTTGCTTGGCGTGGCGGAGAAATTGGTATTTTTGAGGATTCAAATTTCAGGTCGGCGATTGGAACAACGATTGTAGTCGCGGTTTTTGTTGTAATGATTAACTTGCTGGTGGCAAATTACGTGGGGTATTATTTAGCGCGGGCGACGGGGCGGAAATTGGCGTTTTTGGATGTCTGTTTGCAGCTACCCCTGATTGTGCCACTCATTGTTATTGCGGCAGGGCTGGACATTTGGTTTATTCGTTTGGATTTGACGGAAACAGTGCTAGGGGTTGTCTTGATTCAACTTTTGCCGACGTTACCTTATTCGATTAGGATTGCGCGGAATGCCTATTTGGCGCTTGATCAGGATATTAATCAGTATGTTTATTTGATGGGTGGAACGCGGTGGCGCCTGGCATTGGATGTCTATTTACCGCTTATGCGCCCAATGAATGAGACGATTTTATTGTTTTCGGTTGTGATTTCGATTGGACAGTATGCGATTACATCGATGATTGGTGGCGGGATTATTCAGACGGTGGCACTCATTTTATTTCCATACTTCACATCTTCGCAATTGCAAATCGTTGCAGCAGCGGCTTTATTCACGATTTTCATGGCGTTTGTGATGTTATTCATATTTAGATGGTGCTACAAAGGAATTGTGAAATTG
Organism: Paenilisteria portnoyi; assembly: GCF_014322795.1. Lineage (GTDB taxonomy): Bacteria > Bacillota > Bacilli > Lactobacillales > Listeriaceae > Listeria_A > Listeria_A portnoyi. The sequence continues at coordinate 20,641 of NZ_JAASTT010000027.1, forward strand.
GTAGGGGTGATGGGTTAATGGAGATAATCAGGGCTGAAAATATAACGAAACGCTTTGAAAACGAGACAATTTTGCATGGGGTTAGCTTGGCGCTTAGGCAAGGTGAGAAGGTGACGATTTTAGGTGGATCAGGGAGTGGGAAAACGACTTTTTTGAAAGTGTTAGCGGGCTTATTGTCGTTTGATAGTGGTAGTTATCAGAAATCAGGGGTTAAAATCGCGTATATTTCTCAAAAACCTGTGCTATTTTCGCATATGACGGTTTTGGAGAATCTTATTTTTCCATTGAAATGCCAAAAGGTAAAACGGAAAGAACGTGAGGCAATCGGACGGGTTTTCTTGGAGAAAAGTGAGCTGGCGAAATGGGCTGATGCGTATCCTTTTGAGCTTTCAGGTGGGCAACAGCAACGGGTTTCGGTGGCACGGGCGCTGATTGGGAATCCAGATTTACTATTGATGGATGAACCGTTTAGTAGTTTGGATGTGCGACTCGGACGGGATATGCGACAGTGGGTTTTTACGCAAATTGAGGAGCGCAAAATGGCGGCAGTATTCGTGACGCATCATTATGAAGAGGCTAAAGTTTTCAGTGAACGCGTTTTGCTAATGGAGGATGGTGTACTGAAAGAGGCGACGGATGCTGAAATCGATGTATTTTTCGGAGATGGTCTGTTGTATAAGGATGTTTATTATCCGATTGGTGCTTGGCGGATGGCGGATTCTGGTGTTCCGGTGCAGGTCGAGCGCCAGGTTATGCTTTATGGGCAAGCCTATTGGTCGGTGATTTTAGAAGATGGGGCGCAAAAGTTTATTATCGTGGATGAAAATAGAGCGGAAACAGCTTATATTGCACCAGTAAGGAGTGAAAAAGATGCTTGATACGAAAGCGAGACCATATGTGCGACCGATATTGGATAAAACGGCAGATTTCTTTTTGAAAATCGGATTTTCAGCAAACCAAGTGACGGTTTTGGCATTTGTGATTGGGATTGTTGCCGCGATTTTGGTCGGATTTGGCTGGATGTGGACGGGTGTTTTAGTCCTTTGGTTTTCTGGATTTTTGGATGCGGTTGATGGGACGATGGCGCGGAAAACGAAGCAAAGCGGTTTTGGAACGGTGATGGACGTGACGTTTGATCGAGTAGTCGAAGCAGGTATTATTGTTGCATTGGCCGCAAGATTTCCGGAACAGCAGTTTATCCTGTTACTTTTGATGGCCTCGATTTTATTTGGAATTACGGCCTTTTTGACAATCGGAAATGTGGTGCAGAATAAAGGCGTGAAGTCATTTCATTATGCAACGGGACTCGCGGAACGAACGGAAGGATTTATTTTACTTAGTTTGATGGTATTAACAGCGCCGACATTCCTATTTTGGACGACGTTATTGTTTTTTGTCATCGAAATAATCTCGACAATACAGCGTTTAATCGAAGCGCACAGACAGCTCGATAAGGAGGAGTGAGGACGATGAAAAAGCATCATCAGGTGATTGTGATTGGTGGCGGCGCGGCGGGGCTCTATGCTACGGCTGGCTTGGCGCGACTTGACGTTGATGTCGCGGTGGTTAATACAGACGCAAATATGGGCGGAGATTGTCTTCATTTTGGCTGTGTTCCTTCGAAAACGCTGCTACATATGGCGCAGGAGACGACGAACTGGACGGAAATTCAGGCGAAAATAAGGGACGTGATTGCGGAGATTCAAGTACACGACAGTGTTCCGCGTTTTGAGGATATTGGCGCGACGGTTTACATTGGAAAAGCGCGGTTTCTGGACGCACATCAGATAGAAGTCGGAGATCAACAACTCAGCGCGAAAAAATTTGTCATCGCAACCGGTTCGCGTCCAAAGGTTCCAGACGTGGCAGGTCTGGATGCATCGATGTATGAAACAAATGAGACGCTATTCCAGATGGCAAAACTTCCACGCGAAATGGCAATCATTGGTGCAGGCCCAGTCGGTCTCGAACTTGGACAGGCACTGCAAAATCTGGGCGTTGAAATAACGATTTTTGATCATAATACTGAATTTTTAAAACATTTCAGCCGTGATATTGCGGATATCGCTTTGCAAAAACTCGATCTGGCTATCCACCTAGATAGTACGCTAAACGAAGTCACACGCCTGAATAAAGATGAAATCAGGCTTAAAATCACAGAATCAGGGGTAGAAAAAACGCTAGCCGTTGAAAAAATACTTTTTGCGGCTGGACAAATCGCGAATATTGACAGATTACAACTAGAACGAGCTGGTGTCACCTACGACGCGAAAATCAGCACCAATCATTATCTTCAAACAACAGCACCACATATTTATGCTATCGGAGACGTCATCAAAAGCCCCAGCCTCACACATGCAGGAGGTGTCGAGGCCAGAACCGCTCTCACGAATATCGCATTTGGCAATTTCAGCAAAATAAATTATGACACACTCGCATCGGTCATCTACACAAAACCTGAAATTTATCAGTTGAGCGCGACGCAACAAGCCACTCGAATCCTATCCGCATCAGGCGCCAGCATCGATCGTTTCAAAACCGACAATGAACCAGAAGCACTCGTCAAAATCGGCATCGACAACAAAGCAAAAATCGTTCACGCGGAGGCAATTGGTACAGATATTTCAACAGTCATGCAACAAATCGCGCTACTAAAATCTAAAAACGCAAAACTCACAGACCTATCCAAACCAATCTACCCATACCCAACAAAATCAGAAATCCTAAAAAACCTATCTGATCAACTACTCACTGAAAAGCTCGAAAAACCAATATTACAACGACTGATCCGCAAAATCATAAAATGGAGGGGGTTATCATGAAGAAATTTTGGAAAGAATGGCGCGGTATTATTTTATTTGTTGCCTTCGTGCTCACAGGCGTTCTCATCATTTACAAACTCGGAATTATCGATAGTTTCAACGTGGCGGAACTTAGTCAAGTCGTTCGCGATATGGGTATTTGGGGCAAAATTCTCTACGTAATCACTTATATTCTGCGCCCGCTCGTCCTATTTCCCGCAACACCACTCACACTTTTTGGTGGCTACACATTTGGCGCGGTGCAAGGCACGATTCTAGACGTTATCGGCGCTGGAACAGGAGCACTTCTCGCTTTCTGGATTGCCCGTAAACTTGGGAAAGACAAAATTGAACGTCTGATCCAGGGGAAGAAATTAGAGAAATTCGATCATAAAATCGGTGAAAATGGTTTTTTAGTCGTACTCTATTTGCGACTCATCCCACTTTTCCCTTTTGACAGTATCAATTATTCGATGGGGCTCAGCTCGATTCGCATGCGTGATTACGCCGCAGCAACCTATCTTGGCATTATTCCAGGCGCATTTACTCTGAATTTCCTCGGTTCTTCACTCGGTCATCTCGATTGGCAATTTTACACAGCGATCGCTTTATACGCATTTATGATTATTTTACCCCTGATTGTGAAAAAAATAAGAAATACCTAAGAATTGCGTAAACGTTACCATATCTTTCGTTGTTATGATAAGAGAGTAGAAAATAATAACGAAGAGGGGTAAAAATGATGAAAATAAAAACAGCAATTTTAACAGTAGCACTTGGCTCGACATTGGTATTGGCGGCATGTGGAGGCGCGGATTCATCAAGCAAAGATGACAAAATGGACGATACGAAGTCAGCGATGACGGACAAAAAAGACAGCATGATGAAGGCGAATCAGAAAGTATCGATGATGGCCACATTGAGCGGGGAAGGCGCGCATAAAGTCAGTGGGAAAGCTACAATCAAGGACAACAAACTGATGCTGACTGATTTTGTGACAGATGAAGGCCCAGACTTGCATGTGTACTTAGCAAAAGGCAATGATGTGAAGGATGGTGTGGAAGTAAGCAAAATAGACCTCAAAGAAATGAGCCAAACATTTGATGTATCGGATAAAGATCTCACGAAATACGACACAGTCATGATTTATTGCGAAAAAGCCCACGAAGTATTCGGTAAAGGTGCACTATCAGATAAAATGGACGATACAGCGATGGCGATGATGACGGGTAATTTTGCAGGCGTTGGTCAACATAAAGTGAGCGGTACAGCAACAATTGACGGTGACGATTTGAAATTGATGAACTTCAAAACCGATGAAGGCCCAGATTTGCATGTGTATTTAACGAAGGATGGCGATATTAAAACCGGGAAAGAAATCTCAAAAATCGATCTAAAAGCGGCGGAGCAAAACTTCTCGTTGGCAGGCGTGGAAACAGCGGATTACAATACAGTCGTGATCTACTGTGAAAAAGCGCATGAGGCATTTGGTCAAGCGCCGTTAAACAGTTAAGGAGTTGAATCAGATGCGTATTCTTAAACAAAGCGCGAATGTCTTATTCTCACTTATCCGAATAGCTCTAGGTGTTAGCTGGTTTCATGAAGGTTGGTTCAAAATGCAAGCCAACTTTGATATTTCAGGTCTCGTTCCAAGTGTGCTCGCCAATACGGATTCCCCAGACTGGTACAAAGCATTCATGGAAAATGTTGTGGCGCCAAATACAGGCCTATTTAACATTTTGATTCCGTGGGGGGAACTCCTTGTTGGGCTTGGCTTGATCACAGGAATACTGACATTGCCAGCTCTGATCGCCGGAATTTTCATGGGGATCAACTATTGGTTGGCAGATATGATTTATATTTATCCATTGCAACTTGCGACTGGTTTTGTACTCGTCCTGGCAATACATCAAGCAAACTATTTTAGCCTAACAAACGCCTATAAAGTCTGGCAAAAAAAGCGTCAAACCATGGCAGGAGATAACCCTTGATACAGAAAAAGAAGCTCCCAATCACGCGGGAGCTTCTTTTTCATCTTTATTTCAACTCTAAGTTTTTCGCTAAAGAATCGTGTAATTTCTGACGTTCTGCATCCGATACATTGTAATACCAAATGCCGTCCACCTTACCACCATCACCAGCAACCGTCATATTTTCTACATTTTTACGTGCAGAAAGATAGTTTTTGGTGATACGTGTAATGTCTGTCATGGTTAAATCGGTTTGCATGTTCTTACCAACTGCAGAAAGAATCTCATCGAAGTTCCATAGTGTTTGGGTTGTTGCAATCTTCTCAACAACGGCTTGGATAACTTCTTGTTGACGCATTTGACGACCAAAGTCACCGCGCGCATCTGTTTTACGAATACGTGTGTAGGCTAAGGCATCGGTACCGTTTAATTTTACATTACCTTTTTTGAACTCTTTATCTTTGAGGCTAATGTCCATGTCGTTATAAACTTCAACGCCACCAACAGCATCAACTAGATCTTTGAGGCCTTCCATGTTCATTTTGATATAGTAGTTAATCGGAATATCATTTAAAAAGTTAGTTACTGTATCTTCAGCCATTTTTACGCCACCATAAGCGTAGGCAGCATTGATTTTGTTTGTAGAATCATGTCCGATAATTTCGGTACGTGTATCACGAGGGATACTCAACATCTGTGCTTTGTTCGTGGTACCGTTCACAGTCGCAACCATTGTTGTATCGGAACGTCCAACATCACCTTCACGTTCATCAACACCTAAAATAAGGACTGAAAACGGAGTGTTACCGTCCAATTTCACAGGGTTTGCAGCACCTGCAACGGGCGTGTGAATTGTATCCATAGTTGACTTTGTTTGGAACACGGCATAACCAACGATGCCTCCTAGAATTAAAAATATACCCAAAACAGACCATAGGAAAATCTTAAGTCCTGTACGTTTCTTCTTTTTTGTAGCTGTGCGTTTTTCAGCGCGCATTTGCGTCTCAACCTCTCTAGTGTAATTTCTGTCACTTCCTATTTTACTACATACTGACAAATAAGTCACTGATAATTCCATTAGTTTTTGATTAGAAAACACGTATGTGCAAATGCGTTTATGGGTTTTCATTGTTTTTTTTCAGGATTGTGGGTATACTTGTAGAAGTAAGAGTCTGTACATAAATTTTGCAAGAGGGAGCACGAGGAATTATGTTGACAGTTATTTTAATATGTTTTTTGGCCTCGCTGCTGTTAACTCCTGTGGTGAGACGAATTGTACTTAAATTTGATATTACGGATAAACCAGATAAAAGAAGGATTAATATAGTACCGATACCGAGCCTGGGTGGGGTGGCTATTTTCATCGCCTTTCTGATCGGAATGTTCTTATTACCCATCGATAGAACGCTATTATGGCCGCTTATTATTGGGGCAAGTGTGATCGCACTGACTGGTATCTTGGACGACATTTTAGAATTAAAGGCGCGGTATAAGCTGATTGGTCAGCTTCTCGCGGCGGGGATTATTGTTTTCTGGGGTGGCATTAACATTACGTTTATTAATTTGCCATTTGGTGGTGAGGTGTACTTTGGTTACCTATCGATTCCGCTAACGATTCTGTGGATTGTGGCGATTACGAACGCGATTAATTTGATTGATGGGCTGGACGGACTGGCCGCTGGTGTTTCGACGATTGCCTTGTTAACGATTATGGGGATGGCTTTTGTGATGGGCGATCCACTAGTTATCATGATTACGGCAGTGCTTGCAGCTTCCACGCTCGGATTTCTACCATATAATTTCTACCCTGCTAAAATTTTCATGGGTGACACGGGCGCGCTGTTTTTAGGATATATCATCGCAATTCTTTCGTTGATGGGTTTCAAAAACGTCACGTTTATTTCGTTGATTGTCCCTGTACTTATTCTCGGCGTACCAATTTTCGATACGATATTGGCGATTATTAGACGAATTGTGCACCGGACACCAATCGCGATGGCGGATAAATCGCATTTGCATCATAGTTTAATGAAGCTCGGTTTCACACATCGACAAACGGTGATTTTGATTTACGCGATATCGGCACTATTCTCGCTGTTCGCCCTTATTTTCACGATGTCGACATTCTGGGGATCGTTCCTACTTATCTTGGTACTACTCGTGATTGTGGAGTTTTTCGTTGAGGTATTAGGACTCGTCAGCCAAAATTACCGACCAATGATGCGACTTTTGCGAATGGAACGAATTGAACGTGAAGAGGAACAGGAATAGAGGACTTATCTCCATTTGGGGTAAGTTCTTTTTTTGTTCTAAAATACGCTTGATGCCTTGCTGTATCTATGTTACTCTATGTAAGTACATTTTAAACAGATCAAAGGAGAGATAAAACATGAATATTATTGCCACGGCAGAGTCGGTTTTGCAAGCTGAATTGTTGTTGGGCGCGGGGGTAGACACGCTATACGTCGGAGGAAGTCGATTTGGACTGCGCATGCCGCAATCACTGACGCTCGCCGATATTAGTGAAATTACTAACAAAGCGCACGAAGCAGGGAAAAAGGTCTTAGTGGCCGTGAATGCGCTCATGCATAATGAGCATTTGAAGGATTTACCTGCTTATTTACGTGAAATAGCTAGCATGAAAGTCGACGCCATTACTGTAGGGGACCCAGGTGTTGTTTTTATGTTGCATGAAATGGCGCTTGATTTACCGTTTATTTATGATGCGCAGACGTTTGTGACGAGCGCGGAACAGGTCGATTTTTGGGTGAAACAGGGGGCAGTTGGGGCTGTCATGGCTCGTGAGTTGACGTTGATTGAACTTGAAGCGATTACGGCGAAAATGGATGTGCCAATTGAGGTGCAGGTGTATGGCCCGACGTGTATTCACCAATCGAAGCGGAAACTCGTGACAAATTACCAAAACATTGTAGAGATAAAAGATGATACGTCGAAGGATCGCGGGCTTTATTTGCGTGAACCGAATGACGCGGACAGCCAGTTACCGATTTATGAGGACGAGAATGGGACGCATATTTTTTCAACGGAGGATTTGTCGTTGATGCCTTATTTGGAACGTGTGTATAACGCGGGACTGAGGACTTGGAAGCTGGATGGTGTTTTGTTGCCGGGCGAGGATTTTGTCGCGATTGTGGCGCTATTTGTGAAGGCGAAAGAGGCACTTGAGGCGGGTGATTTTGTGGCGGAAACTTTTGTGAACCGTTTAGCGAAATTACAGCCGGAGACGCGGACGCTTGGAACAGGATTCTTTTTGAAACAACCAGATGAGGTAAAATGAGGAGGGCATGACAATGACTGGAAGAAAAATATTGAAAAAGCCGGAAGTTTTAGCGCCGGCGGGTAATCTTGAAAAGTTGAAAATTGCGATTCGCTACGGTGCGGACGCTGTATATATTGGTGGGCAGGCTTTCGGGCTTCGTTCGCGTGCGGGGAATTTCTCGTATGAGGAGATGCAAGAAGGTGTGGCGTTTGCGCATGCGCGTGACGCGAAGGTGTATGTGGCAGCGAATATGGTGGCGCATGACGGTGACACGGAAGGTGCTGGCGAGTTTTTCCGGACATTGCGTGATATCGGGATTGACGCGGTCATCGTGTCGGACCCAGCGCTGATTAGTATTTGTTTTGCGGATGCGCCGGGACTTCCTGTGCATTTGTCGACGCAGGCTTCGGCGACGAACTACAAGACGCTTGAATTCTGGAAGCAGCAGGGCTTGGAGCGCGTGGTTTTAGCGCGTGAAGTGAGCATGAGTGAGATTCAGGAAATCGGTCAAAATACGGATGTTGAGATGGAGGCGTTCATTCATGGCGCGATGTGTATCTCGTATTCTGGACGCTGTACGTTGTCGAATCATATGGCAAATCGGGACGCGAATCGTGGTGGCTGTGCGCAAAGTTGTCGTTGGAAATATGACCTTTTTGAAATTGATAATGGCGTGCCGCGTAACCTTGTGGATGAGGACGAAGAGCCGTTTTCGATGAGCGCGGTGGATTTATCAATGATTCGCTTCATTCCAGATATGGTCGAAGCAGGTGTGGATAGTCTGAAAATTGAAGGCCGCATGAAGTCGATTCATTACGTTTCGACTGTGGCTAGTGTGTACCGTAAAGTCGTGGATGCGTATTGCGCGGATCCAGATAATTTCGTATTTGATCCAGCGTGGGAGGCGGAACTTTGGAAAGTGGCACAGCGCGAATTGTCAACAGGTTTCTTCTATCAAGAACCGACCGAAGACGAGCAACTATTCGGTAAAACGCGCAAAATTCCGCAATACGCGTTTGCAGCACAGGTATTGGATTACGACCCAGCGACAAAAATCGCGACGCTACAACAGCGAAATAATTTTGGGATTGGCGAAGAAATTGAATTTTACGGTCCGGGTGAAGTTGGTTTCAAACAAGTCGTGAAGGACCTTTGGAACGAGCAGGGCGAGTCGATTGAGCGTGCACCTAATGCGATGATGACGGTGAAAATGACGGTAGAGCATCCTGTAGAAGAATTTTATTTTATGCGCAAGAAAAAAGAAGAACGGGTAGCTAAAAAACGCGCCAGAGCATAAATAAATTAAAAAACGTGCTATAATGGAAACAAACCAGAAAAGGAGTTGTTTGAACATGATAGGATGGATTATTGCTATCGCGGTTGTTGTCATACTTGTCTTAATTTATTTCGGACTGTATAACAGCCTTGTTAAATATCGCAACAGAGTAGAAGAAACATGGGCGCAAATCGATGTGCAACTGAAACGTCGCTTTGACTTAATTCCGAATTTAATTGAAACGGTGAAAGGCTATGCGGCACATGAGAAAGAAACATTGGCGCAAGTCGTGGAAGCTCGTAATATGATGACACAAGCTCCAGCAGACGGTCGTAGCGAACAAATGGAAGCAGACAACATGCTGACTGGTGCGCTGAAATCTGTATTTGCTTTGGCTGAGTCTTACCCAGATTTAAAAGCGAACACGTCATTTATCGAATTACAACACGAACTAGCGACAACAGAAAACAAAGTGGCTTATTCACGCCAACTTTATAACACAACAGTCATGACATATAACACAAAAATTGAATCAGTACCTTCTAACATCGTTGCCAAAATGGGCGGGTTCACAAAACGCGACATGCTTGCAACACCTGAGGAAGAAAAAGTAGTTCCAAAAGTACAATTCTAAAACACTGAAAGGAAGAATGCGCCATGTTATTTGAACAAATAGCGGCTAATAAGCGTAAGACAGTGTTCATTGTTTTAGGATTCTTCATTTTTGTGATGTTGGTCGGTTGCGCCATTGGGATTTTGGTTTACAATAATTACTTGAACGGTCTGATTTTGGCGGCTGTGATTGGTGCTATTTATATCGCGATTATGATTTTTTCAAGTTCGAAAGTCGTTATGACGATGAACCGGGCGAAGGAAGTCACATCCAAAGACCAAGAACCAGTGCTTTGGGATACAGTAGAAAGTATGGCGATGGTAGCAGGAATTCCAATGCCAAAAGTATACATTGTGGAAGATCCAAGTCCGAACGCTTTTGCAACAGGGATTTCACCTGAAAAGGGCGCGGTTGCTGTGACGCGGGGGTTGCTTAACAAATTGGAACGCTATGAGCTCGAAGGTGTTATCGCGCATGAGGTAGCGCATATTCGTAACTACGATATTCGACTTTCTACGATTGCAATCGCGCTTGTGGCAGTTGTTGCGATTTTGTCCGATTTAGCGATGCGGATGCTCTTTTGGGGTAGTATCACCGGCGGGAATAACAACCGCAAAAGTAATGACAATAATGGTGGCGGTGGTGCTCAAGCGATTATCTACATCGTAGCCCTCGTTTTCGTTATCTTGGCGCCAATTATTGCGACAGCGATTCAGTTCGCACTTAGCCGTAACCGTGAGTACTTAGCGGATGCAACAGCGATTGAGTTAACACGGAATCCGACTGGTTTAGCCGATGCCCTGCGCAAAATTGGTGGCGACACGACGAAGATGAAACAGCCGAGTGCAGCATCTGAATCTATCTACTTCACGACGCCGTCAAAAGGTGAAAAGAAGAAGAAAGAGAAAGCTGGGATGTTCGATTCACATCCACCAATTGCGAGCAGAATTGAACGTTTGGAACATATGTAAGCACTGATAAAAAGACTAAGAATTAGCTATTGTCATGTAAACTGACGGCTAGTTTTTAGTCTTTTTTTGGCTCTGTGTCAATTTTTGGGTGAAATATCAAAGTCAAGCTAGGGAGAAGCTGAGACATGAAGTATTCGGGTGATTACTTTATGCCTCAGCTTTTTATCGTTTTTACATATATAAAATTACAAAGAAATCCTGCATTATATTGTACAACAAAAAAACGACCAGCTAGGGGAGGCTGGTCGAAAAAAGGAGTTTGTGAAGGGACACCACAATTAGAAAAAGGGGGGTAAAACTAATTGCTGTCCTTGCTTTACATTCTCTATAATAAAGCACATGCATGAAATTCTAACATTATTTTGGTGAAAGTTTGATTAGAGTTTTGGGCGTAGAAAAAAGCTGTTCCAATAAAGAACAGCTCATCAAATGACTAACTATAGAGCGACATATTTCCAAAGGGTTTGACCATCTTTAGAGTCCACCATCGTGACTTTTTGCTGCAAACGCCATTTCTTCATTTGCCATTCTACTTGTTTCTCAGGCAAAGCATACAAATTCGCTATCTCTTTTGTTGTAGAAATCTGGACTTCTTCCATGTACTCTTCAAGCGTTGGCGTTTCTTTTGGTTCTGGGAAATGATTGAGTAACTCGGAAAGAATGTGCACGTAGACATCATAACGATGAAGTCCGCTAATCTTCAAGCCCTCATCTTCAATATTTCGATTGAAAAAGACAACAGTTGGATTCTCATCAATTTCCATCTCGTGCGCTACTTTTTGATCACCAATATAGGCTCGTTTGGCGAGGTTCGATTGCAGATCACTTTTGAACTCCATCAAATCAAGGCCAACTATTTTGGCGGTTTCATATAGAACGCTCGATTCAGAAATATCTTTTTCGTCGATGAAATGGGATTCTTGGAGTTTGCGCAAGAAATCAATGCCTTGTTTCTTTCCTTGGAGTTCGGCGGCTTTCACCGCTAAACAGGAAATGTAGGACATATGTGCCATTTCGGGTTGGGGAATCGTACAGGCATTTCGCTTCTGTCGATTCATCACCGTTTGTAGGTTATTATGCAGGACATAGCGCAACTTAAAGTAGTTGCCATATTCCATCTGCAACCTCCGTATAGTATGTTCCATGTTCCAGCAATCCGTACAAGCCGGGTCGAAAAATAGATAAATCTCAATAGGCTTGCTATTACAGACCGATTGAAGATATAGATTTTGGTTTATCATTGCTATCACCTGTTTTTCAGATTCTAATCTCTCTTTTGATTAGACAAAGTATATGCGAATGGTTCCATTTTTCTAAGAGGCATTTGCTAGACATGTCATAACACATTCATGCTACCATAACTATATTTTAGCAGTGGAAGAGCAAATTAACAAATGATTGCAATCAAAAATATAAAACTTCCTTACCTAAATTTGACGAAACTGTAACATTTTATGTGAATGCTTATTTATCTGTGTTTCGATGAGTGCGCTAACATCAAGGCGTAGCAAGACTTCATTTATCTCTATAAATAGCTTCATAAAAACGTAATATTTTATTCTTTGTCGGACGCTGTGGGATTTGTCGGCTCTCTAAAAAGCGATTAAAAACCAGTTTTCCTTTTTCAAAATCAGCGACTTCGTATTCTAACTCGAAATCATGTGTGTCGCCATAGAAACTTTTATCGAAAACGAGCAGTCCTTTTTTGTAGTCTTTTTCAGCGCGGGTGGTCGTTAAGGAACCAAACATGGCAAGTTCTTGGTGGTCAATGCCAAGCGTATGTAGTGCGTCACGAACTTGCCCAACCGGGATATTAGCGCCGTCTAGAATCGCTGTGACTTGCTCTTTTGCTAGGACTTGTGTGGTTTCGAGTAAACCGATTTGTTCGGGTGTTTTTAAGGTGAGTTCGTAATGTAATTCCCGTTTTCGAATTCTTAAAGCGGCTAAACGTGCTTTCAACTGAAAATCGGCGGTGTCAAAATAATAATTCGTTTGCGTGAAGAAATCAGATTCCTCCAAACGGAATTCGTTAATTAATAAATCATATTCGCTTGCAGTTAACATATTTTTGAATTCAATTTCTAATTCCTGACTCATGGGCAAGCCCTCCTTTTAATTAATCCCAGACGGCATCTAAGTCTTCTGAGTAGTTGATAATCGCTTTTTTGTACGCAATAATGGTTGGATCATTCGATGTTTCGCCGATAATTTTGATAGCGAGCTGCATTGCTTCTTTGTAATTTTGCTCGTTGTATAGGGCCATGCTTGCGAAAACGGTAATTGCTTGGTTTTCTGGGAAGGCGACGCGAGCTTTTTGAAAAGTTTCGCTGGCTTTTTCATAATTTCCAATGGCGCGGTAGGTGCTGCCAAGACCAATGTAAAGATCGGCTAAGTCGTTTTCTGGAAGCCCGAATGCGAGTGCTTTTTCATAGTAGGAAATAGCTTCGGTTTCATCGCTTAAACCATCGCAACTCCAAGCGGCATAGTAGTTTAAGAGGGCATTTTCTGGCTCTGATAGTAAGGCAGTTTTGGCGGATTCTTTGGCATCTTGATACTGTCCATTTTCGAGTAATGCAAGAATTTCTGCTGTTTTCATCATCGTTTTCCTCCTTGAATTGTATATTCATTCATTTTAACATAAGAAGGCAGAATAAATGAAATCAAAAAAGATAGTTGTAAATAGGAGAGAAAGGCGTGCGAATATGCTAAAATAGAAGGCGAGCAAGTTTATCACATAATGAAAATCGACATATGAGGTGAGTGTTTTGAATCATTGGGAAGATTTTTTAGCGCCATATAAACAAGCAGTGGAAGAACTGAAAATTAAATTAAAAGGGATGCGTTCGCAATTTCAGCTTGCAAATAACCATTCGCCGATTGAGTTTGTGACCGGCCGTGTGAAGCCAGTTTCGAGTATTTTAGATAAGGCGAATAAGAAGGACATTCCGCTGGACAGACTCGTTGAAGAAATGCAGGATATTGCGGGACTTCGGATGATGTGCCAGTTTGTAGACGATATTAATGTGGTCGTGTCGCTTCTGCGTCAACGCAACGATTTCCGAATTATTGAAGAGCGCGATTACATTACGAATAAAAAACCAAGCGGCTACCGTTCGTACCATGTGGTGATCGAGTATCCGGTTGAGACGGTGCAAGGGGAGCGGAAAATCTTAGCTGAGATTCAAATCCGGACGTTGGCGATGAATTTTTGGGCGACGATTGAGCACTCATTGAACTATAAATATCAAGGAGAATTTCCTGAGGAGATCAACATTCGGCTGAAACGCGCGGCTGAAGCGGCCTTTCGTTTAGATGAAGAAATGAGCGAGATTCGTGAGGAAGTACAGGAAGCGCAAGTGTACTTTACCAAAAATAAAGAAGTGCCAAAAGACAAGAATGCGAACCACCATACATTGCCGAAGAATTAGGTTATCGTGGTGGCGTTTGCGTGCACACTAGGATAGGGGAGAAGTAATGATGAAGTATGCAGTCACTTCTAGAGGGGATGAAAAATCCAATCTGTTACGGCTCAAAATGATTGGCTATTTCGATGATTTTGATATGGTATATGACGAATCCGAGCCGGAGATTGTGATTTCTATCGGTGGAGATGGCACCTTACTAGCGGCTTTTCATGATTATCAACACCGATTAGACAAAGTAACATTCGTCGGCATCCACACAGGCCATTTAGGTTTTTATGCGGATTGGCGTCCATCTGAGGCGGAAAAATTGGTTTTCGCTATTGTGGAAGGGAAATACGATACAGCAGCGTATCCGCTTTTAAAAACGACGATTAAATACGGTGGAAATAAGGAGAAAATTTACCTAGCCTTGAACGAATCCACGATCAAAAGTTCAGGTGGCCCGTTTGTTGTCGATGTTGCGATTAACGACGCCCATTTTGAGCGTTTTCGAGGGGATGGCTTGTGTATGTCGACACCATCAGGGACAACAGCTTACAATAAAGCGCTTGGTGGTGCGTTGATGCATCCATCGATTGAAGCGATGCAGCTAACCGAGATGGCGTCGATTAATAACCGCGTGTACCGAACGATCGGTTCGCCACTTATTTTACCAAAACATCATTCGGTGACATTGAAGCCGGTAAACGATAAAGATTTCCAAGTATCGATGGATCATTTGAGTATCCTACACCGCGACGTCCGTGAGATCCGTTACGACGTCGCCCAACAAAAAGTAATGTTCGCACGCTTCCGCTCCTTCCCATTTTGGAAGAGGGTACATGATTCATTTATTGAGGAATAGATGATATGTGGTGTAAATCGGCGAGAAGCGCTCGCATTGTTGGGGCTGTTCGAAACAGAGTGAGTTACAGCTCCAATATGCCTATGAGCACTGCGAATAGGCGGTCCTTCAAGTTTTTTAGAACAAGGATGCGGTACATCTCTACGGTTCTGCTACACAAGAGCAGTTTCGCTTAACTTCTCGCATGGTCGGGGAAACTACTCCCTCCCTACTTTCAGTCATCACGTACACGAGTACGCTCCGCTTCCGGGTTCCACGGAATCTCCTGAATACAAACGCTTTCGCTCGATTTGTTGGTAGCAGAATTTAGAGCATAGGCCAAAGAGATAAAAGCAAAACATAAACATAAACATAAACATAAACATAAACATAAACATAAACATAAACATAAACATAAACATAAACATAAACA
>NZ_JAASTT010000028.1 GCF_014322795.1 Paenilisteria portnoyi
ACGTTTAAAAATGAAAAATCATAAAATTGGATTCGTCTAATTTCGAATAAAAAGCGACTTATGAAATTGGTTCAATTACTTGTCCACCGACAGTACCAGCCACACCTACATATTTCCCATCATCATAAATTAATACAGCCGAATTTTTGCGTGTTACCTTTTTTGCATCTTCTCCATATGTTTCTTTGTATGTTAAAATACTCGCGTCGATTTCATCGTCATACTTATTTCCACCGCACGCCACTAGTCCAACTAGTAATACCTGGATTGGTTATTGGCTTGATTCTGCGTATTGGCGGAAAGTTGATACATTTATTGTTAGTTCTAACTTTAGCATTGTTAGTTTGGAATTTAATTACGGGGAATGGTTGATGGAGAAGGCTGTTTTGTCACTGAAAGGTGGACAGGACGGCCTTTTTTTGTGATTGTTTGAGATTGGGTAATATAAAAAACACGATATACTTCCTAACCTTAGTACGTGAGAATTCTTAATTTCTATACTATTTCTCGTAATTGCTACAAGTTATTTACACTTATCATTTGATATTTGTAATAATTTAGGATATTCTTTAATTACAAGTTGATACCATACGATAGCTATTTAGTTATTTTATAAAATGAAATTATAACGGGGGAACACAGTCATGAATAATTTTATTGAATCTCTATTTAAAAAGACAAAATCTCCATTTCAATTCGACCATGAAGACATTGATGTTTTTGTAAATCCACCTAGAACAAGGGATAAAGCAAAAAATGATAGATTTACAGAGATAATAGCACGCCTCTATGACTATCAAAATTATAAAACTGAAATTATTGATGGTTACAATGATAGCGGCGCAGATATACTTATCACGAAAAAGAATATTACGACAGCAATACAAATTAAGCATTCACATCCACTTAGCAAAACTAAAAACATAGGCGAAGATGTCTTGAATAAATTGCTACAAGCAAAACATATTCACAATGCAGAGCACTTACAATTAATTACTACAACCTATTTCATTCAAAATACTATAAAAAAAGCCAACTCTTTAAAAATAGACTTAATTGGACGAGATAAGTTATTTAATTTCATATCTAATGTATCACCCGAATTTGTAGCAGCCTTATCATATAACTATTCTATCGAAAATTTTAACACTTGCCCGCATTGCAACAACGGGAAAATGATCGTTGAGAATTCTTCGAAAACCAAAAGTTATTATTATCGTTGTCTAAGTTGTAAAAAAACAGCTGCTATAGATTAAATACCTTAACATAAAAATACAAGAGCTATCCGTTATGTTTAGATAGCTTTTTTATCTTCTTAATGCCAGCATAGAGTCAGTAACCCTCAGAGAGCACATGGGGCACGCCAGTACTACAACTACGAGATACACCTACGGTCATTTATTCCCAAATCGACAAAAAAGTATGTCCGATGATATCAACAGCCTATTTTAATTTTTTTACAACTTGCAGTTTTTTGCAGTTTCACAAATAAAAAAGAGCCCCCGCATATAGCGAAAACTCTTGGTACTCTAAGATGGGTTGTGAGGGGATCGAACCCACGACCCGCTGATTAAGAGTTGAATTTGAGAATTATTATGGGTGTAAATGTTGCTGTGAGTGGGTTTTGATTGTGAATATTGATGGATTTTGGGGTTATTTTTATAGATTTAGGAATTTTTGAGTATAGAATACTATTTCAGACAACCTATTATTCATGTCTCAACTAAAACTCACCATTATTCTTCGCACCATCGCCTTGCTTGTTCTTTTTTCCCCCCGCTTGTTTCAATATACATTTAAATCCATTCCAAATCTGTATAAAGTACGCTTTATATCCCTTACCACATTCAAATATATATTCGCTGACCTGATTACAAAAATAGGCTATGACTTGTAGCGGAATACTAAAAATATAAATTATAAGTAATAATTTAAGACTGTGTTGAAAAAAATGGGAATCTACATCCGCACTTCCCATATCATATATACTCTCTATAATTTTAGATAAATTCTCTATCGACATTGTCCATCCTGTTAACCCCTCAATCTTGTCCATTGAAGCGAATAAAAAACCAATTATCGTAATTAAAAAAGCTAATGGTAAAAAGGACAACTGCAAGAACTTTTTGTGATTCTTTAACAAATTCCTAAAATATACACCTTGCTCTATTTTACTAGTTTTTCTATACATCCCTATGTTCAGTATAATTGGATATACACAAATCGAAATAGAATAAGCAATCAAAACTGAATCAATATCAAACATCCTTCCAATTATGCCCATGAGGGCTGTTAGAGTAAAAAAAGAGAATATATAATTAATAGCAGGGATGTTATACCTATTTTTGTACTGTAACTCCTTCATTTTATTCTCGTACTGATAGCGAAAAAATTTATTCCCTGTAAATATATCTAAAAATATCAATATAAAATTGGCAGCACCAATACATAAACTAATCACAGTGAAGATAAAAATAGGGACTCCAATAATTGTAAGAAATATAGTCATATAACCTCCAAAAATAATTGCATCAATATCAGTACCTCTCACTACAAAAAATATCTTGTAGTTCAACATATCTTCATTAAATGAGAAATATAGATACTAAAACAGAATTAACAAATCACTTTAAAAGGCGCATGTCCACTTTCGCTGTTTCTCAACAGTGTTGGTTTTCTGAACCTTAAACTAGCGTCTAGTCTAAAAATCGCTATTTCTTCCTCTACCTCAATAAAAGAAATATTAATCCATATTGGCGCTCTTGGGAAAAGCCCACCTAGGACTCCGACAACGTCTTTAACTGAGAGTTTCTTATCTCCTATGTTTTCTTTTGTTAAAACCAAGCGCTTCATCATCTCGTCTCCGCCGTCCAACATTTTCCCTTCTTCTTCAACTAGCTCAATAATAAATTTATTTACTGTACTCTGAATTCCCATTTTTTTTTAATTCTCTGGTAGCTTTCAACAAGTTTCCAGCAAATATTTCTTCGTTCATTTGAGTTATTTTGTCCATTGAGATCATTTCCTTTATTTCAGCTTAGTAGATTCAATTTTCTTCAAGTTCCCTAAATTAACATATACAGAATTTGTGAACTCTAATTGATAAATTCCCAACCAATAATTTTTAGTCGCAATCCTAGTATCATTAAATATCAGCTGGAATGGCAACCCTTTTTCGAACAAAATTTATAAGGTGTCGATCCATTATTCCCCATTCTTCTTAGAAAACTTAATATGTACGGGGATGCGACTGTGTTTATTGCTACTCATACAATAACAATAGCCCCTCCCCAAAAATCATTCCGTATCTTTCAACTAACCACTATTACAATTGATTTAACGGCTTATCCACTATCCCTTTTTTCAGTTCAGGATTTTGCTTTAACCAATCTTTATAAACCGATTCAAACCGCTTTTCCTTATCATCACTATATCCTTCGAATATGACCTCATCAATGTTCTCCTCATTGAAATAAAGGATCTTGTCTTGAATCAATCCTGTAGGGTATTCACACGCTGAATAATCGAAATAACGTTGTTCTCTCTCAATCACAACTATTGGACCTCTATTCAAGATCATCATTTGTCGTGTTCCATCTTTCAAGTAAATAATTGAGCCGATAGGTAACAAATTTATACACTCCTTCATATACTTTTAATTTTAGATTTACCAGTTGAATCCGTCGCACTTACCACATTTAGAAAGCTCAAGAAAAAAATCACAATGATAAATACAAGGAAAAACGCACTTTGTGATGATTTAATTTGAGCAAGCAAGGATATATAAACCATCATTAGTAAGAAACAATAGAAAATTGTTATTAAAAATTTATATTTAAATGACTCTGGTTTAACCTTTATTTTTTTATAGCCTAAACCTTCCAAATTCACTTTTTCTTGTAATTTCTTTTTAGCATTTTTAGATATTAGAACCCGCATTAAAAGGATTAAGAGAAACAGAAGTGCAAACGCTAAGTACTCAATTCCCACAGATAAATGAAATTGAAAAGCAATTTTTCTATAGATTGGAATCAAAAAGATAATCAAAACCGCCAATATGCTCTTATATGGTGTTTTTAAATTCGCTTTCTGCTTTTCTTTGACCTCCTCTGGCACAGCTAGTTGCGATGCTATCTGAGAATCAATAATACAAACCTTTCTTGCAAAGATGCCACTTAAAAATGGAAATATAAAAAATAAAAATGGGCTATCCAAATCTAATAAATATACTTCATTTCCAGAATGAATAATTCTATACCGTATATTTTTATATATGCCTTCTATATCAGCCGACTTCAAAACTTACCAACTCCAGTTCATGGGATTAAGCGCATTACCTATAGCTTCAACGCCCTCTCCTATCTTGTCCCCAGCAAAATCAAGCCCCTGACCGATTTTGTCTCCAGCCCAATTAAGCCCTTGATCAATTTTATCTCCTGTCCAGTCAAGCCCATCTTTAATTCCTAGGACGTTATTATCATATAAATATTCAAAACCTTGGACAGCAACAAACCCAACCGCAGCTCCGCCTAAAACAGCCCAACCTACAGGGTTACTTACCCCAAGAGCCACTAAAGCTGTCGTTGTTAACGCTGATCCAGCCATAGCTCCACCAACACCAACAAGAGTAGATGTACCACTATGCGTAGTTGCTTCGCCTAAAGTTTTACCATCATTCATCATGTCATCAGCCACACCTAATCCAAAGCCAACTACAGATAATGCTGGACCTAAGCCCTTGGCGAATTTTCCTATTTTAAGTCCATTTTGAACAATACCAGGACCTTTACCAGCTTGATTCACTATGACAAATGGGTTAGGTCCGTCACTTCTGGCAAGAGCCTCTAAAACGGTTCTTATTCCACCAAATTTGACAACTCCTAAAGATATTAAACTAGTTATATCAGCCGAGTACTGCCCCACATAACCATATCCTCCTTGAATCATGTTTATCAGCCAAGTTTGCCAGCTCTCAGGCACATCTTCATCAGGATGGTCCGCAGCATAGTTTTGTAAATAGGCAATATCTTGTGCATTCAAGTTTGGCATCTTGCTATCAATATTCCCTACCATAAACGCATCGTATGAACTATTTATGGGTTTTATCCAAGAATTATCGATTGCCGAAACATCAAAAGATCCTGTCCTAGCATTGAATCCCTGTCCACTAGTAACTGCTTTTAAACCTGATTCAACATTACTAAATAGTCCATCTAACTCCGAGAAAATTTGTGCAGACGCTCCATCAAAAGCAATTAGTTTATCTAATTTCATCTGACTATCTTGCGCCTGTGAATGCAAGGAATCCACAATCCCTCTATTTGCAATCCCTAAAGCTGGGAGATTTGAGCTATGTGTCAATGTTTCCATATCCATTGCTAAATTATTCAGCCGTTGTATTTGACTTCGTAGAACTTCTTCTTGCAAAGAATTTGAGTCTACATCAGCTTGATATTGCTCTGGAAGCTTGTTAATTGCCCTCTCAAGTGTTTCAGCGATTAAAATTACACCATTTGCTAGAGGAATATAAATGGTCTGGAAATATTGCTTCGCCGAGTCATATGTTCTCCCCTTCAAACCTGCTTCTGCTACAAATTGGTCAATCCCTGTCTTGATTGCTTCCATTCCCTCTATATGCCCTCTACAAAAACTACTAGCAGTTGAAGCTTGAGTTTCAGATTGATCTAAAAACATATTCAGGCTCACTTATTTTCCTCCTCCCATATTTTTTTCCTTTGAAAAATTAAATCTTCTTCTTGATCCTGATAATAACGTTTCTTATTCCTAATTTCGTCCTGTTCATTCATCAACTCATTCATAAATCTATCTTGATATCGCCTGATGTCATTCTGATTATCAGATGTACGATATGCCATGTCCCCTACAAGCCATGTACGATTGATATCAAAAAACAATTGTTCTTTTTGATTTAAAATTTCTTCAAATTGAACTTTGGTACTTTCTATTTTTCGTTCCTGACGTTCAACGTCATAAAAAGCTTGTTGTGTATCATTGATTTGATTCGTAATTTCTTGAAATTTGTCCAAGTCCTTTCCTCCTATAAAGTCGGTAAGTTCATATCAAAATTTTGTTGCATTTGACGATCAAGAGATTCAAATTCATTAGCCACACTTCGTATATTCTCTATATCTTGTTTAAAAGCAAGAGTAAATCTTTGAACAACTTGAGACTCTTGAGTTATATAATCTTTTGCTTTTTGGTTTCCTTGAAGTGTCGTTTGATTATCTTGCTGAACAGATTTGTCTGCCTCCAAATGATTCACAGCACTGTTCAATGACGTAGCAACCTTCTGCGCTACACTTAACTGACTAACAATTTCCCCAGACACCTTTAACACCTCTTCCTCTAAAAAAAGCGCCTCTCATTTAAAGATAAAGGCGCAGTTTCATTATTCAAAATCCGAAATTTTGAGACAATGCCTGATCTTGCTCCTCCACTGCTGTTGCTGTTTTCGCTAATTGTTGTTCGATTTGATGCATTAGATTAGAGAAATCTGTCACTTTAGGCTTTAATTGTTGGAACTGCTCATCAAATTTTTGAAAAGCCGCACCTTCCCATTCACCGCGTAATTGTTCTTGTAAATTTGTTAACTCCCGTAGAATTTGTTCAATGTCCTGCCCTTTACGACCATAAGTCTTGGAACGATCGCGTAGTTCTGCAGGGCTCATTCTGATTTGACCTGACATAGACCTCATCTCCTCATTTTATATTATGTAGCATACAGATTATACCATGAAAAAACAGCTTTTGTATACGCTTTTATTTATATATTTTGCTATGAATATCCTTTTAATCTCCTCTTTAGTATATTTCATTACCATATAAGGCTATATTTAATGTTATATAATTACTTTTTTATTACTAGTAAGTTTGATATTAAAATAAACTCTATCCCTATTCCTAGGGATAAAGTCAAAAATTATTCCTCTACTTCTAACTCTTTACCATGGCGCTCCTTGTATGAAACTTTCGCATCTTCTTTGATGTAATTCTCCGTATCTAAATTAGTCACTAGTTCCAAGTGATTTTTTGTATCCGACATTTTTTTATAGTAGGAATCAACAGTCCTTCCTTCAATTTCACTTGCAATTCCTATATACTTCCCATCATCATATACTAAAATAGCAGAATTTTTGCGTTTTACTTTTTCAGCATATGCTCCATGATCATCTTTAAACTTTTGAACCGCCGTGGTTATCTCATCCTCATATTCATTCTCACCGCACGCCACTAATCCAACTAGTAGCATCAGCCCTATTCCTAATATCAGTATTTTCTTCATGTTGTTTTCCCCCTCTTTATCAGTATATCACCTCATATTTTTGTTATCTATTATTTTCTATAAATTTGTCAAAATTAACACATTTTTCACTAACCACTGCCCTTTTTCTTTCACTAAGATGGTTTGGAGAAGTAATTTGCTGGTACTATCTATATTGTTTACGGTGATTGTTAATTCGATAATATTCAGGAATTGCTTGCTCTCACCACTACCTTCTCTTTGATAGGAAGCCAAGCTTTGAATCGTGTTTTTGACGTATAATCTATCTGTATCTTGCTCATTTCCATCTGCACTCGGAAACGCCATCGCAAATCCTTTGGCTGTTGTTCGTTTCTGGATCTGTTTTTGTTTCGTAGCTGTGGGCTCATTGCCAAAAAGTAAACGGATAAATGCTTGATTTGCTTCCGTTGCCTGTCCACGTTCTTTTTCTTCTGCCTTTTTTTGCACGATACGATCCTTTTCACCTTTCATTTCTGCCACTTGCTCTTGGCTTTTGTGAACGCTATACACAGACACACCAACCACAAGTAACAAAATCACGCTCATGCCTAATACCCACTTTCTCATGCTAGCACCCCTATTCTAGTTTAATACGCGCCCATAGCTATAAAAATGCGCCTTCCAATACCCTGTTGTTACAGAACTATACTCGATGCCCGAATCATTACTGTTATACATTTTTCCTCCACCAAGGTAAATACCTACATGTGTGATTAGTTTTCCCGCGTAAGTGCCTGAGAAGAACACTAAGTCCCCTGCTCTTGCTTCGGTTTCACTCACTCTTTTTGCGGTATTAAATTGTTCTTGTGCCGTTCTTGGTAATCGCACACCAGCCATTCGGTAACACCATGAAGTCAAACCTGAACAGTCAAAACCGCTCGCAGGACTTGCGCCTCCCCATACATATGGGTTGCCTTGATATTTCAATGCTTCGTCCATGACTTTCTTAAAATTACCCGACGCTACCGTGGTTCCCCCCGCACTTGGGGTTACTTGTAAATAGCGCATCACATGATCCACATAGGATGGATCGCCGTAAGATACCCAGCCTAATTTGCTCGCTTGATAGCTACTAAAGGAGAGTGCCAGTTCCTTTGTATACGCGCCTCCACGCGCTTGCACATAATCAATGAAACCACCACCGTAGTTATACGATTGTAACGTCAATTTGATGTCGCCATGCGCTTTTTGAAAGACGTTTTTAAAATGTTGAATCCCAACATCGATACTTTTCTCAGGATCTAAAATACTATTCGGTGGTAGACCGATGCTTTCTGAACTCTGCATGACATCCAATACTCGTCCGCCAGACTCTTGCATCGAAAGTGCCATAATCACATTTAATTGTGCTGTCATCCCATATTTTTGCGCATATTTTTCGAAAATGGGGCGGAATCGCTCAATTTCTGGCGCTAATCCTGTGGAACCATAACTACTCGTTGTGGATTCTAACATCGTGGATTCTTGTTCTCTATCGTCCCCAGTTCCTGCAAATACAGCCACAACCATCAAACATAAAAGTAACATTCCCAAGAAAGGGAGCAACGGCGCTCCCCATTTGATGATTCGTTTCCACAACATGTTAACCATCCCTCTTCTCTGGCGCTAGGTGCATTCGTTCCATGTCTGTTCCTGTTCTTTTTGTTTCTCTTGGCTCGATGGAAATGGGTGTTTTTTCTTGCGTTGGTGCTTCTGGAACCACTCGTTTCGGTACCACTTTTTGCACGGTTCTTGTGGGCTTCTCTGTTGGTAGTATCGTTCCTGTCTCTGGTGCTTTTCTTTGAGGCGTTCGTTCCACGGAAGAAGCTGTCACATTATCTATCTTAGAATCTGTAGGAATTGGCTTTTTATCTGACCCAGTTGTTCGTATTTGCGGGGAAGCTGCCGTTGTCGCTGGCGCTCCATCTTTGGGCTCGCCTTCGTGTACCACACTAATTTTAGCCCCATTGGATGTCGTGACAGCAGGTGTCTGTTTCTGTGGCGTACGTACTTCCGCTACGGGTTCCTCATTTGCTGGTGTTATCTTCTTTTGTGGTGTTCGATCTTCTGGTGGTGTTTCTGGTGAAGTAGGTGCCTCTTTTCTGCCAGAGATTTTGGAGGCAATCCATCGAGAAGGTTGGATCATGGTCGCATTCATCGTGGCACCAGCAACATGCCCTGTTTTTTTCGCGGCTTCCCACGATGGCTGCACAACTTCTTGACGCACACGCTCAATCATTTTATTATCCACGCTTTTTACTTTTCCAGCTGTGACAAAAGAAATCGCCTTATCACGCTTGATGTATAGCAAAATTAATAAGCCCGCAGTGACAATCAGGTTTAATGCGTACATCCCAAATCCTAGTGGTGGAATCATCGTGTCTACGATAAAACACATCAAATATACCAAAACCACTAGCAGACCAAGGATCGCCTTCACGACAAACACCGAGATCAAACGTTTCAGCCCGACATACCCCGAATTTGCCATCCACGGAAGCCATGCCATGAAGAACATGATGGGGAGTAAAAAAGCAATCCCTAATGCAAGGAACTGTAGCAAAAAGCTAAAGAATGCCATCATCAAGAAAGGAATACCTAACGCAATCGCGCCAATGAACCCAACGAAATTAACACCGAATTGCGTGTAGACATTTCCATCTGCCATTTCTTCATTGTTGTATATATCCATCTCAGTATTTTTAATGTAGTCTGCTTTTGCTTTCTCACCCTCACTTGTCAACTTGTAGCTAAGCAAAGTATCGACCCGACTCAAACCTTTCTTATCTTTCACCACACTATTGATCTTCGCCTCATCCGTGGCACCAAAGTTTGCTATCAAGAATGGTTTCTTCAACGCTATATCAAAATACACATTGCGCATAATCGCAACCGTTCCTTCCACTTCACTTCCGCTCTTAATCTTGCTTGTATCGGCGTAATTTCCCGAACCTCCAAACACATGTACAATTGTATTGCCTACACTCATCAACTTCCCTTGCGCCTCAATGGATAGGGCGTTCATTGTCTGCATCATATACCCTGCATTTAACATCCACCACCCGCCAATGCCTATCACTAGAAGCATCATGAAAAATCGTTTGATGGCTTCTTTGGCACTTTGCTTCACAAAAAATAGGTAGGCGATATAGCCCATTCCTAGAATAAAAAGCAACTGTCCAAAATTCGCTTTGAGTGTCTGGTACATTTTCGTGGATATCATCGTTAGCTTATCCGCAAAGGTATCGATGGGTTTTAAGTTATACAGAA
This sequence comes from Paenilisteria portnoyi, assembly GCF_014322795.1. Lineage (GTDB taxonomy): Bacteria > Bacillota > Bacilli > Lactobacillales > Listeriaceae > Listeria_A > Listeria_A portnoyi. The sequence continues at coordinate 10,553 of NZ_JAASTT010000028.1, forward strand.
CATCCATCCCAGTATCCACAATGTTCACGACCATCTGGGACAGCGAAGCAAAAACATTCGCTAAACCTAGAAACGCGCCCTTCACCTTCGAATCCGCGGCTTCATTATTCGCTTGGTATCTGGACAAAGGAAACCGTTTGATATGCAAACTTACCCCCGCTTTTTTCACATCTTTTGGTTGCGTAACATTATTCGGGTCTTTCGCTGTTTTTTCTGCATTGGCTTGATTGACATCGTTCAACGTAGCCGTTGGATCGTCCGCTGCCAATGTCTGACTCGGGATCGCAAGGATAAAAAGACTTAATATCGCTAGAAACAACCATTTCCGCTTTTTCATTTGGCATCTCCTTTCTGCTTAATCGATTTTTTGCAATAAAAAAAACGCATAAGCGCTTGTCTTCAAATCTTGAACTTGTAATTCTTTATGTTCTGGCACACGATCGTAGAGTTTAAAACAAATCACAGGTTGATCTCTGCGTTGCCGAAAACGCTGACGGTTCACGGTCACAGGAATACCCAATAATGCGGATAGAAAAGTAGCTGTAGACGCGTGTCCTATATAGCTTTCCACATCTCCCACCCGAGCATACGCCCGTACCAGACACTTTGCTTCCATCAAAGTGAGTTCTTTCGCTCGGTAACTGCCAGCACCTGTCATGACGAGACTATTTAATAAAGCTAGCTTCACAACCGAATCCTCCTCCCTATTTATAGATATCGTTCCTCCGCGTACGCCACACTTGATTTCTCAATCGTGGCAAGCGCACCTTCCCATTCACTAAACAGACATTCCACGCTCATTTTGGCAGTACGTCCGTAGTAATCTTTGAATAAACACTGCCCTTGGAACATGCTCTCCAACATCTCCTCATTCTCTTTCGTCGTTTCCATGTTCATCCAACGCAGTACATCCTTCCGTTCATTCGGCTCATCAAACGCAAATGCCATCCCAAAGTTCCCCGAATCCTCTTCGGTGAGTGCATCTTTCGTCGATTGCGAAATAAAGTACAGCGCATTATTATAAGAACGCCCTACCCGACGCATACTCTTTTCTACTTTCTTGCCTTGCGGACTTGTGGTAATCATCCACGCTTCATCGATAAACTCGAGCGTCTTCTCCTCTTTATTTTGACCGAACAGCTCGCAGAATTTACCCAGACAAAACATGATTGCACAGGACTTCAATTGACTATCCGTGTAACTCGCAAATTCATCTGTTGCTTCTGGTAAATCTAAGTTCTCAATTTCGATAATGCTAATGCGCTCGGTCAACGAAAGCGCTGGATTCGAGCCATCATGAATCACTAATTTCAAGATAGAATCTGCCACGATTTCTTGTAAAAACGCGGCGGCTTCTTGCACCGCTTGATTGTCAGATGTCAGCATCGTTTCAATGACATGGATCGAACCCACCTGTTCTCCTGCCTGTTTTCGCTCAATCACGGATGTAATCGCTTTTAAAAAGGCAGTATGCACGACGTCTTTCCCTTTGAAATCATAGACTTGCTGGAAAACGACTTGTAAGAGTTCTTTCGCTTCCATACTTGGCAAGAGTACAATCGGGTCTAAGGCACCCCAGTTCTCCTTCTCTCTTGCATCCATCGTGACATAATGTAATTTCTCCAGATGCGCCACAAATAAAGGAAACTCTTCTCGGATTTCTTTATTTTTGATGATTTTACGTATCCATTTTCGCATTTCCTTTTTCGGATCGATGTAAAGGCTCTTAACGTCTAGCATCGAGGAGTATAAGAACAACATTTTCGCTAAAAAGGATTTCCCCGTCCCCGTATCCCCCGTAATAAGCACGTGCGGGCTACGTGTTTTGGAGCCTTTAATCTGCTGATTCGCCATGAAAGGATGGTATAGTACAAAATCTCGGCTCGACTGAATCGCGCTCTCTAGATCCGTATGCTCATTAAATCGATCAATCCAGCCAATGTGGAAGCCAATTTTACTGCCCACTTCTGCATTCACCCCAAAACAACACTCGCCCAGCCCATCTTGCGTCGTTTTTTGAATCCAGTTTTTATCAGTTGCATCGAGTGTCGCACCAGGCAACATTTTATAAAACAGATACAATTGATCCGCAGCAGGCACCTGGCATTTGATTCCCGCTCCTTTGAGATGTCGTCGTACCATACTTGCCTTGCGTTGGCATTCCTTTTTGCTATCACCTGTCACCACAATCGTTGCCAGCCAATTCATCATATTGATGTTGTCCTGCTTCACATCTTCTTGCAGTTGCCGAATCATCTGTTCACTGCGTACGATCGCCGTATCCGCACGATCCCCAGACATATTCTGCTCTTTCTCCGTCTCGCGCAATTGCTGTTTTTTCATACCGAGCGATGTTTTCGTGACACTTTTCGACTCCGCATGCACTTTCATCCCCACTTCTACCGGAAATGGCAAAGACTGTGTTTCATAAAATAAATCCGACTCCGCCATATTATCCAGAAACTCATCGACAACCAAGAAGGAAGTAAACCCCGTTTCAAAATTACTCGTCAAACGAAGCGTATCCATCCGTGTTGGATCAATCACCGTATTCGTAATCGCACCAACCGTCCGATTTTCTTGCTCGATACCCACCTCATGTTCCAATCCACGAATAAAGTTATAGCGATTAAAATAAATCAAATCATCCTCGGTAATCCGTTGTCCCTGTACACTAGCTATCACTTGTGCCAGCGTTTCCTCCACTTCGGCATACTGTGCAAAAAACGCATCCGTCTTATGACGCTCCACGCCAAATAAATTCAAGATCGTATCTGTCGTGGTTGCCAATACCGATTGCACATTCTCTTTTAAATCGGCATCCAAACGAATCGCGCTCGTTTTCAGTTTCACACCAACCAGAAAATCATATTTCGTCAATCGTCCCAATCGTGCCTTCAAAATTCGCACCGCTTCGGAGTTGTAATACCCTGCCAAATCTTCCGCATCTAAGGCAATATCCGCCTCCAATTCTCCAAAACGCGCTTCCAATTGATAATCCTGTGGGTACATACTCAAGTGAAAATCTTCATACTTCGTTATTTCCTCAAATAAACGTCGCCATCGCGTTTTATAATTCGTTACGACATCCTTGTTCTGCATCGGGATCGACTGACTTTTGATGCGATAATACGCGAACACGTCGCCCTTCCTCGTTAACAGTAAATTCCCTTTGATTGCCTTCATCGGCGTTTTTAGTTGCATGCCTTTTCTCCACCACCCTCACTAATGTTCGAAATGTTATTTTCTTCTCGCGCAACAAATCGGTTGGTTCATCCTGACAAAACAGTTTCTTTTGCCATTTCACCGTCCATAAATACTTGCTGAGATCATATAAATACAAATAAATATTCTTCCCGTCTGGCTTAATCTTGATGATAAGAAATGTCAGTCCCAAAGGAACACCAATCAAAAAGAAAAACCATGTATGAGAAAACGCATGAGGAAACCCCATGCGTCGGATACCATAACCTACAAAGAAAGTAAGCACGGCAAAAAGAATGAAATTAATCGCTGGTACTAGTTCAATCGCAAAGGGCAAACTCACGTCATTGTATAGATGCCGAATCTGCTTCGGTTGTCGCATCGCTTTCCGATAATTAAATACCATCCGCATGAGATCGCCTCCTATAGCATTTTAAAAACACTTGTGACCCAACCCGTAATTAAGGTGAAATTCGTAATCGCAAAACCTACGGCACCCCCAGCAATCAAGACGACCACAATTTTCCCAATACTCATTTTGGCAAAGTTTTTAATCACTTGCCAAGCCACCAAAATAACAATCGCTTGCGTAAAAACGGTGAGTACCCAATGTTGAATTGAAGACAAAGTAGGTAATGCCCCTATAATAAAGTGTTCCATCTGTTAAAAACTCCTTTCATGAGACAGCTTCGTGACAAAGTACTGTCCCTCTTTTTTTATAATATCTATCGTGAACGACTCGGAAGTCGGGATTTGAACCGTTTTATCTCGAAACTGCACGGTTGCTTGGACTTGGAAGCCATCTTCCCTTTTCACCACATACGTATCCGCCACCGTATCAAAAGCTAACATACCCTCTAAGCTTTCTGGTGTTTTCATCATGTATGCCATATCCGCTTTCGTTGCGGATGCATATTTAGAGAAGAAATCGATTACAAACGCATCAATCGCCTTCTTTTCGGTACCATCATATTCCGCAGGTGCTTCCGTTTTCTTTTGTACAATTTTCGTCTGCAACGTGTAGGTTTCCGTTACATACGGCGCATCTTGGATGGCATAACCTCTCCCATTCGTCGTTACAGGAATATTCAGCAACGCTTCTTGGGTCACTGCCTGTGTGGCTCTGATGGTTCCCTTCACTTTTTTCGTTTTGCCTTTGCCATTTGGCACGACCTTCTCAATCACTTTCGTTACTGGCAATTCATTGACATACACCACTTTGTACTGAAATAATGTGCCACCACGGATAGCCTGCGTATTATAGATCGTTGCCGATGTTAAAGAACGGTCACCCTTGATATCCTGCACGGAAAAATAGGACATCTTTTGTTCCGTACCTTCCGTCTGTACCATGTACGCGTCTAGTTGTTTTTCACGCGCTTCCAACTTTTGAGAATCATTGACTACCGTCATGTAGGTGCGTATAAACGGTGTTAAGAAATTCGTTCCCGCCACCATATTGATTCCTTTTGGACTGTCATTCGTCACTTTTGGTTGGGTCGCTTCTCGGTCTAAGACATTGACAACGGATCGCGTGTTTAACGCCAAGAAAATCCCCAAAACACTGATGCCTAAAATCGTAAATAAAAGCAAGTACAACCAAAAAGCGAGTAACCGCGAATGATCCCGCTGTAATTTCCCACGTTGCTTCGTTGGGCGTTCTAATGTTTTCACACCAGCAACCAGCCGTTTCCACCAGCCTACTTTCTGTTTTTCTTCCACTACCATCGCTTCCTTCCCATAAAAAATAAGCCTGACAATGCACGGCTTTTTAGCAGTAATATTTAATATAATTCCGATCGGCATTCCACATTTCTAGTAAACGCTGATCGGTGATGTGCGTTGCATCCAAGGCTTTTCCTTCCTCGACAAGTTCTTCTAATCGCCGACGAAGCTCTTCAAAAAGTGCACCATTTAATTCATGCACACAATCGCGCTGTAAATAATACACTTTATACGTTACTTGCATCACTAGGCACCTCCTTATTTTTTATAATACCGTCGCCCCTCTTGCCACTTTAATACATTTCTTACTTTCGCGAGCAACGCCAAAGCCTCTCCCCCCTCATAATATACATAGTAGCGTGCTAGCATCTTCCCCGTTTGTTTTTTATACATTGCTTTATAAAAACTGTATTGTATTTTCACAGATAGAAGTTCCATTTTCCCTATTTCTGTTCGGTCGTATTTTTTTATTTTTTTACGTTCAATCACCAACATAGCATTTTTATCAATATCCTTAATAAAAATAGTCTCCGCATTCCCCACCTGAAATCCTAATGCTTTCATTTCTTTAGAGACCGTATGCATAGAATCATCACGACCCTTCACTAAATTGCTTGTATAGCATCTGAAGGCACTTTATATACACCAAAACCATCCAGTATATAAATTAAAGCACCGTCAAACATGATGTCAAATACCTCATAATAGCCGTAAACTTCTAGTTGCATGTCTTCTACTTTTTCGATTAATTGTATCGTGTCTCCAATTTCCAGCATGCCATTCACTCCATTTTTCACATAAAAAATAACCGTTCCATAAGATACGGTTTTGGTTATGTTATGCAATTTATTTACATCGTAACCACATTTTAAATAGGAGTTGTTACTACGGAAAGATAATACCTACTCCACTATTTTAATGTGACTCTTTTTTCGTTCTAGCATGATCTTGACTCGCTGTAATACTATGTCTGCCTCATTGAAATCTATTTTTTCCTCCACGAATAATTGAATCACTTTATCCGATACTTCTGTTATTCGATTTTGCATAGACTCTCCTCCTCTACATTTTTCACAAAATCATGCAACGATTATCATATCATGTACCTCAGCTGTTAATACTTTCAACATCGCCTCATGCTTATCTGACAACACAGCTTCCTCTATCATCGTTTCCAAGGTGGAATCTTTACCTAAAATTTCATCTGCCATCTGCACCAATTTCATAGATGCGGAAACCTGTGATTTCAGCCAGTACTCCGTCTTTCGATAAAACGCGATTTCGGGTGCACTGGTCAATCTTAATGGTGCTATATCTTGTAATAATTGTTCCCAGCCTTTCTTGGTTTGTTGCCATTTTCGCTTGTTGGTAGGCACTTTTTGAGCCTCGAATCTCAAGTATTCCATCAGAATGCCTTGACTTAAAAAAACGAAATTACGTGTCTCTAATAATTTTCGCAACGCTGTATCCGCTCGTTCATCACGCAGCCGTATTTCATAACGATTCCAAAAACCGATATCCTCCACGTCTACATTTAATTTTTTAGCTTGTTCATGGTCTTTTTGATACATCGCAATATAGACGGCGCTTTTCTTGGAACCGAAGTAGAGTGTCACACCTTCCACAGCACCTGTGCTTAAATTGCCTGAACCATGAAAATCATACGCTCTAAAATGGGAATCGATATAACCTAATTGCGCCTGCATCATGATTTCAGGAATTTCCAAATAGCCATGACGGTCATCCATAGCGACATCTAATCGTGTAATTTTCCCACCTTCTTGTAAACATTGTTCCAAAAATGAAAACCAATCACGCCCCTGCGCTTGTAAAATACCTTCGAGTTGGCGACAACCTTGTCCACCAAGTTCAATCATGATGCCCCTGTTATCTGTAGGCGATGAATTATACACCCGAATTTGGTCTAGCTGAAATAATTCCGCATAGCCAAATTTAGAACTTGCATCGTTATAAAAATATGCTTTTTTAATTTGCACGACGGTTTCTAGGAAATGCTCGATATCATGACGTTTGAATGTCATTCGAAAATAATCTAGTTTGCCACTAATGGGCTCTGTGGGTCCATATTCCACTTAAATCAACCTCCATTTCCATTGGGCTCTATCTATTGGCGCGCTAAGTCGCAACGCTGTTTCTATGTCTTCCTCTACCCCCCTGTTAGTAGTGGGGGGTTCTCACTCCATTTCGCGCGCGCCCCTACGTTGCCACTGGCTCCCGCTGGTCGCCGACGTGGCACGCGCGAAATGGAAGTTATCAGCAGATACTATAATCTACCTAAAAATCCAACTGACTATAGCTTATTGGCTAACGCCTTTCATTAACACTACAGTTGTTGGCATGCACATCTTAGCACGGTATTGTTCCAAACCTAAGCTAATCCGTGCATGTATAAACGCCCTTTAAATCCCACTAATTCTGTAAAATACCGCTACAATCATAAGAAGAATCCATACAAAAAGCTCCATTCTAGTAAAAGAACGAAGCCATTTTTTTATCATATTTTTTCAAAACCAAAAACCACATAATCTATTTTCTGGTTATAATCAGTAATGTATTTAATTTTTACCGTTATTTTTTCACCTGAATAAATTTGCTCTTTTTCAAAAAACTCATTCAGTACAACTGTATCTCCTACTTGGTAGTTCCTATCATTTTTACGAATTTCAAAGCACTTTAAATCTTGTTTAATAGGAAGAAAATACTCGGAATTAATCTTTATGTCATGCGTCAAAATTAATCCCTCCTATAATTTTATTTCTAACCAATAAAATCTGCAAGTTCTTGCATTTGTTCTTTAGAGTTATATACAAAAATGGGAATATTTTTGTCTTCGGCAAACTTATGGGCTTCTTCAATTTCCTTTTTTTGAAAATCTTTTAGCAAATCTAATTTCCACTTACTCCCATCCCTATCCTCCAGTCGTTTCTGAATAACTTCTGGTTTTTCAGTTACAACAACAATCTTCTCCATATTCGTACCCTCAAATGTATTATTAGGCAATGGACATATTAATCCTTGTTCATTTAATAATGCAAAATGTCCGTCTAGCACAACTTTGTCATTCGCTTCTAACTCTAATCTATTAAGACTCTCTTTCCAAATAGACTGATTGGTATCTATACCCTTTGTGAATTTGTCCTCTTGTTGAATCACATTTCCACCTTGTCGAATTAAATCGCTTATCGAAAAACATTTAATTGGAAGCACTCCAGATAGCGCTTGTAATAAGGTCGTTTTTCCTGCTCCGTGTATACCAGAAACAAATGTATAATTCATATGTCCTCCTTATAAGTAGCAAAATGATTGTGGCGCACTTTTTATCTGCTCAAAGAAACTTAAATCTAGTGGTTCATCATACGGTATAAATTTCTTTATTTTTATTGCATATCCAATATCTCGTCCTTCAAAGTACTCTTCAAAAAAAGTTTGGGATATCCCTGAAAATTCAGAGGTTAAATCCCATAATTCAGAAGGCTTCCGTTCAAGAATATCATCAATTAAAAATTCACCGACTACTTTTCCATATGGCTTGGTAGCATAAATAACAACAGATTCGATATTAGTTTTTTTAAAAATACTCTTCCTATATTCGAACTGTTTATTACCTTCGACTATTTCTTTAACAAATTCTGGCTTAATTGATAACATAACCTTCATTTACTTCACCTAATTCTAATATTTTTTGGAACTCTTCATCTAGGATACCACAAAAACCAAAGTAATTGTTTCTAGCCATCCCAACTTTTTCACATAAATCATGTCTCACAATTCGTTTTTGTAAAGGAGCGTTGTATAACATTTTAACAACATGGGGATAATTTTTGTTCCTCCAAAAATCCTTTAATTGACTTTCTGAAAAAATTGATCCTTTTCCACAATACTTTAAAAACGAAGCACAATCATTAAACTCATTTATATTTTTATATTCTACAACAGTACATATAGAGGTTCCTACAGAGGTCCATTCTGCATTACCACCCGCTGCAGTTCTATAAATCATCAATAGGTCACCTTTTTTCAAAACAGGAATACCGCTCATCTTAGTCAAATAAACTTTCTCTAGTGTATTTGTAAAAGATAAATCCTCAATTTGATGATTCTTTTCTGTACTTAATTTAGATTCGGGAAATAATTTCGTATGAAAATTAGGTAAAACACCTAACAAATACTTTTCTTTCCCCTCTTCTTCAAACCTAGGGAAATCTTTAAAAAGATCCTCTTGTATTTCTAAATCTTTAAAGTAAACGAGTTCTCCATTAGATTTGGTTCCCCACTTTTTGAATCCAAATTTTTCAAATAGAGCAACTAATCCCTTTTGCTTCTCAAATACAGTGACATACACCATAGGAAACTCTTCTTCAATAAACATTCTCAGTGCAATACTTAAAAATCTCTGTCCAAGCACAGTCCCATGAGCATTTATTTTAAAAGTCCCTATTTTTAGCCTTCTTTCCTTTTCGAATTTAGGAATTATATTATTATCTTCCTCATTCTCATCCTTTAGATATAGAAAACCTTGAACTTTTCCAGCTTCCCTAAAAACATAAGCTGAGTTCTCTTCCTTTGACTCAAACCATCTCTCAAAACCTGGGTAGTCATCCTTTAGACTACTAAAAAAATTATCAGATAAGTCAATGTCCCCGAAACGTTCTTTCTCTATAACATCTTTTAGCATACATATCATCCTCCCTTTTTCTCATTATATCACATAATTGCATAATTTTAGATATAATTGGATGTCTGTAAAAGGTATTTCAAGTTCACACTATTTCTTCAAACTCAGCCAAGAAATCATATTCAGGGTTCACGTAAGGACTATAGAATTCTGAGATAACGCCTTTCCCAGCATCCACATATCCAAAGCCCTTGACCGTCTTAAATCCAAACTGCTTATCCGCATCACCAAACATCATGCGGTAACCAATTTCAGAGTTGCTACCCAGCGCCACACGGAAATTAAACTGATCGCGAATACCACCACCGAGATATTCCGTGTCAGGTCGTTGCAAGCCAACAATCAAAAAGAAACCTGCTTGCCGACCTAGCATCACAATTTGTTTCAAGTTTGAGATATATTCGCTTTTCTCCTTCATATCCAGCATTTCAATAAAAGAAGCTAGTTCGTCCATAATCAGAAACTGTGGTCGTAAACCCAAGGCACGATAATTATTCCCTGTACGGTAATTCTCCATCTGCTTCATCTCACCAGATCGCGCAAGCATTTCTTCTTTAAACACCCGCGTCGCCATGAGTATCCCACCTTTTTGCGAATACACAGAAGGAAAAATACCATCTAAATCCGCCAGATCTGCATTCTTGGGATCACAAATTTTCATATCTTCTTTTCGACAAGCCCCATTCAGCAGACCTTTAATAATCGACAGAATAAAAATCGATTTCCCTGCGCCTGTTCCACCTGAAATCAGCATGTGGGGCAATTTATCAAAATCCCAAATCACGCGTGTCATGAGTGCCAGCTTCCCTGCTTTCGATACCAAATCTTGAATCGTCAAACGATCTCGTGAAATACCATAGATGAATTGATAACAAACAAAACCTTCCTCATCAATCACCTTATCCAAATCACAATAGAGCGTTTTTTCCAATGTTTTCGTAAATGTCAAAAACGTATCTTGATACTTCCGCCCATCTAGTGGAAACCGAATACGAATCATTTTATCTTTCGTCACTTCATAATAGATTTTCGGGAAGTATGTCACACGCTCTTTCGTCACCATTTTTCTTGCCTTTGCTTGATTTCCTAATGAAAAATCCCACATCTGCTCCTTCTCTACTTGTTTGGTCTCCATATCAAATAAACCACGGTCAATCACAAATACCGCAATCATCTGCCGTTGCTTCATAAATAAATACCGCTCAAAAAAGATAATCTTACATAAAAATGGACACGCTAATCCCATCAAGATGCTACCCAGCAACACCAATAAGAAATGCTTATACTGAATGGCTTGTATATAACGCTGTATCTCTTCCCAGCCCGTACTAGTTGATAGTTCTGGAAACGGATAGGCTGGCAAAATTGGTACCAACCACAAGCCTAAAGCCAGAGCAATCAAAAAAGCAGAGATAAACAGACTTATCCCTGCTCGACGAAGAAGATAACGGGTTTCATAATGAATCCGCGTGCCACGAGGTTGGTAAATATGCTTTGCTATAAATGCTTTCATCGCTTATGCCTCCGTTTTACTTTTGTTTTCCTTCTTCAGGTTTCGTGTTTTCAGGTGGTTTCGATTTGTTAGCACCTGAAACGGGCGTGATCCTCCCAGCTTCAATTTTATAGTTAACCATCAAATTCCCAGATACAGAATAAGAAGTAAACGGAACGATTGCCACACCTTCTAATTTCACTTCGGTTAGATACGGCAGATCCACGCGCTCACCTGTTGGAGGCAAGAAAACGTTCAAAATATCATTTTGCGCTTCACTTTTCACGCCATAACGATAGGCTTTAATCGCACCTGTGTATTCCCCTTCAATGGCTTCCATCTGCTCGCCATCTTCCCCTAAAAACAATAGCTTCCCAAATGTTTTTTCCACATCAATTTTGTCACTCGTTAACGGATTTTGTTTATTAATACGAATTGTCATTTTCCATTCCTCCTATTTTTTAGACTGCTTCCAATGTATCAACTTTGACGACCCAGTTAATAATACCGCCACCGTCAGATCGTTGCGCCAATCCTTCTACGACAGGATTTACCAATCGAACCGTTTGATCGTGTTCCAAAACTGGTACCACGGCATCTACAGGTACAAAAACGTCCAAGCCACCTGCATGTTTTTGCCCATATAAGAAATAGCAATGATGTGTTACCTTCCGATTTCGTCCCGTGCCTGTCGTTAAATCATTCATTTCTTTCCGACTACTAAAAGCCAATGTTCCAAATTCCGATTCCTTTAAACAAAAATTTTGTAATGTCATATTCTCTCCTACTTTCTTTTTTTGTAATGAAAAAAGGCACCACATTGTGATACCTTTCCGCTTCTTATACAATTTCTAAAATCACACCGTCACCCGTATCATAGTAGCAGCCTTCCAATTCCAAATCTCTACCCATGCCTTCATAATCGATATGCTGTTGAATGATATCAGGCACACCACGTAGATAGCCATTTTCTTCGATAAAATCATATGCCACATCGGTCATGGAGTTGCATTCCTCATGCACGCAAATACTATCCAAACTTTCTAGCGCTTCCAAGATTTCTGGGTACCAGCCTTCTTCGACGAGATCCCCAGCATATTTGACAACGGGATTTCCCGATTCTCGATCGTAAGCTTCTGCAATTTCATTGAGTTTATCCAGTGATTCATATTCCTTAATCTCAAACGGCGCAACAAAATCATGAATTGCAAATTCCTCATATCGTACGCCATCTAGTCCAATCTTCTCTGCAACTTCGTCCTTATCGACTGGTAATGTAAACCACGCGCCTTGCGAAATACCTTCCGTATACTTACCAAGATTCACGATGTATACCTGTATGTCCTCCATACACATTTACCACCTTTCGTCTGAATACGCTTCGTCAAACGCTTCTACAAATTCCTCAAATTTATCTTCCAAAATCATACTCTCTAAATCTCTGTAATGAGAACGAATCCGCCCATCTGGTGTTTCTAAATAATCCACATAACTCGCTTTCACCTCTGTTTGTATGCGATCCCACACAAAGAAAAAAAATCGAGCATCATCAAAGTGTGGCTCTAACCAATTATCGCGAAAGCCCTCTGCAAAGGCTTCATAAGGAATATGCTTTTCTTCCACTTTTGCTTTTTTCTTAAACATCACCATCACCGCCTATCTATATTCATCACAGCAAACCATACGTAGCTCTCGCCTCGTTAAAATCAGATCGGTACCCATCTAGTCGATTCGCTATACAAACGGCAGCCTCTCTTGCACACACCAGACTAGCAAAATAAAAAGCATCTTCCCCAGCCTCGTAACTTTCTAGCGTTTGAGTATACAACCGTTCAATATGTGACACCTCTTGCCGAACCACATAAGCAAGAAAATTGTCGTCCTCGTTTGTTAAAGCTATCAATTCTTCGATGTAGATTTCAATAAAACGATCTAACGAGTAAAAACGACGATGAATAGTGAGCTCATATAATTCATTTTCAATATGCATCATAGCTTCTTCTCCCGCACCATAAAGGACGTCTAATTCACTCGGTTCACGCCCATTTTCGCGAATCCCCTCTAGATAAGCAAACATGCGTCGAACAGCTTCTCGCTCTATTTCTCGCACATCCATATCCGATAAAGTGGGATAATCCCGTTTAAAGAAAGCACCGATATCCACAGCATTTTCATAAATCAAGTCATCCATAAGAGCCATTTCCCACGCCCCAATCCATAAAAAATAGCCTCTGCAAGGTTACAAAGGCTATCTCATTTTTTCTTACTAGCTTTTATTCTCGTTGCGACCACCCAGAATACAGGAAACCTTCCCCATCTTCTTGCGCGTAAAAAATAAAAGAAACCGCCTTACCATCACGCGCATCCGAAGCAGGTAATCCATAAACAAATACATCGTCCCCATAACCAGATGATTGATCGAGACCTTGTTCTTGCGACGCTTGATGCAAGCTCTCTACCACTTGCTCTTCTGTACAATGCTGGTTCGCCATAAATTGATAATCTGCTATAAAATACGCTAGCTTATGAAAAGTCACCATCTATCATCCGAAATCACACATGCTACATTCATATTCGGATATCACCTCTCAAAAAAATCATTTCCCGCTCGGTTCTTGTATCCATCATCGCGCTTATCAACTGCTCTCCACTTCCATAGATCCCCGCAGTATATAGTAGGTTAATTATAACCATCAGATTGCTTTCACCAGTGCAATCTTGGCACACGCTCATTCCAGCCTGCTACAGTTTCGTTTATCAAGTGGCAACTGCATTCACTCGAAATCGCACGTGACATTTCGAATCATTTGCGCTACAATAAAAGTGTCGAAGTTTTATCGGAGCGTCCTGATCTATCAGGGCGTTTCTTTTTTTGTATAGCCATCTATCACTATACAAATATGTAATTGTCAAAGAACAGCCTTACCATCATTTTCGATTCTGTCATTCGGGTTGCCCTTGGTGGTCTAGCCTCACACCAAGCAATCATTGTAGAATCGCTGTTACATCACGGTGATATACCCCGTAATTCTTACAGATACGTCGATAAGAGACTCCTTTTTGCAAAAGACGGTGAATTGTATCCTTAGAAAAAGGAAGCCCTAGTAAGTGGTCTATCGTCACACTACGCAATGCTATACTCATCCTAATATTCCAATCACCTTCCATTTTCCGAGCCAATGGAACCGCCTTCTTCATCAAATCATGCGTTTGCTTGTAGTTCATGCGGATCGTCCTCTCCTAAATCAGAAAAACCATATACTTTTTTGAAATACAGTTCGTTCACCTTGCCACTCTTCACTCGGTAACCTTTTTGCACTAGTTCTGCATTTAATTTCCGAATAATATCATATGCACCTGAAACACTAATTCCCATTAATTTCGCGACTTCCTTAGCATTTAAAAATTTCAAATTTAACACCTCACCCATGTAACTTTTAATTTCATTCGATTTATTTTGTAACCTATGAGTACATTATATAATAAATAATTGTACTTGTAAAGGACATTTTAATATTTTTTTTCTATTAAGCGACAAAAAGTAGTTCCCTTTGGTTTTCCCCATACGTTTAATATAGAATATAAATGTACCCTAAAGTAAAGAAAAGGAGCTATTCCCATGGCTAACATTATAGGAGAAAGAATAAAAAAACTTCGCAAAGCAAAAAAGCTCACACAAACTGAATTAGCCAAACAAATAAACCTCACTCATGTCTCAATCTCAGGATATGAACGCGGCACTCGTCTGCCTGATACTGAAACATTAGGCAAACTTTCTGATGTATTAGAGACAACGACTGATTATTTGCTAGGAAGAACAAACAATCCTACATCTGGTGAAAAAGATAATGTCTCTGTTCATTATTTCGAAAAAGAAAATTTAACAGATGAAGATTTAGAGTACATCGAAACTATGATAGAAGCTTTGAAAAGAAAAACTAGAGACAAAAATAAATAAATCCCTACAACGAGGTGAACGGGAACATGAGGACAGACTACATTGGAAATTACCTTGAACAAAAAGCATCCCAATACTTAAGGACACTAAACATTCGATTACCCAGTGACTTAAATATAGAACGGATATGCACATTAGAAAACCTAGACTATCGCTTAGGAAACGCCTCTAGCTACATTGTCGTGAATGAGTATCGCCTCATCACTATCAACAAGCAGAAGACTCCTAAGCAGCAACATTTTGAATTTCTACACGAGTTAAGCCATAATCATTTTGACCATCATAAATACTTAGCCCGATGTGATAACTTCGAGCAAGAAGCTTGCCATTTTTCATTATACTTAGCCGTACCAATTCATATGTTCCAATTTATCAATTTCGAATCCGATAATCTGGTTCAAGAAGTCAGTGATCTCTTCAATATTCCCGAAGAAATCGCGTATCAACGTCTCCAAAATATTTTTGATAACTGCAATTATTACAATATTTTTTTTACTCGTAAAAAGAACATACGTTCCAATAGGAGGAGTTATTATGGTAATTAAGAAAACCGACAAGGGGTATATACTTGATGTTAGCCTAGGATACGATCCAGTTGTACAAAAACAGCGCAGAATAAAGAAAAAAAACATTAAAACCAAGGCAGAAGCCGAACATTTGCAAAGTTATTACAAACAGCAATATTTCCAAAATAACTTGGTGACGAATTTAAAAGTGACCTTTGACCAAATTGGCGATAAATATTTCGCGAATTATACTGTAGATCAAAAACTTACTTATGTAAGTACTCAAAAAGGATACTATAATCATAGAATTATGCCTCATTTTACAGGGAGCTTAATTTCGAAATTAGAGAAGAAAGACTGTATACAATTCAGAGATATGCTACTAAATGAGGATGAGAAGACACGTTTATCTAATAATAGTATTAATAAACACATGATCTTGCTGAAAAAACTGTTTGATGTCGCTATTGATGATAATCTTATTATTAGGAATCCTTGTACAGGGATTAAGAAGTTGAAAGTCGTTAAACAGAAAATGAAATTCTGGACTACTGCGGAATTCAAGTGTTTTATTGATGCTATCGATGAAAAAGATCATGTTGATAAAGTATTCTTTACGACGGCTTATCTAACTGGGATGCGTGCTGGAGAAATGTTGGCATTGAAGTGGGAGGATATTGATTTTGGACGAAATGAAATTCATGTTTCTAAAACTATGTCTCGTGTGGGCGGCGAGAATATTGTCACCACGCCAAAAAGCACTAATAGTAACCGCTACATTACTATTAATGCGAAATTAGCAAAGATGCTTAAGGGCTGGAAAGATCGTCAGGAAGCTTTATTGAAATCCTATTTGATAACCGATTTGAAAGATATTACTGTTTTTCAGTACAGTATTAATACGCCTATACGTGAATGTTTTGGGACGAAAAAGATTACGAGAATTTGCAAAGTTGCTGGACTGACACCTATCAGACTGCATGATTTTCGGCATTCACACGTTGCTTTATTAATTGATAACCACGAGGAAATAACTGCGATAAAAGAGCGCATGGGACACGCTAGCATTACTACAACAATTGATACCTATGGACATCTATTCCCAAATAAACAAAAAAGTATGAGTGATAAATTTGATAACATCTTCTGAACCCGTGGTATTCAAATCTACACAAAAACTTTATCCACCGCTCTTAATAGCTATCAATTACTAAAATAACATGTTAAAGGAATATTATAAGTATCCGTTAAATACGCATCCGTTGATAGAATTATTTGATTCATAGAGTCTGTCATCTTGGATTTAGATACTCCTGGCTGAACAATCGATATTTTAAAATCTGTTTCAAACCCTGATTTGACCATTTTTTTCAACATATGCAAGATCTGTAAATCACCTTTTTCAAAACGAGTTGCGCTATCATTTTCAAGTCGCATATTTTCCCTTAGTATCATCCGCTGAACAAGCTCTAATATATTATCATTCCACATGATAGATTTTTGAGCTTGCCCACATACCTCATATAAATCATTAACCCTTGCTCCAGCAAGAGCTCTACCAGAATACTTACAGTGGTATAAATGAAAAGATACTCTCCGTAGCTCTTCATCAATTTTAATTGAAACAATATCTGCAATCTCTCCCGATCCATCGTCATCAAATATCACATCCGATGATTGATCTACAATATTATGTATTGTAGCATATTGAATTGAATCTGATTTCCTTCCCTTCCCTTGAGATTCCGACTTAATATTAACTCCTAATGCATCCCAATCAATTGAATGTATAATATTTGCAGATAATTTAAGTTCTTTCTTAGGTTTAATTACAGTCTTTAGATTTTCTTGCACAACAACAACGGTTCCATCTGCCTGTATAAAGGATATTTCTGGCGAATTTTTATAAAGGTACTCTGACATACTAATGGTTTGATTTCTTAGCTTCACTTTCAATTCTTCGCCCTTTATCTGTTTGAAACAATACTTATTACCATCTATAATCTGCTCAAAAGCAAACTCCCTAGCATTTATCCAAAAACCAAATTGTATTTTCCCATTTATGAGCTTGGGATTGCTTACAACTGTTTGAAAAAAAGGAAATAATTTATCCTCTTTAGCAAGATACAACTGCTTAGCATATGAATTCGATACCTCTAGTACTTCGGGTAATGATATTTTATAGGGAACTCCTTCAGGGAATTCTTCAATACCTTCTAAAGCAAGCGAATTGTCTAATACTGTACTCGTATCAATACTATCATCTAATACTTTTTCACTTATTTTTTGGCACCATTCTGTCCAAAAGCTAATTCGCTCTACCCATCGCATCCAGACCTTCCCTTTATAAGAACAGCCCACACTGATGCGTTTCCCATCTTGATAGCCATAGCCAAAGATATTGGATTTAGTTGAACTTGACACCACTGCTTCATTTATTCCAGACTTAATATCTGTACCTACGAACATTCTAAAGATAATTTGACCATTCGGAACTTGCTTTAACCCCAAAGTACCAATCAGTAATCTGTTAATCCCTTCTAGGATACGCCATACCGAATCACCTTTGATGTCTACAGCCTGAGGAAACATTTTACCAACAAGGCGGTTTCCCTTTCCAGAATCGGTTTCATTTATATGAACAACCCCATTGACTTTATCAAAGAATACAACGAAGAAATCATAATCATATTCCACTAAATCCTTTTGTTCCGACCAAACTACTTTCTTTTCAATAGGCTCGATAAATATATACACTGAATCCTCTTTATTAATGAATCGTGTGGTAGTTTCAGGATCTAAAACTTGTTTCCAACCGTCTTCAAAAATCGCCTTTGATTCATTTTTAAACATTCGCGTACTTATCTTCATTTTTATTTGTGATAAATCTATATCTTCAACATGACCTTTTTCAAACCTGTTTACGAACTCCCCAAGTTCAACTTCTTTATCCACAGCTTGATTTGAATGAATATTAAGCAGTCTATTCCAATCAGAATCTTGACGGTATAATTCTTCAACAGATTCTTTCAAATCATCTAGTGCAACATTAGTAACGAGTTTTGCATTCCCTAATTTATTATTGCTAGTTCTGGCAAATCGCCCAATGAACTGCAATGTAACTGGTAATGATTTGTATTTATCATGAATTGCAGCAATCTTAAGCGTTGGAATATCAATACCTTCACCAAACATGTTAACGCATACAACAATCCGTGAACTACCATCCTTAACTTTCTTTAGATTTTCATTTCTCTGAACGCTTGGAATACCTGTATGAATTAATACAGGATTAAATTCTTTATACTTAGAATATATACCTTCAAACAATTCATCTGCACGCTTACGACTATTTGCTCTAGCTAAAAGTATATGCTCATAGCCAAGATTAATATCTTCTCTCAAACAGCCCACTGCTACTTTCGCAATAGCCTTATCTGATTTATGCTCATCGAATTCCTGTATAGGATAAAAGTCAATCGGCTTAAAATATTGGGATTCTTGAGCTAAGCCTAAACTATAATTGAAAATAATTTTACCATCAATTTTTTTACCATCATTTCTAAAAGGGGTTGCTGTGAATTGTAGAATTTTTTTCTCTAAAAACTTTTCTCTAACAGTCCTCCAATCGGGAGCTCCAAGATGATGTGCCTCATCAAATATCACAACTTCTATTTTTTCGGACAATTGGCTCAATAAATTGGCAGGTAAATTCTTAATCATCCCTGGAGTTGAAACAATGATATTTGCCTTATCAAACGCATCAGAAAGAATTCCCTCATCCTTATTATCTACTTTCGCTTTATAAAGTAAAGTTGTTGGAAATATGACTTCGTCTGATATCATTCCCAATTTAGACAGGATACCAAATCGACTAGCCCCTTCAAAAATTTGTTCACGTAAAAGATTGGACGGAACAATAATCAATGTTGAACATATTCTCTCTGAAATAATGGTAGTATACATCGTTTCAGATTTCCCTGTTCCAGTAGGCAGAACAATTGTAGCAGGTGCGGTTGATGTAGCCCAATGCGCTCTTATTGAGGATAGCGCGCCAAATTGGGGCATCCGTAGTCCAATCTCTTCTTTACTCCGAGAAACTTTTTCTTGATACCCCTTTTTCCAACTCTCCAAAATATGTTCTTTGCTAAACAAGACGCCGCTTTCATCAACACACACACTCAATTTATTTCCATTTCCAATCTTTGAGTTTAAAATTTTATATTTTTGCATTTTTCTCCCTCTTCCTGTTATGTTGTTATTTCGTTCCTTTCATTGATAACAGTATAACAGATATTAGCATATAACTTCCAAATTTTTGCCGTAAATAGAAAGGATAACATTACACTCTTAGTAGCTATTAAGGTAGCATTTCAGGAATGTTAAATCCGTTACGTGTTAGTTAAACCATATACTATCGCTTCCTTAAATTCATTTAAATTTTCTTCATAAGGATTTTTCAGGATTTTCACAAACATTTTTACGCACAAAAAAGCCCCAACAGACATGATATCCGTTGAGGCTCTAGGATGGGTTGTGAGGGGATCGAACCCACGACCCGCTGATTAAGAGTCAGCTGCTCTACCAACTGAGCTAACAACCCGTGCGATAAATGTTTTTACCGACAAGACTTATTCTAGCACTTTCGCTCGGGCTTGGCAAACATTTCACACATAGTAGGAAGGGGATTAGTTCTTGGATGCCCTTCCTACTTGCTTTTTACTCTACAATTTGATTGAAATACTGGTCATTTATCTCTCGTATCCGCTTTAATTCGCATTTTGGCTCGCGGTCGTATGTTAGTAGTCCGTTGATTTCGACTTCTACGTCGGTCAGTTGGGTGTAGCAGTAGCCGTGCAGGGCTTTCGAGCTGTAAACGGCCTGCATGACGCGGCTGTAATCAGCGACGAATTCTTCGGCGTTTTTAACGGATGTGTAGCCCCAGCCTGTCTGGTCGCCTGTTTGAAAACCTATTCCGCCGAATTCTGTTAGCAAAATGGGCGCGTCTTGGTGCCGAAATCCTGCGGCGTAGATGGCGCGTAATGTCGATTGGGATTTCAAAATGGCTTCTTTGTCGTGAATCATCGTGCTAAAATCAGCGTACTTCTGTGGTTCGTCTTCACGGCCGTGTGAATAATTATGCACCGCGCAAATATCGGTTTCAGTCATTTCCCAACCGTCATTGGAGATTACCGGGCGGGTTTTGTCGAGGGAATGAATGAGATGGTACATCGCTTGGGTGTGATGTTGTTGCTCGCGATTGTTGTGAATATTTGGTACGCCCCAGCTCTCATTGATCGGCACCCAGGTCACAATGCTCGGATGATTGTAATCGCGTTCGATAATTTCTAACCATTCGCGAGTCAACCTGGTCGCCGTATCTTCTGTATAAACTGGTGCCGCCGCACACTCGCCCCAAACGAGGTAGCCCAACGTATCTGCCCAATATAGAAAGCGTGGATCTTCTACTTTTTGATGTTTACGGCAACCATTGAATCCCATTTCCTTGGCGAGCTCGATATCGTGACGCAACGCTTCGTCGGACGGCGCAGTCAGTAAACCTTCGCGCCAGTAGCCCTGATCCAGCACCAATTTTTGATAGTAGGGGCGGTTGTTCAAATAAACCATGCCGGCCTCCGTGTGCACCTTGCGCATTCCAAAATACGACGAAACCGCATCATACACCGCCAAATCATCCTCTAAGCAAAATTCAATCTGGAAAAGGTTCGGGTTTTCTGGTGTCCAATTCCAGCCGTCATTATGGTTCGGCGAGCGGAAAATCTTTTTTTGATAAATCGACACGTCGCGCTGCATATGGTTTTGCGTTAATTTCACCGTATCCTCAGCAACTAATGTCTCCCCAAAACGAATCACATAACGTAAGCGCTTACCGGTAACGCCTCCCGCAAAAATCAAATCGAGTTCCACCATGCCGGTGTCCACATTTGGCGTCATGCGCAGCTTTTCAATATGTAGCGCGTCCACGGTTTCCAGCCAAACCGTCTGCCAAATTCCCGTCGTGTTCGTATACCAAATCGCATCCGGTTCCGGCGTCCAACTCTGCTTCCCGCGCGGAATCGTCTCATCTTTTTGCGGATCAAACACCCGCACAACTAGCGTCACAGCCTCACCCACAGCCACAAACGGCGTAATGTCAAACGTAAATGAAGTATGCCCACCATCATGCTCGCCGACCTTTTGCCCGTTCACAAAAACGCTCGCCGAATAATCCACCGCACCGAAATGCAGCTTCACTTCCTTACCACCGTCCAAATCCCCGTCAAGCGCAAACTCCCGCTTATACCAAACAATCTCGTGATGCGTCTGATCATCCATCCCACTAAGCGCCGTCTGATACGCAAATGGCACCACAATACGGTTCACAAGCGTCGTATCCCCACGAAACCAGCCCTCACGCAACCCAACGTCCCCATCATCAAAAGCAAATTCCCATTCCCCATTCAAATTCATCCAGTGTTCCCTCACAAATTGCGGTCTCGGATATTCTTCTCTCAACATTTCGCATCGCTCCCTCTCGTAAAAACGCTTACAATGAACTTTATAGTTAATCAAATAAAAAGCTATCTTAACTCGTATTATACATAAAAGATAACTATATTGTCAACACAGTATAGATTAAATAAACTAAAAGGTAAATAACCAAGTGGTTGCTTTTATCCAAAAAATGTTCTATGCTCGAACAAACAAACTAGGAGGCTAATTCTATGACATTTCCTATTCTCCACACACAACGACTGATATTAAGACAAATAAACACCGCAGATATTAGCGCGATTTTCGCCTTACGATCAGATTCAGAAGTTGCCACTTTTCAGGAACGCGCTTTGCATCAAAACCTCGAGGAATCCGGAGCTTTCATTGACAAAATAAACGTCGGAATAAACAACAACAACTGGATTTTCTGGGCAATAACGCTAGCAGAAACAGACGAGCTAATCGGGACAGCTTGCTTGTGGAATTTTTCAGACGAAGGGACGCGCGCGGATTTAGGCTACGAATTATTGCCGCGATTCCAAGGCTCTGGCTATATGCACGAAGCCCTGCCTCCAGTACTCGACTACGGTTTTAAGCAACTCCACTTACAAAAAATCGACGGCGTAACCCACAAAAACAACAACCGCTCCACCCAACTCCTCAAAAAACTGGAATTCACTCTAAATCCAGATTTTGCGGACGGAAACGAAATTATGTACACGCTAAAAAAGAGAAGTTAGGAATTTGCGCCTAACTTCTCTTCTTATTTCTGCGTCTTCGAAATGCGGCCTCAAGAGCCAGCCTCTCGGAATTTTCGTGACCTCCGCAAAAACCAAGTACGGGTTTTCACTGCGCCCCTAACAAATTCTGTCGAGGCTAACGGGCTCTTTCAGCTTTATTGTGGGTCTTAGGAAATGTTCTGTATTTCCTTAGAGCCTCAATATGAGTGCGAACGTAGGGAGCATTCGTTCCTTGCGCTGTGTCATGTTCCATACACCCAATCCAGCTTCAACGGCCAACTCCTCGAAAACTTCACGCCCTCCATAAAAAGCAAGATCGGCTTTTTACTGCGGCCGCTCCA
>NZ_JAASTT010000029.1 GCF_014322795.1 Paenilisteria portnoyi
AAGCGGAGCATACTAGAGTATGTGAGCATCGGAACACAGCTTTTAACGACGGAGATGAGCGTTTGTCGCTTCGCTGAATGACCAAACTCCCTTTTTGACCACGCGGTTACTCCCTTTTCCGCGGTGGTTTTTTATTATGCTTTTTAATTTCCAAACACAGAAAGATTCTCCCAACCTCAGCGGATCGACAAATGCTCAGATCCTAGGCAAAAGCGAGTACCGAAGCGGAGCATACTAGAGTATGTGAGCATCGGAACACAGCTTTTAACGACGGAGATGAGCGTTTGTCGCTTCGCTGACAGAAGGATTCTCCAAATCTCAGCGAAGCACCACTTGCTTGGAACCACTCCGAACAACCCCTGCAAATTCGAGAATTCCTTTGACCCTATTTTCGTATGTTGCGTTTAATTGAATAACTTTTTCATAGCCTTTTTGTGCAACCTGACTCCGAATCTCTTCATTACGAGTGTAAAATGCCACCTTTTCTGCTAATTCTTCTGCGCTACTGAAGAAATCTGCTTCCACGCCTGGTTCAAAAATTTCCATATGTTCCTCTGTTCGTGTCCCCAGAAAAAAGCCCTGACATGCTGGAATTTCAAACGTTCGCGCTGTGTGTTGCTCGGAGGACAATTGTGTCAAAAATCCCACCGAAACCTTTGCTCCTTGAAAAACTTTCGCCATTTCTTCGCAAAAAATGGGACGTCCTTCACAGTATTTATTTAATTCGTAGTTTTTTGGAATCTTGTCCCACTTTGTTCCCCATACTTTTAAGTCATAGTCCAGTTTAGCGAGACTATTTAGTGCATCTGCCCGCGGGAATTCCATCCTGCCAACGAAAGCCACATCGGTTTCAAATACTTGCTGTTCAGATTCACTCAACCGCACTGGATGGTGAATATCTGGATCGTACGCATACTTCATGAAATGCACATTACGACATCCAAACTGTTTATACTTCTCGACTTCTGTTGTCTTTGCGGTTACCACAATATCATACGACAGAATCGCCTTATCCAAAATGAGAGAAGTATGGTAGCGATCATCAAACAGAAAATCTGGATGAAAATGTATCGTTGTAATCCCTCTTAACTTAGCGTACTGAACGATTTCTTCGGTCACCCAGAGTCCTTTCACAACAAATAAAATATCAGGTTGATAGGAATCGATTGTCCGCTCAATCGTTTTATTGAATTTTTGAAATTTAGCTTTCAGTGGAACCTTGCGAACCTTCATGTATAGCCGTTCTGGTACGGAATAATTATAGAAATAGCCATCTGTCTCAATAATTCGAACGTCGCATCCGAGTTTAGCAAAACCGTTAAAAAGCGATTTACTGTTAGACCCTCGCCACCCCGCTCCGACGCATAAAACTTTGAGCTGTTTTTTCATCTTGTCACTCCTGTTCTAAATTTTAGGTTATTTGTATTCTGCTCTAATAAGTTGATAGTCGTCAGTGCTAACCCAAGGCCAAGCCATACAATTCGCATTTCGAAAATACTACTACTACCAATCGATATCGCTACAAACGCAACTAAAATGCAGATTGGGATTGCAGCTAATAATTGTTGGTTTTGGATATACAATCTCATAGCGTGCGTAACGAACCAAATAAACAACAAAATGAATGGAAAAAAGCCAATGATGCCTACATCGGATAGGTTGGAGAGCCATAGATTATGCGCACTCATCGTTCGTTGCATCGTATCGGGAATATTCGATGTCCCGTATAATGCCGTAAAAACATATTTTGGCGTGACGCCGATGCCAACTCCTAAAAAATTATGTTCCTTACACAGCTGGAAAATGGTCTCGTACATGAATGCTCTTTGGTTAGTAGAATCTGTTTTCCCAGTAAAATACGTTGTTAGTTTCGCTCCGTGTTGAATTAACAAGAGGCTCAACCCTATTAGAGTACTCATGATCAGTCCGAAAAAGAAAATAATTTTGTGATGGAATATTTTATACAGCGTTAGTGCGACAACCACTGCGAAAGCAACTAGCCCTGATCTGGACTCCGTTTCCAAAATAATGAATGTTAGAGCTCCCAGGGATGCGATTCCGATGAGGCTTTTAAGAATTGTTTTTTTCTGGAATAAGAAAAGTAGTAGTACTGGTATATAGAATGCGATGTAGGAGCTGTAATCATTCGTGTTGACGAGTAACCCTGTAGGCCGCATATCTCCATAAGATAAAATATTTCCCGCAGAATATTTTAGATGATCTCCCGTTAGAATTTCCCACAATCCAATCGCTATCGTCATGACATAGATGAGTACAATCCACGTTAGCATTTGCTTTAATTTGGTGAGGCTGTTGATGTAATAGACAAACGCAAACAGGAGATAGAACGACTCTATTTGGTAATATATCGCTACAACGCTGAGTGCTGGAGATGACGTCCACAATAAGCTAAGGATAGAATAAAATATCCAGATGATAAATAGGATAATCGGTATTTTGATACTATCTAATTTTTTGAAATCCTTTTTTTCGAATAAAAATAAAAACATGTGCAGAATGATTAAAATCCGAAAAAGAAAGAAGCTTGGAAATGTTGGTAGGGCTAAGTATGGACCTAAAAAACCACTTATCACTACACCTATAAAAAGATAATAATTCAGTTTCTGAAGTGGGATTTCTCTTATCATGTAGAGAGTGATCACGATAAAAAGTACTGCTAAAATTGCTGGTACAAAAGGAACTACTACGCTCAAAAATATGAATAAAATAATGACGCTTCTTTTTTTACTATCCAAAGTTTCATTCCATCTGTTCATGATAATTTCCTTTCAAATCTGTAGGTACAATCGTGGTCGTTGTCGGCTACATTTATTTAGTGAATTTTTTTATGTCTAAATTAGTCGGTGGATCTGATTTCTCCCACCAAGCTTCTTTTACGAGATTTTCAATGGTATTTTCCTCAAATCGCTTTTTGAGAATTTTAGCAGGAACTCCTCCAACAATCGCATATGGCGGAACATCTTTCGTTACCACCGCACCAGCAGCTAGTATGGCACCATCGCCAATCTTCACGCCTTGCATCACAAGAACATTGCCACCTATCCAAACGTCATTCCCAATCACCGGCGGATTTTGAAAATTATCCCAATCCGAGCTGTCGTAGGTGAATGGCGAGGTGGAAACCTTATCGATTGGGTGCTCGTCTAGACCGATTTGGCAGTAAGCAGCGATTGAGCAGTACTTCCCTATAGTCCCAGAAGCAATTATCGCTCCTTTATTGATATAGGAATAGTCACCGATACTTACATTGTTGCCGATGATCACATCTTTATTAACCCAGCACTCCTTTCCCAGAATGACATTCGCGCCAATTTGACTTGAAAGAATCTTGTTTTGTGGAAATCGCTTTCTACATTTAATCAGATTCATATACCCTCTTAACCCCAGTGGCATATACTGTTTCACGTTCATATTGTAAGTCCCCCATCATTTTTAGAACCAATAACTGTCCCTAATCTTACTACTAGTATAAGGGAGCTGCGTTTTATTATCAATACATTATGAGTTGTTTATTTCAACGAACGCTCTTTTTGAGTTCTTTTTAGATAAACGTATTTTATTATACATCGCAGACATTCACATTTAGGCCTATTTTGACCGGTTAAATCCATTTAAAAGCAACTCGAAATGAGTCGTTCTGTGAATAAAATGTCTATACTGTGAACGAAATTTAATATTTTTTACAAAATGAAAAGACTGAGCTCCATCTTGCACCGAGCTCAGTCTATCTTCTATTTAATTAAACCAACCACTGATTCCATCTACAATATAATCCCAAATACCTGTGAAAAAGTCGCCGATACTATATAGCATAAGCATGAACCAGTTCGCTTTATCGACATCGTCCTTTGTAACAACATTGATTGTATCGGTTTTCTTACCGTCTACGT
This sequence comes from Paenilisteria portnoyi, assembly GCF_014322795.1. Lineage (GTDB taxonomy): Bacteria > Bacillota > Bacilli > Lactobacillales > Listeriaceae > Listeria_A > Listeria_A portnoyi. The sequence goes on from NZ_JAASTT010000029.1 coordinate 3,912, forward strand.
AGCCTAATGTGTCACCGTCTTTTAGCTGAACTGTCATCGTTCCTACTTTCGTATCTTTCTTCACCGGCGCATCTACTGTCTTTTCGTCTAACACTACTTTTTCATCTAGTTTTGGTTCGGTTGTTGTTTTGGGAACAACGATTTTCACAGCGTCTTTCGTCATCAGAGCCACGCTATCTTCCTTGCCTTTGTTAACCGCGATTGTCTCTTTCACCGCTGTATCTGCTTTGCGAACTTCCATTACTTTAAAATTATTGAAAGCGAAATCGAGCATTTTATTGGTTTCACTAAAACGTGTTTTATCATGTGCACTCGTTCCGCCATTGGCATGCATAACCACTGTAATCACGCGCATGCCGTCTTGAACCGCAGTCGCTGTGAGACATTGACCGGCATAGTCAGTCGTTCCAGTCTTTAAACCATCTACGCCCTCTCGTGCATAAATCAAGCCCGGCAATAGCCAATTCCAGTTCGTCATATCGATTTGATCGCTTGTTCCTTCTCGGAATTTCTTCTTGGCGATACTTGATGTTTTCAATACATCAGGATAATCTTGAATAATATGCTGTGCCAATTTTGCCATCCCGCGAGCCGTCATTTGGTTCTCATCTGTCGCACTTCCAGCTGAGAATTTACCTTTTAAATCGGAGTTATTGAGACCTGTTGCATTCACAAACTTATGAGCGCCGAGTTCCAATTCATCCGCTTTTTTATTCATCGTGTCGACAAATTTAGCTTCTGAACCTGCCATTTTTTCAGCGACTGCAATAGCCGCACCGTTTGCAGAATAAATCGCGATTGCTTGATAGAGTTCCTCAACAGAGTAGTCCTCACCACGTCTTAGAGGTACATTGGAAAGCGAGCGATCTTGGGAAACTTCGTATGCATAGTCCGAAATCGTAACTTTATCGTCCCATTTCAACTTGCCGTTCCCCACAGCCTCCAAGATTAAATACTCATTCATCATTTTGGTCATCGATGCAATTCCCATTAACTGATCCGGATTCTTGCCATATAAAATCTTTCCTGTGCCTTCTTCAATTGTAATTGCTGCGTTTGCATTAACAGTTGGTGGCGCTACTGCTGCATCCGCCGTCACTGGTCCATGTACTAAACTGCTCATTGCCAAAGTTGCCGCTAAAAAGACAACCCCTATTTTCGAAAAAATTCTCACCTTACCGCTCCTTCATACGCTATCTTTTTTTATTATTAAACAGTCAAGATCAAGCTCCCTTAGCCTCTTGAAAGGTACTTTAAAAATAGAGATACCTCACTATTCTACCATGAATTAAATGGTGAGTATAGGAACTTTAGTCATAAAATTACTTAATTATCGGAAGCAAAATATGGGATGGATGCTCTACATCATGGAAAATTGTTTGATTTGCGACAACACTCTCCGTCGTATTGATAAAGCTATCACCCGTATTTGGATTCGCATCGAACCTTGGAAAGTTACTTGATGAGATCTCGACACGGATGGCATGACCTTTCAAGAACACGTTACTTGTGGACCACAGATCAATCGTATATTTATGCAATTCATTCTGTACTTTATCTCCGTTCTGTTTAGAAGCGCGAATAATACCTTCTGTGAGGTTATAGGCTGTTCCGTCAGGCAGAACGTCTATTAGTTTAGCTGTAAAATCGGTGTTCACAGCATTTGTTTTAGCCCATAAAACAACCTCAACTGGTCCAGTTACTTCGATTTCCTCCGTAAGTGGGGCTGTTGTGTAGCACAATATATCTTCGCGTTCTTCTACTTGACGTTGATCACGTGGACCATCAGCTTGAATCGCCTTATGAAGCGTTCCACCACCATGTGATGGCACCGGATTTTCTGGATTATATGCAAAAACATCACTCTTTTCAGCGGTTTTTGGTCGTTTAAAATCAGCCTTTCCATCACCGTGTAGCGTATTTGCCTTACCTTCGCTGTGGAAATATAATGGCGTAAAATTCGTGTTTTCCAGTGGCCAATTTTTAGCGCCTTGCCACTTATTAATTCCCATCGTGAAAATTTGAATTGGCGCTGTATGTGGTAATGGCTCGTCTTTTAGCCAGTGATTAAACCATTCCAAGTGCCGTGCATGCATACTCGCCTCGCCCCAAGAACCCGCTGCAGTTCCAAAATCACGATCACCAATCATCGAGATGAAATTTCCATGTGTCCAAGGTCCAATTACCATTTTGTCACCAAGACCTTGACGGTGTCCACCGAGGAAGTTAGCGATTGTCTTGTCTAGGAAGCAGTCATACCAGCCCCCAATGTGTAGACCTGGCGTTTTTACTCGATCATAGTTATCTTTCACACTCGTATTTTTCCAATGTGGATGATCTAGCGGGTAATCAAGAATTTCTGTGAAATATGGCATCGCACCAGTGTTTTTAATTGGAGGCCAAGCATTAATCGGTTTGAATTTATACCATTCTTCCAGATTGTCGAGATCCTTTTCTAACTGTTCAAACGCAGCTTTCTGTTCTTTTGGATCTGTAATATGACGCGTAATTAAATCGGGCAAAATGGACTCAATACTCCATGAAGCCCACGCGCCAAGTTCAAGCGCACCATCGTGATCGTTGAATACATCCGTCATATTGTTTTGCGACATCGTTGGGACGATAACTTTCAAGCTTGGCGGCTCGGCCATCGCAGCTAATAATTGGGTATATCCGTAATACGAGAGACCAAACATGCCAACCTTTCCATTTGCCTGTGGAAGTTTCGCCGCCCACTCTACTGTATCATAGCCATCCTTGGCCTCATTTATGTACGGAACAAATTCTCCTTCTGAGCTGAAGCGCCCACGCACATCTTGCACAATAACAATATATCCATTCTCCGCCAACACATCAGGGCGTAAAAAATGTAATCCAAAAATCTTGCTATATGGAAGTCTTGTTAGTAAAACTGGAAATTCTCCGTCCGCATCGGGGCGATAAACATCCGCATACAACGTCACACCATCTCGCATTTTTGCCGGGACATCTTTCTCAATCTTAATTTTACAATGTTTCACGTGAAACAACCTCCTTCTATATACTTATTATTGTTTCGTATTCTGCCACCAGAGTCAAGAAAAGCGCGCAAAAAAAACCAGAGTACTTCTAATTTGGCATCAGAAACACGCTGGTCTTTAGTTATTTAAGAAAAAATGGCTACACTTGCTGTCATAATCATAATTATCACCAATTTGTAGCTTTCATTAATCAGAATTAGCTTAAACGGCTTCATCTCGAACATATAATTCTTGATTGCCGACAAGATTGCGATGCTAGCGACGAGTAAACCTCCCAAATAAATATCCAGATCCAAGTGAAACAAAACAAAACTCACGAGTACCGCCACAGCCATCTCAACAACAAGTGTCACCATCATTGGCGTTGCCGGTGATCCTTTCTGAGCGGTTTCCTCCGTCATTCCTACTGCCTTCATCCAGACCTTTCCAAAAAGCACAGTATACCATAGCGCTCCGACTGCAAAGGCAACCAATCCTGCTAGTAATGCAATAACGATGTTCATACATACCCCCCTTCATCGTACAAAAGCTATATTAGCACGTTTTCGGAGGTTTTAACAGCCTATTATTACAGTTCATATCTATTCCAGTTCATGGCGAATCAAATCCAGTGGTACTGGTCCAGCAATGCCGATAAATACAAAATCTGTGGTTCCGGTGTTCTTCATTCCATGTTTCTCGCCTGGTCTAGCTACGCAAACCATTCCCTTTGAGATTTCGACTGACTCACCGCACTCTGGATAATACGTACCAGAGTCACCCTCTATACAGATCCAGATGTCATCTGCTCGCTTATGAGAATGAAAGTAAAGCTCTTGCCCTGGTTTCAAACACCACACCGCACCCACAGTTTGTCCTGTTTCATAAAAAATATTTTTCTTAGCTTGGCCATCATCGAAAGACTTGATTTCATTTACATCAAAAATACGGTCCTTGTAATCTTGTACTTTTTTCGCAAACATCATGTAGAGCAACTCCTCTCGAATTTGTGATTATATTCACAAATTATATTTTACACGTAAGGAGTCGATAAATCTTTGTTCTATTAGACTAATTTTATCGTAGATTTTTATTTAAATGGGATAAAAGAACGGGTATTTTTAGCTGCAGTGTTGTTCCATTCAGCTATATTGATTCCAAATTTTATTTACAATAACTTACTAACCTTTATGCCCACCGACCAAGGATGATCGCCTTAATCCAGTGGCACCAATTGCTAGACTACTTGCATGCATTAAAGATTGGAAACCGTACCTGTCGCGAATTTTATCTATTGTTCGCTCTAGTTGCTCTTGATTGACTGTCTGGACAGCACTTTCAAACAAATTCAACTGCGTCCCCTCTTTATAACGAATCTTACCTAGCTGAATCGATAAGCTACGAATTGGCTCATTAGCGACATGTTTTCGGAATAGGTGAAGTGCGTAGGTCGTTATTTTCTTACTGCTGTCAGTCGGATGAATCTTTAGTTGGTTGCCGAAGCCTTTTAGTGTACTGTAGCGGCTATAACCTATAGACACGTGGATAACAGATGTTTCTGCATGTTCGCGTCGTAAACGCATGGCTATATCTTCTACCATTTCACGGATGACAATCTCGACTTCTTGATGATTAGCGTAGTCTCGTTCTAATATTTGGCTCTTGCCATAACTCTTCGACAATGGGACATATTTCTCTGCCAAATCTGTATAATCAATACCATTGGCATGATAATAGAGTTCTTCACCAACGATTCCCATCGCGTGGCGCAAATAATTGGGTTCTGCATGTGCTAAATCATATACTGTATAAATACCTATACGGTTCAGTTGCACCTCGGTTCTGCGTCCGATACCCCACATTTCTGTTATCGGTTTTACTTGCCACAGCTTGCTTGGGACGTCGGCGTAGCGCCATTCCGCAATCCCATTTGGTTGGTGTTTTGCTTCGACGTCCAGCGCTACTTTTGCAAGTAATGGGTTCTCTCCGATTCCAATGGTGACATATAATCGCAACTCGTCTAAAATGTCTTGCTGTATGCGTTTGGCGATTGTCATGGTGTCTCCAAATAGGCTATGTGAATGGGATACATCTAGAATAGCCTCATCTATGGAGTAAACCAGCAAATGTTCTGGGCCTACATAACGCTTGAATATCGCAATAATCATGTCATTGACTTGTAGATACAATTTCATTCGTGGTTCTGCGACAACAATTCGTGTATCTTCTGGTATTTCAAAACGTCTTGATCCTGTTTTAATATTAAATGTATCTTTCATTCTCGGTGTCGCTGCGAGTACTAAACCGCCTTGGCTCTCTTGGTTACTCATCACGACTAAATAGGCTTCTAAAGGGTTTAGACGTCTTTTTACACATTCAACAGAGGCGAAAAAAGCTTTTTACATCGATGCATAGAATATCTCGCTTTGGTGCACTTTCGTAGTCAATTAGCTGTACCATTTCTCCATCCGCCTCTCTTCTACATGACGAATATTGACTAGCTCGATCGCATGAATGCCAGTGCTTGTGCGAATGTAAATACTATCACCTTCAATACCAATTAATTGCCCGATGATGTCTGGTTGTGCCTCCACACCAATTGGCTGATATTCTTGAATGGCAAGCATCACATGGTGGGAAGTCGCATGGTTTAGAACGGATTGTATAACATCTTCATCCATCGCCGCTTTCCACTGGGGTGCTCTATTAGACTGTTCCATATGTGCAGTATGCTCACTCAATATGAAACCGCCCCATTTCTTTAGTCCTCGATCTTTGTAGGCCATCGTAAATCGCCTCCTATTTATTGGCTGGATGAAAAATTCAATGCCATTTTCTCCACCACTCTAATTAACAGTATACAAACATATGTTCGTTTTAGCAAGTCACTAAAGAACTATTTAAAATTAAGAACGAATAGGCTACCGAATTTCCAATTTAAAGCATTAGATATAAAAATACACACCCAAACCCATGATTCGGATTCGGATGTGTATCTATCCTTTATTTCAGTTTCAACTTCGCTAGCGCCTCGGCCATCGGGTTATTGAATGGCTCTTCTTCTTTCTTGTTTTGTTTCTTCATATAGTTTGCAACTTCGCTTTTTGAGACGTTTTTATTTTTCTCATTGCCTCGGCGAGCGTTGAATGCCGATAGTTTTTCGCGATGACCACAAGAACAAGTGAAGATTTGTTTGTCGCCTTCACCGCGCAGTTCCATACGTTTATGGCAGTTTGGACAGCGAGCGTTTGTTGTTCTGGCAACGGATTCACGATGGCCACATTCGCGATCTTGACACACAAGCATCGTACCTTTTTTACCTTTGACTTTAAGCATCAGTTTGCCGCAATCTGGGCACTTGGTCGAGGTAACATTATCGTGTTTGAATTTCTTATCGTTTTGCTTGATTTCCGTCACGGCTTTTTTGGCGTAATCGCGCATTTCGTTCGTAAATGTGGTTTTGTCTAGTTGACCTTTTGCAATTTTTGATAGTTTTTGTTCCCAAATAGCGGTTAGTTCTGGGGATTTCAAATCAGCTGGAACCAGGTCTAGCAACTGGCGGCCTTTTGACGTAATCATAATATCTTTTCCCTGCTTCTCTAAAGAAAAACTGTTGAAAAGTTTCTCGATAATGTCGGCGCGCGTTGCAACTGTACCGAGTCCGCCTGTTTCACCGAGTGTTTTCGCCAGATCTTTTTTGCCACTGGATAGGCTTGGGTTTTCCATCGCGGAAAGTAAGGTCGCTTCATTGTATCGCGCTGGTGGCTTTGTTTTCCCTGTCGTTAGCTGGATATCGCGAACCTTCAATTGCTCGCCTTTTTTCAGTTTTGTGACCGTGTCTGCATCGTTGTCTTCATTGTAAACGGCTTTCCAACCGAGCGATTTCACAACTTTGCCTTTAAGTCCGAATGTTTCGTTGCCGATTTTGGCTTGCACGGCGGTTTCTTCATACACAAATGGTGCGGAAAGTACGGCTAAAAAGCGTTTGACAACAAGGTCATAAATCTTGCGTTCGCGGTCGTTTAGGTCGGACAAGCTTGGTGTTTCTTCCGTCGGGATAATCGCGTGATGGTCGCTTACTTTGCTATTATCGACGAATGACTTGTTCGCTTTGATTGGCTTCGACGCTACGGCGCGTGCAGGTTTTGCGTATGGACCGATACCACAGGCTTCTACGCGCTCTTTCAATGTTGGCACGATGTCGTCGGAAATAAAGCGCGAATCGGTACGCGGATACGTCAGAATTTTATGGCGTTCATATAGGGCTTGCATGATATTTAGCGTTTCTTTAGCGGAAAAATCGAAGCGTTTATTGGCATCACGTTGCAGTTCCGTCAAATCATACAGACCTGGCGCGTGCGTTTTCTTCTCCTTCACAGCCACATCAGTAATCATGGCTTCCTTCCCATTCAAGCTACGCGCGATTTTCTCCGCTTCGGACTCGTCAAAAGTCTGGCCCTTACTCCAAGCAAAGCTACCTTGTTCCGTCACCGCGGTCAATTGGTAAAATTCCTTAGGCTTAAATTGGCGAATATCTTCCTCGCGCTGTGCAATCATCGCAAGCGTCGGCGTTTGCACGCGTCCACATGAAAGTTGCGCGTTGTATTTCGTCGTCAGGGCACGTGTGGCGTTAATTCCAACTACCCAGTCAGCTTCTGAACGTGCCTCAGCGGAACGATATAGGTTTTCGTAGGCTTTGCCCGGTTGAAGTCGGCTGAACCCTTCACGTATCGCTTTGTCGGTTACAGATGAAATCCAGAGACGCTTAATTGGCTTCTTCACCTTGGCGTATTCGATAATCCAACGCGCCACGAGCTCACCTTCACGCCCGGCATCCGTCGCGATGACGATGGAATCAACGTCTTTACGCGTCATCAGACTTTTCACCGTTTCATATTGTTTACGCGTTTGTTTGATTGGTACAAGTTTCATTTTTTGCGGAAGCATCGGTAAATCTTCCATGTTCCACGATTTATATTTGGCGTCGTAATTCTCTGGGTCAGCGAGCGTGATTAAGTGCCCCAGCGCCCAAGTTACAATATATTTCGAGCCTTCCAGGTAGCCGTTCTTGCCTTGTTTGCAGCCAAGAACGCGCGCAATATCTTTCCCAACAGAAGGCTTTTCTGCTAAAACTACTGTTTTTGTCATTTTAAAATTCCTTTCTGGATTATAGGATGAGTCTATTTTAACACAGAAATGCGGAGCAGGCTCGTTCAGCCATGAAAGAGCTTGGAGCAGGCGTAATAAAAACCCTCCTTTGGTTTTTGTGGAGGCTGTGAAAGCTCCGAATGGCTAGCCTGCGGAGCTTTCACAGAGCATGACGCCCAACTCCTTATTAGAACTTTGGCCGACCATTTAACTTGATTTTTCCTAGAAATGGATTACATACTCGCTTTGCTGTAGTAAAAACCCGGATAGAAGCCATGTTACAGCTCCTATCCGGGTTCTTTTTAATTATTCTTTTTTATCTTCATCTTTGTCTTTTTTCGAGCGTTTTCCTAACCAGAATGCTAGGAGTACCAGTAGAATCAGTGCTAATGCGCCGCCTGCTACATACCACCATGTGTAGTCTTTCTCAAGTTCTACAGCGGTGTCGTTCAGTTTCTTCGCGTCGTCGCCCTTAATGGTGAATTCTTCATCCCATTTCCATGTTTTATCTCCGGATGTTGCTACCATTTTCAAACGGTATTTCCCGGCTTTTAGTGGTTGATTTTCCCAATCGATTGCGTAGTTAAAATTGGAATTTGGCGCCATTCTTAAATTATCGCGTCTTGCTTGGTGTAACAATTGATCGTCCCCTGATTTGTAAACTTTCGCGTCAATCATTAGCGGTTTGATCATCGTCGCTTCTGGATTTTGCAGGTTCGCCGTCACCACGTTGCGATAGTTGATTTGTTGCGGTTTAATCGCGTGTAATTTCATGTCTGGCTCTACAACGGTATCATTTTCCGATAGTTGCACGCCGACCACATACGCATAGCGATTCTTGATTTGTACGCCTTTGCCATCTTCTTTTTTCGCGTCAGGATCTTCTTTTTCAATGAATTGTAAGCCGCCTAAAATAATGCCGTCAAATGAGGCAGCGGGCATGGTTACTGTGACCTTGATTGTTTTGCTGCTGTTGGCTGGGAGCACAGCCTCATCGTCTGTTTTGGCAATTTCGGAAAATGGTGTTTTCAGCGATTTGTCCAGTTTCGGATCGGTTTGACTGTAGTCCACAATCCCATTATCGTTCGTGACCGCCGTATTTGCATTTGTTTCAATCGTGATTTCCTTATCCGTATCGTTTTTAAGTACAACCTCTAAATCCTGTTTTTGACCTGGTTTCATGCGTAAGTCGAAGTACGTTTTGGATTTATCGATTTGGTTATCTGGAATAACCGCCGTTACCGAGAAATTCGCGGCCGCCTCAGGACTTAACGGATGAAATAACACCCCTATCAACATAATTGGCAATACTAAAAGTAACATAAACTTCTTCACAAAATCCCAACTCCTTTCAATTCTCTCTTTTAAAAATGATTTATATTCCTCCATTACCAGTACCCGTTGATGCGATTTTAAAAACTAAGAACTTACGTTTTTCGTATTTCCATAAAAAAGCAGTATCTGGACTCGATAACCGTCCAAATACTGCTTTTTTCACGCTTGTTTCTGCAACACTTCTAAGAATTCCGAGCCATATTTCTCAAGCTTGTTCATACCGACACCTTTGATTTCCAAAAATGCCTCTTCATCTTTCGGCAAGTATTCGCACATTTGCCGTAACGTTTCGTCAGAGAAAATAATATACGGCGGCACTTTGTGTTTCGATGCAAGTTCCCGACGTACTTCACGCAATTCGCCGAACAATCCTTCATCCACGGCAATTGATACCTTCGTAACTTTCCGGGCCGTTTTCCGCGTCACTTTCTCCTTGCCAAGCAACACATTAACCGCCTCGTTCGTCAGTCTTAGCGATGGAAATTGGCTGTCCGTATACGCCAAATACTTCTCTGCCGCCAGATAATCAATCAGTTGCAACACATCTTTTTGCGAGCGATCCTTCATCAAACCATGCGTTGATAACTCCTCCAAGCGCCACTGCTGGATTTTCTGATCCTTCGAGCCCGTCAGTACTTTTGCGACCATGACTTTTCCGAACCGTTCTTGCATCCTTTTAATACATGAAAAGACTTGCTGTGCCTCAATCGTGATGTCCTGAGCTTCGCGCGTATCCAAGCAATTTCCGCAACGTCCGCAGTTCTCGCCTTCCTCGCCAAAATACTGCACAATATATTTCTGCAAACAAATCTCCGTATAGCCATAACCCGCCATTTGACGCAGTTTCGCATACTCATTCTGTTTGCGTTCCTCGTCCATTTCCGACTGATCAATCAAAAAATGCTGAATATGCGTATCTTGCGGGCCAAACAGCAAAATACAATCACTCGCAACGCCGTCACGTCCAGCACGCCCAGCTTCCTGATAATATGCCTCCACATTTCGCGGCAAATTATAATGAATCACGTACCGCACATTCGATTTGTTGATACCCATACCAAACGCATTCGTCGCCACCATCACGCGCACATCGTCATACAGAAATTTCTCCTGCCAACCGTTACGCTCCTTGTCTGACATCCCACCATGATATTTCCCCGTCGGAATGCCCTTCTTCGTCAGCATCTCGTACAGCCGCTCCACCTCTTTACGCGTCGCCGCATACACGATTCCCGACTGCTCACTATTCGTTTTCACATAATCGAGCAGATACTTATCACGATCCTGCCCCTTCACGACCTGAAAAGCCAAGTTTTCCCGTGCAAATCCCGTCTGAACAATGCTATCTGGGCCGATATCCAGCAACTTCATAATATCATCCGAAACCGTTGGCGTTGCCGTCGCCGTCAGCGCAATAATAAGCGGGCGCGGATGAATCCGATCCAGCGTATCACAAAGCGTCAAATAACTCGGACGAAAATCATGTCCCCAATGCGAAATACAATGCGCCTCATCAATCGCAAAAAGCGCAATATCCGTCGTGTCCACCAACCGTTGAAAGCTCGCCGTCTCCAAACGCTCCGGCGCGATATAAAGCAGCTTTACCGCCCCATTTTCCGCATCCCACAACCGATTATCAATCTCGTTTCCCGTCAAAGAACTATTCACAAACGTCGCCGGAATCCCCTGCTCATTCAGCGCATCCACCTGATCCTTCATCAATGAAATCAGCGGCGAAACAACAATCGTCAAGCCGTCCAAAACCAGCGCTGGAATCTGGTAACAAAGCGATTTCCCGCCCCCAGTAGGCATGATCGCCAGCGTATCCTTACGCGCATAAAGGTTTCGCAATACATCCTCTTGCCCATCGCGAAACGACGAATAACCAAAGCTCTCCTGCAAAACCTGCTGCGATCTACCCCAATATTGTTCTATCATTTTCCACTAGCACCTACCTTTATCTCCCGTGCAAACTTTTCTATCCCTCTAGTATACCGTTTTTCTCCAAACAAAAGAAGGGCTTTTGCGAAATCCGTTTTTCCACAGATCTCAAGCCCTTCAAATTTGGTTTTTACCCCTGATTTAGTAACTAATCGCGCGTTTTTTCAAGGCACTCCACGTACTATTAAATGAAGCCTTCGAAATTCGAACGTTCTTTTTCACCGTCCACGGATCGTTATAGTAATAATAACTGCCATCATATCCCGTCAATGTCACAGAATGTACGCTAAAACCATGCATCCGCGTCCACACAACGACAGGTCGTCCCGATTTCAGTTTCTTCTCCAAAGTCGCATTCGCAGCACCCGTTAGATTCACCGCTGAACCCGCGTATTTCTTCGTTAATTTCATCAAAGCAGGCGGATAAATCGTGTATCCTGAACGCGTAAACGGATTCCCAACATAGCCTAAATTCGGATTACTCGCGTGTTTTGGCATCTCGCGCGCCAACTTCACCTTGTCCACATTCGCACCCTTATATTTCAGCATCATCGTCACCGCCACAATTTCACACCCCGTTGGCAACTGCGGTCGTTGCGCGATTAGCGGCACATTCAGTAACACCCTCGGAGTCGGTTTTGGTGGTGGCACAGGCTTCACAACCCGCGTCGTTAAATAATTCCCCGACACATATGCTTTCTTCCCTTTAAAAATAATCTGATGCCATTTCCCGGTTTTCGCTAAACTGCTCACTTTTGCGCCCTTCGCTAGCCAGCCAACCGCCTTATAATTCGTCCCAGCCCCAGCGCGCACCGTCAAGCTCCCCGTTGTATAATACGTCGTTGCAGCCGAAACCGCCGACACACTCACAACACTCAACAAAACGACCAAAACCATTCCAACAAGCCACTTTCGATAATTCCCCACTTTACAATCCCCCTACTCATTTCTACAAAAAAAGACCAACATTCCCCTGTTAGTCTTTCGTGTTGCGCTAGTTTTATATACCACTACACAGCCATCGTAAACAAAAAAGCGTCCTAGATTTGATGAGATTTACGAGTCTCATCAAGCCTAGGGCGCTTTATTTTTATTTTACGAAATACTATAGTTCGGTGCTTCTTTCGTAATTTGGATATCATGTGGATGCGACTCACGTAAGCCCGCGCCTGTCATACGAATGAACTGCGACTCTTCGCGTAAGTGACGCAAATCGGCCGAACCACAATAACCCATCCCAGAACGAATCCCGCCAATCAGTTGGAACAGCACGTCCGCAAGAGAACCCTTATAAGGCACGCGACCTTCAATACCCTCCGGAACTAGCTTCTTCGCGTCGGCTTGGAAATAACGATCCTTCGAGCCCTTCTCCATCGCAGCAAGGCTTCCCATACCACGATACGTTTTAAAACGACGACCTTGGAAAATCTCGGTTTCGCCAGGACTTTCGTCGGTTCCAGCAAACATACTACCGATCATAACCGCGTGTCCACCAGACGCAAGAGCCTTCACGATATCTCCAGAATACTTAATTCCGCCATCCGCAATAATCGTTTTGCCATACTCACGCGCAACCGTCGCGCAATCATAAATCGCCGTAATCTGAGGCACACCAACGCCTGCAACCACACGCGTCGTACAAATCGAACCAGGTCCGATACCGACTTTCACGATATCCACCCCAACATCAAAAAGTTCACGCGTTGCCTCAGCCGTAGCCACGTTACCAGCAACAATGTTCACGTCTGGGAACGCCGCACGAATCTCAGCAATTTTATTTAGAACACCTTGTGAGTGACCGTGCGCCGTGTCGATAATGATAGCATCCGCGCCAGCTTTGACCAGTTTCTCCGTGCGGCTTAGCGTATCATGCGTCACGCCAACTGCTGCTGCAACAAGCAAACGACCATGAGAATCCTTCGCCGAATTCGGGAACTCAATCACTTTTTCAATATCTTTTATCGTAATAAGACCTCTCAAAACACCATGATCATCCACGATTGGAAGTTTCTCAATACGGTGCTTCTGTAGGATGTTCTCAGCTTGCTTCAAGGTCGTGCCAACTGGTGCTGTAACTAGGTTTTCCTTCGTCATTACATCAGAAATCACGATCGAATAGTCTGTAATGAAACGCAAATCGCGGTTGGTCAAAATCCCAACAAGAATGCGATCTTCTTCATTATTAACAATCGGTACACCCGAAATACGATATTTCGCCATCAAATGCTCCGCGTCAAATACTTTATGGTCTGGCGTCAAGTAGAATGGGTCAATAATAACGCCACTCTCCGAACGTTTCACCTTCTCAATTTCCCCAGCTTGCTCGTCGGCTGTCATGTTCTTATGAATAACCCCGATACCGCCCTGACGCGCAATCGCAATCGCCATTTTGGCCTCCGTAATCGTATCCATACCTGCACTAAAAACCGGTACATTGAGCTTCAGTGTCGGCGTCATTTCTACTTTCAAATCCACCTCATTCGGCAGTACATCCGATTTCGCCGGTACCAACAATACATCATCAAAAGTAAGACCTTCTTTTGCAAACTTAGTCTCCCACATGGGTCGCAACACTCCTTCAAATTTGGTTGACGTCACCGTTCCAGAATTACAAGCCATTCTATAGTAGAAAAATCACTCGCAATTCCTCTTCGTTTCCGCCGATAGATTTTGCTAATTAGATAAATGCTACAAGAAATAGCGTCATATGTCAAGAGGCTTGCAATTATCAGTTTTTTCTGAACTAGTTTGACTTTTAGACCATCAGCTAACTATTTTGATATGAAAGGAGTTACAGCCGTTTTTCACGTTCTTTCAACATAGGTATATAGTCTCTATGTTTCACGTGAAACAATTGTTTTTCGCTTCTGCGCCGCGTACGAATAATTTCCAACATACGAAAAAATTTGCCCCTGCTCCAACCAAACTGTCCGATCGAAAATCTGATCCATAAAAAAGCGGTCATGCGAAATCGCAATAATCGTCCCTTCAAAATTACGTAGCGCTTCCTCCAGCACTTCCCGTGAAGCAATGTCCAAATGGTTCGTCGGCTCATCCAAGAGTAGCGTATTCACCGGCTGATTCATAAACTGCGCCAAACTAAGCCGCATTCGCTCGCCACCACTCAGATTCGCCACTTTTCGAAACACCATTTCGCCGTAAAATAAGAACGTCGCTAACATATGTCTCGCGTCACCTTCAACAACCGCGACCTTATCACGAAGCGCCTCGATGACCGTCTGATTTTCATCCCCGACATCCATATGCTGCGATAAATATGCAATATCAACACTTGGCCCCACATGCACCGTCCCAATATCAGGTTCCACCTCACCAAGAATCAGCTTCAAAAGCGTTGACTTTCCCGCCCCATTCTCGCCGACAATCGCAATCCGCTCCTTCTGCCTGACATGCCAATCCAGGCTCTCAAACAAAATCCGCGACCCGAACTCCAACCCAACCTGATCAAAAATCACCACATCTTCCCCGCTACGCTTCGACTCCTCGAATTCCAGCCGCATGTTCTTCTGCTCCAAAGCTGGTTTTTTCAACACCTCAATCCGATCCAGCGCCTTCTCCATACTTTTCGCCCGGCGGAACAACGCACCATTCGGCGGGTTAGCCTCCATCGCCCACTGCCGCAACCGCTTAATAGCCTGCCGCATTTTCTTGATTTTCTTCTGCTGGTCCTTATAATCCTTGAATTCCTTGAGTAATCGCTCCTCACGCTCCACTAAATACCCCGAGAAGTTCGTGTGATACGTGATCAATTCCTTATTTTCGAGCTCCACAATCTTGTTCACAACCTCATCCAAGAAATACCGATCATGCGAAACAACCAACACCGTTCCCCGATATACCCTCAAAAACTGTGTCAGCCACTCTACCGCCCGCAGATCCAGATGGTTTGTCGGCTCATCCAGCAACAGCAAATCCGGTTCCTCAAGCAACATCTTGGCAAGCGACACCTTCGTCCGCTCCCCGCCACTCAACTGCTCCCAAGCCTTATCCGCCAAATGAGGAATCCCCAACCCATGCAAAATTTTATCCATATCCGTATCCAAATTATAGCCACCAAGCTCGATAAAGCGCGCCTGTTTCTCACCATAATTTTGCAACAACTTCTCGCTCGTATCATGCATCATTCGGCTTTCCATCGCTTCCAATTCCGCCTGCAAAGCCAACACATGCCCAAACGCCGTCCTCAGAAAGTCACGCACAACCATCGTCCCCGTCACGCTCGGCATTTGATCCAACAAGCCCACCGTCGCGCCCTTCTGCACCGAGACAATCCCCTCATCAGGCACTTCCATCCGTACAATAATCCTCAGAATCGTACTTTTCCCCTCACCATTTCGCCCGATGAGCCCAATTCGTTCCCCCTGCTCTACCTGCAAACTAATCTTTTCTAAAATCAAATCACCTGTAAACCGTTTTGTTATATTATTTAAAGCTACTATTGTCATAATTTCTACTCCTCATCATTGTTCGAGAAGCATTTCATCCTGTGGCTCTATTCCTTGCAAAGCTAAGCTAGCCATTTCTGCACTTCATTCAGATCCGGCGTCAATGGCTAGCTCCTCGAAAACTTCTCGCCCTCCGCAAAAACCAACACCGGGTTTTCACTGCGGCCGCTCCAGTTTTTTTCGGAGCTGAACGAGCCATTTCTGCACTTCATTGTTTCACGTGAAACAATCCATATTTAAATGTACAACAAAAAAACTCAAGCAAAACCCTAAGAGCCCAACACAAAAGTCAGATTCAGCATTCGAAAGGATATACACTCCGTCTCGAATTTGGGATTAGTCCTGAGTTTTTCAGTCTAGATCCAGCCTCAACGGCTAACTCCTCGGTAACTTCACATCTTTCGCAAAAACCAATACCAAGTTTTCACTACAGATGTGCCAGCTTTTTTCGGAGCTAACGAGCCATTTCAGCTTTTCAGTTAGAAATCCATGCTTCTCTTATTTTTCCGATATTCAGTTACGCAAATTGGACAGACTTGTGTCCTGTAACTGAAAAAATGGGAAAAATGGCACGGATGATACTGCATAAATTGGCAACTAACTTCAAACGCGCTATCGAGAATTTCATGGATTCCTCACCTCTTTCCGTTTCTAAAATATGCTTTTAGAATACTAGGTTCCGCTTGAATTGTCAAACCTTATTTTTTCTATAGAGGACAGCAACAGATCCTAGGATTGCGAATAAACCTACGAAAGCTGGCCATTTACTCGATGACTCGTCGCCAGTTTCAGGAAGTTGCCCCACTTTTTCTGGGCTCTTCACTGCCGCTGCTTCCACGTTCAGCTCATAGAGATTGCTGGCCTTATCAATAAGATTTTCAAGTTCAATGACTTTCGTGCTAGTCAATATTAAACATGCCCTCCCCAAAACTACTTCCGCACAACAGGTATCCAAATCTCACTTTTATAATCTGGTTTACTTGTATCAGGACTCTCATTCCACAAGATTTCTGGTCCCGGAACAACTTCATAACCCGACGTTGGGAGCCATTCTGAGTAAATCCTTGCCCAAACATCCTGCAATGCTTTAGGAAATTCTCCACACGCCGTGAACACTATCCAAGTTGAAGGTTCCACCACTAAAGCTTCCCATTTTTCCGGAACAGCCATCGTCGTAGCAACACCAATGTATTGATCTAACTCAGCGCCTTCCTCTCTACCCTCACCAAAGTTCGTTGAAGCACAAATGATTCCCGACGGCTGAATATTCGATAGTTTTTTCAACGCCACAAAGTCTTCTGGTTTTAGGCTTGCCCACATAGAATCCATCTGCGGATTTACGCCCTCATACACTAGTTTAATGCGCTTGCTAATCCCGACAATTTTAAAAGCATCTTTTGTTTCAATCCGATAATCCATTATATTTCCCCCTTGTATTTTCAATTGGAAGGTCATCGGCAGAAAAGTTTTTAAGTGCGTGTTCTCTTTTTTAGCCTGCGTAGGCGTGACGTGGTGCATCGACTGAAACGCTCGGGTAAAAGCATCAGGCGACTCATAGCCAAAACGCATCGCAATATCGATAATTTTTTCATCACTATCTTTTATCAAAATGGCTGCTACGGCTAATTTTCTTAATCGAATATACTCGCTAAGCGGCATTCCTGCAAGGTATGAAAAGACCCGTCTGAAATGATACTCCGAACAACACGCGATTTTCGAAAGCTCTTTGTAATCCATTTCGTCCATCAAATGAGCTTCAATATACTGCATAGCTAGATTCATTTGCTTAATTGTATCCATTCCTATGACCTCCTTAAAGCGATTTTATCAAAAATATAACGAGTGCTCCCGTCATTATCGTTGCATATAGTGACGATTATGTAGAGTATCACCAAAATTAGATCTCACCACATTTCAGTGATTATTCAGTGTCCTCACTTAAAATTTTTCTTGAAATAGCCAGATACTCTTCTTTGGTAAATTGAATTATAGAATCGTCAAATGCATCTATAAAAACTTTCTCAATCTTATCGGCGAGTTCAAAATCTGTAATCTCACTTCTATTTAAAAAGTAAACAATTTGATTTATTTCTGAGTCATACTCATCTGAAGGAGCAAATGGAAGTACTTCAATTGGATCCCATTCATCGATGACATGCTTTACTTTATTTCTCATATTTCGAGTCTCCTTTGACTTAAATTCGATACCATTCGTCCTAATGTACCTCCTAAATTTATATTATGCACTATAAAGAAAATCCTTTACCAGCGTAATCGCAAATAGGATCAAACTTACAAAGTATAATGAGCATATCGTGACTATGACTAACTTTTTTCTATTGATGTATAGCTTTGAATAAAAGAAAAATAATATGATTAATAATGTGACGGTGTAGAATCCGAGTACTATTGCCAGAAATTGCAACATACACGTTCGCCTCCTTTTAAAATTAGCTTGTAAAAAACACAAATGTGGATAATATAACTGCCCCCACAACAACAAATAGCGACGTCATAAAATTTAAAAACTTGTCTTTCTTATTAGCGCACTTATCAATCAATATAAAACTCAAGACAGTGATTAAGAAAAATTCCGCCGAAATTAAAATCTTCATTATTTCCAAATTAGTGTGCTCCCTCCAATAGGCCATTGAATAGATAAAAATCTGCATACAGTAACCTCTCGTTCTTCTCAAAATCGTATTATTTATAAAAACAAGCTCTCCTCCAAATCCTGAGAAGAGCCTGCTCCCATCTTACCTCGTTTGCTTCCGCAGTTTCTGCATCATATCTTGCTCGACGCTACCACCAAATCGAACCGCAATAATGTCTTCTTTTTTAATCCAGCAAGTGCCATCTGGGCGTCCTTCATCGGTGACTAGACTGACTTCCAAGCCTTCATAATCACTCCCAACGATAATCCCCGCAACCTGAGCCTCGTCTCCTAGGATTTCGATACCCGCAATTTCCTCGTTTTGATACACATGATCCACCGCAATTTCGAATTCGGGTTTATATCTTTTGCTATGTTGCCAATATAGTAATCAAGTCAGCACATCTCCAAATAAAACTCATTTCTTTATTTTACTCTGCTAACAATAAGTGAGCGTATTTCATAGCTATGTTTTTTTTGTATGCTTAAGGTAGGAAAGATATTGGGTAGAAATCTCGTGAATACTTTGAATATAATCAGGCATTTCAATCAATTCATCATATTCCTGAATGTAGGTAATGTATTCTATTGCAAGCGACGCAATGATTGCTGATTGTAAACGTATGTTTTTTATTTGAATATTTTGGACTTCTGCATACTTGACATATTCTTCTTGTAAAATATTTTTTATGCTTGTTTCAATGTCCATATCCTCAATACGTAGTTTCTTTAAAGTTTTTATATCTACGATAATTGTAGATATCGATTCGCGAAGTGAACTCCACAATACATCATAATCTTCGTTATTCTGGATTCCTTCGAGACGTTCTGCCACTCCGGCTTGGAACTTGCTTAAATGTTGATGAACAACTTTCTCAGCTAGGTCATACTTATCAAGATAATGGCTATAAAAAGTCCCTTTACTAATTAATGCCTTTTCAAGAATTAGCCTAACTGTTACTTTTTCAAAAGGCATCGTCTTTAAAAGCTCAAAGAAAGTATATTCAATATTTTTTTTCGTTTTAATTACTCTTAAGTCTTCTTTTTTAGGCATTTTTATTCCTTTCGTACAATATTATATTTTTATGAACTATATGTATAGTTATTATACCACATAGTATGATACTGTCCATTGTAATAATTCAAAAATCTTTATAATATAGAGATATTAAAAAAATTATATTTTATAAATGAGGAGGAAGAAACATGGAAGCTAACAAAATTAAAGGTGAAAGTAAATCAGTTGTACTGGATAATGGTGCTGAACTCACATATTGTGAATATGGCAAAGAGAATAAAGAGGTGCTGATTGCAGGTGCTTTTTATTTTCACACTCTAATGCCAGTAATTGAAGGACTTGCTAAAAAATATCATGTATATGGTGTTGTTATGCGTTTTGATGGTATTACCGATGAATTGAATCCAGATGGTACAACACACTGGGGTAGGCAATGGGGAAAAGATATTTACGACTTCTCTCAAAAATTAGGTATTACAAAATTTCATTATAATGGAAAATGTCATGGTACAGTGCCGGGCTGGTATCTTGTAAAAGAACATCCAGAAGTACTAGAAACCTTTTCTAGCTTCTATTTGGCACCTCATCTTCGCAAGCAAAACAGTAGAAAATGGTTTGATTTACTTGATGGAGAGGATCCTACTAAGATGATGGCTGTAGCAATGAGAAAACCTGAAGGTCTGAAAGCTAAAATGGAAGAAATGGCTGCACTCGGTGGCGGTACTCCGAATCCGGCAATAGAAGAGTATGCCACATCACCTGAAAAAATATGGGCAACTCAGGAAGCGTGCAAAGAGGCACTTGAGAACATGTCCATTCCAGTAGGATATATGTTTGGTACAATCGATTCCCTGTTTGAAGATTATTTCGATAGTAATATGTACGCAATGAGGAATACAAAAGGTAGTAGAGCGGTAATCTTAGGTGGTGAATGCCATCTGATGGAACTTGACTGCCCAGATAGGGTTGTAAATGAAGTGTTCATGTTTATTGATGAAAGTAAAAAAAGCTATTAGTATTCCACATAATTTGTAAAATGATGGTGTTGCAAAACTAAAAATTTGCAACACCACTTTTATTTCTAAAGAATTTTTTTGTTCATAACCATGGAATAGACTTTTTTGCTAAATATAGTATTTTTACTTTGTAAGCTTATTCTTAAGATCCCCATTTAGGATTCTTTCTCTAAGTTGCTTTACTCGTTCTTCTATTAAATCACGCGTAATATGGAAGTCTTCAATCGGACCACCACTCGGATCATCTAAACCCCAATCCTCTCGGTAAATGGCTGGCACATACGGACATTCGACTCCGCATCCCATAGTAATCAAAATATCAAGCTTTGGAGGAATATCTTTTAATAGTTTTGGATACTGATCTGATGTGTCAATCCCAACTTCACTCATAGCTGCTACTGCTAACGGCTTTACTTCGGGATACTCTTCCGTACCCGCAGAGTAAATTTCGCTGATATCACTTAATAATTTATTACCCCACGCTTCCGCCATCTGTGACCGACATGAATTATGAATGCAAATAAACGCAATTTTCATTATTTAAGCACCTCTTCATTATTTTAAATAGTATCATGAATACTTTCAAAACGCTGTAGTTCTTCCAACGCTAAAGGTTCATTCCAGTCCGCTCTCAAAATTTCTTTATGCGCCATAACTATCCTACTGCTATACATGAAATATGAAATAAATTGTTAGGATAGAAACTCGAAATTTAATTTCTCAACTTGACTAATAAAATTCTCCCCAACTGCAATAATTGAACTGTTATCAAAATCAGTAATCCAACCCTCTGTCAAATCTTTAGAAAGGAAAAATACTGTGTCCGCCTCAGGTAAAAAACTAGATTTCCATATCCCACCATTTTCACCATCTAATATTGGAAAATCCTCATAAGAATCAACTTCATAACAGTCATGTTGCCAATCTAGAATGTACATCCCTTTATCAAAGTAACTAGCAAATAAATTTTTTAATTTTTCCCCATTATACTTATACTCTGCAGATGCTGTTCCATCAGCATTATATGAGAACTTCATGATATTTATGCTCTTAAGCGAATAGCTTCTATACTTAATGTTATTATTTGGAAAAATATTTTTGTACCCATAATTTTCAAATCCATAGATTTCACTTATTTTATCCCATAAAGTATCCCTCTGGCTATCGCTAAGAATATTGAATCCCAAAATCACCATCTCCTTACTTGCCTAAATGTTTTATAGTGCGTATTAGTATAAAATAAATTTTATAGCATGCATATGTACAGTATGTCCTCCTCATTCAAGGAGAACATACTTATTCTGGTTCTAATTATTACCTACAAAGACACTGTAGACTACATCTTTACGCTGTTTGTGTTCTAGCACAACATTATCATTATCCAGCCATTTTAGTTTTCCTAAATGCTGAGAAAATATGAACGGATTGGGTCTTTCACTAACAATTTTTTCTTTCTTAATAATCCCGTTCACTTTACCCGCATTCCAACCTAGCTATCTTTGTATGTTCAGGACACAACTATCTCTGCCTCGCCGTGGTATGATAGACGCTGTCTTTTACTTCGATACACCATACGCCAATGTCACTTCCTGATTCTCTAGACCCGTCAACACCAGTACAGATCACGCTTACTTTTCGGCCTGACACATCTATGATCCTCTTCAACTTTCCGCTCGTGTAAATATTTATAAATGTCATATTATAGAATAAATAAGGCCTCGCTTTTTTCAGCACATCCCTTCTTTAATTATCTACTTATAGATAATTTCCATTAAATCCTTTTTATCAAAGCCAACCTTAATTCATCAATCAGTTTTAATCTGTTCTGAAACGAAACAAAATCTATAAGCCTGTTCTCATAATCTTGATATTGGGGATTGCACTGATAAAAATTTTTTTGTAAGCGCAACGGAAAGTTTATTTTTCCTGAAGTAGTATAAGAATTGTATATACCATATATAGAATCTTCATACTCATTAAAATCAATTATAAAATTATCTAAACCATATCTCTCTTCTATGCAATATAAAGATTCATCATTTCTTTGCATATCCCATAGTTCAGAAATAAGATCTTTGATTTCTTTATCTTTTTCCATAACTAACTATCTTTCCTCTCTTAGTATATATTCCATATGTTTTCCCTTTTTTTATTCTATACCCAGCTTTCCCAGTTGATAATAATACCTTCTCACGAAGTTTCTTATTATTCTTATAAAACCTCCTTGCCCCGTTTGTATATCCTTTTTTATTAAAGGACGATGCTTTTCCTTTCCACGCTACATGCTTTCTATAATGATAGTTTAGTGAGCTCTGCTTACTTCCAAACGTTCCTCCGTACCACTTTCTGGAAACATTCCATTTTTTCGCCTTAATTACTGCCTTTTTAGCAAATCGAAAAGCCTTTTTCCCAGCTTTTAACCTTGCCCCTCCAACAAAACCAAGAGCGCTAGCGGCTGCCACCCCTTTCCAGCCTTTACCTTTTTTATATGCTTTATAACCATCATAGGCTGCAAAACCAGCGTTGACAACTAACCACACCCAGTGACCATCTGGATCAATATGCATAACAGGATTGTTGTCTGCATAATTATAGCCATTCATCATCAATGGGTCATCTTCATCACCTGGATCTGGATCGACACTAATAAAGACGCCTTGTTCTGGTTCATAATAACGAGCCATCAAGTAGTACATGCCGATTTCTTTGTCGTACGTATAGCCAGCATAGCCGAATGGGTTTTGTTTGACTTCATTGGTCGTCTCGGTAGCTTTGAGTACGTTCCCCCATGCGTCGTAGCTGTATTCTGCCACCGTGTCGCCTGCTTCATTCGTCAGGGCAACCACATCACCATGCGCGTTGTAGTGATAGAACACTGTTTTTGTACCAACTTTCATGGCCATTCTAACGTTACTATCGGAATAAACATATTGGCGTTGCACCGTCCCTGCACCATCTGTTTCATACAGAACGTCAATACTATCACCATCATAGTAATATTTGGTTGTTTGTCCATTGACTGTTTTTTCAATGCGACGATTATCGTCATCGTATGTGTAGGTTGCGAATGGGGTTGACTCGCCTTTTTTCGTGATGGCTGTTAGTTGGTCTGCGGTGTCCCATGTGTACGTGTATTTACCATCGCTTAGACGGTTGCCATTTGTATCGTAGCTTAGCTTGTCGCCATTCCACGTTGTTAACTGGTTACCATCATTATAACTTGCATCGATGGCTTTTGTCTTGCTCGAATCGGTCACTTTTGTGCGGTTACCAAAACCATCATAACTATAGGCTTTGACGGTGCCATCTGGAAGTGTTTCTTTGGTTAATTGGTTGATGGCGTCGTATTCGTAACTTGTTTTACCTGTTTTTTTATTGTCGATCGTTGTTCGGTTACTTGCTGCATCATACGTGTAGCTTTCTTCAAATACACTATCGCCCAGCTTGTTTCCAATATTGATTTCGCGTACTTTTTGTGTGGCGTCATAGTTAAAGCTCGTTCCAACGCCATTTCCATTGATATACTGGTCTACATTACCGAACTCATCATAATCAAGGAAATAGTTGCGAGAACCATCGTTGAATTTTGTATTTTGGTCTAAGGCGTTATAGTCATAAGTTGCTTTATAATTGTGCGCACCATGCGATACAACAACTTCATTGATTTTGTCGGTTTTTCCTTTGTTGTCTTTGCTTGGTTTATCTTTGTATGTCCAAGAGACACTGCCGCCGCGTTCGGTTTGCTTCGTGATACGATCGGCGTCATCATAGGCTTTATCGCGTATCATGCCAGATAATGCGTCAGTCACTTTCGTTTCATTACCATTCGGGTCAAATTGGAAACTGAAAGCGGTTTGACCGTTCCATTTCACGCCTGTTGCACGGTCTGCGGAATCATAGATGCTTTCGATGGTGTCGCCGTTTGGTTTCGTGACTTTTGTTTGGTTCGCATTGGCATCGTATTCGTAACTGATTTTGCGACCTAAGGCATCCGTGAATTGCGTGACTTTGTTGTCGCTATCGTAGGTGTAACTATTTTGTTGTTCTTTGCCATCTGCCGTTACGAATTTCTCCGTGGTATTGCTATTGTCATCATATTTATACGCCACAGCTGTACCATTTGCCAAGGTCGTTTTCGTTAGTTGATTATCGACGTTATACTCTAACTTCTTCGTGTTCCCTTTTTCATCGGTTTCGGTAAGTTTGTTGCCGTACACATCATACGTGAAGGCGGATTTACGGTGTTCTTCGTCATAGGACGCGACCACATAATTCCCCGCGCTATCATATGTGTTCTCCGTCAACACTTCCCCGTCAATCACACGCATATTGTCAAACCATGCTTTCCCTGTATGCTTCCCGCGGAATAGTGTCCAGATTTTCAAGCGCGTGATTGGTTTGTCCACGTTCACCGTCACCGCACTACGATTCCACTCATTCGTGCCAGTCGGAAATGGAGCGTAGAAAGATTTCGTGACACCATCACTCAATACCGCTTCGGCCAGGATCGCGTAATCGTTCGACAGCTTCTCGCCGCCTGCCGTATTCACCACGTTTTCCGATTTCGACATCGCTGTCACCGTCACGTTTTTCGCCGTCGTTTGGTTCAGCACGATTTCTTGCCCGTACTTGCTGTCCACGTCCGTCACTGCTGTGCGCACAATCCGTGCTGAAGAGCCATCCGCGAAGCCTTCCGTGTCGTCAACCGCTAATTTATCCGCGCCCGCCGTCGAACCTCTCCACCAGCCAGTCGCCATCAATTCCGTGCTATTTTCAAAACTACTGTTCAGCACTGGGTTAAAGTTCGCCGATGCCTCGCCTTTTTCGAGTTGTAAATTATCAAACCACGCCGTTCCTGTCCCGCCAGTGTCTTTATTTTGCTCCACTTCTAGGAAAATGTAGGCTTTCGCGGTCGTTTTCGTCGTCTTAATCGTCAACTGGCGTTTCGTCCAAGGGCGGTTCGCTTTAATGTCACTGTAACGGTTACTCTGCCAACCATCGCCATCCGTCACGCGTTTGCCCGTCGCGTCATGCAGTTCCACGTTAAAGAACACATTCGTATCCTTCATATCGCTCGTCTTGATCAGCGCGCTCAGCGTATACGTCGAGTCTGGCTCTAGTTCCACGATCTGTTTCCCAGCTGTAAACCCGCGTCCTGTCGATTTCCCAGTGATTTTCAAGGAAGCCGCTCCACTCACGCCGCCCGGTGCCGATGTGGTTTTGTCGATTGCTACTGTTCCCGTCGCCGTTTGGTACACTTGCGAGAACCACTCTGTCGCGACCAAATCCTTCTCAAAACTTGGATTCGCTAAAATATTAGTCGCCGTGCTTAGTTCTGCGGTTCCTTTGATCACATTTCCGTACTTATCATACTGCGAAACCGTCGAGGTCGCGCCGCCAGATTGGTCTGTTTCCGACACCGCATCCGCATCATCGTAGGCTACCGTCGTTGTTTTATTCTCGGTATCCGTCATCGATGTCACGTCATTATTCTCATTATACGTATAATTCTCCGTCCCATAAGGATCGGTTACCGACGTGACATTCCCGTCCGCGTCATACGTATACGTCTCTTCTTGCCCTTTTGGACTCACTTCTTTAATCAGATTATTCGCCTCATAGCTCGTCGTCGTGCTCAACTTTAAGCCATCCGCGTCCACAACCACTTTCTCGGGATTTCCCGCCTGGTTGTAGGTATAAACCGTCTTCTTGCCTTTCGCGTTCACCAGTGTTTCTTCTGTCTGCTTCGGATCATAAATCGCCGTCAACTTTTAAGCATCTCGAAGAAAATATAGATAACATCGTTCGCTATTGGGTCGCCACTTATTATACGAAAACCGATGAGTATGAACAACGAAAAGAATAGGATGGTTTTCTCAGCACGCGAACGCAGGAAGTCACACAACTCTTTCGCACAACCTACCAGCAATTGAAACAAAACTATTTAAATACTTCTCTTTTTCAAAATGTCGGCGAAGACTGTAAAGATATCGGAACACCATTAATAGAATCAGTAGGTAACTTGCATCTTGTTTTTACTTCCACACTGGAGTATCTTTCTCAACAACTTCAACAAAATACATTCACCTGTTCCAACACTGCACTATGCCAGTACGCCCTACTCTTACGGAAAGTAGAGATCCAAGTCGAGCAAGATTTAATTCTCAGATACATGAAATAATGGTCTAGTTTTTTCTATTTTATAGACTACCTTTTAGACAGCAAATGAGACCAGTAAGTTTATGTTTACCGGTCTCATTTGAGATGCCTATATATCTTAATTTCTAGACTTTTATAAAAAGAAATGTCAATTACCCCGAAGTCTTTTGTAGATGTCGGACAATAATGCCTGATATTTTCAATTATCTAGTTTAAATCTTAAACTGATATCCTTATACCTTTCTTCAGACAAGATTTTACCATCAACCTTGACCTTTTTATAACTGTCTTGGTATTTTAAATACTTAAGATTTTCGGAAACTATTGAGAAAAATGATTGGGTATGATCAGAAAAGAAAAACTCTTCAATAGCAGAAAACATTTGCTTTGCATTATCCTCTGAGATTTCATTTTTAATAAATGAATCCATACAAAATGGAATCTCATACGAACCGAACTTTCTTAGCAAATTAAAATAAACCAGATAATAAGCTAAATATTTTTTATTTTTATCCATACCGCTACCAGCTATCTTCTTGAACTCTAAAAACTTTAACTCATCCATATCGGTGTCAGTTAGTATCATCTTTATTTCATATTGTAAGGTAGCGTATGTCTTATTTATAGACTCTTTTAATTCTTTCTTCTCTTTGTCCAAATCATTAATTTTCTTTCTTAAATCTTTAATCTCCTCTTCCAGACTACTTTTTAACACGACCTGCTTATCAATCAAGGATTCCATCTCATTCACTGCCTCATTTTTAGCAGTTGCCTTCACATACTCATCAATAGTCAGCAATTCTTTTGATTTTTGTATTCTAGAGCTAATTTCATCAACTTTAGATTCTATCAAATTTTGTTGGGCTCTAAAATCAGAAACTTCAATAGTTAGGTTCCTAATATTTTTTTCAACAATTTCTTTCAGGAGCGAAATTTCAAAAAAATTATTTGACAAGTTAAGCCGTGTTAAAGACTTCTCTGTAGTTAAATTAGAATGGCAGTATTTACATTCTCCTTCTATAGAGCGGTATCTGCTTTTATTCATTTTTAGGAGTTGTTCTAGTTCGGACAATTCTTGTTTTTGTAAATCTAATGATTCCTGCTTATTTAACAATTGCACCTTATACCTGGTAGCCTGTTCATTATAGTCATTCAACATACGCAAATATTTGTCAATATCGTAGTTTAGCGCTACTTTGTCAATTTTTGTTACAGAAGGCGTATTTAAATGCTCTTCTTTATACTCTTTAACAATCTTAAAAAAATTCGTTATTGTTGACTCTGATGCGTTTTTCTCTTTAATAGAGTTAGTTAAGCAATTCTGCAGCTCTTTCATTTCCAAAGTAGATAGAGAAAAAATACTTTTAAAAACATCTTCCGGAATACTAGTATACTGCCCCAGCGTAGCCGATATCTGCCTGTAAATAGCCCCATCCCACGAATCGTCTTGATCAATATAAAATGGCAAAATTAATGCCGTAGAGTACGCATCATGCACATTTTTAGTCCATTTATTCACAAGTTTCATATTGAAATTGAGTTTTATCTGTAACCACTCGGAGTATTCTTTTACATTCATTACTTCAACTTTATCGCTTACTCTAAATATATTTTTTTGCCTTGTAATTGTATATTCCACACTATTGACTGTTATATTTATCTGGAAATACATATCATTTATATTCCAACCACTTGGAAATTGTGATGTGATGTCAATATCTTGGACAAAATAAAATAGAATTAGTTTGCTATTTTTTCAAAAGCATTTGGTGTCAGATA
>NZ_JAASTT010000002.1 GCF_014322795.1 Paenilisteria portnoyi
TGGCTAGAACTTCGGAAACTGGAGCTGACGTGGTGGACTGATAATAATTTGGTGGTTATTCATAGTTCAGCAATCCTATGTGCGGGAACGCTCCGGTTTTTGACGTATCGTCGTTTCCAGATCTAGCTTTGTTGTGGTTCTTGAAAAGCGTCGTTTGCTTTTTTAGAACCTCAATATGCAGTGGAATGCAATGAGACTGCCTTCCTTTTGGCTAGAACTTCGGAAACTGGAGCTGACGTGGTGGACTGATAATAATTTGGTGGTTATTCATAGTTCAGCAATCCTGTGTGCGGGAACGCTCCGGTTTTTGACGTATCATCGCTTCCAGATCTAGCTTCAACGGCCAACTCCTCGAAAACTTCACGCCCTCCATAAAAAGCAAGATCGGCTTTTTACTGCGGCCGCTCCAGTTTTTTTCGGAGCTGAACGGGCCGTTTCAGCTTTTCACTATTCCCCCACAATCTCTCTCAATTTATCCACAGCTTTCTCCCTATCCTTGTTCCCGTAAATATAAGATCCGGCAACAAAGACATCGGCGCCGGCTGCGACGCATAGTGGGGCGGTTTTATCATCCACGCCGCCGTCTACTTCAATCTCGATGTTCAGGCCTTTTTCTTCAATCATTTGTTTCGCGGCTGTAATTTTTGGTAGCACTTCTTTAATAAAACTCTGTCCGCCAAATCCTGGGTTCACCGTCATAAATAGGATCAAATCGACTTCTTCCAACACGTGTTTGATCATTTCAATCGGTGTTGCTGGATTTAAAACCACGCCTGCTTTCACGTCAAAGGAACGGATTAACTGCAATGTTCGGTGTAAATGCGTGCAGGCCTCTACATGTACGGAAATGTAGTCGGCGCCGGCTTTCGCGAATTCTGGAATATATAAATCTGGGTTTTCAATCATCAAATGCACGTCTAGTGGTAGCTTCGTAACTGGGCGAATCGCTTTGACAACGCTCGGCCCAAATGTAATGTTAGGCACGAAATGTCCGTCCATCACATCGACGTGAATGTAGTCTGCGCCATATCCTTCCACTTCCTTAATATCTGCTGCTAAATTGGCAAAGTCTGCACTAAGTATCGATGGAGCTATTTTTCCCATGTTAATACCTCTCTTTTTTGTTTTTGACTTCGGTTAAAATTTGAATGTAATGTTTGTACCGGAAAGCTGCAATTTCGCCGTTCTCGACAGCCGTTTTCACAGCGCATTTCGGCTCATTTTCATGAACGCAACCGCGGAACTTACATTCGCCACGACGTCGGTCTATTTCTGGAAAGCAAAATTGGAGATTTTCAGTCGTTAAGTCGTCCATTTCAATCGAGCTAAAACCTGGTGTATCGGCAATGAAACCGTCACCGATTGTCATCAGTTCCACATGACGTGTCGTATGTTTTCCGCGCCCTAATACGAAGGAAATGACACCTGTCTCAATATCTAAATTCGGATTGAGCGCGTTCAGTAACGTCGATTTCCCAACACCGGATTGGCCTGCTATCACAGCGATTTTCCCAGCAATAACGTCAAGAACCGCTTTTTTATCGATGTCCGTATTCGTTAACAACACCTGATACCCCGCTTCTTCATAGATCGCTTGGTACTGGGCGATCTCCGCTTTTCGCGCTTCATCAGCCAAGTCCATTTTGCTGATACAAATAACGGGTTCCACATCTTCCAACTCAATCGCTACGAGGAATCGGTCTGCTAAATTAGCTGAGAAATCCGGCTCTACGGCTGAAAAAACGAGCAGGGCTAAATCTACATTCGCGATTGGTGGACGTACTAGCGCATTTTTCCGAGGAAGTAGCTCTAGCACGTAGCCTTCTTTTAAATTATCTGCTTGAAAAACGACATGATCGCCGACGAGTGGTGTCAATCCACGCTTTCTAAAATTACCACGCGCGCGACATTGATAGGTTTTGCCCTCGCAATAAACGTAATAAAAACCGCTTAACGCCTTCATAATTTGTCCTTCCAGAAAAGTCACCTTCATTTCTTATGAATTTGGATAATCAATGGTTTCCTCTAAAATGACGGTATTATCGCGAACGACTTTATACCCGCCTTGTGTGCCTTCTTCAATTTCAAAAGATAGCGTCTCGGTTGTATCTTTCGTGATATCCATTTCTTTGTAAGCTGTCGTCATACTGTTGTTCTTGTCTTGGATATAGATTTGAATATGCTGTGGTACGAGCGGATTTGCAGCTGGATCTTCCGGCTCATACTTGATCGTAATTGTCCGCTTGACCGTCTTCACTTCTTTTTCTTTCGGGCCTTTACTCATTACAACTGTCACTTTGTCGCCTTTATTTAATGAGGCTCCTGCTTCTGGTTTTTGTGAGATGACTTGGCCAGCGCCGACCGTATCGGAATATTCTTCACTGCCAACAGAAATGGTAATATTGTTGGAGCTCGCATAGTCGTCTAAGCCGACTTGGTTAAATCCAGATAAGTCTTTTAACGTCAACGGCTGCGCGCCTTTACTCACTACAAATGAAAATTCTGTATCTGCGGCAACGATTTCGCTTCCCGATGATGGGTCTTGCGAAATAATCACGCCAGAATCAACGGAATCGCTATATTCTTCGGTGTAGCTGACTTTTTTATAGCCTTGCTGATCTAGCACTTGTTTCACTGTGTCATATGTCTTACCGGTATAATCTTCTACTGTAATTTTCTTCGCACCAATACTCATATATAGATTGACCGTCGAGCCTTTTTCTTCGCCTGTTCCGATTTCAGGGTCGGTTTCGATGATTTTATCTTCCTCCACTTTATCGCTGTTCTTCTCAAACGTTTCTCCAACGACAAAGCCCGCGTCTTGCAGTTTTTGCACGGCGGTTTCTTTCGTATCATTCGCCACGTTTGGAATTTTCACCGTAGCTGGTGGACGGCCCATGAGCCAGAGCGCAACAATGATAATCGCGAATAAAAGAACAACCGCGGATATAATCCAGATTTTCTTTTTGTTGTTTTTCTTCTTTTTCGGTGGTTCAGTAGGTTCTTCCGGCTTTTCTGCGGCGCTAACCACCGTATTATCGAGGTTTTGCATCGCGCTTTTCGTTGCAATAATGGGAATCGTTTTCGTTTCGCCATCATCCATCGGGAATACGTATTTCGGCTCATTGCGCCGCTCTGGATCGAGCGCTGTTTTTAAATCGGCTTTCATCTCTTCCGCAGTTTGATAGCGTAAAAATGGATCTTTGGCAGTCGCGCGAATCACGATATTTTCCAAGCTCTGTGGAACTGCTTCGTTCTCATCACGAATCGATGGGATACTGGCTTGTAAATGCTTGATTGCAATCGAAACCGGCGATTCACCATCATGCGGAACTTTTCCAACGAGCAGTTCGTAGAGCACTATTCCGAGCGAGTAAATGTCGGATTTTTGCGTTGCCATCCCGCCACGAGCTTGTTCTGGTGACAAATAATGCACCGAGCCAAGTAGCGAATTGGTCTGCGTAATCGAAGTTTCAGAGAGTGCCATCGCGATACCGAAATCGGTAATTTTCACAACGCCGTCATGGTCGATTAAAATATTTTGTGGCTTCAAATCACGATGGACGATATGTGCACTGTGGGCTACCGCAACAGCTGAAACGATTTGGAGCATGATATCCACAGCTTTTTCGAATGGAATTGGATGGTTTTCATGAATGTACTGCTTTAAATCCATTCCTTCTACGTATTCCATTACGATGTAGTGAAGATCGTTCTCCTCTCCTACATCGTAAATGCTAACAATGTTTGGATGCACCAAGCTTGTCGCTGATTGTGCTTCTCGTTGAAAACGGCGTATCAAGTTACTTTCATCTGCTAAATCAATACGCAACACTTTCACGGCCACATTACGATCAAGAATCATGTCATGTGCAAGAAAAACATTGGCCATTCCGCCGCCACCGATTGCGCTGACAACTTTGTAACGGTCATTAATTCGCTTGCCGATCATCATGATACATCCCTACCTTTCTTCCCTAGATTCCGTTCCAAAAGCAACACCGTGATGTTGTCTTCTCCCCCATTGGCATTCGCTTTCGTTATAAAAATGTCCGCTTTTTCTGCGAGCGTTCGTTTACTAGTTAATATCGCTTCCATTTCCTGTTTGGTCAACATATTGGATAAACCATCCGAACAAAGCAGCAACTGGTCCTTCGATTGAAATGGTAAAATAAAGACATCCGTATCCACATTTCCTTCGATCCCTAGCGCGCGTAACAAGATATTTTTGCGTGGATGGTTTTCCGCGTCTTCTTTCGTAATTTCCCCTTTACGAAGTAGCTCATTGACGAGCGAATGATCTTCTGTGAGCTGTTCTAGTACGCCATTTTTCATAATGTAGCCGCGACTATCGCCAACGTTTGCCACGATGATTTGACTATTGGCAAAAACGGCGGCAACAAGTGTTGTTCCCATACCTTGAAGTGTTGGGTCTTGTTTCGCATGCGCCAAAATTTGCTCGTTCACAGCTTGAATAGCCTCGCGGAACCATGAATCAATCTCCGCAGCAGACTTCATATCCGCCACATCTCGCCACTTCTCGCTAAGCAAACGAACAGCCATTTCACTAGCAACATCGCCAGCTCTGTGACCACCCATTCCATCTGCAACGATGACTAACGGATTTCCGAGTTGATTTTCGAAAATGCCGCCGTTATCTTCATTATGATTTCTGATTCTGCCTCGATCTGTTCTAAATTCTGCATGCATATTACTTACACCTCACATTGCCGGGAAAATTTCAAACGTTAAAAACGGTCTTCCCATTGCTTATTTGTTGGTTACTTTGCGGAATGCGGCGATGAAGAAACCGTCACTTCCGATATCTGTCGGCACTAATTCGAGGTAATCTCCTTGTACGTAAGGAATCATTTTTTCAGGGACGTGTACTTGTTCTAATTGGAATTCCGGATGATTTCTGAGGAAGTTCTCCACAACACCGCGGTTTTCCGTTTGGTCAATCGTACACGTACTATATATTAATATACCATTTTCTTTGAGCAATGCGCCAACCTCAGCTAAAATTGCTTGCTGAATCCGCGCTAAATTCTCGATATCTGACTCTGTTTTACTATACTTAATGTCCGGTTTACGACGCAAAACGCCAAATCCAGAACATGGAGCATCCACCAAAACACGATCAAAGCTTCCCGGTGCAAAAAGTTCACTCGCTTTTCTGGCATCCAATACTTCCGTTGTGATATTCGTCAAATCAAGACGTTTCGCCGCTTTATTCACAAGTTTCGTTTTATGCGGATGGATATCAAGCGCGACAATTTCACCCGTGTTATGCATTTTTTCAGCGATATGCGTCGTTTTCCCACCTGGCGCCGAACATGCATCGAGCACACGTAAACCATCTTCGAGTTGCAAAGCATGCGCGACAAGCATCGAACTCTCATCTTGAATCGTACAGCGACCGTTATGGTAAGCTTGCGTTTCGGCAATCGAGCCGCGTTCCATCATGAGAGCTTCTGGAATATAAGCGTTTTGCTCCGTTTCAATACCTTGCGCGGAAAGCTCGGCTTGTAGTTCCGCAACCGTCACTTTATTTTCATTAACACGAATACTCTGCGACGGCGCCTCTAAAAAGGACAACCCGATTTCGCGCGTTTTCTCAGCACCGAATTGTGCGATCCAACGCTTCACGAGCCATGTCGGCAAACTAGATTCCACGGCGATTTGCTCCGTTTCGTTGCTAATATCCTCGATTTTTGGCACACCTTTACGAATCACATTCCGCAACACACCATTCACGAATTTCGTCACGCCATCATGCCCACGTTCACGCGCAATTTCGCCCGCCTCATGTAAAATCGCATGCTCCGGAACTTTATCGAGAAACTCTAATTGATACACTGATAACCGCAACAAATTCAAAACCCAATTTTCAGGAGCTTGTCGCAAAAATGGCGCTAAGTAAAAATCGAGCGTGATGCGTCGTTGCGTCGTACCGTAAACGAGCTCGGTTAGAAGCCCACGGTCCATTTGATTTAAATCACTATTTTTAAGCGCGTCGTTGATTAGTAAATGACTAAACGACTGGTTATTTTCGATTTTCTCGATTAAGTCCAACGCTATTTCGCGGACTGTTTCTGGTTTTTTCATATGTCACCGAACCTTGTTTCTAGATTTAGATGTTGCCCGGCCCCCGCCATATAGTCAGCAACAGCCATTTTTTGCTTACCTGCTGGTTGCACGATTTCCGGCACGATGACCGTTTTGTCACCTGTCGCAATCGCAAAATCGTGTTTTGTCGTCCAGACAATTTGTCCCGCCAACGCTTGTTTATCCGTCTCTTCAATGCGCGCCTGCCAAATTTTAAAAGGATTCCCTGCAAGCGTCGTGTACGCGACTGGCCACGGCGACAACCCACGAATCTGGTTGAAAATCGCACGACCATCACGCGTCCAGTCGATTTTTTCCTGCTCCCGCTTAATGTTCGGCGCAAACGTCACAAGACTCGCGTCCTGCGGCTCCGGCGTCAATTTTCCAGCGAGCAAATCTGGCAGTGTATCCATCAACAGCGACGCACCAACCGCGCTCAGCTTCTCGAACATCGTCCCGACATTATCCGCGTCCGTAATCGGAATACTGCGGCGCGACAACATATCGCCAGCGTCCAACTTCTCGACCATGTACATAATCGTCACGCCCGTCTCCGTTTTCCCATCCAGAATCGCATAATGCACCGGCGCCCCGCCACGATACTCCGGCAACAGCGACGCATGCACGTTGATACAACCATGTTTCGGCGACTCCAACAACGCATTCGGTAAAATCTGTCCATATGCCGCCGTCACAATCAAATCCGCGCCGAGTCCAATCAATTCATCCAATTCAGGCGAACTGCGCAACTTCTCCGGCTGGTAAACAGGAATCCCACGCGCAACCGCGGCCTCCTTCACTGGTGGCGGCGTCAACACACGCTTACGCCCCACCGCACGATCCGGCTGCGTCACGACCGCAATCACCTCATATTTATCCGCGACTTGCTCTAAAACAGGCACCGAAAAAGCCGGCGTCCCCATAAAAATTATTTTCGTCATTCTCATTTCTCCTTTACATCATCACAAACGGCTGCACGTCCATCGTGATCGTCAGTCCTTTAACTTGCTCTTTTTGATAGTGCAGTAAAATATTTTTCAGTTCAGCCTTCAGTTCCGGCTCCACTTTATATTTAATAATACATTGATAGCGATATTTATTCTTAATCCGCGCAATCGAACTCGGCACCGGCCCCAGAATAATCGCATCCGGACCCAACTTCCCTTGCAAAAATTGCGTAATCTCCTGAATCGTCCGCACCGCCTTCATTTCATCCTCGTCGCTCACATTAATCAGCGTCAAATAGTAAAACGGCGGATACGAGCCAATTTTTCGAACGCGCATCTCGTGGTTGTAAAAACCAATATAATCATGCGTCTTCGCAAACTGAATACTATAATGTTCCGGGTTATAACTCTGCACAATAACCTCACCCGTCAACTCATGCCGTCCCGCGCGACCACTCACTTGCGTCAACAACTGGAATGTTTTCTCCGACGCCCGAAAATCCGGCAAGTTCAGCATCGTGTCCGCATTCAGCACCCCGACAAGCGTAATATCCGGAAAATCCAGACCCTTCGCAATCATCTGCGTCCCTAAGAGCACATCCGCTTCCTTATCCCGAAACTGGTTCAGCAACTTCTCATGCGAGCCCTTTTTCGACGTCGTATCCACATCCATCCGAATCACACGCGCCTCCGGAATCAATTTTGCCAAACTCTCCTGCACCTTCTGCGTCCCCGTTCCAAAGTACCGAATCTGCTCACTTTCGCAACTCGGACAATGGTTCGGCACACCTTCTTGGTACCCGCAATAATGGCATTTCATCTGATTATGCGCCTGATGATACGTCAGCGAAATGCTACAATTCGGGCATTCCACAACATACCCACAATCCCGACACATCACAAACGACGAATACCCGCGTCGGTTCAGCAGCAACACAATCTGCTCCTTTTTCGCCAGCCGATCCTTGATTTTTTCCAACAACACTTGCGAAAATTCCGTCCGGTTCTCGTTGCGCAATTCCTCACTCATGTCGACCACTTCAACCTCTGGAAGCGCCGTATCGTTCACACGCGTTGGCAACTCAAGCAGCGTATACCGCTTTTTCCCAGCCCGCGCAAACGACTCCAAAGACGGCGTCGCACTACCAAGCACCACCGGGCAACCATACCGCTTCGCCCGCTCAATCGCCACGTCCCGCGCATGATACCGCGGATTATCCTCCTGCTTATAGCTCGTTTCATGTTCCTCATCAATAATAATAATTCCGAGCTTCAAAAATGGTGCAAAAACCGCAGAACGCGCCCCAACAACAACCTTGGCTTTCCCCTGCTCAATTTTGCGCCATTCATCGTATTTCTCACCCGCCGAAAGCGCACTATGAAGCACCGCGACCAATTTCCCGAAGCGACGTTTAAAACGCTCCACCATTTGCGGCGTCAGCGCAATCTCCGGAACGAGCACAATCGCCTCTTTTCCAGCCACAAGCACCGCCTCAATCGACTGCAAATAAATCTCGGTTTTCCCGCTCCCAGTCACGCCGTGCAACAAGAACGTCTCCTGAACGCCAGCCTCAGCCGAAGCCACAATCGCATCCCGCGCCGCCTGCTGATCTGGCAATAACGGTAACGGCGTACTCGCTTGGAAATCATGATGCTCATACGGATCCCGCGACACATGCTGATCCACTATTTCAATCAAGCCAAGCGCCGCCACCTTCTGAATCGTCACATCCGTCGTCTGAACGGTTTCCCGAAGCGCCTTCACGGAAATAAACTCCCCATCAAACACCTGGAAAAACTGCAAAATCTTGATCTGCGCTTTGGCACCTTTCGAAAGCCCCGCAATCGCATCCTCTAACTGCTGTACAGTCGCGCGCGGTTTCACGACACGCATCGTTTTTTTCGTCACCTTATTCTTAACCTGATACACCAATTCAACGAGACCATCCTTCATCCACTTTTGAAGCGTTGGCAAGACTCCGAGCTGTTCCGCCCGTTTCCAATCCATCGTCTCATACCCTTCAAAAAGCCGCTCCGCCTCATCATTTTCCGTATCCAACAACACAAAGTACTTCTCATATTTCGCGCGCAAAGCCGCCGGTAGCATCGCCTGATACGCCGTAATCCGGTAAGCCAGCGTCTCCTCAGAAATCCAATCCCCCAGCTCCAAAAGCTCCGCATTCAAAACCGGCGCCAAATCCATCATTTCCCGAATCTCTTTCAACTTGGCGAATTCGCTCGTGTCCGACGTTCCAACAACAAAGCCCTGCAACGCCCGATTCCCAAATGGCACCGAAACCCGCATCCCAGGCCGAACAATCTCCTGCCAAGCCTCCGGAATCAGATAATCAAATGGCCGATCCACCTGCATCGCCGGCACATCCACAATCACTTGAGCCACTTTTGCCATCTTATTTTTCCTCCAACAAACGCGCAGCCTGTTCGATAATTTCGCGCGCTACCTCTTGCTTAGACAACATCGGAAAAACCTTCTCCGCATCTTCCTGTCCATAAAAAGTCACCTGATTCGTATCCACGCCAAAACCAGCACCAATTTGCGCCACATTATTCGCTACAATCAAATCCGCATTTTTCGCATGCAGTTTTTTCAGCGCGTTCTCCTTCACATTTTGCGTCTCCGCGGCAAAGCCAATCACGACCTGACTCGCCAACTTATTCTGACCAATTTCTGCCAATATATCCTTCGTGCGCACCATCTCGATCGCGTAATCGCCCGGCTGCTTCTTAATTTTGTGCTCGTGAATCACTTTTGGCGTGTAATCCGCAACCGCCGCGCTCATCACAAAAACGTCCGCCGAATCCTGATGCTTCATCACTTCCGTGTACATCTCCTGCGCCGTCTCAATATAAACCGCCTGAACACCATGCGGCACCGCGAGTTTTGTCGCCGACGTCACCAGCACCACTTCCGCGCCATATCTCGCCGCCGTCTCCGCGACCGCAAAGCCCATCTTGCCCGTCGAATGATTCGTAAAATAACGCACCGGGTCCAATTTCTCCATCGTCGCCCCAGCCGTCACCACGACCTTCCGTCCAGCAAGCGCCGTATTCTTC
The DNA here is from genome assembly GCF_014322795.1 of Paenilisteria portnoyi. GTDB lineage: Bacteria > Bacillota > Bacilli > Lactobacillales > Listeriaceae > Listeria_A > Listeria_A portnoyi. Next base: position 10,131 of record NZ_JAASTT010000002.1, read on the forward strand.
TCCGCAAAAAAGTTCGTCAAATGCCCAACAATCCGCTCTGGCTCCTCCAAACGGCCGCGCCCAACATACCCGCATGCCAAATAACCCTCGCTCGGCTCAATAAAACGAACACCGTCCGCGTAAAGCTGATTAATATTTCGCACCACAGCCGGATGCGCAATCATGTGTACATTCATCGCTGGCGCTACCCAAACCGGTGCCTCTGTCGCAAGCAGCGTCGTCGTCACCATATCATCCGCAATCCCGTTCGCCATCTTCCCAATCACGTTCGCCGTCGCCGGCGCCACAATCACAAGATCCGCCCAGTCCGCGAGATTAATATGCGCCACCACACCAGAATCCTTCTCGTCAAACGTATCCGTATACACATCATTCCGCGATAACACCTGAAACGAAAGCGTTGGCACAAACTCCTGCGCACTTTTCGTCATCATCACCTTCACATTCGCGCCCGCCTGCGTCAATTTACTCGTAAGCGCCACAGCTTTATAAACAGCGATTCCACCAGAAACCGCGAGTAAGATATTTTTTCCATCCAACATCTAGGTCACCTCTTTCACCTTCCAGTCAATTATACCGTTTTAACGCGGGAAAAAACAGTGCTTGAGGTTAGAAAGGTGAAGAAAAAGCTAGGAATCAAGTTTATCATAATAATATGCGCCCTAGCCTCTTAAAGAAAGTAAATAACAGATTATATGTTATTATTGAATCTAAGCTTAGAATTTTTGTAAAGAGAAAGGAAAATATAACATGTCTAAGATAGTTTATTCATCTTATCAAATCAGCTATGCGGGGGATCTAGATGTATATTTCGAATATAAAAACTCCGTAGTTTTTACTTCTCCAAAAACTTCAGATAGGGGGGAGAACAACATAACCATAATAAATAAATCTTGTTTAAATGACCATAGTGGAATACACGAGCAAACAAGGTACTCACGCAGCGATATTTTATCTATACAAGGTATTCTCTCTTTTTTCTCAGGCATAGCTATTACTGTATATGAGAATATTAGTAGTGCCACCTCAATTAATCCCATTAAATATAAAAAGAAAAATACTCACCTAATAATTGATGGTTTGCATCATACGAGTGATTTAAAAAAAATCTTGATCAAAGTTGAAGAAGAACCACAACTCATGATTTCTTTATTAGATAGATGGCGCAAATCTGTGTACTTATTAGAAGAAAGTACTGATGCTAACTTATATTTTGATGAAGCTACATTAGGTTTTTTTCATATTTTTGAGATATTTGGCGAAAAAAATAGTCCTGAGCTTAAATCTAAGTTAGACAAAGATATCCAGTTATTTCTCTCTACCTACTATGAAAATTACTACCTCACCAATGATCAAAAAAAGGACAAAATAACTGAAAATCTGAAAACCTTCAAAAATCTACTTATTGGCAATCATTTAACTCTATCAGTTAAAATTAAAGATTTTCTCAAAAAAAATGATATGCTTGATGATAATGTAGCTTTCTTTATTGACAGTATGATAAAAATCAGAAATGCTATTGCTCACGGTAGAATTACCTACCAAGAAAAATTTATATGGCCACTATCTCCATTTTTCAATCTGTCAAAAGACTCCTACCAAAATATTAATTTTTTGTACATACTATCTGCAAAAATGATCTCTGCTTATGCAGGTATTAACAGATGGGATAACGAATGGCATACGGAAAAACAAAACTTGCTTCCTCCACTCAATACACTAGTTTCATTTTTAGTTAATCCCCATTCCTTTAAGCATTCGATAAGCAAGGAAGCACTCTTCCAAGGTAATGAATATAACATAACTTGGGTGACTATTTTTAACCATTATGTAAAAAACGCCAAAAAAATCCCAATCAAAACACTTGAAATGGGGCTTAAGGAATACTTTATATCAACAAATTTAAATGAAGATAATGCTAGCGACATATTCAATATATCTATAATTTTTTCTGACTCTGAAGATATTGAAATAAAAGGAAAAGCTATAGAGAATATTAAATCGACGATAAACAAAGGATGGCATAGGTGGGGAAATTTTAAAGACGCATATTCCTATTTAGAATTTTATAATTTACCCCCAGTATGGTATAAACAATTTTTAGACAACCTGAGTTATAAATCCTATTAACATCGTTTATATACTTCCTTACCCTTAAACAAAGCGAAAGTATTCCCACAGAGGTGCTGTTTTAGAAATCAATTATTACTCTATTAGTTTTATCTCTCTTCTGTATATAGAAAAGCAGGATGCCACAAACCTTTCCTTTGAAGAAAACGTGACTCCTGCTTCTCTATTCAAACTATTATTTCCAAAAAACCGTGTCGTCCGTACTCAACCGATACGAACCATACCCCGAATCTGTCGCTTTCCCAATCGACACAATCATAACTGGCACATAACGCTCCGCATCCATACCAAACGCCTCGGTAACCTCACGTCGCTCAAATCCACCAATCGGATTCGTATCATAACCATAAGCCCGCGCGACCAACATCAACTGCATCGCAACCAGACTACCATCAATCAACGCCACCCGTTCCAATTCCTCACGTGACGAATTCGCATAATAAGGCGTCAAAGCAGCCATTTGCTTCTCTTTCACATCCGCCGGCATCAATCCTTGCTCCACCGCACTGCTAAAAATTTTCTCCCCGTTATCAAAACTATTCACGTCACCAAAAATCACAATCATGGCAGACGATGAATCATTTTGTTGCGTATTAAAACGCACAAGCGGACGCAATTTCTCTTTCCCTTCTGGACTTTCCACCACAACAAAACGCCACGGCTGCATGTTCACCGATGATGGCGCACGCATCGCATCCGTCAAGATTTGCTCCATCTCTGCTCTACTAATTTTCACCGTATCGTCGTATCCACGAATCGAACGGCGGTTTTTGATTATATCTTCAAAATCATTATTTTTATACATAGTATTACTTCCCTTCTACTTTACTAAGTACTTGTATCGCTGGCGGTGCGCTCAATAAACTGCCAACGCCTGCCTGAAACGCTTGAAAATGTTCGCTTTTATTATGTGCTTCAATGGCAGCTACATCTTCCCACTGCTCTATCATGTAAAACTCAGTCGACTTTTCAACAGAACGCGTCAATGTGTAACCAGCGTTCCCTGCCTCGGCTCTTGATGCTGCAATCAACGGCTCTACTTCTTTTAGAAATGCCGCAATCTTATCTTCTTGGACTTCTAACTTCGCTTGAATAACTAGCATTTATTTGCCCTTCTTTCTGTGGTCGTATCGTTCGATTTTTTTCGAACAAACACACTATACCATATCAAATTTTACTAGGCAACTAATATGTAATGTGCTATGATATTTTTATGAAAAACAATAATCAAGATTCAGAACAGTTGCTACTTTTATTCCAAGCCTTGAGTGATCCGATTCGCCTCGACGTCTTTCGTTGCTTACTGCAAAAAGGAGAACAGCGCGTCACAAACGGCACCTACGATATTTCCAAGTCCACCATGTCCCACCATATTAAATTGCTAAAGGAGGCCGGGTTAGTCGATGTTCGCAAGGAAGGCACCGCGCACATTTATTCACCAAACAAAGAAGTGACCGCTAAATATCCCGGTTTCTTCGACATCTTCCAAAATAAATAAGCGATATAACTCCAAATCCCGGAATTATATCGCTTATTTATTTGAAACCACCAAACCTCTGTGGGACGACAAATGCTTAGTTCCTAGGAAAAAACGAGCACTGGAACAGAGCTTTTAACGACGGAAATGAGCGTTTTCTGTCAGGTGTGTCTGTACTCGTCCATGGATTTTGAAGGATTTAAATCTTTTAAATAACTTTATGAGGAAACGCAAAAATAGAGGAGTAGGAATCCAGATTGCAATTCTTACTCCTCTATTTCACAATTTTGACAACAATTAAAATAGCCTAGATATCTTTTTAAATACTGGTGAGGGTTCTGGAATTTATACTATAGACACATCTCCACTCACCAAATTATGAATAGAATCAACAATTTTTTCTATAAATATAATCGATTCCTCTACATCTTCAACCTTGATATTTTGCCTAGTTGTATCAATATAATCTGCTTCATGAACAATTTGATTCCTTCTTTGAGTACACAGCTTCAAGGTTTTCATAACTTCATCTTTTTCCATATTCAAGTATCCAGCAATTTCCTGCCATTTATGCTTCTCTTCCCATACATAAGAAAGTGCCTCTGAAATTTTTTCTGGTGTTTGAAACGATAAAAAGCCATGCCTTTTATTAATTTCTTTTTCCAATATATCCAAAGCGATACTTTTATTTTCTGGGCTATTTATGTCTTCAGCTACTTCAAGAGTTAGCGAAAATGAACGGTATCTTTTTGTACGTTCTCTTTTGCCCGAATAAATTTGTATTATTCCAATTTTAACTAATTCGTGTATATATAAATCTAATCCTGCAACCGCCTGAGCTAGCTGCCAACGAAGTATATCATTGTAGTCAAAAGGTGGTTTAACGGTAGTCTCTAAAAAGCTGTATAATGAGCCCAGCTGCTTCGTTTCATTAATTATATTATCAAAAATAAGCTTGGCCGATTTCATTTGACTAGTTCCACGATAACTGCTGCAATATTTTCAAAATGCGTATTAAAACGATCTCTAGCTGTTTTCATCTGCCCTAAAACTTTCCCTTTTTGTTCCATTTGATTGTCGCTTAACGCATACACTGGAACCTTATACTTATGCGATTTAGGAAGTAATGCCCCAAAATCAGAAATTTCAGCAAGACAATACCCCTCTACCAAACCTTTTTCTATCAACATAGTTATGTCGTATACCATCTCTACTTGCTCAAGTTTTGATAAAAAATCTCCTTCAATAAACGTTTTTATTTCTTTTATTTTTGGAACATATGCATTAGCAGCTTTCTTATTCCTCAGATTAAATCTTTGTATAATTTCTCCAATGAATCGCATATCTTTATTTGGCAAAGGATATGTTGCCTCTTCAAAAAAAGATCTAGAATCTTCGGCCCATTTTTTCCACCTTGGCAATATTTTCAACATCGTCTGCAGCGCCATAATGGAGAAGGGGTCTGGGTTTGTTGGTACAATAAATCCATCTGATGAGACAAATAGCGTTTGATTGATGGCACTTAATCCAGGGTTCATATCAACAAATACGTAATCAATATCATATTTTTCTGAGCATAGTTTGATTAATTCATAAAAACTTCCTGGCAAGTTTTGTAATGTAGAGATAGAATTATTGCTATTTAACGCCAAACTTAATGATGGATCATATTCAGATAAATCCATATGTCCAGGAATTAAATAGATATTTTCATTTTCAATAGGTGTATAACATTCGATAGGCTTAATAGGAACTGGTTTCCCTTCAAAAGCAGAGCGAACTGCATCTTTAATATTATTACCATTACCATCAGTATAATATTCTTCAAAATCATCTCCTAGTATTAAACCCGTTAAATTACACTGCGGATCTGCATCTACAAAAAGAACTTTCTTACCGATTTCTGCTAACTTCCACCCAATATTATATGTAGATGTTGTTTTACTAACTCCTCCTTTATGATTAAATATTGATATTACTTTTGCCTTCATATCCTCATCTCCCCGTCTGAATCCTAATGTACAACACCACCATTCTATCACAAAATATCCCATATGTAAATTTTTAACATGAAAAAAGCTATCACAAAATGATAGCTTCAAACAAAATTCTATTTCTCCTGTCCCATAACTAAGTTCCCTGCATAAATTTCTTCTAACGCTTTTCCTACCGCTTTATGCGATTTGAAATCATCCATTGTACCTGGATCGTGGTCTTTTTGCATTTGACGGGCACGACGCGCAGCTACGGTTACTAGCGAGTATTTTGAGTCAATAACTAACAACAAATTATCAATTGATGGATATAACATCTATTCCAACTCCTCTAACATTTTTTCATACTTATGAATGACGCGCTCTGTTTTTAAGTGCTCGGTCTGAACGATTCCCTTAATTTTTTGAACGGCATTATCTACTATATCATTAACGACGGCATAATCATAGGCGTTCATCATCTCAATTTCGCGGCGAGCCTCGCTCATGCGCTCTTCGACAACGTCCATAGACTCTGTACCCCGCCCTATAATGCGGTTTTTCAGCTCACTCAAGTCTGGCGGCGTTAGAAAAATAAATATTCCTTCTGGCATCGCCTTGCGTACTTGTAACGCTCCTTGAACCTCGATTTCCAGAAAAACATCTTTTCCTGCTACCAAAATTTCCTCTACATAATCAAGTGGCGTTCCGTAATAATTACCGACATATTGCGCGTATTCTAGCATTTTGCCGTCCGCAATCGCCTGCTCAAATTGCTCTTTCGTGCGGAAATAATAGTCCACACCATCCACTTCGCCTTCCCGAGCTTTGCGGGTTGTCATCGAAATGGAGTATTCAAATGAAGTTGTCGGGTCATCAAAAACTGCTTTTCTAACCGTTCCTTTCCCAACTCCAGAAGGACCAGATAAAACGATGAGAAGTCCTCGATCTGCCATGTTTGCGTTCCTCTTTTCTAAAATATCATACTGCTTGAAAAATTATTCGACATTTTGTATCTGTTCGCGCATTTTTTCAAGTGTTGTCTTTAATTCTACCACATGATTCGTAATTTCTAAATGGCTAGCTTTCGATCCAATCGTATTTATTTCGCGATTCATCTCTTGAGTGAGAAAATCGAGCTTTCGGCCAATCGGTTCTTCCAGTAAAAGTATGTGCGAAAATTGCTTCACATGGCTACCCATGCGTTCTAGTTCTTCATTGATGTCTGATTTCTCAAGCAAAATAGCAATTTCAGAGAGTACAAGTGCTTTATCGAAATCCTCGCCAACATAGCCAAGCAAACGGTTTTCGAGACGTTCGCGGTAGGTTACTTCCATTTCAGGGATGAAAGTTTGAATCTCGCCCAGTAATTTCTCCGTCGTCTCCAAATGATGTTTGAAATGAAGCGCCAACTCGTTGCCTTCTGTCGCCCGCATGTCGTCTAGTCGTTTTGCAGCGGATGCCGTTGCGCCTACTAGCAATTCTTCCAGCTCCGAATCCGGTTCATTGCTCTCTACAATTTCTAAAAAGCGCGGATCTAGCAGCAATTCTTGAATATTTAGCGCATCTTCCATCTGATAGCGCTGCGTTGCCTGGCGCATAAAGCGAATATATTCATCCGCCAAATCCCAATTGATGACCAATTTTTCTTTTGTTGCCTTGTTTCCTTCAATTGTAATCGCGCATTCCACCCGGCCACGTTTCACCAGTTCCGCGATGCTCTTTTTTAACTTCGCTTCCAGATAGGCGAACACCCGTGGCATCCGGAACACAGTTTCCAAATAGCGGTGATTCACAGCTTTTAATTCTACGGTTACTTTGAAATTCTCTGATTGCTTCCCTGCTCGCCCGAACCCAGTCATACTTTTTACCATCCTGATCAGCCTCTCGCATTCTAATTTCACCTCTTCATTATAACAAATATAAGGAAATAAAACACCTAAAAACAAGATTATCAGGCAAGTTTCACCGTTCTTATGGTACAATAAAAGAAAAAATGAAGAGAGGTTCGCAACATGAAGAAGAATGTCTTGATTTTCAGTCTCGTGCTGGTCGCGATTATCGCACTAGCTTTTGTATTACGTTTCGCAGTTTCCGCACCAAAAGAGGATTTTGTCGTCAGCGGAGATAATTATAGCGGCAGCACATCGTCTGAAATAACGGTTAGCAACGGTGGCAAGGTTGTTGCAACGATTCCAGCGCTGAAAAATGAAACGACGAAGGAAATAAATGTAGAGCCTTTTGACGTGAAATCTGGTGGGTTTGTCATTAGTTACATCGATAAGAGTGGCAAAAAGCATGATGATATTCAATTTGATGTGACATCTGGGAAATCCACGATGAATAGTACGCTTTACATCAGTGTCACCGAGGTAAAAGAGGATGGCACGATGAATATTGACTACAGTTATTCTTCGGTAAATGGGGAAGAAATTTCGAGTCAAACGAACTAAATAATTTTTTTAAGGGAATGAAACAAACGAATGGCATTTGATACAATGTTTTTAAAAGCAATGACCGAAGAACTGACCGAACAGTGCGAAACTGGGCGGATTATGAAGATACACCAACCGTTTGCGCATGAATTAGTGTTGCATGTTCGGAAAAATCGGGAAAACCAGCGGATTTTGATTTCGGCGCATCCGAGTTACGCGCGCATCCAGATTACGAAGGAAACGATGGAAAACCCTGCGCAACCGCCGATGTTTTGTATGTTGTTACGAAAATACATGGAGGGCGCGATTATTGAGTCGATTCGCCAAGTTGCGAATGATCGGGTTTTGATTTTTGGGATTCGTGGAAAAGACGAGATTGGCGAAACGCGTTTTTGTGATTTGTATGTGGAGATTATGGGGCGCCACAGTAATGTTGTGCTCGTGGATCGTGATAAAGAGACGATTGTGGACTGTATTAAGCATGTTTCGCCGGCTTTCAATAGTTATCGGACGCTTTTACCGGGTGCCGCTTATATTTTACCGCCGAGTTCGGATAAGCTTGATCCGTGGACTGTCAGCGAGGAAGATTTATTGGCAAAATTGGATTTCAACGCTGGCAAAATGTCGAAGCAGATTGTTTCCAGTGTCGCTGGATTTAGTCCACTGCTTGCGAATGAAGTGATTGCGCGGGCTGGGTTGGTGAATCGGGAGACATTACCGCAAGCCTTTTTTAGTGTGATAGCGGATTGTGCGAAACCAGCAGAACCGGTTTTATTTACGAAGAACGAGAAGGAAGATTTCTATTTCATGCGGCTTGCGGATACGGAAGTGACGGCGGAATCGGAGTCGCTTGGTGCTTTATTGGACCGGTTTTATGGTGGAAAAGCGACGCGGGACCGGGTGCATCAAATTGCGCATGATTTGGAGCGTTTGCTTGCGAATGAGATTGACCGCGACCGTTTGAAAATGGAGAAATTGGAGCAGACGCTTGTCGATACGGAACGCGCGGATGAATTTCGCGTTTTCGGTGAGTTGTTGACGGCGAACTTGCATTTGGTGTCGCGTGGTATGACGGAGATCGAGGTGCAGAATTTCTATGATGAGCATATGGGAACGGTGAAAATTCCGCTTGACATTCGGAAATCGCCGCCTCAAAATGCCCAGTTTTTGTTTAATAAATACCAGAAGTTGAAGAAAGCTGTGAAATTCGTCGAGGAGCAGATGCGCTTGACGGAGCAGGAAATTGCTTATTTGGAGACGGTACAGCAACAATTGGAGGACGCGTCGCCTGAGGATGTTCAGGAAATCCGGATGGAACTCGCGGAACAAGGCTATATCAAGTATAAGCAGAAAAAAGGAAGCCGGAAGCCGAATCAGAATCCAACGCTTGAGAAATATACATCGAGTACCGGGCTCTCCATTCTAGTCGGGAAAAATAATAAGCAAAATGATTATTTGACGAATAAAGTAGCGCGAAATTCTGATTTGTGGTTTCACGTGAAAGATTTACCGGGATCGCATGTGGTGATTCAAGACGCGAATCCGGATGATACATCAATTACGGAGGCTGCGATGATTGCGGCGTTCTTCTCTAAAGCTCGGCTGTCGGGATCCGTTCCAGTGGACGCAACGCTGATTAAGCATGTGAAGAAGCCAAGCGGTGCGAAACCTGGTTATGTGACGTATGATAATCAGACGACTTATTTCGTGACGCCTGATGAGGAAACGGTGAAGGGTTTGCGGAATTAGACTTAAAAAATGGTTGGCATGAGTTTCGAGTTCATGCCAACCATTTTAACTATTTCCCTAATACATTCTACGGAAATTTGCCCAGAATTCCCTTAAATGCATATTTTAGTTTTTTTACCCATTAAACGAGGTACGTCCCCAAAAAAGCGCCCAATTCCGTTTTCAATCCCTTTAGTCACCATTTTAAAAATGGATTTATGCTCAAAGGAGCTGAAATCTATTATTTAATTCAAACTTCTCAACATTTTCTATTAGTACTACCTCTATACTACTTAGTCCTATGTTTAAATTGCAAAAACTAACGGCTTAGTTAGTTTCTTTTTTCTGGTTTAATCCATACCTTAACAATTAATAATTGAACAGCATAGCCAAAAAAGGGCGCTAAAATAACATAATAAATCCAATCCTTTTCTGGGACCAATAACCAAGTAATTAAACATATAATCACTGTAATAATAGGTGCTATAAATGTATATTTCATATTATCATCCCCACTAAATCTGTACTCTATTTTATTAATTTTGTATTAATGAGTAGAAAGCCTTTGACTCTTTTGTTCCTCTCAAATTTTTATATGAAGAATCTGAATAATATCGAACTTGATTTTTAGTCCAAATCCAATTCGGGTTTGTATCTAATCTTGTTCCCACCCGAACTTTAAAGTAACCTACATGTACATTATACTGTATCCAAATCCCTGCTAATGCCGCCGCTGCCGCACCATACATTCCAAACTTTGCACCCAATACTCCTATAGCCGACTGAAGAGAATACTTCTGGGATGAAGTTATCTTTCGTGTCTGCCAACCCGACCATGCCCATGATCCTTTTTGAGCACCTAAGGTATACATCTCAACTTCATTCTCAGTAACTGTAGCAGCAGAATCATCAATACTAGAATTATTTATGCTATTTTCCAAAGCTATTATTTCATTTTGTGTCATATAATCACTTGTCACGCTAGTCATATTTGTCATGGTATTTGTAACAAACGTAATTGTACCCTCATCACTACTAATTTTATTTGTAATGATATGTTGTTGTTTAGTGACATCAAAACCATACACCTCTCCGTCTATATTTGCTGTTTCATGAATAGGCGAGTCAAATGTGATTTTTTGTAATAACATACCATTAGTTCCATCTCCAACCACATTAGCGTCATTTTCTTCAGCATTTACCACAATAGCAGGCGCTACAGATGCAAAAACTAACGATGTTGCTATAATTGGTGTTACTAATTTCACTGTGTTTTTATTCATGTCTTATTCCCCTTTTCTCTCTATTTGGAACCACTAATAAGCAAAACATTTCGTGAATTCCTTGTGCCAATTGTATATTTATGCTCTAGTAATGTCTATGCTAAACCGTTATATTTTCATACAAATTTTAGAAAGAAAGGGCGATTGTCAAAGAAAAGACACGTTCCCGATAAATTACGTCTTTTTTACACCTTGACTTGACAATTCAAGTCATAAATAAAAATAAAAACTACATTGTCAAAGAAAAGACATGACACTAATAAAATATGTCTTTTCTGCGCTATTAAAATAAGGTGAGCCATCATTTCTTTATTTTCAATTCCTTACCAAATAGCTCTTTTAAGAAAATGTTTGCCTTGTCCTCGATAGATTTTTATCCTCATAGCTAACGTTCACCAGCTGTCAACTTGCAGTCTCGCTCGCAAAACATAATGATTAATACTTTCAACCATTAATTTCATCTTCAAGATTTTTATCAACTACCAATAAAACATTCTAAAAATCTGGGTGCTTACTGATAAATTAAGCAGTTAGCTAACAGGACTAATTATCTACACTCCCGGCATTCCTCTCTTGGGATTCGCTTGAGAAGCATGTATCACATTATATTTTACATACTTTTCTTGATAAACCAATAGAAAGAGGTTTATTCTATAGGTACCATTGTAATTGTAGAACTCCCACTTTCTTCTCTTTTTATTTCTTATGTTGATATTGCGCTATCCTTTGTTGGGTTGTTAAGTCTTTGACAACCCAATACGCTTTTTTGGTGCCTATCGATTGTAGCGTTTATGCCAACCGAATTCAGCTTTTCTTCGTTGACTGCTCCGAGCTCTTTCAGTCCAGGTATTTTCATGTTTGTTACCTCTATTCACCTTCACTAAAAACAGTGATGAATAATCTATTTTCAGATTGCTCATCACTGTTTTTTGGCTCTATGTCAATTGTTGGGGTGAAATATCAAGGTGCGAGCTAGGGAGTCAACAGCTCGTGCCTTTTCTTAACCTACAGAGATGTCAAAATCTTTGATAAAGTGTTGTGCTAGTATTTTGGCTCGGAATCTTTCGAAGCATTGAAAGCCATAAGCGCCACGTTTTAAGACTTTGGTTCGATTGTTAATTCCTTCTACGAAGCCATTAGATAAATGTGGGTAAATAAAAGCGTTAATAATTTCTGTTTCCCAGCGTTGAAAGGTTCCGATAGCGGCAATGAACTCTGGAATATTGGCTTGTCGAACAAGTTCGTAGAAGTGATGTAACGCGTGGCGTACATTGGTTCGTTCTTGGGCTTTGTGTGTGTCAAACCAAGCCTGATAGGCTTCTTTGATGTCATAGGCTGTTTGTAAATCGGAGTCTAATTCTAAATAGCGCTGAACAAGCGTCCACTGCTCAGAAGTTAAGTCATGTTTCCGTTTGTAAAAGAGGCCCTTCATGCGTTTACAGCGTTTTCGATCATAGTCATGGAATTTTTGTTGTACCCGAATACGAACTTTGGTTAATGCCCAATAAATATAGCGGGAAAAATGAAAAGAATCAGCAATAATCAATGGGCTACAAAGGGCTTTTTGAACGGCGCTTTTAAAAGCGGGACTCAGATCCATAATCACAATTTCTACTTGTTGTCCGCGTTCTCTGAGATAGCGTTGGATGGTTTTTATACTACGATTTTCTAAAATATCAATGGGACGCCGAGTGATAGGGTCTGCAATAATCAACTGGAACTTGCCTTTATTTGTGTCTCCTTTAAATTCATCGATAGCGATGATCTTCGGTAAGGTGGCTGGAGGTGTTGAAAAAGCACCCATACGGGCATCAAATAAGCGAATGATTTTAGAAGCGGTCGTTCCATAGGCTTTAGCGGTGTAAGAGAAGGAAGCAGAGCTAATACTGTGAAAAAGAGCAGCCTGATGCCAAGCGATAGAGAAACGCTGATAGCGTGTGACAATTCCTTGATTTTTCTCATCAAATGCTTTACCACAAGGGCAGTGATAACGCCGTTTCCGATAATGAATATAGACCCGTTTCTCGGCCATTTTAAGGTGTTGAAACAAGTGCGTACGATAATCTTTCATACGATTTGTACGGGTTTGACAATGAGGGCACGTATGTTTCTTTCGTTTTAATTGAATATGAATATGGCAGGTATCCTTCTCTATGGAATGCTCGATGAGCTGGACGTTTTTATTTTCTAAACCGATGAGTTGTATGATAAAATGGTCTGGCATGGTAATATCGCTCCTTTGGATTGGGTTTTGTCACTTTTATCTTAACGGATGTTGATATTACTGTGTATTTTTTTGCCTTAAAATAAGAACAAAAAAATGTTGAGGCAGATTATTTTCTACCCCAACATTTATTATAGAACCTATATTTATTCAGATTTAACTATTTTCCTAATATATTCTGCAGAAATTTGTCCAGGATCTGTTTCTTTGACAACCACTTGAGGACTAAAATACACTTTAATTTTATCTCCTACAACTAAATCTTCTACTTTTATTTTATCTCCGTTCTGATCAAAGATATTATCAAAACTCTCCAATTCGTACTTTCCCTCCTGTAAATTTAATTTTTCTCCACTAACCCATTTTATTTTATTTATCCTCAAATTAGCATCATAAATGGTAGCACTATAGACAGCTTTTTTATTTTGACTAGTATTTTCCTTAGTCGATGCACTACTACATGCACCTAAAATCAACAAAATAACAATATATAGAAAAATTATTTTTTTCATTTAATCCTCCTATTTTATACTTGTGATCCAATTATAGAAGGCAGGCGTTATACGTACACCTTCGTTCACTCCAGATCCAAGAGTGTGAACACCAATAACAGTTTTACCATTTAATATCGGAGCCCCACTTTGACCTGGCGTTGTATCAATTGGATATACAATTTTTTGAGTACCTACCATTGCCTTACCTGTATGGTACCATTGCGAACCAGGTTTATCTCCTGGGTACCCCGAAATCATGGCATCGTATGACACATTTGCTGTTGGAGATCTATACGTTAAAAATCCAGTGCTCCCTATAGAAGCGCTTAATTTAACCAAACCAATATCATAATTAGAATTATTATTTTCTGTATATCCAGCCATAGCATATAGTTTTTTTGATGTAATGGCTTTCGGTGCATTATAATTAGTCATACCAGGTTGGAAAATAACAGTTGTAGCCCAGCTTTTCAATTTTGTGTCATAAAGGTTGTGAGCAGCAGTTAAAACAGTGTTTCCGCTTACAAGTGTTCCCGTACCAACATACCAAACCATTTTCCCTTTATTTATATAACCCATTTCCATGTACCCAATTTGCTTAAATGGCGATAGGGTCGTGTTTGCCTTTACTCTATTGTCCGCACCAACAATTGCTTTTAATAATTTCGGCTTATCAGCGACGGGCTCTGTGTTCACCACAGTATTTTCTGGATGTTCCTTATTATAGGCTTCAACAGCTTTTTCGCGAGCTTCCTTCGAACTATCATAGTTTAAGGCTATCTGCATTTCACTCATATCTGATGATAGTTCTGTTTCAAATGAACTAGTCTGAACAGCTAATTCCACAATTGAATTCTCCTCATTTTCTTCCGCTTTAACTGAAGAAAAGTTGACTCCACATACACTAATACCTACTGTGCATACTAACAAAGCCTTTATTAAATTTAATTTCTTATTCATACCTTAAATCCCTCTTCTTTATTTTTTGTATTACATAGTAATTATAACACAAAAAGATAAAGATTGTGAATTTATTCACTAAAGATTTACTATATTTTTGACGACAAGTAACTATCTCTTGATTTCTAAAGCTCTAGTTCGAATCCTACCGTTCTTTTTCATATTGGTATACTTGACTTAATTCTTCACGTTGTTGATCAGTTAAATCTTTTTTCGGGATATCTTGAATCGCGCCTTCCAGAGCATATAAGAAATGAAGACAAGCCGCGTCGTCCACTAAGTCCTTGACGAGCAAATAGGCTTTTTCTGTGCCTATCGATTGTAATTTTTCCGCTGATTTTATGCCAACAGAATTCAGTTTTTCTTCGTTTATTGCTCCGAGATTTTTCATATCAGATATTTTCATGTCTGTCCCCTCCATTCATGCGCGTGTACTTTATCTCTTTCATTATAGTAAAACAGTGATGAATAATCTACTTTCTGATTACTCATCACTGTTTCTTTATATATTTTCAATCGTTGCTAAAACTTGTTTTTCGAGGTTTCGTAAGCGCTGACTTGCCTCTTCTCCAGTTTCGCCAATACAACTAAAATAGATTTTACATTTTGGTTCGGTTCCTGATGGGCGAATGCAGAACCAGGAGCCGTCTGTCTGATAAAATTTCAATACGTCTGATTTTGGTAGCGCTATTTTTTGTTTTGAATTTGTTTGGTAATTGGTCTGTAATCCAGTTTTATAGTCTTCTTTTATAATAATGCCATCCATCGTTTTGTCGCGCATCGTTTGCATGATGGTCTGGATTCGCACGATGCCTTCTTCGCCTTTTGCGGTGATGGTGTGCAAGGATTCTTCGTAGTAGCCGAATTCGTCATAGATGGTTTGCAGGCCTTCGTATAGTGTTTTGCCTTGTAATTGGAAGGATAGCGCGACCTCTGCTGTTAAAAGGGCCGCTTGAATGGCGTCTTTATCACGGACGAATGGTTCGACGAGGTAGCCGTAGCTTTCTTCGTAGCCAAATAGGAATGTTGCTTCGCCAGAGACTTCCCATTCTGCGATTTTTTCGCCGATGAATTTGAATCCGGTTAGCGTATTATAAGTTTTCACGCCATATTTCTGCGCGATTTTTTCGCCTAAGTCGCTTGTCACGATGGTTTTGATGAGTGCGCTGTTTTCCAGGAGATTCGGCTGGGTGACTAAATAATGTAGCAATAGCGCGCCCAACTGATTTCCTGTCAAAATTTGATACGTTCCCTGTTCGTTTTTCACTGCAACGCCAATTCGGTCGGCATCGGGGTCTGTTGCCATCAAAATGTCGGCATCATGACTTGCTTCGATTGCCATCGTGAACGCGGCGTGGTCTTCTGGATTCGGTGATGCGACTGTCGGAAACGCACCGTCTGGAATCGCTTGCTCTTCCACAACGCGGACATTCGTGAAACCTGCCTGTGCCAAACTCTGCGTAACGAGTGGTCCGCCTGTCCCGTGAAGTGGCGTGTATACGATGGCAAGCTTGGCGCCGTGTTCGTTTGCTAATGCCGGATTCTGCGTCACTGCACGAACCTCCTCTAAATATGCCGCGTCCGCTTCTGCGCCAATTCGAACGAGTAAACCGTCCTCGATTAACGCCGATTCGTCGGCTACAGGAATCGCGAACAAGTCGGAAATTCCAGTCAAATACGCCGTTATTTTATCCGCAACATCCAACGTAATCTGACATCCATCTGCCCCGTAAACCTTGAAGCCGTTGTATTCTGCTGGATTGTGGCTCGCCGTAATCACGATTCCCGCGGCCGCCCCCCATTCGCGAACCATGAACGACAGCTCCGGAGTTGGGCGCAGTGCATCGGATAAATAAACCTTGATTCCCGCTGCACCGAGCACCCGCGCTGCTTCCAATGCGAACTCCGCCGAAAAATGGCGCGAATCATAGGCAATTGCCACGCCTTCCGTTTCGAGCCCCTGTTCTGCAATGTGCGCCGCGACGCCACTCGTAACCCAGCGAATCATGTATGTATTGATCCGATTGGTGCCACAACCAAGCTCACCGCGCATACCGCCAGTCCCAAATTCCAGATAACGATAAAAATGCTCGCGTCTCGTTTTTTCGTCAGATAATTCCGTCATTTCCTGTTGAAGCGCCGCATCGTCCTTCGACGCCACGCTCCATTTTTGCCAATTTTCCTGCCAATTCATCGGCTCTCATCCTCCAACTGCTGCAGAATCTCCGCCAAACTCATCTCGCAACAAGCCATCGACGTATCCGCAACACCGTAGTACATTTTGACAACATCGCCTTCTACAATCGTGCCACATCCAAAAACAACATCGCCGAAAAAGCCGTTTTTCTCATAGTCCGCTTCTGGTTCTAAAATTGGTGTTTCCGTCCGCGCCAGAACTTTCATCGGATCATTCAAATCGAGTAGGACCGCTCCCATACAATAGCGATGATCTTTCGTCGCACCATGATATAGCTCGAGCCAACCTTTTTCCGTCTTAATCGGTACCGCGCCACCACCAATTCGGCCGCTATCCCAATAACCATCGCGAATGCCAAGCAAATGACGGTGATCACCCCAACTATGTAAATCAGGCGAAGACGCAATCCAAATATCCAAATTCCCAATACTCTTCAAGCTTGGACGGTGTAACGCGTAGTATTTCCCATTCACTTTTTCAGGAAAAATCAGCACATCTTTATTTTCTGGTGCAAAAATATTTCCTTCGTACTCATAACTCACAAAGTCCTTCGTTGAAATCATCGCGTCGGCTACACCCATCTCGGATACCGCGCTGAAATTCACATAATAAACGTCATCGATCTGCGTCACACGTGCATCTTCAATACCGAACGTTTGATATTCGTTAAATGGATATAAAAACGGTTTTTCATCAACCGTAAAATTGTGTCCGTCCTTACTTCTCGCAATACGAATGTAAGAAAGCGACGTCAAATAGGCGAAACCTTCCATCTTGTCTTTCGTCCGAATCATCCGCGGATCTTCAAAATCATACGTCGGATCATCCAAACGAAACTCCAAAATATCCAATTGTTGCGTTTCCACATTGAAAACAGGCGCCTTCACAATATTCGGATCTTCACTGATTGGCTTCTCTGCCACACGTAAAAGCAGCAATGTCTCGTCTTTATATTGCGCAACACCCGCATTAAACGCGCCTAACACCTCAAAATCTGGTCGATGCGGTGCCACATCAGCCGGTGTAATTAATGGATTTTCCTCATAACGATAAATATTCATAATTCCCAGTCTCCCTATCCTTCAAATTTCATAAACGGATCACGAATCGTGCGTTTCTGCGCATCCGCGTCGCTTATTCCTACATATAAATCAGCTGTTCCAGAAGCATTTCGAATCAGTCCACCACTGAAAACAACATCTTCCAAATCTGGTCGCTTGCTCGGTCCAGCAAGAAAATCAGCGCGTTCTGCAACGATTTCCATTGGAGCTACAAACGTTGCTGTCGCCGGGTCTAACACACAAATTCCAGCGTAATAATGGCGATCACCTTTTTCATCAAAATTAGCAACATGGCTTAGTATACCAACGTGTCCATTTTTCAAAAGGTGCATCTCGTTCGCGCCACCCCATTCACCATCGGCAAAATGCGTCGGTAATAGTGGTGCTTCTTCAACTAGCTGTACAGTCAAATCCGTTAATTTTGGAATCAGACAAAAACCAATTTTGCCACGCCCACCTTTTTCACCTTGCGGACGCGTCAAAACCGCAATCTCGCCACTCGGCAACTGCTTCAATCGCAAGTCTTTCATCCCAACTGGACCTACAAAAATCAATGTCAAATCCGCAATCCCTTTGCCGCGGTACAAACAAGTCCGCCACGCCAATTTCTTGGGATCAGCCTCACTCGGGAAAACTTCCACACCACCGATAATCAAATCCCCATCAATACGCGTCATAAACGGATCTTGCAGCGCCAATTTTGGCATATTCGTAAGTAGTACCCACGCCAAATCCTGTTTTTCGAAAAAGCCGATTTCCGCCATTTCGCTGTCACGCGCTTCGATTCGCCCAGCAATCACTTCTTTGCCACCCACAACGAACGGCGCCGTAATGTTGTACACATCCTTGTCCCCAGCGCCAACAAACGCCAAGCGTTCTACTTTCGCGACCTCATTTCTCACCCGATACTCTTTCAATAAAATCGAAATCTCTTTCATAATTAACTCCTTCATATCTTAAAAATTACCGCTGCAAACGCTGGCAAAACAATTCTTTCCGCGTCCACAACCACATCCATATTCGCCAAAACAAGCGTCAAATCGCCCCACTTGTTCTCTACCTCACGTGTTTCCCCGAAATTGAGGCACACCAGATACTCGCCGCGAACATACGTCAAGAGCTCTCCAGCCACCTCAAAATCACGATATCCCGGCTCACAAAAATCCGCCGTTTTTCGCAAAGCAATCAGCGCCTGATAAAAAGCAAACATCCGCTGCCCGCGTTCCAAATCAGGCGTCACTTCACCAATCCAGGCCTCCGCTTTATCTGAGAACCCTTCTGGCCAAGTCATCGGCGCCCTCGCCTTGTCTCGCGTCTTCTCCTGCGCCACAAATAGCGCCTCCTGCTCCGACTTCCCGTCCTGCAAAGCCAGCTCATACGCATAAACGCCCCGCACATCACGCATCTCGCGCATCGATTCCGGCACAAAATCCGCCATCCCAATCTCCTCGCCAAAATACACAAAAGGAACACCATGCGCCGTCAACATAAGCATCGCAAGCAACTGCGCCACATCCTCGCGCCCGTCCGCCAACCGATTCCACGACCGACTCATATCATGACTCCCGAAAAACAACGTCGGCATCCGACCATCCGCGTACACCTGCTGCATCCGCGTAAGCTCTGCGGCAATCCCATCTCGATTCGGAACACTGCCAAAATTAAAGTTAAACGTCACATCCAGCCCATCAAGCCCGGCGTACTTTTCAATCTCCGCCAAATTATCCGAACTAATCTCACCAACCGTAAAATAATCGCCACGTGCACGAATCCGCGCACCAATTTTCGCCATCATTTTTTCCATTCCAGGTTGATCCTTATCAAAAAGATGCAACTGTTTCCCATTTTCCACCGGATTATCCGTAAAATCACGCGTCAACGTCAAATTATTAATCACATCGAGCCGAAAACCGTCCAATCCCTTATCCAACCAGAAATCGAACACCTTCCAAATCTCCTGCTCCACATCCGGATTAGCCCAATTCAAATCAGCCTGCTCTTTCGCGAAGCTGTGGTAATAATACTGCTCCGTCACCGCGTCCCATTCCCATGCCGAACCACCGAAAAACGATTCCCAATTATTCGGAGCATCACGCCACACGAACCAATCCCGCTTCGCATTCGTTTTCGATCTTCGCGATTCCACAAACCACGCGTGCTCCGTCGACACATGATTCACAACCATATCCGCGATCACCCGAATCCCGTGCCGATGCGCCTCCTCGACAAACGCCTCCAAGTCCGCCATCGTACCATAATCCGGGTCCACCGCGTAATAATCACTCACATCATAGCCATTATCCACTTTCGGAGACGGGTAAAACGGCGTCAACCAAATGCCACCGACACCAAGCTCAGCCAAATAAGGCACTTTTTCAAGCAAGCCCTTAAAATCACCAATCCCGTCCCCGTTACCATCCTTAAATGACGGCATATAAATCTCATAAAAAACCGTTTCCTGCCACCATTTCAACATCGTTCAAACTCCTTATTTCAATGTAAACTGCATGCCCTCTTGGAATTTTTTCGAGAAGAAGAGGAATAGAATAATCAGCGGTAAAGTCAGCACAACCGACGCCGCATACATCGGACCAGGATACGTTGCGTAAGGTCCAAACATTTGCGATATCAGTACGTTCAGCGTCACCGTACTATCACTTTTCGTCACGATTAAATCCCATAACAGGTTCGTCCAGCGATCCGTGAACAAGAACAAGAAGATAACCGTACTAATCGATTTCGACATCGGTAAAACAACGCGGAATAAAATTTTCAAATCGCTCGCCCCGTCCAATTTCGCCGCCTCAATCAACGTATCCGGAATCGCCTTGAAAAAGTTCGTGTACATAAAGATCGCCCACATACTCATCATCGTTGGAATAATCATCCCAGCATACGTATCCAGCAAACCAACATTCGTAATCATCAAAAATTGCGGAATCAATAAAATAATCGCTGGGAAAAACATTTGGAATAAAATCACGTTATTCACGAACATTTTCCCTTTAAATTTCACTTTTGCAAGTGCGTAACCGACCATAATTGCGAATAACAACATGAGTCCCGTTGCAATCGTCGCCACAATAATCGTATTGATAAACGCTTGAATCCAAGGTGCTGGAGCCGAAACCGATGCATTCCCGAACAACCAACTCCAAGAACGCGTCGTGAATTCAGTCGGAATCAACTTCCGATCGACTTGATCCCATGCCGCAAACGAATTGAGTACGAGATAAATAAACGGATAAATCATGACTAATAGAATCAATGTGGTTAACGTATAACGAACCGTCATGCCCCACTTACTTTTACGACCAACCATTTCTCTCGCCCCATTTCTCTAGTCCTTTTTTAATAACACCAATCGATGCAAACGTCACAACAGCCGCCACAAGCGAGATTGCTGAAGCATAGCCTGATTTCAAGTTTACAAAGGCTTGGTTATAAATCTCCATTTGCCACGTATTTGTCGCAAAGTTCGGCCCACCGCCAGTTAGCTGGTAAACCTCCGTGAATATCCCGAAACTCACGCCTACCGCCAAAACGATCACCGTGAAAAGCGCAGGATACATCATCGGAATCGTAATTTTCCAGAATGTGCGGAACCGACCCGAGCCATCCATCGCCGCCGCCTCATAGATTTCTTCGTTAATACTAGATAATCCTGATATCAAAATCAGTGCGTAATACCCTGACATTTTCCAAGCAATCATCAGCGAAATAACGAATAATGAAGTCATCGGGGTTCCTAACCAATCAATATTCAAGCCAAAATTGTCACGCAAAAAGATGTTTAGCGGACTGTTATAAGATAGCAAACCTTTCACGATCAAAGACGTAACAACGCCTGATGACAGATAAGGTAGGAAAAAAGCAACTAAGTATAACCCTTTGAATTTCGGTAATCCGTTCACAAGTACCGCAACGACCATCGACATAATAATCGCGAGTGGTACGAATACAATCAAGAACTTATATGTCACCCAAAACGATGCTTTCACCGCTGGGCTTGCAATCGCCTTTGTGAAATTATCCAGCCCGACAAAATTAATATCTGGACTCATCATGTTCCAATCCGTCACGGAGAGCCAAATCGCCCAAACGAGTGGGATTAGAAAGAAGATAATTGTGAAGATAACATAGGGGCTGGTGAAAGACCAGCCCAATTTATTGTTTTGCTTCTTCATTTCTGAAGCACCTCATCCTCAGCTTTCTTCATGTCGTTCCAAGCTTTCGCAGGTTTCTTCTCACCACGAACGACTGGATTCCATGCTTGTTCACCGATGATTTGTTGAATGTCATTGTAGTCAGCGTTATCCATCGCTGGAATCGCGTATGGTACGTTTTCTGCATATACTTTTAGCGCTGGATTTGCTTTGAAGAATTCAGTGAATGTTGCATTTTGCGTCGCATCATCACGCGCTGGAATTAAGTTTGTTGTTTCTAAGAATTTCAAGTCATTTTTATCGTTGCTGTAAACGAAATCTAGGAATTTAACTGCGGCTTTTTTCTCCGCATCTTTCGCTTGTGCGTAGAACACGATTCCTTTTGCATCCGAATACGTATTTACATTTTCAGCGTCTTTTAAAGCATCAGGAACTGGCGGTGTCGTAACCGTGTATGTTTCGCCATTTTTTAACTCTGGGAATTTCTCTGCCCAGTTTGGGAATGACCATGGACCAAGATCAGCCATGATGCTCGTTCCTGTTTCAAATGGATCTGTTGCTTGTCCTGCTAATAGAAGGTCATTTTTTTGTAGCTCAGACATGAATGTAAGCATTTCTTTTCCAGCTTTGTTATCCGCTACAAATTTGCCATCTTTTACAAAAGCATTACCTTTAGATGCTGCATTGTACAATGGGAAGAAGTCAAACCAACGCATCCAAGCTGTCGGATCAGCCAAGTCTGCTTTTGCCCAAATCACTTTGTCGGGATATTTCGCTTTTAGTTTTTTACCAGCAGCGAGCACATCACTATATGTTTTTGGCGTTTCAGTCACACCAATTTCTTTCAAAATATCAGTACGCCATGCGAAAAGAATCGGGTTAGAGTAAACTGGGAACACATATTGGTTACCATCCGAGAATTTCCAAGCGTCAAGGCTATCAGTCATTTTACGTTTTTCAGCTACTTCTTTCATGCCGTCGATTTCATTGATTGGCACGATTGCTTTACTATCCGCGAGTTGTGCGGCAAAACTACGATTTATATTTTCCGAAATAGTTGGTGCTGTTTTCGACGCGATGGCCGCTTGCACCGTTGCTTCAGAAGATGGACTTTCTTTCATTTGTGATACTTCTACTTTAATATCTGGATTTTCTTTCTCAAAAGCTGTTGCCATTTCTCCCCAAAACTTCATTTGTGTTGGATTTGGCGCGGCCCAAAATGTTACCTTCGTCTTGCCATCAGCTGACACATCATCCTTACTTCCCGAACCACATCCCGCCAGCAAACTCCCTACCATTGCTACGGATAAAACAGAAAACACCACTTTTTTTAATTTCATCTTTCATGTCCTCCTAGTTAGATCATATTGTAATTTTGTAAGCGCTTGAATTACAATTACATTATTGCATTACATTTTTGTAATGTCAACAATTACTTTTTCGTATTAATTGCATTATAATACTTAAACAGCAATAATAGCGTTATTTACAATTACATTACAAATAGAATTACTTTTCAATTGCTTTCTATCGTTATTACTCTTATAATGAAATGAGAGAAAGTCCCATCTAGGAGGAAAATGAATGAAAAAAGTCACAATGCAAGATATCGCGGACGCTTTGCAGATTTCAAAAAACTCGGTATCGCAAGCCTTAGGGAATAAGAACGGCGTTGGCGAGCAAACAAAGCGGCTCGTTTTACAAAAAGCAGATGAAATGGGCTACCAATACAAAAAAGACGTGGTTTACACGCCTACCGATAATCAATTCGCGCTTGTTGCCACGGAATTTGCCTTATCGCAAAAAAGTTTTTTTGGTGAAATTTGTTTGAGTTTGGAGCAGGAAATGACAGCGCGAGGCTTTTATTTAACGACGCTTGCGGTGGGACCAGAAGCTATCGCTACGAACCGTTTGCCACGTGAATTAGAAGAGAAAAATTGGCGGGGAATTTTTATTTTATCGCATATTAGTGATGTTTTTGTGAAGCGGATTTTGGAATTGGGCGTACCGACTGTGATGATTGACCACCATGATCCACATTTGCGGACAGATACGATTTTGTCGCAGAATAAAGATGGTGCTTTTGTGGCTGTGGAACATTTGATAACGCTTGGGCACGAACGGATTGGCTTTGTTGGCGATGTTGATTTTTCGCCGAGTTATGAGGAGCGTTTTGAAGGATATTGCAAGGCGATGCGGCATTATAAGTTGCCGGTGAATTCGCACTATACCATTACGAGTATCAAAGAGGAGCAGGCCGCGTTGTTTCAGGCATTGGAAGGCTTGGAGGAATGGCCCAGCGCGTGGTTTTGCGTGAACTCGGGGCTAGGATTTATTTTGAATTCGTATTTTCAGTCGAAGGGATTTGCGATTCCAGAGCAGGTGTCGATTGTGTGCTTTGATAATACGGAATTCGCGATTTTGGCACAACCACCGCTGACGACAATGTGCACCGATTTGCGATTTATGGGGAGAAAAGCCGCGGAAACGATGGAATGGCGATTGCGGAATCCGAGTGCGCCTATTGTGAATGTGGCGATTGGGACGGAGTTGGTTTTGAGAGAGTCGACTGGGAGATTAATTTGAAAATAGAGAAGAAATCTCTTTCAAAAAAGGGACTTCTTCTCTATTTTTTTAATTTCCCCACTTCTCGGGGTCTTTATTCCACTCTTTCAACGTTGCCATGTCGCCTTCTGATACGTAACCTTCATCCAGCGCGACTTCAAGCAGCGTTTCATAATTCGTAAGTGCTGCAACTTCCACGTTTGCTGCGCCAAGCAATGTTTTTCCTTTTTCTAATCCGTATGTAAAAATAGCGGCGATTCCCAAGACTTCGCATCCGGCTTCGCGCAAGGCTTCTACGGCTGTAATCGAACTTCCACCAGTCGAAATCAAGTCTTCAATCACGACTACTTTTTGGCCTTTCGCGATTGGTCCTTCGATTTGGTTGCCTTTGCCGTGTTCTTTCGCTTTGGAACGGACGTAAACCATTGGCAGGTCTAGGATATCACTTGCCCATGCGGCGTGCGGGATGCCTGCTGTTGCGGTTCCTGCTAGTACTTCCACATCAGGAAATGCGGTTTTGATTTTTTCTGCAAGTGCTGCCGCGATGAATTGACGGGTTTTTGGGAATCCTAATGTTAGGCGATTATCGCAGTAGATTGGTGATTTGATGCCGGATGCCCATGTGAATGGATCGTTTGGTTGAAGGAATACGGCTTTGATTTTTAGTAATTGCTCGGCAACTTGTTTTTCGGTTGTCATTTGTTCCACTCCTTTAGAATCGTTTCGTATGCTTGGTACGGGTCGCTTGCTTTCGTGATCGATCTGCCGACAACGATTGCAGTTGCGCCAATTTCGCGGGCTTGATGTGGCGTTACGACGCGTTTTTGATCGTCCTTCGTATCAGTGTCTAAGCGGATTCCTGGTGTCACACGTAAGAATTCGGGACGGGTGATTTCTTTAATTTTGCCAGCTTCAAGCGCGGAACAGACGACACCATCGAGGCCTGCTTCATTCGCCAAGTTGCTGTAGTGCAAGACGGAATCCATTAGACTTGCTTGGATTAGTTGATCGGACTGCATTTCGGCTTCACTGGTACTTGTTAATTGCGTAACAGCGATAAGGCGCGGACGGCGAGAGGAGCTGGAGCCGATTTCGAGACCTTCAAGCGCGGCTTCCATCATCGCTCGACCTCCTGCTGCGTGTACGTTGACCATATCGACGCCCATGCGAGCGAGGCCAATCATCGCGCTTTTGACGGTATTCGGAATATCGTGCAATTTGAGATCGAGAAAAATTTCGTGACCTTCGTGTTTGAGGCGCTCGACTAAGTGCGGGCCTTCTAAGTAGAAGAGTTCCATGCCGACCTTGACGGACAGCGTGTCTCCTTTTGGAAATCGTTTTAAAAATGCTTCGACTTGACCGTATGAGGCGAAATCGAGCGCGATAATTGGTTTTGTCATGCGTTTGTTCTCTCCTTTTTTAAGTTGGCTAAAGTCGTGATTCCTAGTTCGTCCATGCGGGCTGGCAAGGCGTCGATTAGGTTCGGACAAATATATGGCTCGGTAAAATTGAGCGTGCCTACTGCGACGGCATCTGCGCCTGCGATTAGGAACTCGAGGACGTCATCTACGGTTTGGACGCCTCCCATGCCGATGATTGGAATGTTGGAAACGGCGCGGACTTGGTGGATTAGGCGAATCGCGACGGGCTTGATAGATGGTCCTGATAAGCCGCCAGTGCCATTTGCCAAAATTGGTTTGCGCGTTTTGAGATCGAGACGCATGCCTAGAAGGGTATTAATCATCGTGAGTCCATCGGCGCCTGCTTCTTCGATCGCCTTCGCAATGGGGACGATGTCGGTTACGTTTGGCGAGAGCTTCACGTAGATTGGAACGCTCGCCACAGCTTTGACGGCTTTCGTGAGTTGGTAGGCGACTTCTGGATCGGTACCGAATGCGATGCCGCCATGCTTCACGTTGGGACACGAAATATTGAGTTCGATTGCCTTCACGTTTGGTGCATCACCGATTCGCGCGCAAATTTTGACGTAATCTTCTTCGGAGGCACCGGCCACATTTGCGATAATTGGCGTGTCAAAGCGCTCTAGCCATGGCATTTCGTTCGCCATCACGTGATCGAGGCCTGGATTTTGAAGGCCAATCGCGTTCAGCATGCCGGATGGTGTTTCTGCCACACGCGGCGTTGCATTGCCGTAACGCGGTTCTGGCGTCACCGCTTTTGCCATGATTGCCCCGAGTTTGTTCAAATCGTAAAACTTGCTGTATTCTTTGCCGAATCCGAAACAACCGGACGCGGGCATGATTGGATTTTTCAAAGATAAACCTGGTATTTCAACGGCTAAACGGTTCATATGACTACCTCCCCAGCTCGGAAAACCGGGCCTTCATCGCATGCTTTATAGCTTTTCGTCGGGTCATCGGTGCGCTGACAAACACAGGCATAGCAAGCTCCTACACCGCACGCCATCCGTTCCTCCAGCGACAAAAACGTCCGCTTATTCGCAAATCGTTCGGAAACCACGCGTAACATCGCAGTCGGCCCACAACTGTACACCGTATCTGGCGCAAAATCAAGCGCGTCCGTCACTGTCGTTACAAAACCTTGCGTGCCTCGCGTTCCGTCCACCGTTGCGACAAAACAATCGCCCAGTGCTCCCATTTCTTTTTCATAAAAAACATCTTTTGCCGAGCTAAAACCTAAGACAAACGTCACTGTCGACCCTTGCGCTACCAGCTCTTTTCCGAGTTGATAAAGCGGCGGAACCCCAATTCCACCACCGATTAATAAGGCATGTTCGCCAAGCTTCGTTTCTGTTGGTGCGAAGCCATTTCCAAGCGGGGCAATGACATCAATCGCGTCACCGCTCACCAGCTCCGCAAAATCCGCCGTCCCTTCTCCGTCCACGCGGTACAATAACGTACACTGCGCCGCCTCCTTATCAATCGCACAAATACTAATCGGGCGTCGCAAAAGCAAATCCGCTCGCCGAGGTTTGAGCTGCATAAACTGCCCCGGATTCATCTCCAGCACAATATCCCCTTTTAAAACCAGCTCAAACACCCGATCCGCGATTAACTTTTGACTGACTACTTCCATCTTTGTTTGCCTCACGTTCTCCACCCCGTTCTCTTAAACTGTTTCGATCACTCGAGCAGGTTGCATAGCTTCCATTTCAAACGACCGTGATTCGAGCACCCGCAAAATTGCTTCTGCTGTGTCTAGCGATGTACAAACTGGCACACCATTTTCGACTGATTCCCGACGAATTTGGAAACCGTCACGCTCTGGTTGTTTTCCAGTTGTTAATGTATTTACAACAAGCGTCACCTGTCCGTTGCGAATGTAATCAATCAATGTTTCTTGATTTTCGCCGATTTTCTTCACTTTGGAAACTGGAATGCCCTGCTCTTCTAAAACAAGCGCCGTTCCAGCTGTCGCCATAATTGTGAAGCCGATATTTTTAAAGCGTTGCGCCAGTGCCGTCGCCTCTGCCTTATCACGATCCGCGACCGTCAATAACACCGTTCCGTAATCAAGCATTTTCACGCCACTTGCCACAAAACCTTTGTACAGCGCCTTTTCAAGCGTACGATCTTTCCCCATGACTTCTCCAGTTGACTTCATTTCAGGGCCAAGCGAGGTGTCGACGCTACGCAATTTCGCAAACGAGAACACCGGCACTTTAACAAAAATCTCTTGTTTCTCTGGCGCCAAACCTTCTTTATAGCCAAGTTCCAACAACGTTTTTCCTAAAATGACTTTCGTCGCCACATTCGCCATCGGGATGTCGGTAATTTTGCTCAAGAAAGGTGCAGTACGGCTTGATCTCGGATTGACTTCAATCACGAAAACCTCTTCATCCGCCACAACGTATTGGATGTTCAGCATGCCGATGATCTTCAGGCCTTTCGCAAGTCGCGTCGTGTAGTCAACGATCAAATCCTTGACATGTTGCGACAAACTTTGCGCAGGATAAACCGCAATCGAGTCACCAGAATGGACGCCCGCACGTTCGATATGTTCCATAATACCTGGAATCACAACGTTCACACCGTCACTAATCGCATCCACTTCCACTTCCTGCCCTTGGACGTAACGATCGACAAGCACCGGGTGTTTCGGATTCACTTTGACCGCGTTGTTCATGTAATAACGCAGCGCTTCTTCCGATTCCACGATTTCCATGGCACGACCGCCGAGCACGTAAGAAGGGCGCACCAAGACTGGGTAGCCAATATTCGTTGCAACTGCAATCGCCTCATCAATCGATGTCGCTGTTTTTCCAGCAGGTTGCGGAATGCCAAGTTCCACGAGCGCCTTCTCAAACTTATCACGATTTTCCGCACGATCGATGTCCTCAAGCGATGTTCCAAGGATTTTCACGCCGCGTTCTGCCAAACCATCTGCCAAATTGATCGCCGTTTGACCACCGAACTGTACCACAACGCCTAGCGGTTTTTCCAGTTCAATCACATGCATCACATCTTCCAGCGTCAGCGGTTCAAAGTACAACTTGTCGGAAATACTGAAATCCGTCGATACTGTTTCCGGATTATTGTTGATGATAATTGCTTCATATCCCGCTTGCTGAATCGCCCAAACCGAATGCACCGTCGCGTAATCAAACTCAACGCCTTGTCCAATCCGAATCGGCCCAGAACCAAGCACAATCACGCTTTCCTTCTCTGTGCGAATCGATTCATTCTCATCCTCGTAGCTACTGTAGAAGTATGGCGTTGTCGACTCAAATTCGGCCGCACACGTATCTACCATTTTGTAAACCGGAATAATTCCCGCTTCTTTACGAATATCGTACACTTCAAAAGTCGTCATATCCCAAAGTTTCGCGATGGCTCCGTCACTGAAACCGTTCCGCTTCGCCGCGCGTAATACTTCCAAATCCCCAACATTCGCCGCGATTTCCGACTCTTGTTTGATAATTTTCTCCAATTTATACAAGAAGAACAAGTCGATCTTCGTTTTCGCGTGCAGATCCTCAATCGTCCAGCCTTTACGGAGCGCCGCGGCTAAGAAGAATAACCGATCATCTTCAGGGAAGCAAATTTTACGTTCCAATTCTTCCAAACTCGCATTCTCCGCCTCGTCCAAATACAGATGCGTCGTCCCAATCTCAAGCGACCGAACCGCCTTCAAAAGTGACTCCTCCAAATTCCGACCAATCGCCATGACCTCGCCAGTCGCCTTCATTTGCGTACCTAAACGACGATCCGCTTTTTCAAATTTATCAAAAGCAAAGCGTGGAATTTTCGATACAACATAGTCAAGCGCTGGTTCAAAATGCGCATACGTTGTTCCCGTTACAGGATTCTTCATCTCATCTAGCGTCAAGCCCACCGCAATTTTCGCAGCGAGTTTCGCAATCGGATAACCCGTTGCCTTCGATGCTAGCGCCGACGAACGACTCACACGCGGATTTACTTCAATCACGAAATACTCGTAACTATCCGGATCAATCGCGAGCTGCACGTTACAGCCACCCTCGATTTCAAGCGCGCGGATAATTTTCAGCGACACATCACGAAGCATTTGATATTCGCGATCCGACAGCGTCTGACTTGGCGCCACAACGATTGAATCCCCCGTATGAATCCCGACTGGATCGATGTTTTCCATATTACACACGACCATCGCGTTATCATTCGCATCGCGCATCACTTCATATTCGACCTCTTTAAAACCAGCGATACTGCGCTCTAGCAAACATTGCGTCACCGGGCTCAGCTTCAAACCACTCGCCACAATCTCCGCCAAATCCGCGTCATTCAAGCAAATCCCGCCACCAGAACCACCGAGCGTATAAGCCGGGCGAACAATCACCGGGTAACCAATTTTTGCAACAAAGTTCTTCGCTTCTTCCAAGCTATGGATAATGTCACTTTCAGGAACCGGCTCCCCAAGCTCATGCATCAAATCACGAAACGCCTCGCGATCCTCCGCCTTCTTAATCGCGACCAAATCCGTTCCCAGAACTTCCACACCGCACTCTTCCAAAATACCCGCTTCGGCAAGCTCCATCGCCATATTCAGGCCAGTCTGACCACCAAGCGTCGGCAAAATTGCATCCGGGCGTTCCTTCCGAATAATCCGCGATACGAAATCGAGCGTAATCGGCTCAATATAAACCTTGTCCGCCATCTCTACATCCGTCATAATCGTAGCTGGATTCGAGTTCACAAGCACCACCCGGTACCCTTCCTCTTTCAAACTCAGACACGCTTGCGTCCCCGCATAGTCAAACTCCGCTGCTTGTCCGATAACAATAGGACCAGAACCAATTACTAAAATAGTTTGAATATCCTCACGTTTAGGCATTTTGTTCCGCTCCCTCCTTCTCCATCATTGCTATAAATTGGTCAAACAAATAATTCACGTCACTCGGTCCAGGATTCGCTTCTGGATGATACTGTACCGTATAAGCAGGAAACTCCTTGTGCGCCAATCCTTCTACCGTTCCATCATTCAATTCAACATGCGTCGCCACGATGTCTTTCCCAGTTAGCGAATCAGCATCCACCGCATAGCCATGATTTTGCGCCGTAAAATCAACGCGTCCCGTCGCCAGCTCCTTCACAGGATGGTTCGCCCCGCGATGTCCGAATTTCAGCTTAAACGTATCCGCCTCATTTGCTAAAGCGAAAAGCTGATGTCCTAGGCAAATCCCGAACAACGGCACCTTCCCTTGCAACCCGCGAATCATCGTGATCGCTTCCGGCACATCTTTCGGATCTCCCGGTCCATTCGACAGCATCACGCCATCTGGATGCATCGCTAGAATCTCTTCAGCCGTCGT
The DNA here is from genome assembly GCF_014322795.1 of Paenilisteria portnoyi. Taxonomy (GTDB): domain Bacteria; phylum Bacillota; class Bacilli; order Lactobacillales; family Listeriaceae; genus Listeria_A; species Listeria_A portnoyi. Next base: position 41,596 of record NZ_JAASTT010000002.1, read on the forward strand.
ATTATAAGGCACGACTGTAATATCGCAATCACGTCTGTTCAACTCGCGCATAATGCTACTTTTCACACCATAATCCACCAGCACAACCCGCTTGCCTTCTCCCGGATTCGTAAATGCCTTCGAACAAGAAACTTCACGCACTTGGTCCACTGGTAAGCGCACCGAACGCAGATGATGCAATAAATCTTCCCGATTCGCCTTTTCCGGAGCCAAAATCCCTTTTAGCGTTCCTTCCTTGCGAATAATTTTCGTCAATTTCCGCGTATCAATTCCCGCAATCCCAGGAATATCTTTTTCCTTCAAAAACTGATCCAGCGTCAATTGGTTGCGCCAGTTCGAAGCAAATTCTGCCGCCTCACGCACCACCACGCCTTTCACAGCTGGGTGAATTGATTCAAAGTCGTCACGATTCACGCCATAATTCCCAACGAGCGGATATGTAAACGTGATGATTTGCCCGTAATAACTCGGATCCGTAATCGTCTCCTGATATCCCGTCATGCCCGTATTAAAAACAACTTCCCCAATCGTTTCGCGGTCACTGCCAATTGCCTCACCGATAAAAAAGTTCCCATCTTCCAACATCAAAATCCGTTTTGCCATGCGTTATTCCACCCCTTCTTCAAAAACAAGTGCGCCTTCTGCAAACGTCGCGACTGGCCAACCAACACAATTCCAACCAGTAAACGGTGTATTTCTACCTTTTGATGCAAAATTTTCCGGATCAATCTTGGCTTCTTTTTCCAAATCAATGACCGTCACATCCGCGATACCGCCGATTTCAAGTACACCATACGGAAGATTAAAACACTCCGCAGGTTTCACAGTCATCCAATCGATCAATTGTTTCAGCGTCCACTCACCCGTTTTCACAAAATGCGTATAAAGTAGCGGGAAAGCCGTCTCCAAGCCAACGATTCCAAACATCGCTTTTTCCATTGGCACGTTCTTTTCCTCCGCTGAATGTGGCGCATGATCCGTCGCGATAAAATCAATCGTCCCATCAAGCAACCCTTCCAAAAGCGCCGCATGATCCTCTTTCGCACGAAGCGGTGGGTTCATTTTCCAATTCCCGATATTACCCGGAATATCCGTCTCATTCAGAATCAAGTGATGCGGTGAAACCTCCGCTGTTACCCGAATCCCAGCCCGTTTCGCATCACGAACCGCACGAACCGATTCCTTCGTCGAAATGTGGCAAACGTGATAATGACAGTTCGCCGCCTCAGCTAACAACACATCGCGTGCAATTTGAACCGACTCCGCAATATTCGGAATCCCTGCCAGACCTTGCTCTGCCGCAAAAATCCCGTCATGCACGACCCCGCCATACACAAGCGAATTATCCTCACAATGCGCCACAATCGCCATGTCCAGCGCCGCAGCTTCCTTCATCGCCTCATACATCATGCCCGCCGTCTGCACACCAACACCATCATCCGTGAACGCGAACGCACCAGCCGCCTTCAGAGCCGCAAAGTCCACCAACTCGTCACCCTTCAAACTCGACGTAATCGAAGCGTATGGCAACACGCGAACCGCCGCTGTTTCCTTAATCCGATCCACAACCTGCGTCATCACTTCCGCCGTATCCGGCACCGGTTTCGTATTCGGCATCGCACAAACCGTCGTGTACCCACCACGAGCCGCAGCAGCCGTCCCAGTCGCAATCGTCTCCTTGTGTTCCCCGCCTGGTTCCCGCAAATGCACGTGCACATCCACAAGCCCCGGTACAATCAATTTTCCAGCCACATCAATCACTTTTGCGTTCTCGTTTTCAATCCCGTCACCAATCGCCGTCACGCGACCGTCCTCAATCGCCACGTCCTTCACAACCAAATCCCCAGTTTCCGTCAACACTTTTCCATTTTTCAATACGTACATGTCGTCACCCTCGTTTCTTTATCTTGGCAAACTGCCTCTAAAATAGCCATCCGAATATATACACCGTTCGTCATCTGTTCCACAATTCGCGATTTCTCGCATTCCACCAAACTATCCGCAATCTCCACATCCCGATTCACAGGACTTGGATGCATGATAATCGCGCGCTCCTTCATCAATGCCGCCCGCGCTTCCGTCAAGCCGTACTTCTCGTGATAATCCGATTTCGTAAAACTAAGCAACCCGTCATGACGCTCCTCCTGCACACGCAAAAGCATAATCACATCCATCTGCTCCACCAAATCATCCATCGGCATATACGTCCCAAGCTCCGAACAGCTCTCACGCATCCACTCCGGCGGCCCTGCGAAAAATACCTCCGCACCAAGACGTTTCAGCGCCTGCATGTTCGAATTCGCCACCCGACTATGCACGATATCCCCCACAATCGCGACCTTCAAGCCCTTAAAACCGCCAAACTCTTCCTTGATTGTGAACAAGTCCAAAAGCGACTGACTCGGATGTTGCCCACAGCCATCGCCCCCGTTCACAACCGCAATCCCCAACTTGCGAAGTGGCTCATAATACTCCTCATCCGAATGCCTGATAACCGCCACATCCACACCGATTGCCTGCATCGTCAGCGCCGTATCGTATAACGTTTCCCCTTTGGTCACGCTCGATTTAGAAGGATCGAACGAAAGAACATCGATGCCAAGCTTCTTCTCAGCCATTTCAAAACTATTATGCGTTCGCGTGCTTGCCTCAAAAAACATATTCACCGCATACATTTGCTTTTTCGGAGTCCAAATTTCTCCTTGCTTGAAACGCCCAGCTTGGTCTAATAACTCACCAATTTCCGCTACAGAAAGCTCTTCCATCGACACTAAATCCTTCATTCGAACCGCCACCTTTTCTAAAAATTAGATACTATTTATAGGAAAACCTCTAAAAAATTGCGCTTTTTCAGAGGTTTTCTTAGATGTTATTATTTTGCAGTATGTTTTTCAGGTATAACAAGGTTTAAAATAATCCCAATTAACGCCGCCATCGCCATTCCTGAAAGTTGGAACGAACCAATGTTTATCATCAAACCACCGATTCCGACAACCAAGACAACCGACGCGATAATCATATTGCGATTCACGCTAAGGTCCACGCGACTCTCAACCATCATCCGCAAACCACTCGTTGCGATAACTCCGAACAAGAGTAAGGAAATCCCGCCAAGCACCGCAGTTGGTACCGATGTAATCACCGCATTCACGTATCCGATGAAACCGAACGCGATGGCAAACACCGCAGCCCCTCCGATAACGAACACACTATACACTTTCGTAATCGCCAGCACCCCGATGTTCTCACCGTAAGTCGTCACAGGCGGTCCACCAATGAGCGAAGCAATGATCGACGCCGTCCCATCCGCCGCAAGCGAACGATGCAAACCCGGATCTTTAAAAAAGTTACGATTCGTAATTCTATTCAAAAGCAACTGATGCCCCATATGCTCCGCCATCGTGACAAAAGCAAGCGGCGCCATCGAAAGCACAACCGTCAGCGTCACCACTGGATCCATATTCACAAACGGAATCGTGAAGTCCGGCACTTGGAACAAGCTCGCATTTTGAATCAATGTATAGTCAACGAGCCCAAACGCCATACTCACTAAGTAGCCAATGACAAAGCCGCATAGTATCGGAATAAGTCCGAAGAATCCTTTGAAAAACATCATCGCGATAATCGTCACAACTAAGGTAATCAGCGCTACTAGCAAAATTTTGTAATCATACTCGCCACCATTATTCGTCCCCATCGCCATCGCCGCAGCGCTTGGTGCAAGTGACAAACCGATAACCATAATCACCGGCCCAACCACGATCGGCGGTAACACGCGTTGAATCCATTCGATTCCCACGTAATAAACAATCAGCGCCACAATCGCGTACACAACCCCGACCGAGAACGTCCCGACCATAACCGCCCCAGGCCCCCCGCCAGATTTTGCGGTGAGTAGCATCGTTATCGGCGCTATAAACGCAAACGATGAACCTAAGTAAGCCGGAATTTTACCTCGCGTTATAATTAAGTAAGCAAGCGTTCCAAGCCCACTCGATATCAGTGCCACACTTGGATTCAAATGCGTCACAGTTGGCACAAAGATCGTCGAGCCGAACATCGTGAACAGATGCTGAATGCTAAGCACAATCCATTTATTCCAAGCCGGTTTCTCGTGAATATCCAGTACCGGTTTTACGTAATTTTCAGGTGTCGTTTCTTCTGTCATTATTCTCCCTCTTTCCGACTCTAAGTCATAAAAAATACCCCTTGCCAAATTGCGACAAAGAGCAGCTATGTACCGGATTATAGGCTAGACCTATTTCCCGTTCATCACCCTTTATCAGCCTCTCTGGACTGTTTTAAAAAAGCGTTCTTCCAGCGTATCGACAAACACTCAGCTCCGTCGTTAAAGTCTGCGCGCCGTTGCTCACATACCCAAGTATGCTCCGCGCCAGTGCTCAACTTTGCCTAGGATCTAAGCATTTGTCGACACGCTGGGGTTCGGCGAATAGTCTACGAAAACTGGTTTTTCAACATTCTGGATTATCCTATTTTATTATTGTAACAGCATCCGCCGCATGGTCGACGTCCGCCAAATGTACCTCTACCCGTTCCTCACTCGAAGTCGGGATGTTTTTACCAACAAAATCCGCTCGAATCGGTAGTTCCCGGTGTCCCCGATCCGCCAAAACCGCTAGCTGAATCCCAGCCGGGCGTCCTACATCCATCAGCGCGTCCATTGCGGCACGCACCGTTCGGCCTGTATACAGCACATCATCGACCAACACAACCTTTTTCCCATTGATATCAAAAGGAACATTCGTACCATTTAGCGACGGCTCAGAAGACTCATTTTTAAAAGTTAAGTCGTCTCTATAAAGCGTGATATCAATGTCACCGACCGGAATCGTTACATCTTCAATCTCCTTGATACGAGCCTGCAAACGATTTGCTAGGAAAATACCTCGTGTTTTGATACCGACAAGCGCCAAATCCTTCGTTCCCTTATTACGCTCGATGATTTCGTAACTCACCCTCGTAAGCGCCCGTTTTATCGCCGCCTCATCCATCACAACCACTTCTTCTGGCATTCTCTTCCCCTCCAAGCATCAATTAGACAAAATAAAAACCCTCTGCCAAGAGCGCGGCAAAGGGTATACGTACAGAATCCAATTGGGTATAGAAACACCCAACTCACGTTACCTTCTTAGCCTCTCTGGACTATGTTAAAGGACTGTTATTTAACTAGGTTTAGTTTATCGTAGTATCAGGGGTTTGTCAACTAGTTTTATCGAACACCGTAAAAAGTTCATATCAGGGGTTGAAACACTGTAAAATTAATTAAAATACGACTTTGGAAATAAGCCCCTTTTCTATTAATTCCTATGCTATAATAGGCGCACGGAAGTCTTTAGGGCGGATAAACGTTGTTGTGGGTCTTAGGAAATGTATTGTATTTCCTTAGAGCCTCAATATGAGTGCGAGCAAAGAGAGCATTCGTTCATTCTTAGCAAACTATTTCTCTTAATCTCGAACAAGACTGTTCTGCTTAGGCGTTGTCGTATGACAGTATCGGAAACATTGGCACTTCTTGCTTTGCTTTTCACGGGTGGACTTTTTCTACTCGCACTATTGATCCAGCTCCACACGCCAGACTCTCGAAAATTTCGTGACCTCCGCAAAAACCAAAGGAAGGTTTTCACTGCGCCCCCTAACAATTTCTTTCGAGCCTAACGGGCGTGTTCCACTTTTCAATCAGACATTTTTCTTGCATTTATTTGGGCAAAAAAAATAATCCCCCTAGGCCTACGAACTTAGTGGATTATTTCTCATCACGAAACGTTGTCCGCCTTAAAGCGGATTCCGTACCGCTAGTCGAAATCTGGACTAGCGGTTCTTTTTATTTCCTTTACTATACCACATTTCTCAAAAAATGTGTACCTCAACAACTTCATTCTTTCAAAGACTCTAATGCTTCCTGAAAAATCGCAGGTAATGGCGCCTCAAATTTCATTCTCTCTTGTGTTGTAGGATGCGTAAATCCAAGCTCAGCCGCGTGCAAAAATTGCCCCTCACCTTTAATTGTATTCTTCAAACCATATTTTGGATCTCCCGCAAGTGGATGCCCAATATACTTCAAATGTACACGAATTTGGTGCGTACGCCCAGTTTCTAAACGACACTTGATCAGCGTATATCCTTTAAATCGTTCCAACACTTCAAAATGCGTCCGCGACTCTTTCCCATCATTCACAACGCCCATTTTTTGACGATCTTCTTTAGAACGGCCAATCGGAGCGTCAATGGTTCCTTTTTGATGCTTAATCACGCCATGTACAAGCGCAATATATTCACGATCACTTGTTTTATCGTAGAGCTGCTCCGCCAATGATTCATGTGCTTTATCATTTTTAGCAACCATCAAGAGACCAGATGTATCTTTATCAATACGGTGCACGATGCCCGGACGAATTTTGCCGTTAATACCTGAAAGATCGTCACAATGAAATAACAAGGCGTTCACAAGCGTACCAGACGTGTGGCCTGCTGATGGATGAACGACCATACCTTGCGCTTTATTCACGACAAGTACATCGGCATCTTCATAATAAATATCAAGTGGAATATCCTCCGCAACAATATCTAGTTCTTCTGGTTCGCGAACGATATACGTGATTTCATCGCCCGTTTTACATTTGTAGTTGGCTTTCGTTTTCTCGCCGTTAACTAGGATAGCCTCGTCTTTTAGCAAGGTTTGGATGCCAGAACGAGTCATCCCAAGCAATTCTGCGAGACCTTTGTCCAAGCGTTCGTGATTTAGTTTCTCCGGAATAATTACGGTATTTTGCGTCATTTTTTCGTTCCTTTCGATTTGCGATCATCCAAGAACACGTAGACAATGAGTAAAATCACGCCTATCGTCAGACTTGCATCCGCGACATTAAAAATTGGGAAGTAATAATTTCCCCAAATTGTTTGTACAAAGTCGACCACTTCTTGATGGAGCAGACGATCGATAAAATTCCCAATCGCGCCCCCTAAAACAAATGCTAAACTTACACCTAAAAGTTTACTATTTTTCGCGTAACGTTGCATGAAGTAAATAAGTACGCCGATAACAACAAGCGTAATCAGATAGAAAAACCACATTCTTCCTTCCAAAACACCCCAAGCAGCACCAGAATTGCGATGCGAGGTGATATTTAAGAAACCAGGAATGATTTCCACAACTTCCCTTAGGTCTAAATTTTGCACGATTAGCCATTTTGTGAACTGGTCAATGACGATAATTACAAGTGCTATTAAGTAATAATAAATCACATGAATTCCTCTTTTCCTTATTTTATGTAGATAATCTGGGCCCAGAATTTTTTCTAGACCCAGATTACACTGTATCACTGCACGATAAATTGTATCAAAAATAGCGCGGCAATGATATACATGAGTATCGGTGTACGCGTGCGATTTTTTGAAAATAGTCTCAAAATCGGGTACGCGATAAATCCGACCGCAATTCCGTCGGCGATACTGTACGAGAATGGGATAATGATGACGATTAAGAGTGCTGCAAAAGTGTCGGCCGCATTGCCAAAGTCCATCTCTTTTATTTCCTGCAACATCGAAATCCCGATTACAATTAGAATCGGTGCGATCGCGCTGTTTGGAATAAATGAAATGTACGGCATCAATACGAGCGAACCTAAGAAAAAGATAGCCACCGTTACAGATGCCAGACCTGTTCTTGCCCCACTTGCCGACATCGAACCGCTTTCTAGTGCCGAAATCGTTGGGCTTGTTCCAAATAGGCCTGACAAGAAAGCTGTAAAACTACTCGCCTGTAGTACGCGTGGTAATTTCTCCGTTTGACCAAGTTGCTTCGTCTGACCAAACGTTAATCCTACCGTTTCGAACACGAGTACCATTGTTAGTGAAAACACGCTCGTCCAAAATGCCACTTGTCCTACACCAGAAAAATCAGCTTGAAACAGCACATCTTTCCACGGCGCCAAACTCATCGCATCCTTCGAAACTTCGCCATGTACGCCGAACAGAACACTAACGAGCGTTCCAATCAGTATGCTCCATAAAAACGCACCTGGTACTTTGCGCACAAGCAAAATCATCGTTAGCAAAAGCGTAATCAGCGTGGCCAGCACAAATGGATCATGCATATCGCCAAACGCTAAGATGGAATGCTCTCCGCGCGACACGATTTGTCCTTTTTCGAGACCTAGCAATACTAGAAAAAGCCCTAAACCGACTGTAATTCCTTGTTTTAAGATCAATGGAATCGTGTCGTTTAACTTTCTAGCTAGTGGTGTAAATGCTAAGATCATGAATAAGAAACCACTGACGACAACGACTGCTAGTGCTTGTTGCCATGATAATCCAAGCGTCTGCACGAAGTTGTACGCAAACAGCGCGTTGATTCCCATACCCGGCATTAAGATTAATGGCGCATTTGCCCAAAAACCCATCACCAAACAGCCTACAACCGATATAAAAATCGTTGCAAGAATGGCGCCTTGATACGGTACTCCCGCTTCTGCCAAAATCGAACTATTGACAACAATAATGTAGACAACGGTGAAGAAACCTATCATTCCAGCTAAAGCTTCCGTTCGAACCGATGTCCGATGCGCTTTCAACTGAAAGATTTTGTCCAAGAATTTTTGCATCATAATTCCTCTTTATTCAATTATCCCTCTCCCAACCCGTAGAGTCTCGCCCCTACCACGAACCCTTATTATAACAGACGCAAGCGGATTCGCATAGAGCTTTACGTTCTAGTCCAGAAAAAAACACTAACTTTCCGTGACGATGACCTATTTCCTGTGCTATAATCGGGTGTCGAACTATACATAATTAAAAGGAGGGTCACCATTTTGGAACAAACATTTACGCCGAGTGAGAAATGGCGCCAATTCTTCATTATATTTACACCTGTCGTGATTTCGCAATTAATGCTGTTTTCGATGGCTTTAATTGACACCATGATGTCTGGGCATTACTCGAACGAAGCGCTCGCCGGAACTGCCATTGGGAATTCCTTATGGGGTCCCTTTAACGCGAGCTTATCTGGCTTGTTGATGGCTGTGACGCCAATTATTTCGCAATTGATTGGACGCGGAGAAAGTCATGATATTAAAAGAACCGTGAGTAACGGGTTGTATATAGCAGTCGGTTTGGCCGCTCTACTGCTGGCGCTTAACTTTCTATTCGTGCCTTCGATTTTGAGCGCAATGGGACTCGATCCTGCCGTTGCAGATATTGCGAAACATTTTTTAAATGGGATTTGTTTTGGTATCCCAGCCTTTTTCTTTTATTCCGTTTTGCGTGCTTTCATTGATTCGCTTGGCCTGACGCGGGTCACCATGATGATTACACTAATTACGGTACCGGTGAATATTTTCTTGAACTACTTATTGATTTTCGGAAATTGGGGATTTCCTGAGATGGGTGGTGCCGGAAGTGGCTATGCGACGGGAATTACGTATTGGATCGTACTCCTTGTGACGATTATTCTCATTCAAAGTCAAAAACGATTGCGCGACTATCATATCTTTGCTGGATTCGCTAAAGTAGATTGGGAAAAAATAAAGGAGATTATCAAACTTGGCGTACCGAACGGTTTGACAATTCTTTTTGAAGTGAGTATTTTCTCGGCGGTCACTGTTTTTATGGGGCGCTTTGGGACAGACACAATTGCGGCGCATCAATCCGCTATTAGCGTACCGACGTTGCTTTACGCATTTCCGTTAAGTATCGCGGCGGCATTGACGATATTAGTTGGATTTGAGACAGGAGCGAAACGCGTGGCAGATGCTAGAAAGTATCGCCATATCGGCATGATTTCAGCGATTTCCATCGGCATATTGAATGGTATACTATTGTTCCTTTTCCGCGATCAAATCGCATTGCTATATACCTCAGATCCAAAACTTGCGGATTTGATTACGCATTTCTTAATTTACGCTATTTTATTCCAGTTTGCAGACGCCCTGTTATCCCCAGTACTCGGCACTTTGCGTGGCTACAAGGATGTTACAGTCACATCCATCGTTGCCTTTATTTCTTATTGGGTCATCGGTTTACCACTCGGACTCGCATTATCATACACCCAACTCGGACCATTTGGGTTCTGGATTGGACTTAGCGCTGGCCTATTCATCGCCGCGTTCATCCTATCTATTCGCGTCCGAATAACAGAAAAACGTTTACTAACCCAACTTAAATAACGTTTACGCTCACCTTTTTAGGGAAAAAGTATACTAATCTTAGTATGCTTTTTTGCATAGGAAAGGCAGGTTCATGATGGTACAAAAAGCAGTTCGAGACGAGGTAAGTGAACAGTTTATTGAAGATGAATTTTTTGAAAAAGGACATGTCGGTTTGAAAATACGACAATTTCTGATTACGATATTAGCGTGGATTGGTTTCTTCTTACCATTCTTACTCGTCCTATTCCCCATTTTATTTTGGCATAATTGGGCCATTGTTTTTGATGTTTTTGATTTGGCTATTCGGATTTTCAAAATCATGGACGACTTCTTATTCATTGCATTACCGCTTATTCTCATTTACTTGATTCTACTGACATTCAAAAACAACCGGCGCTACAAAAAGGTGTTACAAAAAGAAATAACATATGATGAGGAAACTTTAGAAATCAGAAAAGAAGTTGTGGAAGCCTTTATGACCGAACGATTTGGAGATAAAGCATTTCGCCAATCTCAAAAATTCGTTTCTATACCCGAAGAAAAAAATCTGAGCGATACGTGCATCAGGGATTTGTATAAAGATAGTGGGGTTGATTTGAAATGACAATTATCGATACTGGCATCCCCCTTTTAAATACCATCATCACATTCTTATTTGTCATTCTCCTTACTTATCCGATTTTAGGTGGTTTTGCGTGGTTTGTCGGCGCTTTCTGCTATACGTTTCTTTTCAAATATAGGCAAAAAGGATGGACGGATATTCCAACTGAAATAGAGCCATTCATTACCGTCATGATTCCCGCTCATAATGAGGAGATTGTTATTGAGGACACCATTGAATATTTGATGAATAAATTGAACTATACGAATTACGAAATCCTTGTCACAGATGACGGTTCAACCGATAGCACACCCGAAATTCTAGCAAGGCTCATGGAAAAATACGATAATCTGCGCGTTGTTCGCATCGAAAAAAACAAAGGAAAGGCTCATGCATTTAATATCGGCGTACATTTTGCGAAAGGCGAGTTGATTCTTAGTAATGATGCAGACACGGTTCCAGAGCCAGATGCCTTGTGGAAATATGTGAATTATTTTATCAATCCTGAATCGAGAAATATAGCTGCTGTCACATCAAATATGGACGTTCAAAATCGTTCCACACTTGTCGGGAAATCCCAAACCGTCGAATTTTCCAGTATTGTTGGCATCATTAAACGTACGCAAGCTAGCGCATTCGGTATTATTTATGCATACAGTGGCGCCAACACGATGTATCGAAAAGACGCTTTAATGGATGTTGGTCTGTTCCGTCAAGATCGCGCGACCGAGGATATTAGTATCGCTTGGGACCATCAATTTGAAGGTTGGCTCTCGATTTTTGCGGCCGATATCATTTTCTTTATGGAAGTTCCTGAGACGATGAATATGCTCTATAAACAGCGGAAACGTTGGGCAAAAGGCGGCACCGAAGTATGGCTGACCAATTTCCGCCGAGTCGTAGCACACCCCTTCAAAAACATTGGCCGGACATCTCTATGTGTCGATCAAACGTTAAGTATTTTTTGGACGTTCTTTTTCTGGATCTCTAGTTTACTTTTTGTTCTCAAGCTTTCGTATCACATTTACTTAGGTGATAAACACGATGTTTTATTCATGATTGCCGTAGCCTTTGTGTTCGTCTGCTTTGAGATGCTCGCTGGAGCCATCCAATTACTTGCAGCACTGGCAATAGACGACAAAGGTAAGAAAATGAAATACTTCCTGTTCGCGCCACTCTACTTGCTTTTTTATTGGATGATGAATGCCATAACTATCTTGATGACATTTATTCCCGCTGTAAAAACAATTCTCGGTTTCGGCACTGGTGTGTGGGTCAGCCCAGAACGACGGAAAAAACAATAACCGAAAAATGCGTATCAAAAATCGGCTAGAGATTCTTGATACGCATTTTTGGTACGCTCCAAAAGAACGACTTTTCTTAGTTTTTTAACCCCTCGTAGATTTTATCCAAATTCCAACGCATCATCTCCAAATACGAATCTCCCTCCTTGCCAATTTTCGCAGTAGAATCCGTGAATAATTTGGCTGAAATCGGTACATCCGTCTCGCTTGATACGCTTTCCATACTTCTCGGATCGACACTTGTCTCCACGAATAAAACCGGCACTTTCTTTACTCGTATCGTCTCAATAATCTTCTTCATTTGATCTGGCGTCCCTTGATTCTCCGTATTTATTTCCCAAATATAAGCTGCATCTAGCCCATACGCCGCGCCAAAATACTTAAATGCGCCTTCACTTGTCACAAGCGTTTTATGCTCCAAATCTGCAAATTTTGTCTTCGCTTCCTCATCGAGTGCATTCAGCTGTGCGATATATTTCTCAGCGCGATCCTTATAATAATCCGCATTATCCGGATCTTTTTTTACCAACGCATCTCGCGCATTTTCCGTATACTTGATGCCGTTCTGCAAATCCAACCAAGCATGAGGGTCCGTCTCACTTTCCTTCCCCTTCGCCGTCAAAAATTTCGGTGCCACGCCTTCACTCAGCGCTATGGCCTTTTTTTGACCAGAGGAAGCCATCAACCGATCAAACCAGCCATTTCCAGTCTCCAGATTGAGCCCATTATTAAAAACTACATCCGCGTCCGCCATTTTTTGCACATCTTTCGGCAACGGATCGTACTCATGCGGGTCCGTCCCAGTTGGCACAATGCTATATAAATCAATTTTATCGCCGCCTACCTGTTTCACAATATCATACAAAATCGAATACGTCGTCACCACTTGCAACTTATCCGAATTCGCCTTCTTCTCGTTTCCACCACACGCCACAAACAAACCGACGCACAATACAATCATCCCGGCTAAAACTGCTTTCTTCATTGTTTCACGCTCCTTCTTCCAAAAATAATGCCTTGTTTTGGTGAAAATAAAAACACGATAATAAATAAAGCTGTTGCTGCGAGTACAATCGACGCTCCCGATGCCAAGTTATACATATAGCTAAAATACAATCCAATCACCGCGCTCACCGCACCAAATCCCGCCGCCAGAAACAGCATGACAGAGAGACGATTCGTCAGCAAGTACGCCGTCGCTGCAGGTGTAATCAACATCGCGACAACAAGAATTATCCCCACAGTTTGCAGCGACGCAACCGTCACCAGCGTCAACAACGTCATTAGAAAATAATGCAACATCCGCACTTTTAAGCCATAACTTTCTGCCATCGTCGGATCAAATGAACTAACCAACAATTCCTTATAAAACAACGCGACCAGCAGAATAACGAGCGTACCGATTCCAAACGTGATCCACATATCACTACTCCTAACCGCCAGCACATTCCCAAACAAAATATGATATAAATCCGTCGAACTCTGCGCCAGCGAAATCATAATAATCCCGAGCGCAAAAAACGAACTAAACACAATCCCAATTGCCGTATCATTTTTAATCCGGCTATTTTGATTCACAAAACCGATGCCAAGCGCTGCCATAATGCCAAAAGCGGTCGCACCTAGAAAGAAATTGAGCCCCAACATATATGAAATCGCGACCCCAGGTAAAACTGCATGAGAAATCGCGTCCCCCATTAATGACATCCCCCGTAAAATGATAAAGCTCCCAATTACACCAGAGACAACGCCAACAACAACCGAAGTTAACAACGCCTTTTGCAAAAATTCATACTGCATCAAACCTTCTAAAAATAACATCACTGAGCGCCTCCCCATCCGAATCCTTGTCCGTAAGTTTTTAAAATATTCGCTTCCGTGAACGTTGCTTCCGTTTCGCCATATGCCATTAATTGTTGGTTTAACAGAATACATCGTCAAAGTATCGCGCCACCTTGTGAAAATCGTGGTGGACGACAATCATTGTTTTACCTGCATCTCGCAATTTTTTCAATACTTCGACAATCAATGCTTCACTTGTCATATCAATGCCAACAAATGGCTCATCTAATAGAAAAATATCCGCCTGTTGCGCGAGCGCCCGTGCGATGAAAACCCGCTGCAATTGACCGCCTGAAAGTTCGCCAATTTGACGTTTTGCAAAATCTAGCATTTCGACTTGTTCCAGTGCTGTCCGCGCAATTTCGCGTTCTTTTTTCCTTGGTAGCTTGATGAGGCCAAGTTTTGGATAGGTGCCGATGAGAACGGTATCCTGCACCGTGATTGGGAATGTTAAGTCTACTGTATTTCTTTGGGGAACGTAAGCGATTTTGCCACGTATAGCCTCGATTGGGCGCCCTCCCCAAGTTACTTCACCCGATTCGCGGGGGATTAGCCCGATTAAGCCTTTTAGAAATGTTGATTTTCCTGCGCCGTTTGGTCCGATGATTCCTGTCATTTTTCCTAGCGATATTTGAAGGGAGATGTTCTCCACGACACGTTTCTGGCCGTATGATATGGATAGATTTTCGACTAGCATTGGCATCACCTTATTTCTATCAGATTATTTTAGTCAGAACTAAAAATGTTTCCTTAGAGCAACTTTATGATTAGTATAGCCTATATTTTTGGTTTTGTAAAGGAGGTTTATTGCAATTTATTTAGAAAATTGGATATAAAAAAGGATGAGAACCGATCTTTCGTTAGAAAGGGCGGTTCTCATCCTAGGAATGTATTTTGTTGTGGCTCTTATGAAGCATTTTCTGCTGAATTAGAGCCTCAATATGAGTACTGTATTCGTTCGTTTAGCGCTAACTCCTTGGTCGGGCTAGCTCCTCGAAATTTTCGGGCCCTTCACAAAAAACAAGTGCGGTTTTTTATTGCGGCCCCTAACAATTTTTTCGCGAGTTACTTACTACTCACTGTTTTTCATCGTTCCTAACTCGGCGTTCGTTTGGCGCTAACTCTTTGATCAGGCTAGCTTCAAGAGCCAGCCTCTCGGAATTTTCGTGGCCTCCGCAAAAACCAATCATATAATTTTATTTTTTTAGCTGTCTATTTGACAGGGAGCAGTTTAAAGCGGGCTCTTTCAGCTTTTCAGTTTTCAGCTAACTTCTTCAGCAATTTCTGAAACTGCTCGCGTTCTTCTTCTGTAAAAACCGAGAAGCGGCGGACGATCATTTCTTTTTTCTTCTGTTCAATCGAAGCTACAAATTCTTTCGCTTCTTCTGTTAGTTCTAGCACCACAATGCGGCGATCCACTTCGGAGCGGTGTCGTGTGATGAAATTATTAGCAACAAGGGAATCTGTAATCGCTGTAATGTGGCTTGCTGAGACGTCTAATTTCTTCGATAAATCCGTCGTGCGATTTACCCCGCTTGAGATTAGGCTGAGTACACGGAACTCACCACCAGTCAATTTCCGGTCCAAAATGCCATCTACTTCATGGCGAAAACTATTAAAAACTCGCTTCACAGATGTTTCGATTTCAAGAAAATTATCCATGTAAAGCCCTCCTTACTTCCATTGTTCTTTCACTAATTCCACCGCTTTTTTCTGTTGTGGATCGTTGGCTTTTAATTCTTTCTGGATAGCCGTAATTAAAGCATCTGTTGTTGCGCCAGTTACAATACCGTCCACTTTTAACTTGCTTGCTTCTTGGAACGCCTTCACGCCATCTGTTGTATCCGCATCAAATAAACCGTCTACTTTTCCAACGTTATATTTAAGCGCGGCAAGCATGGTTTCAATCGTTTTCACATCGTCGCCAAAACTGCCTTCTTTATATGTTTTTGCTGCGTCTGGAATTGCCATCGTCGCATAAGCTGGTAACGCCACCGCCACGTCTGGTTTAATGCCTTTTTCATGAATCCATTCGCCGTCTGGTGTTAACCACTTGGCAATCGTCAATTTCAGCAATGAGCCATCGCTAAGTGGTAACGCCGTTTGTACCGTACCTTTTCCGAATGATTTCGCGCCAACTAGCTTGATATCACCTGATTCACGCGCTGCTGCCGCCAAAATTTCAGAAGCACTCGCGCTACCTTCATCAATTAGCATCGTGACAGGAACTTTCACTTTATAACCATCATGCGCACTACTATCCGCCTTGATTGTTTGTTTCGAACCATCTTTCACTTGTTCTTGAACGATAACTTTACCGTCTGGTAGGAACAAGCTCGCGATATCCACCGCTTGGTCAAGTAAACCACCAGGATTTCCACGCAAATCTATAACTAAACCTTTCATTCCTTTTGATTCCATATCTTTCAATGCTTTTTCTAATTCGCTATACGTATTTTCTGAGAAAGTGGTAATTTGAATCGTAGCAACCTTATCTGTGCCCATTTCCGCATAGACCGTTTCAATTGGAATCTCGTCGCGAACAATTTTCACATCAAACGGTTTATCCGTACCAGGACGTGAAATTGTCAGCGTGACACTCGTTCCTTTTTTGCCGCGAATTTTTGTTGTTGCTTCTGTGGAAGAAATGCCTTTAATCGACTTGCCGTCCACTTCGATAATTTTATCATTCGGGCGTAAACCCGCCGCTTCTGCCGGAGAATTCTTAATTGGCGATACAACAGTTATGTAGCCATCTTTCTCCTGAATTTCTACGCCAATACCCGAAAAACTTGAAGAAATCGTATTATCAAATTCCTCTGCTTCCTTCGACGTCATAAAGGAGGAGTACGGGTCACCAAGAGATGCTACCATCCCGTTGATCGCGCCTTCCATCAGCTTATCTGTATTCACATCTTTATAATATTTATTCTGAATCTCATCGTACACATCATAAAGCTTCGTGAATTCCTTGCGTTCAGGAATTGCCACCTTCACATGTTTGTCCCCGCCCACAGACATCACGAGCGCCGTTACTAAAGCTGTTGCAAAAACACAGCCGAATAACAGCATAACAAATGGGAATATCTTCATTTTTACAAAGCCTTTTCGTGATGTAACCTCTTGCTTCTCTTCTTTTTTCGGCTCATTTGGATTTGTCGGTCCTTCTTCCATTCCTACGTTCACCACTTTCTCACTAAACACCCTAGTATGATATTTTCAACTTTCCTTTATTCTATCAGCTTTTGCTCCGATTGGGTAGCTTTTGTTGCTATACCTGTAAAAAAAGACGAGCCCACCGGATTCAGCTTTGCGGCCTTCCCAGTTCGACTCGTCCTCTCGTCCTTTATGCAACGACTTCGTAACCTGCTTCATCAACGGCTTCCGCGATGGCATCTTGGATCTCTTTCCCATCGTCATACGTCACTTCTGCCGTACCTGCTTCAAGTGAAATCACCGCTTTTTCAACACCCTCGACAGACTCAATGGCTTCGCGAACTCGTTTCTCGCAATGCTCACAGCTCATACCTTCCACTTCTACTACCAATTTAGCCATTTCTCGTCACTCCTTTGTTATCTTATCAACCTTATTATACCCCACCTAGGTAATTATTGCACCGTAGACGCCTGCTCTTTTTTCGCCTCTGATTCATGCCATTCCAACAACCCATAAATCGCATTAAAAAGGTAAATCGCATATTGCGTCGCGATAATCGGATTTTTCGTATAAATATTAAGCGAAATCACCAAAATATTCATGATAATCCACAAATACCAGTTAAAACTAAAACGCGCAATCATTAAAAATTGAGCCGTCACACCGAGCGCGAAAATGAAATTATTCAGCATCAATTGGTATGGATCATTCACCACACCAAGAATCCCCGTCAAATACATATTCACAAAAGAAGCACCAATAATAAACAAAATCGCAATCCCAAAATGGCGTTCCGTCAACTTACGTGGTTCCAACGTAGCCTCGGCATCCATATGTTTCTTCCATGTCACCAATCCAAAAATATGTGTGACGAAATAATACAGACTTGGCAATGCGGCCCCAACATTTCGTCCTAAGAAATTCCCACTCATCTCACCAAACGCTGCCAACATCCCAAATACATTGCCGCTGTTCTTCCCTTTTGCCAATAAAATCACGCAAATTAATCCACAAATCGCGCCCACATAAGATAATAGATACCTCCATTCAAAATGGACCAGCGGATTTGTCGCTAAAAAAGCGATGGTAACGAGTAAAACACTGATATAAGGGTAGACTTTATTCCGACCTATCTTCATAACGACTGATTTCATCTGAATTCTCCTTTTTATCGTTCAGTAATTGTTCCACAAGTTGGATACTCTCCAAGTACCGCTCCTCGTAATTTCCAGACGTAATCGCCACATATGGAATATCATTTTCCGTCAATAAATGCGCCAACAAATCCTGAAATTCCTTGCGCTTTACCTTACTACCAAGGTGGCGCAACCCATCATTCACCCACGGCGTATTATTCTCTAACAAAATAACCAAATCAAAGCGCTGCGTCTCAATCATCGCCTGTACAAACGGATGCTCCCGCCCTTCATACGTCATACAAAACGCTTGCGTCGTCACATAATCCGTATCAATAAACGCAACCTTATTCGCATATTTCACCGCGAAATCAATATACTGCGCCTGCCCCAACGAAATTTTATCATAATCGGAAAATTGTAGCGCCTTCTCATTCCCACCAAGATGTGAAAAAACATAATCCCGTCCGTACTCCCAAGCACTTGTCGTGTTAAACGTATTCGCAAGCTTATTAACCAGCGTTGATTTCCCACTTGACTCACCACCTAGAATCGCCACTTTCCGCACGAAAAACGGCTTTACCTCAGTCGGAATGTAGTCCCAATAATGAAACGGCTCCTGCCTAATTTGCGTCGCACTAATATTCATAAACGACCGCTGTGCATCAACGACCACCGTATTCACATCTAGCAACTCCTGATAGCGAATCGCATCCTTTGGTTCACTCGAATAAATCGCATTCGCCTGAATATGATTATCCGCAAGCAACTTCTTCGCCCGAATCGCCCATTCATCCCAACCATCCGGATACGGCGGAATCCCATCTTCCGACAAATCATGAATCTTAATATTGTCCTGATATTTAAACGTCTGCAACAACCAGCGCCAGCGATCCTCCACAGTAGGCTGTTTCGTCATGGAACTCTTTTGAAAAAGCTCAAAATCGCGCACATCATCATGGCAAAGAATCACATGCAGTTCATCGACTTGGCTCGCCGCTCGCTGAATTAAATAAATATGTCCCGTATGCAACGGATAAAATTTTCCGAACACAACACCAATGTTTTTTTCGCGCGGAGGGTATTCTAGATGGAGCACCTCATGCAACGCCTGCAGTTTTTGGGCGCTGGGTTCCTTGATTTTGTTGTTTATCAACTGGCTGAGGTATCCTTTCGTAACACCAATCCGATCCGCCGCTTGTTGCAATGTCAACCCGTTTTCTTTTAAAGCTAGTTTTAAATATGTATACCGCTGCATCTTTATCACTCCTCATCTGCATTTGTTTATTATATTAAACATTTATCTTACAAAAGTCAATACTAAATAAAAACCTGCCCTAATTTTCGCAACATTACTTTGCGAAGTTCATTGCGGTATATCAATTAAACCATACAAAAAATGCTTAGAAATCCGGAAATAGATGTCTAAGCATTTTTCCTATTATTTTAACTTCACACGTTTCAATCGTAACGCATTCGCCACAACCGAAACCGAACTCCCAGCCATCGCAAGCCCTGCTACCCAAGGCGCTAACAAGCCAATCGCCGCAATCGGAATCCCCGCACAGTTATAAGCCAATGCCCAGAAAAAGTTTTGCCGGATATTTCGCATCGTCGCTCGGCTTAATTGAATCGTTTGCGGAACAAGCGTCAACTGATGGCCGACAAGTGTCACATCGCCCGTTTCAATCGCGATATCCGTCCCTGTCCCAATACTAATTCCCGTATCCGCCGTCGCAAGCGCTGGTGCATCATTAATCCCATCACCAACGAACGCCACTACATGTCCTTGTTTTTGCAATCCAGCAACTAAATCACTCTTATCATTCGGTAATTGTTCCGCATAAACAGTATCAATACCAAGCTCCGCCGCAATATTTTCCACAACGACGCGCTGATCGCCTGACGCAATCGCCGTTTTAACACCAAGCTCCCGAAGTCGTAAAATCGCTTCCTTCGCCTCTTTTCGCGGCGTATCCAGCAAGCCAAACGCCCCTGCAAAAACACCGTCGATACTCATCGCCACAATCGTTTGCCCCGCCTGCATCCATTGCTGCATCGTGTCGTCGGCCTCTTTCTCGATATCAGCAGATTGCACGATAAATCGATACGATCCAAGAGATACCTTCGCGCCATTCAACACACCGACCATTCCGTGACCCGCTTTCGCTCGAATTTTATCCGCGTGCACATTTTCTATCTCCACATCGTCTAAATAAGCCAATACGGCCTTGGCAATCGGGTGTTCCGACTGCTCTTCCATTACTGCAACAAATCGTTTGAAGTCCGCATGATTTTCCAACATATTCGTCACGCGTAACTTCCCTTCCGTCAGCGTCCCCGTCTTATCAAAAATCACCGTATCCACTTTTGCCGTCCGTTCTAAATGCTCGCCACCTTTAAAAAGAATACCGCTTTCCGCGCCCTTCCCAGTTCCCGACATAATCGCGGTCGGCGTCGCTAAGCCAAGCGCACAAGGACATGCAATCACGAGTACCGCAATCGCCACCTGCAGCGACTGATCCAGTACACCACCCGTCGCAATCATCCAAATCACGAATGTCACGACCGCAATCACCAACACAATCGGTACAAAAATCCCTGAAATCCGATCCGCCAAACGCTGAATCGGCGCCTTCACACCCTGCGCCTCTTCCACTAACTGAATAATCGTCGAAAGCACCGTCTCGTCCATCCGTTTCGTTACTCTCGCTTGGAATGCCCCATCGAAATTCACCGTCGAACCAATTACCGCGTCGCCCGCCTTTTTCTCCACAGGCACCGGTTCCCCAGAAATCATCGACTCATCAATGCTCGTCTCACCAGTCAACACGACCGCATCAATCGGCACTTTTTCACCAGGTCGCACTAAAATCACATCGCCAATTGCGAGCTCGTCCACCGGCACCTTCCACTCCTGATCCTCCCGCAAAACAACCGCTTCCTTCGATTGAAGTTTAAGCAAGCCAGCAATAGACTGCGTTGTTTTCGATGTCGCATAGCTCTCCAACAATTTCCCCAGTAATATCAACGTGATCAAAATCGCACTCGTCTCAAAATAATAATGCGCCTCGATATTTGGATTAACCAACTGCCTCACATACTCCGCCAAACTATAAAAGTAAGCCGCGGAAGTCCCCAATGCCACAAGCACATCCATGTTCGCGCTCTTACCACGAAGCGACTTATACGCCCCATCATAAAACCGCCAACCAATATAAAACTGAATCACCGTCGCAAGAATCAGCTGAATTGTAGGGCTAATAATCGCATCCACACCCATCGCAAACGCCGTATGATGCAAATACGGAATATGCGTCACCATCGTCAAAAGTAGCGGCAAAGCCAAGATAGCAGATAAAATAAACCGCCGTACTTCCCGTTTAAACTGCTTATCCAAAATCGCATCTTTCTCTTCTTTTGACATTTTTTCCGCAGCATCGTAGCCCGCATGCTTTACAATATCAATCAATTGTTCCGCACTTATTTGATCAGGGTCATAATAGACCGCTGCACTTTCCGTCACTAAATTAACATTAGCCTTCTCCACGCCAGCCGCCTTATTCAGCGACTTTTCCACACGCGTCGAACAAGCAGCGCACGTCATACCAAACACATTTAAATCTTGTCGTTTTGCTTCCATTTGAAAATACCCCCTTTACAAATTACGTCTTTGAGAATTGACGAATCACTTTTAACAACTCATCCATTATTTCATCCGATTCACCATTTTGCGCCGCATCAACTACACAATGTTTCGCGTGATGCTCTAGCACCTGCAAACCTACTTTCTTAAGCGCTGAATTTGCTGCTGAAATTTGCACTAAAATATCCACACAGTAACGATCCGCTTCCACCATTTGTTGAATGCCACGAACCTGTCCTTCCACACGCCGTAAACGATTTAAAATCTGTTTCGTATCTTCATCCGAGCGCGGTACAATTGGTTGATCATGCGTCATATTTGCCCACTCCTTTATTATTTATATTATCATTATACCTATAGGGGGTATTATAAGTCAACTAGTTAAAACAAAAAACGAGAATCTCCTCAAAAAGCAGGAGTTTCTCGTTTCCAATTTATCTATTTCTTTCTACGCAAGAATAATGCACCTAGAGCAGCTAATAGTCCACCAATAACAAGTGTATTAGTTTCTGATTCGTCTCCTGTTTTTGGTAAAGCTTTACTTGGTGTTATTTGCGCTACTTGATTTGCCACCGGTTGAATTGTTTTACCTGGTTTGGATACAACTGGTGTACTTGTAGCAACTGGCACTACAGGTTTTGCTGGCTTAACAGGTTCCACTGGTACAACTGGAACGATCGGCTGTGCACCGACAAGAACAGTAATCGTGTATTGTGTTTCATTACCATCTGAATCGACGACACTGTAAGTCACATGATAAATCCCAGCTTGATTTGGATTCACATCATTTGAAATAATTGTAATGCTCCCTGTGATGTCTCCGTCTTCTAAGTCAGACGCGGTAACCCCTGCCATCGGATCAAATGCTTGTCCGTATGTCAGCGTTTGGTCACTTGCATGGATAACAGGTTTTTCGTTTGTTAGAACTGTTACTGTGTAAGTTTCTTCTGTTGTGTTTCCATCGCTATCGGTAACGCTATATGTCACATGATAAACACCTGCTATTTCTGGATTCACATCATTCGATACGACTGTAATATTGCTTGTAATATCGCCATCTTCCGCATCATTCGCACTAATACCCGCTAATGGATCAAAAGTACGGCCAGCTTTAAACTGACTATCTTGTCCTGTGATAACTGGTTTTTCATTACTTAAAATTGTCACAGTAATTGTTTTTTCTGTTACATTGCCATCCGAGTCAATAACACTGTACGTAACATGATATTCTCCAGGTACGTCTATGTTTACGTCATCTGCAACAACTTTGATACTGCCTGTGATGTCTCCATCTTCTAAATCAGATGCCGTTACATTTGCCATCCGATCGATTGGACGATGCGCTTTACGCGTTATATCGTTAGCATCAATAACTGGTTTTTCATTCGTCAACACAGTCACAATAATGGTTTTTGTGGTGGTATTATCATCAGAATCTGTAACGCTATAGGTGACATGATACGTACCGGCTTTCGTTGCATCAACATCATCAGCTATAATTTTTATCTCATTTGTGATATCACCATCTTCTGTATCACTTGCGGTAATTCCGGCTTTCACATCAAATACAGCACCTGCTTTAAACGCGAGATCATTTGCGTGAATGACTGGCGCATCATTCGTACGAACATAAACGTGACGGGTGATCTTGGTTGTATTATTATCACTGTCCGTTACGCTGTACACGACTGTATACATTCCAGCCTTCGACATATCAACATCATTACTGTCCACTTTAATTTTGCTAGTTAAGTTACCATCTTCCGTATCATTCGCAGTAATTCCGTCCATTGGATTGAATACATCTCCAATTTTTAGATAGATATCACTTGTTGTTAGAATTGGTGCGTCATCAGTCAAAACTGTCACTGTGATTGTTTTCGTTGTCGTATTACCATCAGAATCTGTCGCTCTATAGGTGACATGATATACGCCAGCTTTCGCGATATTCACATCATTTGCGACGATTTCTAGTTTATTCGTAATGTCACCATCTTCTGTATCTGTAACAACAACCGCTTCTTTAACATTGAACGGTTTGTTCACACGCATTGTAATATCTGACGCCTGGATAACTGGTGCATCATTGCTCGTTACTGTTACTGTAATCGTTTTTGTGGTTGTATTTTTATCGCTATCCGTCACGCTATACGTGATATGATATGTGCCTACTCGATTCATGTCTACATCAGTAGCCGTAATACTAACCTTAATGGAAATATCACCATCTTCTGTGTCCGTTGCCGTTACACCAGCATAAGGATCAAAACTCATACCTTTTTTCATCGTTTTATCTGTTGCATGAATAACCGGAGCATCATTGCTTGTTACTGTAACCGTGATTGTCTTAGTAGTCGTGTTATTATCACTGTCCGTCACACTATATGTTACATGATACGTACCAACCTTCGACGTGTCCACATCATTTGCTGTCACCTTAATTTGGTTAGTAAGATCACCATCTTCCAAGTCAAATGCGCTCATACTTGTTAATGGATTAAACGCCGTACCCTTTTTAAGCGTCTTGTCAACTCCTGTAATAGAAGGCGCCGCATTACTTGTTACTGTAACTGTGATCGTTTTTGTCGTTGTATTGTTATCACTATCAGTAACGCTGTAAGTTACATGATATGTGCCTACTTTAGTAATATCGACGTCGCTGGCCGTGATTTGAATTTTGCTCGTTACATCACCATCTTCTGTATCATTTGCCGTCACCCCAGCCATTGGATTAAATGTCAAATCCTTTTTCACTGTTTTATCCGTAGCTGTAATAACTGGCGCATCATTACTTGTAACTGTAACCGTGATTGTCTTAGTAGTCGTATTATTATCACTGTCCGTCACACTATACGTTACATGATAGGTACCAACTTTGGATGTATCTACATCATTCGCTGTTACTTTCACTTTACTTGTTACATTACCATCTTCTGTATCAGTCCCACTTACACCTGCCAGCGGATCGAATATTATACCTTTTTTCACAGATTTATCTACTGCATTAATAATTGGTGCATCATTACTGGTTACTGTTACTGTAATTGTTTTCGTTGTTGTATTATCGTCACTATCTGTCACGCTGTATGTCACGTGATACGTCCCGACCTTCGATGTGTCTACATCATTTGCCGCGATCTTAACATTATTCGTCAAATTGCCATCTTCTACATCTTCCGCACTGACGCCAGCCATAGAATCAAATGTCGCACCTTTTTTCAGACTACTATCACTAGCCGTTATGACTGGTTTCTCACCTGGGATTCGAAGGACAATAGACCCAGCTGCTGTATATTTCACGCCATTCACTTTACCTGTAGCAGAAATCTCTAACTTGGTGCCTTTTGGACTAGCATCTGGTCGAACTTTCACATCATATGTTAGTGTGAACGTATTTGATGGATCAGCAAATGGTAATTGTACTTCATTATTTAATAGCTGCTCTTTCGTCACCGTATAAATCTGGCCATCATTCCGTTTCAACTCTATATTGGACACAGTATCTGCATCAAATAATGGATCGAGTTTCACACCATATTGTAAATTAAAAGGAGATGCATCGTTTGTTTCATTCGAAATAGTTGTGCCTACACTAACTACCTCAGACGGCTCTGCTTTTCCATTATTGTTTCCGTTTTTATCACTTATTTCCATCTTCATTTTTGGGGAAATACCGTTCACTTGAAGTTCTGTAATCTCCACTTGTTGCAATGTTTTATATGTTCCAGTTGAACCTGTAAATCCAAAAATAACCTCTGTTCCACCAAAAGTGGCTTGCAAGTCATTGACAACATAACTTCCAGTATATGCACCATATGCATAGCTTAAGGTTTTCGTTTTCGCATCCCAATCAAAGCTAATAGGATGATATTGTCCATCAGCAAAAATTTCATCTGTCCCTAATCGGCTCATCGCTTCATGAACAGGTCTAGCTGCTGTTGGTACAGTAATCGCAATATGGTTAGCCTTGCCTAACCCGTAATCAAAAGTATCTGCATTATCATAGCTATCGACTTCTATTGCCAATGCATTTTTAATGTAATTTTGTCCATAGACGCCCAGTCCGCCGCCGTCTTGACCTAAAGCATTTTTACCACGACTATCATTCTGCATGACAAAAGCAATACCATCTGCACTTTGTGGGCTATTCCCCATATAGAGGTCAGCAGCTAAATGAAAGTTTTTCGTTAAATCTACTTTATTTTCTTCGCTTGACCATAAACCACCTTTTTGCCAAGAAGCATCTGGTGTGATTGTAACGGTGTTTTTATCAACGAATGAATTAGCTCCTGGAACCACTGAGAAATAGTCCGTAACATCAGAAAAAGACCCCTGATTATCTGCCTCACTTGCTCTTAGTTTATTTTCTGCTTTCATTGAATAATTCTGCGGATTTTCTGCTGCCATCACATAAGTCTGCACCGGTAAGCTCACACACATTAACAAAGCAGCTGTTGCAACACCCATTTTTTTAATTACCATTTTTTAATTTCCTCCTAAAGTATCTTTTATTTAAGACCACTTTAACAGCCTACCATCCTATACAATAATAAAAAATACAGTACTTCCGATTTTGAGAGTTTATTTATGACTTTTTCGACATATTTAAAAATAAACCACAAAAAAGAACCCCCACATCACGTGAGAGCTCCCTATCTTATTTCGCCGTTCCACCATCAATTTTCTTTTGCAAAGCCTGCACATGCTGGAAAAATTCCTCAAGCGTCCAATCATTTTCATAAATAATCGTCGCTGCATCCTTGCCAACATAGCGATAATGCCAAGATTCATATTGATATTGCGTCACAGCTTCCTTGCCTTTCATATACCGTAAAATAAAACCGTAATTATGCGCGTTCTTCTGTAACCATTGCCCCTCAGGCGTTTCACCAAAAGCCTCCGTCAAATTAAAACCTTGATCCCGCGACGAAATATCCATCGCAAGGCCCGTTTGATGTTCACTCGTTCCAGGAACAGCCACCGCCTCTTTCGCCTTAGCCTCGCCCTTCGCAGCAACTTCTGCACCGAAAACTTCCTGTTGACGCTTATAAGAACGATAGCCAGAAACAGCATAGAGCGTTAAATCATCTTGCTTCGCCGCTGTAAACATCGCTTCCAACTGCGACGCCGCTTCCTTACGCATCTGCGCTTTTTCCACCTGCTCATCGCCAAACGAGAACGTCACATTCGGACGTACTAAATCAGGCGGTGAATAAGACGATTGCAAAGAATATTCCTTATTCGCAAGTACCAATATATTTTCGGGATTCGTAATATATTGAACACCATCTTTTTCTACCAATTTATTCTGTTGGGCAATGTACGGATAAAGCGGATCATTTTGATAATCCTTACTTCCCGTTGTCGCCGTTTCTGCGGCTGGTTTATCCAGATTTCCCGCTAAATAATCAGCTGACGTATGAAAACCAGCTAAACTCAGTGCTATCATGAATGAAATAAAATGCATCATCTTGTTTTGTAACCTTCCTTCGCTAGATTCTCCCTACTTCAACGTAGATTCTAACGCAACCACAATCATATCGTTAAAAGTCGTTTGGCGCTCTTCCGCCGTCGTTTCTTCCCCAGTAAAAATATGATCACTCACCGTCAAAATCGCCAGTGCTTTGCGCCCAAATTTCTGAGCAATCGTGTAAAGCGCTGCCGCTTCCATCTCGATTCCAAGCACACCATGATCCGCTAATTGTTGCTTATCCAACTGCTCATTATAAAAACGATCCGCCGAAAAAACATTCCCCACACGCATTGCTAAGCCTTTTTCAACACCTGCATCATACGCATTTTTTAACAAACCAAAATCAGCCACTGGCGCAAAATCAACGCCAGCAAACGTATTACGATTAATTTGTGAATCCGTCGAAGCCGCTTGCGCAATAACCACGTCGCGAACCTTCACGTCTTTTTGAATCGCGCCCATCGTACCAACACGAATCAAATTCTTCACATCATAACTCTGAATCAGTTCGTTCACATAAATCGAAATCGACGGAATCCCCATACCAGTTCCCATCACCGATACCCGCTTGCCTTTATATGTCCCCGTGTATCCAAACATATTACGAACCTCATTAAAACAAATAACGTCCTCTAAAAAAGTCTCCGCAATGTATTTCGCACGCAACGGATCTCCCGGTAAAAGAATCGTTTCTGCTATCTCGCCTTGTTTCGCCTCAATATGAATACTCAATTTTAACGCCTCCCATTTTTTTCTTCATCCAAAATATAATTACCCCATAAATCATCAAATAACGTCATGCTCGGAATATACGAAGCGTTCAGCTCCAAATACTCACATAACTCATAATAATCAGTAGACTGCTTCGGAAAACTATGATCCTTAAAAGCATCATTCGCAAATTTCGTCGCCGCATCACGTTTGATCGTATCGCGGTAAGTCATTAAATAGTGATAAAACGATCGTCCCAAGCTGCCCATTCCTCTCTTTTGTTAACGCTCCACATGTTGCAAAATTTCTTCACAAATCCGATGCGTTTCAAGCGCAGATTTTTTCGAAACAGGTTCCGTTTTTCCTTCGCGTACCGCGTCCAAAAAGGCGATAATGATCGACTCGAATCCACGTTTATAAAGCGTCGTTTCCCAATCACCAAATCGTACAACCGAATGACCCGTGCCTTCATACACATGAAGCTCCGTCACATGCTCCACTTCCCATTTTGCATCTGGCGTGAAAATCGTCAAACGCTCCTCGCTCGTACCATTTTCCCGATTCATAATCGCTGTCGCCGTCCGACCATTCGCCAAAAATTGCACCGTAATAGCCGATAATAAGTCCCCATTCATCGTTGGAAAAACCGTCATCTTCTCAACAGGCGCGTCCAACAAATGCAAGACCGTATCCACAACATGAATAAAATCATCAAAGATAAATACCCGAGGCTCACTTGCCTGCGCTTTCCGGTGCTTTTGCATCAAGATCATGTTCGTATCCGTTTTCTCCGCCAAAGCAGCATATCTAGGCGCAAAACGACGATTAAAACCAACCATCAACAACGTATTTTTCGCCTCGGCTAGCTCAATCAATTCCTTCGTCGTTTCATAATCATCCGCCACTGGTTTATCCACGTAAACCGGAATCCCAGCTTCCAAAAACGCACGAACAATCTCTGGGTGACTTGCCGTCGACGTATGTACAAACGCCGCATCTACCTGCGCACGAATCATCGAATCCACCGAATGATGCGTATTATGAAAACGATATTTCTCACTAATCGCCTTCAACTTCTGAGAATCTCGCGTAAACAAATGGACTTCCACATTATCTAAGTGCGCAAACACCGGTAAATAAGCCTTCTGCGCAATGCCACCTAAACCAAGCACAGCAATTTTTTGCATCCTCATTCCTCCTTGAAAAAATACAAACTAATACCCCTACCAATTCTATCATAGATTAGTAGGGGTATTCAATAATGACGGTACATAAGCTAAATAAATAAGGACAGTAATCTTCGGCTTTATTTAAGCTTTTGTCCAAACCTCATTAAAAATACGAACCATTACGCAAAAAATGGTAAATATTCGCCGTATCCTTCTTCTTCGAGCGCATCTTTCGGCACAAAACGTAGCGCCGCCGAGTTGATGCAATAACGCATACCGCCCGATTCACGTGGCCCATCTGGGAAAATATGACCTAAATGCGAATCAGCCTCGGCCGACCGCACCTCCGTCCGAATCATCCCGTGAGACATATCTCGTTTTTCCAACACTTCCAGCGCGTCAATCGGTTTTGTAAAACTCGGCCAACCGCATCCCGCATCGTATTGATCGAGCGAGGAGAACAACGGCTTTCCAGAAACGATATCCACATAAATCCCAGGCTGGTTATTATCCCAGAATTCATTTTTAAATGGGCTTTCCGTTCCTTGTTCTTGCGTTACTTTATATTGTAAATCATCCAATTCTTTTAAACGTTTCGCTTTTTCCTCTGGATTCATAGTCGGTCACCCTTTCCAATTAGCGTTGATAAATGGATCGCGTCCTGAATGGCTGCGATAATTCTTATAATGATTCGGGTCCTTCTTATAAAAATCTTGATGGTATTCCTCCGCCACATAAAACGGTCCAGCCTTCTCGATTTGCGTCACGATAGGTCGCTTAAAACGGCCACTTGCATCCAAATCCGCCTTCGATTTCTCCGCTATCACGCGTTGCTCCTCTGACGTATAAAAAATAACTGGCCGATACGAGGAACCACGGTCTACAAACTGACCACCTGCATCCGTCGGGTCCGTCTGTTGCCAATAAACCTCCACTAACTTCTCATACGGAAAAATCTCTGGATCAAATGTAATCTCGACAGCTTCCGTGTGCCCAGTCGTTTCACTACAAACCTCTTTATACGTAGGATTCATCGTGTGTCCGCCCGTGTAACCAGCAACCACACTTTCAATACCAGGTTGCGTATCAAATGGTTTGATCATACACCAAAAACAGCCACCTGCAAAAATTGCTTTTTCACTCATCTTATAGCCTCCCCAAGTAGTTTTATGTTGCTATTAAATTGTAATACACTTGACATTGCTTTTCAAATAAAGCGCTTGCTCACTATTTCTTAACTTGTTGGTACTAAAAGCGTGAATGAAATATCGTCTTTCTTCAAATCAAGAGCATCCACACGCACTTTCATGTCACCTTTTAATTTCAGTTTATTCATATCAAGATAAATTTTCTTTCGTTTTGGAGAAACCGTCACCCAATCAGGCAATTCCACCTGACTCTGAACATACTTCATCGCGACAGAAACCGGCAATGGTAGCGCCCCAATTCTCAAATCAACTTGCTGCAAAACAATCACGCCATCCTTGCGCAAAGTAGGCGTAAAATTAAGTCCAAGATCTACAGGCTGCCCTAAAAAATGTGCCTCTGCAGTAAAAACAACATCGTCCGCTAAATACACATCATATTTTATATCCGCATCATTATCTTTCTGAAAATCTTGTAAATAATGCGCAATCAATGCATTCAAATCCGCCTTATTCGTCGATGTTGGAAATTCAACCATATCCTTCGTGCTCACCTTACGCCCAGCATCTTCCGGCACATGTGGTGAAAACCAGAAAATCGACATATAAAGCCAAGCCACGCTGAGCACTAATATCCCGACAAATGCCAGAAACACCCATTTCCAATAGTTTGTTTGCTTATCTTTTGACCCCAACAGCCGTCACCTTCTCTACTCTATATTTCCTTTTTGTATCGATGTCACCATTTGTTCGTATAAAGCTTCTGCCATTTTTTGATATCCACTATGATTCGGATGAAATAAATCAGATGACAGGTTTGGATTCGCCTTCCCCGTTTTCGTTGCCGCACGCTCTTCCAATTGCTTATTAACCGAAATAAAGTGTGTATCATTCACTTTCGCCAACGTCTCTTTTGTTGAGGCATTCCAATCAGCAATAATGTCATCCAACACTTTCATCTCGCTAAAATAAGTCGTATACGGATTGTAAATGCCAAACACATAAATCGGCGCATCCGGATTTAAATCACGAATTTCATCTAAAAATTTCGTCAAATTGGCATCGAATTTCGCATTTGCCTTCGTAAAATCGGATTTCTTCGCATCTAGCAGCTTAGAACGAATGACTTTCACCACATCATTTCCACCAATCGTAATCGAAATCGCATTGGCATCTTTGACATCCCTTTGAAAATCAGGCTGTGTATCTAAACGTTTCAACAACTGGTCACTCCGGTTTCCACCAACACCGTAATTTTCCGTCGTCACGCTTCTGACGTCTTCGCGCTTGGCCAGTTTGGATTCAATGATACCAACATAGCCACCATCATTTTCCTCATCGCCAGAACCTTCTGTTAACGAATCTCCCATCGCGACTAGATTGATTGCCACACGCGCCTCTTCACGCTTCCTGTCCTGCTCTTTTTGGATAAAATAAAAGGTAAGAATGGCCGCGAGGATGATGATAGCAATCCCCGCAAGCCAATATTTTTTCTTATTCAACATCTTCACCTAACCTACTCTGTATAGTAAATCATCGCAAACGCACCGTTTCCAGCATGTGTTGAAATAACCGAATCGGCATTTAACAATAATACTTCCGGCAAGTGGAAAATTTCTTTGGCATGTGCTCTGATTTCTTCGGCCATTTGCAACCCATTCGCGTGTACCACATTGAGTTCCTTGACCTTCTTCGTTTCCGCTTTTAAAACATCTACTAAATAGTCCATCGTTTTTTTCTTACTGCGAATCTTAGCTTCTTCAACAAGCGCGCCATCTTGCAACTTGGCAATCAACTTGATGTTCAAAAGACTGCCGATAATACCTTGCATCCGGCCTACACGTCCACCTTTAATCAGGTTTTCGAGGGTCACGACACAAATATACAGCTTTGTTTTCGCGCGAATAGATGATATTTTGGTTAAGATGTCTTCTACCGTACTAGTTCCAGTTTGGGCCATTTTTGCCGCTTCAATGACTTGGAACGCCAAGGCACGCGCGATATAATCGGAATCAATGACCGTTACTTCGCCATCTACCATGTCCGCAGCTTGTTGTGCCGTTAAAACGGTTCCGCTTAATTTCTCCGTCAAATGAATGGCCAATACTTCACTACCATCCGCTGTTAATTCCTCAAATAAGGCTACAATATTGCCAATTGCTGGTTGTGATGATTTCGGAAGCTGTTTCGAAGTTGCCATTTTTGCCATGAAATCAGCTGGCTCAAGTTCTGTCGCATCGTAAGTTTCCCCATCAATTTCGACAGTTAATGGTAGAATATGAATGTTATATTTCGCCACTTCTTCAGGCGTTAATCCTGCAGTTGAATCAGTCACAATTTTTATTTTCGTCATTACTTCCACATCCAATTCTAGATTTCTTCTTTCTATTATAGCAAGAAAATCACAATAGTACTATTCTAATAGCTAAATATCAGGCGGAAGTTGTACCTAGGGACAATCGTTTTCGTATTCTTTACACTATCTTAAACTTTCAAGGTCTTTTCTCACTTTCTATTTCTTCAAAAAAAGCGTATGATAAGGATAATAATCGAAAATTTAATTTTTCAGAAAAGTTTGGTGATAAATATGCACGAAGCGTACAATTGGAAAGAAGAAGTGGCGAATGCGGTCACACATGGTGTTGGTTTTTTACTTAGCATTCCTGCCCTTGTCATGCTCATTATTTTTGCGATACAGCGGGATAACCCGATTTATTTAGTCAGTTTTTTAATTTACGGCATTTCATTGATGTTGCTGTATTTCTGCTCGACGATGCTACACAGTTTCAAGCCTGGAAAAGCCAAGCAGCTATTTAATATATTGGATCACGTTGCCATTTATGTTTTGATTGCCGGATCTTATACGCCACTTGTTTTGATTACATTGCAAGGATCGCTCGGCTGGACCTTATTCGGTGTCATTTGGGGACTTGCTGCAGCAGGAATCGTATATAAATGCTTTTTGCTCGGAAAATGGAAACTAATTTCGACGCTTTTCTATCTATTGATGGGCTGGCTCGTTATGATCGCCATTAAACCGCTCTATCTAACACTAGAGCCCGTTGGATTTTGGTTACTTGTAACCGGGGGCATCATGTTTACTGTTGGCGCCGTTTTTTATAGCATTCCAAAAGTTCCTTATATGCACGCGATTTGGCATCTGTTCGTGATCGCAGGCACCGGTTTTATGTATTTCTGTATTTTGTTTTACGTATAGGTAACAAAAAGGCATCCCGCGAAAAACAGGATGCCTTTTTGCTTGGAAAGCCATTTTATTTCGATGTCATCATCCCAAAAATGAGGAAAAAGATGCATAATACCAACAATACGAGCGCGGGAGAAAGCACTACAAACCAGACAAGAACGAATAACCCTGTGAGTAAACCGATAAACAAGGCCAAGTGTATCCAGGCCAGCCGTTCCTCTGGGACCCGATATAAATGAAATGTTCCCGAAAAAGCAAGAACATACACCAAAACCGAGCTAAACAGGAAGAAAACAACGAAATGATATGATACATCTGGTAAAATGAGCATTTTGATACCTGCAGCGGTTGTTGATAGCGATAAAAAAATAAATAAGTGGCCATAAATAATCAGTTGCCCTGCTGTCTGCTGTTCTTTGTCCAATTTTTTCTCTAAGTTATCAAAATACTGCCACCAAATCAGCAATACTAAGATAATAGCGCAGGCCGCGTAAAAAATCAGGCCAAGATCCATCACTTCCGTCGATAGTACAGAAATAATCGCGACAATCGATTCTCCTAGTAATATGATTGTAAACAAACCAAAGCGTTCCAACAAATGCTCCGTATGAATCGGAACTTGACGTAATCGCTTGCGGCCTATTAGCGGCACTAAAATATCCAATACGATTCCTACATAAAGCATGATATAACGCCATTCTCCGTCTAAAAACAAGGAGATGGAAGATACTAAAATCCCAATCCAAAAGTATTTACCTAGAAAAAGCGCCACGTTCCTGCGAGCTGCTTTTTCTTTTTTTGCAGCAAAAAGATATTGAATCGCCGTAATCATTCTCAATCCGATATACCCTATAAAAAAAGTGATATACGTTTCGTCAAAATGAATATTAAAACTAGATATCATCAATAATACGAACATAATCTCTAGTCCGATGAGCAGTCGTTGCGGTAACAAATCATTGCCATAGCGATTGATAAATAACGTCTGCCCTGTCCAAGCCCACCATAGCGGCACAAACATGAGAACAAACTTCCAAAAAATGCTCGCATCGATTGCACCATCTTCCATATATAGTAGCACATGTGTGACTGACGCAATTGCCCCAACAAATAATAAATCAAAAAATAACTCTAACCATGTTACCTTTTTCGGCACAAGAGAACGCCCCCTTTTCTTTCGCTAATTATAACGAAGCTGTGTGAGGGAAGCAAAAAATGAGATTATTACTTTTTATTAGTATGACACATTAATCATTTGCATTCTATTATGTCATACTATATAATAAACAGCATATCCTATATCGAAATGAGGTGGGCCAAATAAAGCTCTCAGCACGACAACTAGCCATCATTGAATTTGTGAAAGTAAACGAACCTGCAACAGGCGATCAAATCGCGCGTTCTTTAGAGTTAACCCGCGCCACGATTCGCGCTGATTTATCAATTTTGACGATGACTGGTATTTTAGATGCCCGTCCGAAAGTCGGTTATTTTTATTCGGGACTCGATTTAAATCCTACCATCTATGAAGATATTCGCCATTTGAAGGTAGCTGAAATTATGACGATACCTGTATTTGTAACGAAGGAAACCTCGATTCACGATGCAATTGTCACCCTTTTTTTAGAGGATACTGGCAGTTTATATGTAATCGAAGCGTCAGAGCTGATTGGTATTGTCTCTCGCAAAGATCTGCTAAAAGGCGCGCTTGCTGACACCGATAAAAAGGCGACACCAATTGCGACGATTATGACGCGGATGCCTAATATTTTAACCGTCACAAAAACAGATTCTGCCCTCTACGCAGCGCAACAACTCGTGATTCATCAAATTGACTCTCTGCCTGTTATGGAAGGCAAAAAAGCAATTGGAAAAGTTTCTAAAACACGATTGACGCAACTTTTCGTGGATACGTTCAAAAATGAATAAATCGGAGGTAAAAATGAAGTCTACTGTCATCATTTATGTTATTTCAGACGCCATCGGAGAAACCGCACAACATCTTATTCGCGCTTCCACCGCTCAGTTTACATTAGAAGGCGGTGCTGATATTCGCCGTCACGCCTTTGTTCGCGACGAGGAAGCCTTGCTTGAAATTTTAGAAGAAGCAAAAAAAGCGGACGCAATTATCGTCCAAACCTTGGTACAAAAGAAGTTAAGCACTATTTCCAGCGACTATTGCGCCAAGCACCACCTGCCCTGCATCGACCTTGTATCCAACCTCACCACCGCTATCGAACAGAAAACGGGGCAACAATCTAAAGAAGATCCTGGAAATATGCGCAGGTTAGATCAACATTATTTCGACCGGATTGCGGCCATCGAATTTGCCGTTAAGTATGATGATTGCAAGGATCCACGCGGTTTATTGGAAGCAGATATCGTGCTGATTGGCATTTCCCGTACTAGTAAAACACCACTTAGCAGCTATCTCGCCAACCAAAACTACAAAGTGGCCAATGTTCCGCTCGTTCCAGAAGTTCCGATTCCAGCAGAGCTCACCCAGATTCCGAGAAATCGCATCATCGGTCTAACAAACAGTCCAGAAAAACTCTCCGCCATCCGCAAAGTTCGCCTAAAATCGATTGGTTTGGATGAAACAAGCAGTTACTCGAGTGAAAACCGTATTTTAGAGGAACTTGACTACGGATATCGTATTTTTAAACAGCTCGGATGCCGTATCATTCAAGTAGAAGACAAAGCTATTGAAGAAACCGCAGCCCTAATCATTGAAAACGTGAAATAAAAATCTAATGTTAGAGGTGACTATTTTGAGAAAATTTGTGTATCATTTTAATGAAGGTTCGAAGGAAATGAAGTACTTATTAGGTGGAAAAGGTGCCAATTTAGCCGAAATGACAAATATTGGACTGCCTGTTCCGCCTGGCTTTACGATTTCAACGGAGGCTTGTAAAGACTACAATGAGCACCATCAATACTTATCGGACGATATTTATGCTGAAATGATGACACATCTACACATTTTGGAGGAAGAGACTGGGAAGAAATTTGGCGATACGACAAACCCTCTCCTCATCTCCGTGCGTTCCGGTGCTCCTTTTTCAATGCCCGGGATGATGGATACGATTCTAAATCTAGGGCTGAACGATCAGTCGGTTCTCGGACTTGTGAAAGCTACCAATGACGCGCGTTCTAGCTATGATTGTTACCGCCGTTTTATCCAGATGTTCGGCGATGTTGTTTTTCAAATTCCTAGTTATCGTTTTGAGCAAGCGCTTACCGATTTAAAAGAACAGAAAAATTATACGCTGGATACAGAACTTTCCGCTGACGATTTGCAAGATTTGATTGCCACATACAAAGCGCTTTACGTCAGTGCTTCTGGGCGCGATTTCCCGCAAGATCCCTTCCAACAATTACGCCTATCGATTACCGCTGTTTTTGATTCATGGGAAAATCCGCGGGCTGCTGTTTATCGTCGCCTCCATCATATTGATAACCAACTTGGAACCGCTGTCAATATTCAGTCGATGGTGTTTGGAAATACTGGTGATACGAGTGGGACAGGCATTGCTTTTACACGAAATCCTTCGACTGGCGAAAATCTCTTTTTCGGGGAGTATTTGTTGAATGCGCAAGGTGAGGATGTCGTTGCTGGGATTAGAACACCAGAGCCGATTTCACATTTGGAAGACATGATGCCCGAGGTTTATAAACAATTGCTCGAAGTCGCCGCCCTACTTGAGTTACATTATTTGGACATGCAAGATATTGAATTCACGATTGAAAAAGGCGAACTTTTTGTACTGCAGACGCGTAATGGGAAGCGGACGGCGCAAGCGGCCATCAACATTGCGGTGGATCTCGTACATGAAGGGAAGTTAACAAAAGAAGAAGCAATTATGCGGATTGACACGGCTCAAATTGACCAACTACTCCACCCTTCTTTTGATGAAACAAGCCTTCATGCAGCGACATCACTCGCAACTGGCCTCCCTGCTTCTCCTGGTGCAGCGACGGGTCAAATTTATTTTAATGCCGAAGATGCGGTTGATGCTGCTGAACGCGGTGAAAAAGTCGTACTTGTACGCAATGAGACATCACCGGAGGATATCGAGGGGATGGCAAAAAGTGTTGCGATTTTGACGGCGCACGGTGGCATGACATCGCACGCGGCTGTTGTCGCTCGTGGTATGGGAAAATGTTGCGTTGCGGGATGCGATTCGATTGCGATTGATGAAACGAAAAAAGTGATGCAAAGTGCTACAGCTACGTTAAAGGAAGGCGACTTTCTCTCACTGAACGGTTCGACTGGGAGTATTTATCTTGGTGAAATCCCACTTGTCGAGACAGAAATCGGTGGTCATTTTGAAGAATTGATGAGCTGGGTGAACGAGGCGAAGAAACTCGTTGTTCGTGTGAATGCGGATTCTCCTGATGATTTGGAAGTCGGATTGCATTTTGGCGCAGAGGGTGTTGGACTTTGCCGAACGGAGCACATGTTTTTCCAAGAAGACCGAATTCCGCACGTACGTCAAATGATTATCGCGGAGACGAAGGAAGAGCGGATGATTGCTCTCGCCCATTTGAAAGAGATGCAAAAAGCTGATTTTGTAGGCATTTTCCGAGCTGCTAATGGAAAACCCGTGAATATTCGCCTGCTGGATCCACCGTTACATGAATTTTTACCGAAAACCGATCGTGATATTGAAAAATTGGCGCGAGAAATCGGGAAACCTGCGGAGGAAATTAAGCAACGCATACATGATTTAGCGGAAACGAATCCAATGCTTGGACATCGCGGTTGTCGCTTGGCAATCACATTCCCGGAGATTTATATCATGCAAGCCGAAGCGATTATTGAAAGCGCGATTCACATTCATGACGAAGGTATTGCGGTGTACCCTGAGATTATGGTTCCTCTTGTTTCGAGTAGAGAAGAGATCGCGATTATTAAGAACCAGCTGAAAGAAGCGATTCAAACGATATTCCGAAAAGAGCAATTGGTGTTGCCATTCGATATTGGGACGATGATTGAAATTCCGCGCGCATGTGTTACGGCTGATGAAATTGCTGAGGAGGCACAATTTTTCAGTTTTGGAACCAATGATCTAACGCAATTGACGTTTGGATTTTCTAGAGATGATGCGAATAAATTCTTATACGCGTACCAAGAACAGAAAATTTTGCCGACAGATCCGTTCCAATCGATTGATCAAAAAGGCGTTGGAGCACTTGTGACCACTGCTGTGCAACGCGGGCGAATGACAAATCCAGCGCTTAAAATGGGCGTTTGCGGAGAGCATGGTGGCGATCCTGCTTCGATTCAGTTCTTCCATCGGTTAGGATTGCAATATGTTTCCTGCTCGCCATACCGGATTCCGATTGCTCGGATTGCAGCGGCTCAAGCGTCGATTTTGGAGGAGCGGGAGAAAGTGACTGTATAGAAGATGAGGCCCTGGGTGGTGATGGGATATCGCTGCTTGGGGCTTTTGTTGAGGATTTTTATGAAGTATTTCTTGCTGAATTAGATCCTCAATAGGCATGCGAACGCAGTGAGCAGGTAATCCATCCGTGGATCTTATGCGCAAAACTAAGACGCCGCCCTGCCACTCGAATATTGAAACACCTTGGTTTTTGCTTGTTGTCCTGCTTAGAATCGGTTGCTTTCTAGAACATTAATGTGGAATGAACCCCCTTTTTTGTTGATCCGCTCGAAATTTTCGTGGCCTCCGTAAAAGTCAAAGGAGGACTTTTATGTTATGGCTCTTATGAGGCATCATTCGCCGATTTAGAGCCTCAATACGAGTGTGAGCAAAGCGAGCATTCGTTCCTTGTACTCCAACAAATCTGGACGGCGGACTAATAATGATTTGGCAGTCATTCATAACCTGGCAATCTTATTCGCGGGAACGCTCGGTGCTTTGACTTATCATCGCCTCCAGATCTAGCTTCAACGGCCAACTCCTCGAAAACTTCACGCCCTCCGCAAAAAGCAAGAGCGGCTTTTTACTGCGGCCGCTCCAGTTTTTTTCGGAGCTGAACGGGCCGTTTCAGCTTTTCGTTCTTGACAAACCTCCTTTTTCCATGTAATCTAATACCAACAAATCTTATCGGAATTATACGTTTTCGTAATTTCTGGATTTAAAAAGGGAGGATTTTTTTATATGGATACAGCATTTTTAATTATTAATTTAGTCGTGGCTGCCATCATCATTTTCATTTTTGGTTGGCTTGCGAAGCGTCATGTTTCATTTTCAAAACGGGTGCTACTAGCGCTTGGTATCGGTATTGTCGCTGGTTTTGTCTTGCAATTTATTTACGGCGCGGCGTCCAGTGTCACAACGCAGACGACGGATTGGCTGGGGATCATCGGTGGCGGGTATGTCAAACTGCTACAAATGATCGCTATCCCACTTATCTTCATCTCCATTGTTACTGCTTTTACGCGTTTGCAATTAAAAACCAATATTGCAAAAGTCGGTATGTGGATTATCGGCACGCTAGTCATCACGGCTGCCATCGCGGCTTTCGTTGGTATCGGGGCTGCCCTTCTATTCCATCTTGACGCCAGCAATATTTCACAAGGCGCTACCGAAGCGGCTCGTGCAACGGAACTTCAAGATAAATTTGCAGGAATCAGTGATTTATCGTTCCCGCAAAAAATCGTGGAGCTCTTGCCTGCTAATCCATTCCTTGATTTCACTGGTGCACGCGCGACTTCCACTGTTGCCGTCGTTATTTTTGCAGCATTTATCGGGGCCGCTTTCCTTGGTGTACAGCGCAAGCAACCCGAAGAAGCTGCTACATTCGCAAAGGGTGTCGACGCGATTTATGCGATTATTCTTCGTATCGTGAAGCTGATTCTTCGCTTAACTCCATATGGTGTTTTTGCGATTATGACAAGCACCGTTGCCCTAAGTGATACGTCCGCGATTTTAAAACTTGGGAATTTCGTCCTTGCATCTTACGCAGCGCTCATCGCGATGTTTATTATTCACCTCGTGATTGTCGCTTTCACAGGAACAAGTCCGATGACCTATATTCGCAAATCATTACCTGTTCTAACGTTTGCTTTCACTTCTAGAACGAGTGCTGGTGCGATTCCACTGAATATTGATACCCAGAAAAAATTAGGCGTGCCAGAAGGTATTGCGAATTTTGCGGCATCATTCGGTTTATCCATCGGGCAAAATGGCTGTGCTGGGATTTATCCGGCAATGCTTGCGATTATGATTGCTCCAGCGGCTGGTATTGATCCATTTTCTTGGAAATTCATTTTAACCGTCGTGCTCGTTGTTGCAATTAGCTCATTTGGTGTTGCTGGTGTTGGTGGCGGTGCAACTTTTGCCGCGATCATCGTACTCTCCACGCTGAACTTGCCAATCGGTCTGGCTGGTGTATTAATTTCCATCGAGCCACTGATCGATATGGGTCGTACAGCGCTGAACGTAAGTGATAGTATGGTTGCCGGACTTGTTACAAGCAAGGCTACCGGTGAGCTAAAAGAAGAAGAACAAACATTGGCAGAAGCATAAACAAAAAATGGCGTTAAATCAAGGACCCAAACCTTGACTTAACGCCATTTTTATATTGTTTTTCTGGTTTTCAGTGTCGGTACAATCAGTCCTGCTAAAACGAGGCAAATCGCTAAATAGGTAAATGTTATCGCGTAAGAACCTCCCGAAATATCAAGTAATATGGGTTGTCACACACCAATCGATAAAATAAACAAGAGCTACAAATGAGCCCTTGCTATCCTGACCATAATTAAAAACAAGCTGACAATCAAACTCAATATCATATATTTTGCAAACGAGAACAGCGCCGTCACAATACTATCTGAGACACCGCTTGCCCCCAACATTAGGCCAGCACCGACAAATAATAAGCTCACCAAAAAATAGCCTAATACGTGAAACCTCAATCGCATTTCCTTTGTCGTATCCATTCGCTAAAACCTCAATTATTTCCTATTTTTTCATACCAGCCATACCAGAAATCAAGCTCATTTTTAGCATCTCGAACGCCGTCCACACGCTTCGTTAACTTCCAATCCGACCACTGAATTGCTGGAAAACGTGTATCTCCACCACAATTCGCCTCGACATGCGTCACAATAAGGGCATCAGCATCTTCTAAAAACAAGTGATAAATTTCCGCGCCGCCAGTAATAAACACGTTTTTCTCGGCCGCCAGCTCCAATATTGCCTCTTTCGAATGCACCACTTTTGCGTCTGGTAAAGTGTAGCTCGTATCACGTGTCAAAACGATGGTTTCCCGGTTCGGCAACGCTCTTCCAATCGATTCGTACGTTTTACGCCCCATCACGATGGTATGCCCGTTCGTTTCCCTCTTAAAATGTTGCAAATCAGCAGGTAAACGCCACGGCATCGTATTACCCTTGCCAATGTAGCCATCCCTATCCTGCGCCCAAATAAACGTTAACATCGTCGTCCTCCTCAAACTGAAATCGGTGCTTTAATCGCTGGATGAGGATCGTATCCCTCAAGCGTCACATCTGCCACATCAAAATCAAAAATCGATGCCGGTTTGTCCGATAAAACAAGTTTTGGCAATGTGCGAGGCTCACGCGTCAACTGCTCCTTTACCTGCTCGATATGATTATTGTAAAGATGCGCATCTCCCATCGTGTGCACAAACTCACCGACAGCAAGACCCGTTTCCCGTGCAATTAAATGCGTCAAAAGCGCATAAGAAGCAATATTAAACGGCACACCTAAGAAAATATCCGCGCTTCGTTGGTACAACTGACAACTGAGTTTCCCATCCGCCACATAAAATTGAAACAGCGTATGACACGGTGGTAACGCCATGCTCGGCACATCCTCTGGGTTCCAAGCTGATACAATCAGACGTCGCGAATTCGGGTTCGTCTTAATCATCGCAATCAAATCCGCCAGCTGATCAATCGTTTCCCCAGTCGACATCCGCCATTCCCGCCACTGTTTTCCGTAAATATTTCCAAGCTCACCGTATTGCGCCGCAAAAGCATCATCCGCCAAAATCCGCGCCTTAAAGCTCGCCATTTCTTCCAAATAAACCGCCTTAAACGACTCATCAGATTCTGCACGCAAACCAAAATCCGTCATGTCTGGACCATTGTAATCCGCGCTCTTCACCCAACGCTCAAACGCCCATTCATTCCAAATATTATTATTATGCTCCAAAAGGTAACGAATATTCGTGTCCCCATGCAAAAACCATAACAATTCACTGACAACCAATTTAAAAGGAACACGCTTCGTCGTCATGATTGGGAAACCTTCCGCCAAATCATAGCGCATTTGGTAACCGAATGTACTAATCGTTCCAGTCCCCGTCCGGTCCCCTTTTTGCGTGCCATTCTCCAACACAAACCGCTCCAACTCCAAATATTGCTTCATTTATTCATGCCCCCACTTCTCACTTAATCAGCAAACTGCGACAAATATTCCCAACGTTCCATCAAACGTTCTAACTCTGTTTCAGCCTCTAAAAGCGCACTATTTAACTCATTCGCCTTCGTAAAATCCGAACCAACCGTTTCCAAATCAGCATTAATCGTCGTAATCTTAGCCTCTTGCGCCTCAATCAAACCTTCAATTGACGCCCACTCACGCTTCTCTTCGAATGTATGCTTGACCTTTTCTTTCGGCTTCTCCACAACAACTTCCTTCTCCGGCTCCATCGCGAACATTTTCGACTTTCCTTTGCGCGACTCATAATCCGTCAAGAAATCACTATACTCACCTAGATACGTCTCAATC
This sequence comes from Paenilisteria portnoyi, assembly GCF_014322795.1. Lineage (GTDB taxonomy): Bacteria > Bacillota > Bacilli > Lactobacillales > Listeriaceae > Listeria_A > Listeria_A portnoyi. The sequence goes on from NZ_JAASTT010000002.1 coordinate 84,879, forward strand.
TGGCCAATCCCCGTGAACACCAACAGCTTCCGAGCAATCTTATCCAAAAAGTAGCGATCATGGCTGACCGTAATAACCGTACCGTTAAACGTCTCCAAATAATCCTCTAAAACCGTCAGCGTCTGTGTATCCAAGTCATTCGTCGGCTCATCTAGCAAAAGCACATTCGGACGCTCCATCAAAATTTTCAACAAGAACAGACGACGCTTCTCGCCTCCCGATAAACTCCCGATTTTCTTCCCGTGCGTGATTGGTGGAAATAGGAATCGTTCCAACATATTAGAAACCGAAACCACTTCACCGTCCGATGTTTTCACCACTTCACTCGCTTCTTGCAAATACGCAATCATCCGTTGATCTGGGTCCATTTCCTCATTTTGTTGCGTATAATAACCGATTCGAACGGTTTGCCCAGTTGCGATTTCACCAGTATCAGGCGTTACACGACCAGCTAGCATATTGAGCAATGTCGATTTCCCAGTCCCGTTATTTCCGGTAATCCCGATGCGCTCACCAGGCTGAATAATCAAGCTGAAGTCCTGCAAAACATGTTTCTCCGCAAAACGTTTATCCACATTTTCGAGCGTAAATACCTGTTTACCCAGCCGTGACGTCGCAAAATCAAGTTGCAATTCCGTATCATCCGTCTTTGATTTCACTTTCCCCTCCAAGTCAGAGAAGCGATCTTGACGCGCTTTTTGCTTCGTAGAACGGGCTTTCGCACCACGACGCATCCAAGCAAGCTCTTTCCGGTACAAGTTACGATTTTTCTCGCCTTCACGCATTTCATTTTCCATCCGAATCGCCTTGGACTCCATAAATTTCTCATAGTTTCCAACATAGCGATACGCCGTGCCGCGGTCAATTTCCAACATGTGATTCGTGACACGATCCAAGAAATACCGATCATGCGTCACAAGTAAAACCGCACCACGAAACCGATTCAAATAATCTTCCAAGAAGCGAATCGATGTAAAATCAAGATGGTTGGTAGGCTCATCCAAAATTAGCAAATCAGGCGTTTCAATCATCACTTTTGCAAGACCCACACGCTTACGCTGTCCACCAGACAACGATCCAACTTTTGCCGTCAAATCCGTAATCCCTAAGCGATCTAGAATCGTTTTCGCATCCGTGTTCACATCCCAGGCATTCGTCGCGTCCATCGCATGCTGCGCCTCCGTAAAACGATCGTGCAATTTCGTATCATCCGGATCAATCGCCATTTCAAGCAACACCTGCTCATACTTCCGGACAGCTTGAAGCGCCCGCGTCTCCCCTTGGAAAACCTCCTCAAGCACCGTATGCTCATCCATCAAGACTGGATCCTGCGCCAAGAAACCAATCGTGTAGTCCTTCGCCTTGGTAATCGCGCCCTTATCGCCTTCTTCCATTCCTGCAATAATCGAAAGCAGCGTCGATTTCCCAGTACCATTCACTCCGATAACTCCGATACGCTCGCCTTCCGTAATCGCAAACGTCACATCTTCAAAAAGACTTTTCTCGCCGTATGTCTTCGTCAAATTTTCTACTTTTAATTGTTTCATTACTTCCCATCCATTCCGTATATGTCTCTTCTATTTTAGCGAAGTTTGGACAAGGAAGCAATCAAAGAATTTACGCGCAAAAAAGCCGGGAAATCCACATTCAGATTCCCAGCTCATTCTTAACCTATAAAATTAGAACAACCCCATCGCATTTCCTTTTTCATCGACGTCCATATTGAGCGCCGCCGGTTTCTTCGGAAGTCCTGGCATCGTCATCACGTCACCCGTTAAAGCAACGACAAATCCTGCACCAAGCTTCGGAATAAACTCACGAATATGAATCACGAAATCCGTTGGCCGACCAAGCATCGTCGGATCATCCGTCAAGGAATACTGCGTTTTCGCCATACAAATCGGGTAACGATCCCAGCCATACTTCTTGAACTCAACGATTTGCTTTTGTGCTTTGCTCGAAAGTTCCACGCCACGGCCACCGTATACTTTGGTAACAATCGCGTTCAATTTCTCTTCCATCGAATCCGCATTATCATACATACGCGTGTAGTTCGCTTTACCACTTTCCACCGCCGCGATGACTTTATCCGCAAGTTCAGCGCCACCAGCACCGCCCTTTTCCCAAACTTCCGTCAAGGAGAACGGGATATCGTATTCTTTACAAAGCGCTTCCAGTTGTGCAACTTCCGCATCTGTATCCGTGATAAATTTATTAATCGCGATAACATAAGGAAGTCCAAATTGCGTTACTGTATCCACATGTTTTTGCAAGTTCGCAAAACCTTTAATCAGTGCCTTCACATTCTCCGCACCAAGTTCCGTTTTCGCAACACCGCCGTGCATCTTAAGCGCGCGAATTGTCGCTACAATAACGACACAATCCGGAGCTTTATCAAGCGCTGGCACCTTAATATCAAGGAATTTCTCCGCACCAAGATCCGCACCAAAACCAGCCTCTGTCACGACATAATCCGCTAACTTAAGCGCTGTTTTTGTTGCCGAAATACTGTTACAACCATGCGCAATATTCGCAAAAGGTCCACCATGAACAATTGCCGGCGTGTGCTCGAGCGTCTGCACCAAGTTTGGCTTAAGCGCTTCCTTCAATAACAATGTCAGCGCGCCCTCATAGCCCATTTCACCAACCGTCACTGGCTCACGATCATAATTATAACCAATCACGATTTCACTCAAGCGATGTTTCAAATCCTTCAAATCACTCGCCAAGCAAATAATCGCCATAATTTCAGATGCTACCGTGATATCAAAACCATCTTCGCGCGGCACACCTTGAATCGGTCCACCAAGCCCAACAATCACTTTTCGTAACGCACGATCATTCAAATCAACCACTCGTTTCCAAACGATGCGACGTTGATCTATACGAAGCTCGTTACCTTGTTGCATATGATTATCGATAAACGCTGACAACGCATTGTTTGCCGCCGTTATTGCATGAAAATCACCAGTAAAATGAAGATTAATATCCTCCATCGGAATAACCTGAGCATAACCGCCGCCAGTCGCGCCACCCTTAATCCCCATGGTTGGGCCAAGCGAAGGTTCACGAAGCGCAATCATTGTTTTTTTCTTTTTCGCAAGAGCGTCTCCGAGTCCAACCGTTACCGTCGATTTTCCCTCGCCCGCAGGTGTTGGATTGATCGCCGTCACCAGCACCAATTTGCCATCCTCTTTGTTCACAAGCGAGTGAATCGTGTCATAGCTCAGTTTCGCCTTATACTTACCGAACAACTCCAATTCCTCTACACTTAATCCAATTGCCTCTGCAACCTCTGTGATTGGTTTGATTTCTGCTACGGATGCGATTTCAATGTCAGACTTTACTTTGTTTGCCATTTAAATTCCCCTCTCAATATGTAACTATTAAAAAATTCCTGCCAATACCGCATCTCGACAACATACTTGTCCAATCGCAATGTAACGGCTTTCTTTTTGTTGTACCGGAAATAAACCGGCTTAGTGCTAGTCTTGAGCCTTCTACAAAAATTGCGCGTAAAAGCCATTAGCACTGACAGGAAATCTTTTCAAAAATTAATCTTCTGGATATCGCGATACATGTTGCATTCCTTGAAGTTTAGCAAGGGCATCCGGGTTCTCTTCAAAAAACTGGACGACATCACCAATTCGGTTAATCGAATTCCAGCTCAAATGATGCTCAATTCCTTCCACATCTTCATAAATGCGTGCCTCTTCCACACCAATAATCCCAAGAAAGTTCTCAAGCAACGCGTGCCGTTCTAGCAACCGTTTCCCAATCATTTTCCCCTTTGGTGTTAAAATTAAGCCACGATATTTCTCATACACTAGATATTCATCCTTATCCAGTTTCTGAACCATTTTTGTAACAGAAGACGGATGCACTAAAAGCTCCTCCGCAATATCTGATACTCGAGCATAACCTTTGGATTCAATCAATGAATAGATTTTCTCGATATAGTCTTCCATGCTTGGTGTTGGCATTTTCATTTTCCTCCAACCTTGATTTCTTTCACCTCTCCATTCTAACATACCCTGCCAGAAATCGCCTCTCCAAAGGGTTCATTTTTCCGAAAAAAGACGAATCCATGTAAACGCTTTAGAAACAACTTGACGTAGCCACAGCCACAGGTTTATTATTAACATATCATACTCGCTTGTCTCCACGTCCTGCCGTATGAAAAAAGGTCTACTCTAGTTTCTCTTACTAGCCATTTGACCAAACTTAGGAGGAATTCATTCGATGCAAAATGGAAAAGTAAAATGGTTCAGCAATGAAAAAGGTTATGGTTTTCTAGAGATCGAAAATGGCGAGGACATCTTCATTCACTTCACCGCTATTCAAGGAGACGGCTACAAATCACTTGATGAAGGCCAAAGCGTAACATTCGAAATCGTAGAAGGCAACCGCGGCCCCCAAGCCACAAACGTACAGAAAGATTGAGTTGAGTATACACCAAGTAAATCGGCGACAAGCGCTCGCATTGTTGGGACTGTTCGAAATGCAATGAGTTACAGTCCCAATATGCATGAGAGCAACGCGAGCATGTAATCCATTATTGTTTGGCGGACTTCCGGTTCTTCTGCGCTGCGCTTTGTTGTGGTTCTTTGAAGCAAGGCGAATTAGAACCTCAATATGCAGAGGAACGCAGTGAGTCTGCCTTCCTTTTTTCCACCAAACTTATGGAATACAAACGCTTTCGCTCGATTTGTGTAAAGCAGGATTACAGCCTACCCAGTAGTGTCAAGCTGGGAGGCATATCTTACTTAGAGTTTTGTCACAATATTTTCTATACATATAGGAGGTCATATTTTGGAAATTTACGTCGATGGTGCTAGTTCTGGCAATCCTGGTCCTAGTGGGGTCGGGATTGTGATTACTGCGGATGGTATTTATGAACAGGTAAGTATTCCGTTGGGTATTTTGAGTAATCATGAAGCAGAATTTATTGCGATTAAACTAGCGCTAATGCAGGCCGTTCCTTATGAGCCAACTTTCATTCGCCTCTATTCCGATTCCAAAGTGGCAATTGAAGCCATCGAAAAACGCTATGCAAAAAATCCACTATTCCAACCGCATTTAGATGCCATCCTTCCATTAATAGAATCGATCGACCTCTTCTTTATTCAATGGATTCCTAGCGCTTCTAACAAGAAAGCCGATGATTTGGCCCGCCAAGCTATCCAGAAAAGTAAGAAGAAGTCGCGCTAATTTATATCCTATTTACTACTCTTGCGGAATGCAAATAGGCAAAGTGCTAATCCAGAAAGAAGTATTGCAATGTCACTTTTCGTTGTATCACCAGTGCTTGGTAGCTTCTCTGATGAAGTCGGTGTCACTGATTTTTCTGTTACTGTTTTAGTTGGAGTTTTTGACACATCAATGACTTTTGACGGCTTCTCGCTAATTTTTGATGGTTTTGGTGTTTTCTCTGGTTGCTTCGGTGGCGTCACAGGTGTGATTACTGGTGGATCAATGGGTGGCGCGATAATTTGTTTTGCTTTCTTTGTATTCAGCTTTTCTACTTCCACACTATCCGCATGCATCCATTCGATTCGGAAGGTTACCGGCTCCATGTCTAATTCATAGCCATCAGGAGCCAATGTCTCGATAAATTGGTACTCTCCTGGCAATAAATTCGATACAATAATTTGGCCTGTTGCATCCGTTTTCAACCCCGTTTTAATAACAAGTCCATCCACTTTTTGCAAAGTAAATGTTGCCCCCTCTAAAACTTCCTTTGTTTCCCTATCTCTTTTTGTCAGGACAACGGAACCCGTCATCGCCTTATTTGGCATAGTTATAGCTACTTCTTGACTCTCAGTTCCCGAAAAAGTAACTTCTTTTTTCTCATCGGAGAGTATATATCCCGCTGGTGCCACGTTTTCCGTTAACGTGTATGTGCCAGGAACTAAATCCGCAAAAATTAAATTCCCATCCTGATCCGTCGTCCCGGTTAACACGACACTCGAATCCTCATTTGAAACCAATTGAAATTCGGCTCCCGAAAGTTTGGCTCCCGTTTCCTCGTCTACTTTTTGAACCACGAGTTTTCCGCGAATCAATTTCTCATTTTTAGCCCACAAAGCGATTGTTTGATAAGAACTCTCTGTCACGGTGAAAGGAATAGGCGTTGTGTCCAGTTTATAGCCATCTGGTGCTTGAGTCTCCACTAACTCATAATTGCCTGGCGCTAAACCATGTAAAGCCAATTTACCGTCCACCTTTGTTGCCCCAGTATACAACGTTTTCCCATCACTATTGGTAAGTTGGAATACCGCACCAGATAAAACCTTTGTTGCGTCATCTTTATCCACCTTATTCAATACAACTTCCCCGCTAATTTTTTTCGTCTGCACAACATTAGAATCATAATACTCACCGCGAAGCATAATCGAAGCCTTATTCGGTACCGTGTCCCCAACTGCTAATTTACTAGGATCTACAGCAAAAACAAGCGTCTTCCCTTCACCAATCGGAATGTCTTTTCTCACCGTAATCGTCAATTCATTATTTGTCTCCTGAATATCAAATGTCCCCTCTGCATCATCCACGAGATTTTTGTATGCAAGTCGATTATCTAATGTATCCACAAACGTTTGGCCAGCTTTAATCGTTCCAGTAATCGCATTCAAAGTCAATGAATACTGTAAATTCTTATCGTTCACGGTCACTATTTTTTTATCGACCTCTTTTTTCAATACTTTGTTAAAATTCGCATCACCATCAATCCGCAATGTACTACTACTTGATTTCGTAAATTCATCACTCGTCATTGTCGCTGTATTCAAATACGAATCATAAATGTGTGTCACGCCCACTTTGTACTCGATTAGCAACATCTCGTCTTTCCCGATATGATCAAAATGGACATTCAAAGTTTGCGATGTTGCGTCAAAATGAATACTGTTTGCATATTTTGACGTCACATATGTACGATTTCCGTTCGCATCATAACTAATAATACGAATACCGTCCACTGTTGATTTATCTGTTGCATCAATTCCTGATGTCAGCGCTGGGTTAGGGTCTACTTGCAATCCATCTGGCATTTTGTCCGTGATTGTTACATTATTTAATTCCACATTCTTATATATATTGAGCGCCAATTGGAACGTATTATATTGCGACTCCACAGGGTCTAGCAGGTTTATTCCATCTTTATCAACGCTTGAATGCCACCACTTTTCAAACAATGTCGGTGTCCCAATTTGCTGCGGTTTTATTTGCAATGTTTCGCTAACCACCTGCCCAGCATATGTTGCTTTAAAAAGTTGATCCGTAGAAATCGTCGTATCCGCGCGTATTAACACCGCTTGAAAGGATATTGAAAATGACGCTGACCATGCCTTGCCCACATTAAAATTAGCATCTGGCTTCACATAAAGTAAAATATGCGTCGGATCTGTCGTTTTATCCGTATGATCATACGTGAAAGCATCACTATTTAATTCCGTCAAATTCCCAGCTGAATAAATTTCTTTTGGAATACTAACTTCGATCAAACCATTTTCATCTACAATCGCGTCTGCCGAAGCATCCAGCGTAAAATTCATCGTTACTTTTCCCGAACTCACAATTGGATTATCATGTACTTGCATACTCAATTTAAATTTCCCATTTGTCGCTCCAACCTTCGTTACTGAAGTATCAGCCTTTGTTGTCGCACCTAGTAAAACGCTACTCGCTATCAAGATAATCGCCATAACATATATCATTTTTTTCATCTCGCATCTCCTTTTTAATGTGCTATATAATATTTAGAAAGAAAATTATAATAATAATTTGTCCTACTGTAAAAAAATCACCCCTTCTAGAAAGTATCCGCTAACTTCTTAGATGTACTTATTCCTCCTTCTCGCATCTAGCTAGTTTCGCTATTTAGTCTATCATACGAAAATCCTTTTTCCTAGTCCGTTTTTTTACGTTTTGCTACAAAAAAATGCCACTCTTTATTTCATGACTTTGCGCTTTGATTTTATGCCATATTTACTACAAAAAGAGGCTTAAAATTGGAAAAAGCAGAAATCTTGCATACGCCATTCTTCTTAAATGGCTGTATACAAGATTCCTGCTTTTCTGTTATTAGCTTTTCAATTCTAAATTTTATAACATAATATCTCGTCTTAACGATTTCAAACCGAATTGTTCCACAATATCGATCGCCTCTGGTAATAGACCACGATACACACATTGCGCGATATCAAATTCTAGCGGTACACTAGTATGAATCTCCGCTAACTGCCTAGATAAACGCAACATTTCTAAGTCTTCCTTCAATTTCGTCTGCTGACCTGGTTTTAATTCATCCACATGAGAAAGAATACCATCAATTGTCTCGTACTGCTGAATTAATTTTAAAGCCGTTTTTTCACCGATACCGCGAACACCTGGATAACCATCGCTCGTATCGCCCATCAGCGCCTTCACATCAATAAATTGCGTCGGCGTAATGCCCCATTCCTCGACAAAAACCGCTTCATTATATTGTTTATAATTGCCGTACCCTTTTTGCAAAATCCATACATCGTTGGTCGGCGCAATCAGCTGTAACAAATCCTTGTCGCCGCTCAAAACCGTCGTATCAATGCCTGTCCCTGCCATTTTCACCGTCACCGTACCAATACAATCATCCGCTTCAAAGCCAGGCACACCCACATTAATAAAGCCAAATGACGCTGCGACTTCCTTCACTAAATCAAATTGCGGTATCAACTCTTCAGGTGGTGCCTTACGCTCCGCCTTATATCCGCTGTACAACTCGTTACGAAACGTCTGCGAACCCATATCCCAACAAATCAGCGTATGCGTCGGGTTATTCTGATCAATTGCGGCAAAGAGATGCTTCATAAAACCTTGCACACCATTTGTCGGCACACCATGTTGATTGACCATAAATTGCTTAGAAACCGCCGTCGCAAAAAAAGCACGAAATAATAAAGCCATGCCATCCACGACTAATAAATTATCTTTTTGATTCGTCATTATCGTTCCCCCTAGATTTCTATGTAGCCATTATTATACCATAGAAATCCACAGTAAACGACCGCTATAAATCAATGCGCGCAGGCTCCACCGCTCCTTTTTCTTTACGATGTGGAATGATGTTAAAAATAATATTTAGAACAATCGCCGTAATACTTCCAGCCACAATTCCATTGCTCGTAAACAATTGAATGAAGTCCGGTAATACTTTGAAAAGATCCGGAACAACTGTCACACCAAGCCCAACACCAACCGAACAAGCGATAATCAACAAGTTCTCCTGTGATGTAAAATTAACCTTGCCGAGCATCTTAATACCTTGCGCAACAACCATGCCAAACATCGCAACCATCGCTCCACCAAGAACTGGCGTTGGGATAATCGTCGTCATCGCGCCCACTTTCGGCAATAAGCCCAACACAATCAAAATCCCCGCTGTCACGTAGATCACTTTTCGAGTTTTAATACCAGATAACTGCACTAAACCAACATTTTGCGAGTAAGCCGTATACGGAAATGTATTGAAAACACCACCTAAAATAATGGCCAAGCCTTCTGCCCGATAACCTTTCGTCAAATCCGATTTTTCCAGCTTTCGTTTCGTAATATCAGAGAGCGCAAAATAAACCCCTGTTGACTCCACCATACTCACCAGCGCAATCAAGATCATCGTCAAAATCGCCGCCCAATTAAAGGTCGGCATCCCAAAATAAAACGGTGTAGGCATGTGAAACATCGGCGCATCTACAACAGGCTGCATCGAAATACTACGATAAATTGCCGCAAATACTGAACCCGCAACGAGTCCAATCAACACCGCAATCGCCTTACTGAAGCCACGACCAAAGCGATACACTAAAATAATCACGAATAATGTCCCAAATCCAAGCCCCAGATTGTAAAGCGAACCAAAATCCGCAGAACCTTGTCCACCAGCTAAATTATTAATCGCTACTGGAATCAACGTTAAACCAATAATCGTGACAACCGATCCTGTAACGACTGGCGGGAAGAATCGCACAACCATCGAGAAAAACGGTGCAATCAGAACGACAAAAATCCCAGAAACGATAATCGACCCGTAAATCGCGCCAATCCCGTATTGCTCACCAATCAAAATAATCGGTGCAATCGCCTGAACCGCGCACCCTAGCACAACTGGCAAGCCAATTCCAAAAAAGCGATTCATCGTCAGCTGCAAGAGCGTCGCAATCCCACACATAAAAATATCAATCGAAACCAAGTATGTCATCTGCGCACTCGTAAAACCAAGCGCACCACCAATCAAAAGCGGTACAATAACCGCCCCGGCATACATCGCCAATACATGTTGAAAACCAAGTGCCGCAATTCTCCCTTTTCCTAACATCGCGCTACTCCCCCTCCACAAAACGAATTTGCTCATTTTCTAAAGAGGAAATTCGCGCTAAGGAATAAATTGGATAACCCGTTTTTTCAAGTAGCGATCGGCCTTGCTGAAACGATTTCTCAATCACAATCCCTATTCCCACGACTTCCGCTTCCGCCTGTTCTGCTACTTCCAACAAGCCCAGAATCGCCTGTCCGTTCGCCAAAAAATCATCAATCAGCAAAATTTTATCCGTTTTGCCTATGAAGTTTTTTGACACCGAAATATCGTTGGTCTCTTGTTTCGTGAACGAATAAACACTACTCGTATATAAATTTTCCGTTAACGTCAGTGATTTTTTCTTCCTCGCAAAAACAACAGGAACCCCAAGTTCAAGTCCAGCAAAAACGGCTGGCGCGATGCCCGAAGACTCAATCGTCACTATTTTTGTAATGCCCAAATTTTGAAACCGATTGGCAAATTCTTTTCCAACAGCTTGCATTAAGACGGGATCAATTTGATGGTTCAAGAAAGAATCGACTTTCAATACGTTACCGGGCAGCACAGTACCTCGACTTTTGATATGTTCTTCTAATAATTTCACAGCTTGATGACCCCTCTCCGATTTAAAGAGCGCGGGAACGAAAAAACGCCCACCACTCATACTAATAATGAGAAGTAGACGTAAAAAGGCAGCATCCAGCCACCTTCCTTATAAAACGTTACTCTCACTCATAGTCCAGTCATTTACGGTAACTGGGTAGAAACTTGCTGTCCATATTACAGCTTTTATACAAGTGAATTTTTCTAATGTAGAGCATAACCCAAGTAAATTGGCGGCAAGCGCTCGCAATCAAGAGATTTGCCAGACTTCCGGTTCTCATGTACAGTCGTACACTCCGCTTCCGGCTTCCGGCTTCCGGCAAATCTCTTGATTACAAACGCTTTCGCTCAATTTGTGTAAAGCATAATCTTCGCCCTACCCATAAAAAATTAGTGAGCAGAACTCTGTATTATGCTTAGCGTTTGTCTCGATTTCTTCAAGTTATTTCATTATTATAGCTTTCAAATGAGGGCGGGTCAACCTTATTTTTAGATGTAAACGCTTTTCACGCCTCATTTAAGTTGTAAATAAAGTTGTAGCGGTCATTTAGTAACTGAATTAAATAATCTGGATTTAGGCCTTCACCTGTTGTGTCTGTCAAAATTTCTAGTGGTTTTTTCAGCATCCCGTACTGATGCACGTGCTCCGTTAGCCATTCGCGAATCGGAGAATAGTCATCGCTTGTCAGAATTTCTGATACGTTTGGGATCTCCTTAGACAAAGTCGCAAACAGTTGCGCCGCATACATGTAACCTAGCGCATAGGACGGGAAGTAGCCGAAATCGCCACCAGACCAGTGAATATCTTGCAAAATCCCATCTGCATCCGTTTTCGGCCGAACACCCAAGTAAGCTTCATACTTATCATTCCACGCCTCACGCAGTTCATCCACACCAATTTCTCCGTTCATAATCGCTTTTTCAAGCTCATAACGAATCATGATATGCAGTGGATACGTTAATGTGTCTGCCTCAATCCGAATCAAGGAACTCTCCGAAAGATTCACCTCACGATAAAATTCCTCCACCGAAACATCATCGAATTCAGGCGCCGTAATCTCTTGGAAATCCTTATAATTACTCTGCCAAAATTCAAAACTCGAACCTAAAATAATCTCATAAAACAACGATTGCGACTCGTGAATCCCCATCGAAGCACCATTTGCAAGTGGTGTACCAACCAATTTCGGACTAATATTTTGCTCATAAATCGCATGTCCACCTTCATGGATAATACCAAATACAGCCATTTTGAAATTCGCTTCATCATAACGTGTCGTAATCCGCACATCGCCAATATTGAGCCCCGTTGCAAACGGATGAACCGTGTCATCCAAACGCCCAGCCTCAAAATCAAAGCCCATTTTCGTCAATATACGCTCACTAAATTCTTTTTGTTTCGCTTTCGAGATTTTTTTATGAAGTAATGTCGCATCTGGCTGATAGCTCGCAGCCTCTACTTTTTTACGCAATGCTAAAATCGCTTCTCGCAGCTTTGCGAAAACATCGTCCAAAACAGCCACCGTCATGCCCGGCTCATACTGATCAAGCAACGTATCATACGGGTTTTCCTGATATCCCCAATATTCCACAAATTTACGCTTACTCGCAATAATTTTCTCCAAATAAGGCTTGAATAAATCATAGTCATTACTCGCGCGCGCCGTTGTCCAAATCGTTTCTGCTTGCGCCACCAATTTCGTATAGGCTTCATATTCCTTCGCTGGAATTTTTTTATTCAAATCATATTCTTTTTTACACGCTTCCAAAGAACGGCACGTCACATCGGACAAATTCACTTTTTCTACCCAAAGCCCCGCGATAAAAGCTGCCATTTCCTCTGAAACCTTCATTTTGAAAATTTCACCACTCAGCGTTCCTATCACTTCCGATCGCTGCGCCGCCCCTTTTTCTGGTGCACCAGTCCGCAGATCCCAATAAACTAAGCTAAGCGCCTCCTCAAACGCACTAATTTTCTTCACATAATCCAAAAATTCTTGTTCTAGTTCTTGTAAACTCTCCGACATCCTGATTCCCCATTTCCTCTAATCTCTACGTGGTGGTCTTGGCCCCCAATATTGGTACAAATCCGTTCGCAAATAACCATTATATAGTTTCCGCTTCTTCGTCGCTCGTTTGGCGTACACTTCCTCAAACATCTCATAACTCGTCAGCACATACACCGACCACGTTGGCATATTGCGATACACCGCACGCATTTCACGATACAGTTCACGAACCGATTCCTCATCTTCCAAACGCTCTCCGTATGGCGGATTCGCAACGATAACACCATACTCTTTCTCCGTCGTAAAATCAGCCACTTGCATCTGTTTAAACTCAATCACATCTTCAAGACCAGCCTCAAACGCATTCTGCTCCGAAATTTCAATCATCCGATGATCAATATCCGTCCCCATAATATCTAACGGTTGGTCATGATTTGCCGCAGCTTCTGCTTCTGCACGAGCCTCTTTCCAAATATCCGCAGACATCCAGTCCCACGTTTCACAAACAAAGTCCCGACGCAAGCCCGGCGCAATATTCCGTCCAATCCAAGCCGCCTCAATCGGAATCGTTCCAGAACCACAAACCGGATCATAAAACGGGCGATCAGGATGCCAACTCGTAAGCAACACGAGTGCCGCAGCCATCGTTTCCTTCAATGGCGCCCCACCTTGACCAACACGATAACCACGTTTATGTAACCCAGCTCCACTCGTATCAAGCGTAATCGTCACTTCATCCTTCAAAATCGAAACCTCAAGCTTAAAAAGAGCACCAGACTCCATCAAGCGCCCTTGTCTGCGATACTTCTCACTCAATCGACTCACAATCGCTTTTTTCGTAATCGCTTGGCAATTTGGCACACTAAACAATGTCGATTTCACAGATTTACCAGCTACCGGAAAATTGGCGTCGAGTGGCAATAAATCTTCCCAAGGTAAAGCCTTCGTTTGTTCAAATAAATCATCAAATGTTGTCGCAGTAAACCGTCCAACAACAATCTTCACACGATCTGCCACTCGAAGCCATAAATTCGCCTTCGCAATCGCCATTTCGTCCCCTTTAAAATACACTTTTCCGTTATCAACTTCACATTCATAACCTAGTCGACGTACCTCTTTTGCCACAATCGCCTCAAGCCCAGCCGCAGCCGTTGCCACTAATTCAAATTCCCTCATAATCGCCATCCTCACCTCATTAATATCTAAAAAAAGAGCCATTCCAAAAGGCACACGCTCCTAGCCACACACACGGTGCACTAAGTTATGGCATCTCTTAGCATAAGAAATCCGCCATACGTCCGACTTTGAAACAGCCCTCACTTTTTTAATTCATCCTGATAGTAGCGTTTTGTAAGCCATGTTCTGTACTTCTGTGATTACAGGATCACACAAAAGTGGTAATTATCTATCTGCACATAACGGTGAAGCTATGTACCTCGTCCCTCGTTGTTATTCCTCGGGAAAAGTGCCCCTACCAATATTTGGGTTTCTCGCTCGTGGGGTTTACCTCGTTCCACTTCCACCATTTCTGATGAAACTTCGTCACTGTGGCACTTTCAAGGTTCGAACACCATATCCGAAGACTTAGGTGGGTCACCTGCCGTCAAACCGGAAAACCGGAGTGCCCTGGCTTATTGTTTCACCAGGCACGATCACTACGGGCAATTTCAGCGCCGTGCGAGCATGGACTTTCCTCTGTTTTCATAGGGAAAACAGCAATTACCCAAACGCTACCTCAATCATTCTATCACGTTTATTGGTTGTCGTCTAGCTTATTCCCAAAAACATGTTTTTCGAGATTGCTTAGTCGTTTTAGAATATCGAAATTAGTCGTTCCAGCAGGTTGCGTTGTTTGTTGAAAACTCGGTGCAACCACTGCTTTCGGAGCATCTTCTAATTCAGCACGTAGACGCAAATTCTCTTGTTGTAGAGCCTCAATTTCTTGTGAAAAAGTACTATAATCATTAATGACTTTATCTAGAAATTCATCTACATCTTCAGGATTATAACCACGAAGACCTGTTTTAAATTCTTTTTCTAAAATCTCTTTACCTGTCAAATTATATTCGAATTGTTCAGAAGCCATTTAACTTCACCTCTATATCTAGTTTCTGTATGCCAACGTCACCCCAGCGTGTCGCCAAATACTTATCTTCGTCGTTAAAAGTTCCGTTCCAATGCTCACCATACACTAGTATGCTCCGCGTTGGTACTCACTTTTGCCTAAAATCTAAGCATTTGGCAACACGCTGAGGGTTGGCAAATACTTATCTTCGTCGCTAAAAGTCCCGTTCCAACGCTCACATACACTAGTATGCTCCGCGTTGGTACTCGCTTTTTCCTAAAATCTAAGCATTTGTCAGCGCGCTGGGGTTTGGAGCTATGAATCAAATATTGTAAAAATATTCATCACCTACGTTACATACTTCTATTTTTTCAAAGTTCGGCTCATTTGTCAATTTATAATCCTTCGTTTGCTAAAAAAGGACATTAAAAATCGGCATTCAGTGAATCCACAACTTCTTGTAACTCATAAAAATCGATCATGAAAATTGGATAATCACCATTCTCCGCGTATATCTTTGCTTTTTCATAGAAAAACTTAGGGGCGCCTTCTCGCTCCGTATCATATACAAGCAATGTCCCGTCCGTGTGATCTAGCACGAATTGATCCTTTAATTGAAACTGCCGCGGATTTTCATACTCCCGTTTCGTCACAGCCGCCACGTAGTCCGCTGCACCAACAATCTCATTGTACCACAGCTGATTGCCCTCGTTCCAATTACTCTCCTGATTCAAAAAAGGCGTTAAAACCGCTAATTTCAACGTATACTCCTCTTTTTTTAGCTCCGTCACCACTTCACCAGCCCATAGCTCCACGCCCATTTGCCCCGAAATAATCACCCACTCCAAACCATCGTCCATAAGCCCAATCAGCCGCCGCTTGATCGCTTCCTTGATAAATCCAGCTTCTGGCGCATCTCGCTTAAAAATGCCCAACTCAAAATTCTTATAGCCCGAAACAAAAATCGATTTCATGGCGCCTTCTCCAACACGCGTTTCAACGTGTATTCCACTGACTGATAATGATCATTGAAATGCTTATAAAAGGATTTCCCATTAAAAGCACTGACCGCGATCATCTGAATATTATCTGCTACTTGTTGCAACTGCGACTGTCCAAGGTAAGTTGGACGCGCCGTATTCACCCACGGAATCACAAGCGCTAGCCACTTATCACACGTCTCTTTGACCCCATCCACGAACGGCTTCATATCTTCATAAAAATCAAACGTCTGCTGCTCTGCCCGATTTGCTAAGTAAAGCTCCCAAATCGCCTCATTATGATGTAACATTTCTATCGTTATATCCTTCATTTCACTCATAAAAACCAATTCCTTCTATATAAAAGTATGAGAACAGCATACCATATTTGATGGCAATCGCCTACTTTTCTAATGAGTAACGTATTAAAAATCACAGTGAAATCCCTGAAATGAAAAAAATATTGAATTTTTTCTACAGTACAGAATCCAATGCGAAGGTACGTTCTATCTTGGTTTTCACCGATTTCCCAAATTATCACACCCCCCTTATAGGCAGATTTCCCCTATCATTTTCATTTAAATTTGTTATAATAGGTGTTAGTCCAAATTAAGAATGGCTAGTTCTGCCGTTCTATCGATTTAAAAGAGGTGAATGACAGATGGCCATACGATATCCTAATGGAAAAAAGTATCAGCCGAATACACCTGCTGCCTCCACCGCACAAAAAAAGACAGTCTCTTACGGAAAACGCGGCATGTCACTCGAGCAAGATCTCAATGACACAAACGCCTACTATTTAACCCATGGGCTTGCCGTCATCCACAAGAAACCTACCCCTGTGCAAATCGTTGGTGTTGATTATCCAAAAAGAAGTAGCGCAAAAATAAAGGAAGCCTACTTCAAAACACCATCAACCACGGACTATAACGGTGTTTACCAAGGAAAGTATATTGACTTTGAAGCAAAGGAGACCAAAAATACAAGCTCATTTCCTCTTAGCAACTTTCACCAACATCAGTTAACTCATATGGAAGGTGTCCAAAAACAAGACGGTATCGTTTTTGTTATCATCGCTTTTCAAACACTTGGAGAGGTCTATCTCATCCCCTTTGAACATTTTCAGCCATTTTGGCAACGAATGCTTGACGGCGGAAGAAAATCAGTAACCCTTCAAGAATTAAAACACGTAGCGGACCAGATTCCTTATGGTCTAAATCCGAGGCTAGACTATTTAAACATCATTAGAAAACATTATTTCTAAGCTCAGTCGCCCCTCAACATTAAAGGAGAGAAATTTTCTATGGCAGATAAACCGCAGACAAGATCTCAGTACCGCAATAGCCAAGCAACACAACCTGAGACAAATAAACCAACAGGGAAAGGCAAACGTATCACTGGAAATGTTTTTAAAGTGGTATTCTTCACCGCACTCTTTCTCGCATTTGCAGGCATTGCTGGTGGCGCAACCGCATTTTATTCGTATGCAAAAGAAGCGCCAAAACTGACAGATTCAAAATTGCGTGACCCTCTTTCATCTAAGATTTTAGATAAAAATGGAGATGTCTATGCAGAAATCGGTAAAGAACGCCGGGAATATATTGAGTATAAAGATATCCCAAAACAGCTAGAAAACGCAGTTCTATCAACGGAGGATTCCCGCTTTTACGAGCATAATGGAATGGATCCGATACGACTTGCGAGCGCTGCAGTCGGTAATATTACGGGTGGCTTTGGTTCCCAAGGTGCCAGTACCTTGACGCAGCAGATCATTAAGATGTCCTACCTAGATTACACAAACAAAACACTAGATCGTAAAGCGCAGGAAGCATGGATGGCTGTGAAACTGGAACAAAAATACAGCAAACACGAACTTCTAGAAATTTACATCAACAAAGTTTACCTATCCGACGGTATCCATGGTATGGAGACAGCCGCTGAGCATTACTATGGCAAAAAACTAAAAGATTTGAATTTGGCACAAACAGCTCTAATCGCTGGTATGCCTCAAAGTCCTAACCGTTTTAACCCATTTGAAAATCCTGATTTAGCGAAAAAACGTCGCGATATCGTGTTAACCTTAATGTACAACAACGATAAAATTTCGAAATCAGAAATGGAAGCTGCCCAATCGGTAGCCATTGCGGACGGTTTAGTAGATGAAGCAACGCGTAAACAAAAAACATACGCTTATGATACGTATGTCGATCAAGTTATCGATGAAATTGGTGACAAATACAATCCATTTACAGACGGTTTAACAATCTATACCGCGCTTGATCCAAGTGCCCAAAAGTACACGGAAAAGATGTTGAATACAAATGAAATCATCAACTATCCAGACGCGAAATTCCAAGCTGGGGTTGTTGTTATGGATACAGAAACTGGTCGTGTACAAGCCCTTGGTGGCGGACGCGATACTGGCGAAAAGAAAGTATCACGCGGACTTAATCGTGCAACGGATATTAAACGCCAACCCGGTTCCACTATGAAACCTATTTTAGGCTATGCACCAGCTATTGAATACCTAGATTGGTCAACAGCACATATTTTCAATGATGCTCCTTATCAGTATGCAAGTGGTCAAGAATTGCGAAATTATGATTCCGGTTATCTTGGGGAAATCTCGATGCGTCATGCGCTTTATTCCTCGCGTAATATTCCTGCCGTAAAAGCTTCCAAAGAGGTAGGCTATGATCGCGCGAAAGATTTTGCGAATAATCTTGGTTTGAATTACAAAGAGGTGTACGAATCAACAGTAATTGGTAGTGGTGAAGCTTCTCCGATTCAGATGGCTGGAGCATATGCAGCATTTGGTAATGGTGGCGTCTATAACAAACCCCATACCGTTACAAAGATTCTACTTTCAGATGGCGAAACAGAAGTAAATATGGAACCTGAATCTGTTGTAGCGATGAAAGCATCCACTGCCTACATGATTAGCGATATGTTAAAAGACGTTCTAACAAAAGGGACTGGTACTAGAGCAAATATCCCAGGCTGGAATATTGCAGCTAAGACTGGTACAACTAACTACGATGAGAGCGTTCGTATCAAAAATGGTATTCCAAGTGACGGCACACCCGATTCATGGTTTGTCGGCTACTCTCCTCGTTACACGGTATCCATTTGGACTGGTTATGATGAGCCAAACAAGAACTATCTATCACCAAGCGAAACTCGTATTGCAGCCTATATGTTCAAAGCGACAATGGAGCATCTCGTTTCCGGCGAGAAAAATCCAGACTTCAAAAAACCTAGCAACGTGAATGAGATTCCAATTATCGTTGGAAGTAACCCAATTACACGTGCAGGATCTGGAGCAAGTGGTGGAAATATCTCCTATGAACTATTCCTAGATGGTACCGTCCCAACCAGATCCGCAGCTGAAAAGAAAACCGAAAACAAAACAGATGAAGACAAAGAAGCTGAAGAAGAAGCAGCTAAGAAAGCAGCGGAAGAAAAAGCGAAAAAAGATAAAGAACAATCTGAGTCTGATAAGCTAAAACAACAGCAACAGCAACAGCAACAGCAACAGGAAGCAGCAGCTAAGAAAGCGGCGGAAGAAGCTGAACAAACGGCATTACAAGCACCAGGTGGCTTAAATGGCTCTTATAATGCCGCTAATAAAACGATTTCAGCAAGTTGGGCATCAAACGGCCCTGGCGTCACCTATGATGTCAGCGTCAACGGACAAACCCAAAACTACGGTACAACATCCATTACTGTGAGTGGTGGCTCACCTGGATCGAGTGTTGTCATTATGGTGGTTCCAGTAAAAGATGGTAAACGTGGCTCACCAGCGACAACAACCGTTACCATTCCACCTGAGCAAACACAGCAAGAAACACCAGCTTCAGATGGCACTGGTACTACGGACAGCACACAAAACAATACAACCCCACCGGCCAACTAGAATAAAACGCGACCACTCTGCAATATGCGGAGTGGTTTTTTATTTGCAAAAAAAAACGCATCCCAATTTGAAATGCGTTTCTTTGTCAGGTCAGCCCTTTTAGCACTAACTTCCTTTGCTCCTGCACTAATTCATTCAACTGCTTAAAAGCTGGATATGTCTCTGATTTTCCCATAATAAAAGCTAACCGTTCTTGCAAATTCATTGGAATAAGTTCTAACGTCTCGATATGCTCATCCAGTTCATTTAGCTGTACAGGCCTTCTATTGCTCCAAAAAAGCATGGAAAGGTAAATGCCTAATCCATCACGAATAATCGATACATCAGGCTCCTCACGCAATTTAAAGGAGGCATCCAACTCTTGCGCAATATTCCGCCACTGCTTTGCCATACGTCGGCACGCTTGCTCTGGATCCGTATGCCACGGCATCTCTCCACGCCCACGTGTATAAAAAAGTTGTTCTTGCCAAAATGGTAATCCAGTTACAAAAATCGATGCTTCGTCTATTTCCTCCACAGCAACATGGGGTGTCCTAAATAAAGGATGTTCCAATTCTTTCGCATATTGAAAATCAGCCATCAAAACCTCTCACTTTCGCTTGTTTTTTACCTTCTCGGCAAAGGTATAGGAGCGGACATCTCGCACATTCCGGTGTTCTCGCCTTACAATGATAACGCCCAAAGAAAATCATATCATGGTGCGCATCGGACCACATCTCTTTTGGAAGTTTCCGCATGAGTGTATTTTCAACTTCGGTCACAGAATCCTTCCATCGACAAATACCTAATCTTTTAGAAACACGCTCAACATGCGTATCGACAGCAATCGCCGGGACTCCAAAACCAACAGAAAGCACGACATTAGCGGTCTTTCTCCCAACCCCAGGTAAACTCTCTAACTCTGCATGTGTTGCCGGTACCTCTCCATCAAACTCGTTTAGGATTTTTTGAGATAGGGCTTGGATATTCTTCGCTTTATTTCGATATAAACCGATGGACCGAATATCATTTTCCAGCTCCTCCACAGGTACCTTGATATAATCTTCTGGCTTGTGATATTTCTCAAAAAGCGATGCGGTGACGCGGTTAACCAAAATATCAGTACACTGCGCAGAAAGTACAACAGCCACCAGCAGTTCAAATGTATTCTTATGCTCGAGTTCACAGTGAGCGCTCGGAAACATCTCCGCCATTGTCTCGATGCATATCACAGTTTCTTTATTTGTTAACATGTGTTCACCCTTTTCTCTTATCTAGCCAATCATAGAGCGGAATCGAATTCTCACTTTTCTTTACCCTCGTCACGTTCCCTTTCTCGTCAATACTACCTGCCGCCTGCTCATGAAAAGCAGCGGAAGCCGAACGTGCCTGCTCTGGCGTTTTGATATTTTTACGATTCCAATTGAGTAAAATTCTGTCCATATAGCGAAAACTTAATTTTTGAGAGAGTACTGCTTCCTTCAAAGCCTCCCGAATGAGCTCCGGACTATTATGATCCTGATCCACCCAGGCAGACAGCATTTCGGCTTCCATCGGAGATAATGGACGCCCAAACTCCTGCTCAAACTGCGAATATAAACTCATTTGTTCCGTCTCACGCGACATCATTTTTTGCTCTTGATGTAAGTTCTCGAAAAAGACCATCAGCTTCTCCCAAAGTGGATCAAGCGCGTAACTCTCCGTGTAAACTCGCTCGCCTTCGTTCACTTGCTTAATCATAATCAGCTTTTTGTTAACAAGCGCCTGAATGATTCGAAAAGCCTGTTCCGTGCTAAGGGTTGTACGCCCGGCGATTTCTTCCATCGATGGAAAATAGACTCCTTTTTCAAGAAAGGACTGTAGCTGTAAAACAACGACAAATTCTTGCTCATTCATTCCGATTTTGGCGTAGTTCTCCACTAATACTTGCGGCAATGTCACATTCCCCGCCTCTAACCATTTTTGCATTATTTTATTATCCATCATGAAACACCTCATTAGAAATTATACCATGAAAAACAAGGGGAACGTGATGAAAAAACATTTTTGGGAGAGTTTTTATGTTTTTGACTATAGAAAAACAGCCAGTACACCGCAAAAAATGAATTTTGTGGGGACTGGCTGTTCTTTAACACGTAGTAAAATTTAACACCTAAACTAATTGGATTCGTCCTTCATTACGGATACAATCGATTCAATAGTCTTGGGAATGGAATCGTTTCACGCACGTGTTCTGTTCCTGAAATCCATGCGACTGTGCGCTCTAAACCAAGTCCGAAACCGGAATGCGGTACAGAACCATAGCGAGCTAAGTCTAAATACCAGCTATACGCTTCTAAATCTAGATCAAATTCTTTCATACGTGCTTCTAAAATCGCTAGTTCATGAATACGTTCTGATCCACCGATAATTTCGCCATATCCTTCTGGCGCAATCAAATCGGCACATAATACGACTTCACTGTTATTCGGATCTTCTGGCATATAAAACGGTTTAATTGCCTTTGGATAATGTGTAATGAAAACTGGTTTCTCAAAATTATCCGCAATCGCTGTTTCATGAGGTGCTCCGAAATCGTCGCCCCATTCGATATCCTCAAAACCTAATTTCTTAAGTAATGTAATTGCCTCTGTATATGTGATTCGTGGGAACGGTGCAACCATTTTCTCTAAATGAGAGATGTCACGGCCTAAACGATCCAATTCTAAACGACAATTCTTAAGTACAGCAGCGACAAGGAATGCCACATAATTTTCCTGTACTTTTAGGCTGTCTTCTAATTTATAAAATGCCATTTCGGGCTCAATCATCCAGAATTCAATTAAATGACGGCGTGTTTTTGATTTTTCTGCACGGAAAGTTGGTCCGAATGAGAAAACCTTACCAAATGCCATTGCTGCAGCTTCCATATATAGCTGACCACTTTGTGACAAAAAGGCATCTTCTTCAAAATATTTCGTGTGGAAAAGCTCCGTTGTCCCTTCTGGTGAGCTACCAGTCAAAATCGGTGGGTCAATTTTTAAGAAGCCTTCTTCGTTAAAGAATTCATATGTCGCGCGAATAATTTCGTTACGAATCTTCATAATCGCGTGTTGACGATTAGAACGCAACCATAAATGACGGTGATCCATCAAAAATTCCGTTCCATGTTCCTTCGGCGTAATCGGGTAATCAACAGACTCACTGACAACTTCAATTCCAGTTACAGCCATTTCATAGCCAAACGGGGAACGCGTATCTTCGTGAATCGTCCCAGTGACATAAAGACTAGTTTCTTGAGTCATACCTTTTGCCGTTTGAAAAAGCTCTTCGCCTACTTCTTCTTTCACTACAACACCCTGCATAAAGCCAGTTCCATCGCGCAGTTGTAAGAAGGCGATCTTACCACTCGAGCGTTTATTGCTGAGCCATCCACCAATCTTCACTTCTTTATCCACATATTTTGCTGCTTGATTAATCGTAATTTGCATGTTTACACTCCCTAATTTTTCATAAAATCTTTCATTCGGTCAAGCGCTTGTTCAAACAATGCTGGGTCTGTCGCGTACGATATCCGTATATAATCTGGCATACCGAAACCTGATCCTGGAACAACTGCGACAAAAGCATCATCTAACAAACTTTTTGCAAAAGCATCCACATCTGCAAAACCTTTCATACGTGCGGCCTCTGCTACATCGATGAAGAAGTAGAAAGCCCCACTTGGTTTCTTCGGTCTAAATCCAGGAATAGATTCTAGTACTGGATAAAACCGCTCCATCCGCTCTTCAAAAGCTTTGTACATGCTCTCAGGAACCGCTTGATCCCCATTATACGCTTCAACAGCGCCATACTGAGCATTCGCTGTCGGATTACTCGTCATATGATCGGCGAGCCTTCCCATACTTGCAATAATCGGTTCCGCCGCAGCCGCATAGCCAATACGCCAACCAGTCATCGCATACGCTTTCGAAACGCCGTTAATCACGATCGTCCATTGATATAACGCATCGCTTAAAGAAGCAATCGAAACGAGGTCTTTTTTGTCCCCATAATACAACTTCTCATAAATTTCATCCGAAACGATATAAATGCCATGTTTCTCCGCCACGTGTCCAATCGCAACCAGTTCCGCTTTAGAGTATGTCATACCCGTCGGATTGTTTGGCGAATTAAGCACGATAGCTCGCGTTTTTGGCGTCACAGCTTTTTCAAAATCAGTGGCTGTGATTTTAAAATCCGCATCAAAACCAGTCTCTACAAAAATTGGTACACCGCCAGCAAGTTTAATTTGCTCCGGATAAGTCACCCAGTAAGGTACAGGTACAATGACTTCATCACCAGGGTTCAGAATCGCTTGGAAAGCACAGTAAAGCACATGTTTTGCTCCAGTTCCCACAAAAATCTGATTTGGCTTGTAGGCTAAATTTTGATCTTGTTGCAACTTCCCAATAATGGCTTGCTTTAATTCTGGAATTCCCGTTGTTGCTGTATACTTGGTATATCCTTTGTTCATTGAATCCACAGCAGCATCCATAATGTTTTGCGGCGTATTGAAATCTGGTTCTCCAGCTCCAAGCCCAATAACATCAATCCCAGCCTGCTTCATTTCTCTTGCTTTTGCCGTAATCGCAAGTGTTGGCGATGCGGCAATTTCTTGGACACGTTTCGATAGCGGTAGGTCCATGCACGTTCCCTCCTAAATTTTAAAAAGTCTTATAAATTCTCAATTGCTCGGTACCATTCGCCTGTTTCAAAATCCAAATCATAATAATTCAAGTTATTATTCTCATCCAAATAGGAAACTTCCCAAATGGGTACACCTTTATCCATACCAAGTGTCACATTCAGAATCTTAGCAGGATTCTTTTCCTGTTTCACTTTAGCAATTGCCTCATCTTTAGAAATACCATCTTTTGCATACTTGACGACTACCGTCCCCTTCTTGCTTTTAGGAACCCAGACAATGATTTCTTTCTTTTTACTATTCGTTCCTGTTAGCACGTAATACACACCATTCGAACCATTGTACAGATAAAAATCCTCTTGCTCTTTCAAATCTACCTTACCGTCAATGCGTGCGAGTGCTGTCTCTTCATCTGCGCGGACTGGCTTCTGAGCGCTGTAGAAAAACGTGAAGAAACCTGCTATCACAACGACAAGAACGGCAACACTAATCCAAATCCACTTCCAGTAACTTTTTCGATTACTTTTTCGCAACATATCTACTCTCATTTCTATTAGCTTTACGCTGTTGTCGCCAATTTCAGGCATAGTTTTATTATAGCAATACCATCACGATATTTGAAGCGAAAAAACAGTTATTCAAAAAATTTCTTCACTTCTTCCAATAATTCCTGTTCCCGCCCTTTCACAATAGGTACTTTAGGAATCGAGTTCAAGAATGCTTTTCCAAAATTAGTTGTATCCATACGATTATCGAAAACAAACACAATCCCACGATCGGTTTCCCGTCGAATTAGTCTTCCAAAGCCTTGTTTAAAGCGAAGAACGGCCTCTGGTAACGAATAAGTTTGGAACGCATTTAGCCCCATTTTTTTACGCAAAGCAATCTGGGCTTTCGTATAAGGATCCTCAAGCGGCGCAAATGGTAAACGTACAATGACCAAACACGATAAATCATCGCCTGGAATATCGACCCCTTCCCAAAAACTCATCGTTCCGAGTAAAATAGCTTTATCAAAGGCAAGGAATTGTTTCGTTAACCGTGCTGGACTCCCCGATGACACACCTTGCGCTAAAATCCGATATTCCGCAATAGAATCATCTTGGTTCATTTTGCGGTATGTTTTTTGCAGCATATCATGCGCTGTAAAAAGCACAAGCATGCGACCCGATGTTTCTTTTGCAATCGCGCTGAGATAGGCTGCTAACTTGCTCGTATATTCCTCCACAGGCGTCCCTTTAACCGGCAACATGTCAGAAGGAATGAGAATCCGCGCATTTTCCCCATAATCAAATGGCGACTTAATCTGTTCAGTCTTAGTATCTGCATCCAAGCCTAATTCAGCCCGAATATAAGCAAAAGAATCGTCTACTGTGAGCGTTGCAGATGTCAGAACAACTGATTTTTTAGTGTCAAAAAAGTCCTTCTGCAGCGTATGATTTACCTGCACAATATCCGCTCTGAGGCGTACACTACTAAGCGCCTTATTTCGATCTGCTTCAATATAAAGCATCATCGCCTCTTCCTTCTCATAAAGCATTCGAGACAATTGGCTCTCCGCACGCTTCCAATCGATCACAAACGAATACACTTCCTCTAAAAATACCGATTCTCCTTCACTAAAGTTCTCCGCCTCCCGCTTTCCATATTCCAAGACAAGCTCAAGCGCTGTACTCACTTCACGCATCAATAATAGTACCTTCTCCCCTGCAAAAAAGAGGGCTGCGTCTAACTTTTCATCGATGACATTCTCCACCAATATTAACTCCGTGGTATTCTTACTCGCTCTCAATAGCTTCTGTGCCAGCAATAAAAATAGATTCTCGAGCGCCTCTTCTAGCTTTATGATAGCAATCTCAATATCAAAAAGCTGGTGTTGCTCAGGAAACATAAGCTCTAAGCGTTGTAACATCGCTTCTTTTCCTAATGTTCCTAACCGATTGATGAAAAATTTCATCCGACGATAAGAAAAAACAAAACTCTGCTGTGCTCGCGCGGCATCCGTGAAATGATGCGCCTCATCGATTACGGCATATTCATAATCAGGTAACCATTTTCCACCGCCAAAATGATCTTGTAGAAGTAACGCGTGGTTCACAATAATTAAGTCCGCCGCTTTGGCCTGCCTTTGATTAAACAAATAAAAATCATGGACAAGCCACGGATCTTTTTGTGGAGATAAGAACCAACCTGTGTGCTTCATCCGATTCCAGAAAAGCTGGCCACCACCAGATAAGTTGACTTCATCAATATCCCCCGTCGTCGTTTCCGTCAACCAGACAAGTACCTGCATTTTCGTTAGAACAACATCATAGGTTTTATCAACTTCCGATAGCAATTGTTCAAATTTAAACAAATTGATATAATGCTCTCTGCCCTTTAACACAACAGCCTGTATCTCAAAATCCGTCAGCTCGGCAAGTAGCGGAATATCCTTATGAAATATTTGAGACTGTAAAAGGTTCGTATATGTACTAATCACGATTGGAATTTGGTGTTCCTTCGCAAAATAAATTGCCGGTAACGAATAGCCTAATGTTTTTCCAATCCCGGTTCCTGCCTCAATAAGCACATTTTCCTGTTTCTCCCACGATGCCATCACCGTATCCATCATGATAAATTGACCAGATCGAGGTATTAAAGTCTCATCTGTTGCCTTAAAAAGCGTCGTTTTCTCTTCATCCGTATCGGGATAATGTCTCGTATCGGCACGACTATATTGCACTTCTTGTATACTTTTTTGGCGAATCACGAGTCCCCTATATTCCGTCCATTTCGTATCAAGCATTGCCAATTCTCGCTCTTTCCGCATTTCTGTCTCAAAAAGTAACTCCGCAAGATATCCCGTCAAATGCTGCGAAAGCGTCGTTAGTTTACGAATAGTCGCAAGCGGTAATGTCTCCAATTTCTCTAGAAAAAGCAACATCAATTCAGCCGTCACACGTGCGTCACTATCTGCCCGGTGAGGAGCATCGTGACCTAGTCCAAACTCATCCGCTAAGTCCTGTAATTTAAAACTATCCACAGTCGGATACATGATACGCGCGAGCTCCACCGTATCAAGAAGCTTCATTTTGAGTGGCACTTCACCCGCTTCATGCATTTCTTTTTGTAAGAAGGTCCAGTCAAAACTCACATTATGCGCCACAAAAATTCCACCATCAATTAGCGAATGGATGATAGACGATACATCTTCAAATAATGGCGCATCCTTCACATCTTTTTCAGATATTCCTGTTAGCTCTTTAATAAAAGGAGGAATCCGCTTCTCTGGATTCAGGAAAGTAGAGAACTGATCTATAATCTCACCATCCTCCACAATACACGCCGAAAATTGAATAATTTTATCCGCCTTATTCGCTTGGTTTCCCGTAGTCTCCAAATCAACGACGATATATCTTTTATTTTTCACGATTATCCCCCCTTTACTCAAATCGGGAAGCTAGATTCGAAACCTAGCTCCCTCCTATCACAGTGTTGTTCGTGCTTTTTCTTCTGGCAAAGTCTGGACAATACGATTAGCTTCATTTAGAACCACTATTTTAGGCTGGTGATTCACAATCTCTTCTTCCGAAAAAATACCATAAGCCATAATAATAATCGTATCACCCACCTGCGTCATTCTAGCCGCCGCACCGTTCAAACAAATAATACCACTATTTCGCTCGCCAGGGATAATATAAGTCTCCAAACGAGCACCGTTATTATTATTTACAATCTGTACCTTCTCATTCGGCAGCATATCGACTGCTTCTAGCAACGCCTCGTCAATCGTGATACTACCAACATACTGGAGGTTGGCTTCCGTTACTGTAGCTCGGTGAATTTTGCCATGCATCATAGAACGCATCATGTCATGCACCTCCTATGATTTCATTATCGATTAATCTAGCTTTCGAATACTGCACACAAATCGCAATAATAATAGGCTTTTCCCAATCTTCCACTGGTTCAAACGAAGGATACTGATACATATCCAGATAAACAATTTTTTCATGTGTTTTTTTCTGATTCACAATTGCTCGAATATTAGCCAACACACTCGTTTTATCCTTCTCCTCCAATTCCATTCGAGCTCTGCGCAACGCCAAATGAATCACCGGCGCATCTGCACGCTCCTGCTCTGTCAAATACACATTACGTGAACTTTTAGCTAGCCCATCCTGTTCTCTAACAGTTGGAATCACCCGAACCTTTAATGGCAAAAAATAATCTGCAACAAATCCTTGTACTACAGCTACTTGCTGCGCATCTTTCTGACCAAAATAGGCGCCATCAGGTTGAACAAGATGAAATAATTTCGCTAACACTGTCAAGACACCATCAAAGTGTCCTTCTCGAGTCGCTCCATCTAGTACCGAAACTCGCTTTTGCGCGTGAATTGTTGCTGTTAAACTTTCTGGATACATCGTTTCGACAGACGGCAAAAATAAAATATCTACACCATTTTTCTCTGCAAGTGATGTATCACGAACCTCGTCACGAGGATAACTTTCAAAGTCTTCATTTGGTCCAAACTGTGTCGGATTCACAAAAATACTCATCACCACGATATCAT
Source organism: Paenilisteria portnoyi (assembly GCF_014322795.1). Taxonomy (GTDB): domain Bacteria; phylum Bacillota; class Bacilli; order Lactobacillales; family Listeriaceae; genus Listeria_A; species Listeria_A portnoyi. The sequence continues at coordinate 113,988 of NZ_JAASTT010000002.1, forward strand.
TTTCCGCCTTAGCTGCTTTCACAAGTGCCATATGACCTTCATGCAAAAATCCCATCGTCGGCACAAAACCAATCGTTTTTTGCTCTTTCTTATTGGATGCAACAGCTACTCGTAAAGCCTCTATATTACGTATAATTTTCATGTCATTCGCCCCCATAAAGACCTTTCAGCGTTCCTTCACTCATCGTAAAGGTATGCTCTAGAGCAGGGAAATTTCCGGATTTCACATCATGAACATAGGCTGATAAAGCAGTATCAATCACTCTATCTACATCCGCGTAAGTCTTTACAAATTTGGCCACCCGGTCCGTTCCATATTGAATCACATCATGATACACAAGCACTTGTCCATCCGTATCGATCCCAGCGCCAATACCAATCGTTGGAATCGTAACAGATGACGTTACTTCTTTTGCAAGCTGCCTTGGAATAGCTTCTAAAACGAGCGCAATCGCACCTGCTACCTCCGCTTCTTTCGCCTGTCTCAACAAATCGCGTGCTCCTTCTTTCGACTTACCTTGCACTTTGTAACTGCCCGTTAAGCCTACCGTTTGCGGCGTCAATCCCAGGTGTGCCACAACGGCAACTCCACCAGCGCTCAAATGCTTGATTTTAGTGAATACATCACCCGCACCTTCTAGTTTCAGTGCATTCGCCCCAGTTTCCTGAATAAGTTCCCTTGCGTTTCGAATTGTTTCCTCTATCGAACCATGGTAACTAAGAAATGGCATATCCGTAACGATAAACGTGTCCGGGGCACCGCGTCGCACAGCTTTCGTATGATGAATCATATCGGCAATTGTCACAGGAATCGTGGAATCGTATCCTAAAACAACCATTCCTAACGAATCTCCTACAAGAATCATATCGACCTCCGCCTTCTGGGCGTTCTTTGCTGACGGATAATCATAAGCTGTTAACATCGTCATTTTCTCCTGATCTTCTTTCATCTTAAAAAAATCCACAGGTTTTTTCATTTCAATCGGCTCCTCTTGTCTCTGTCCTTATCGGATCAAAGCAAAATATTTTTCTTCAAAGAAAACATGTGCCGTTCTTATTAAGATACAGCCAGTCGTTGCTTTCCTCCTTGTTATAGTAACACATTTCAAGCTGTTTCGAAAGTTCTTAAACTGACTATAATTGACAGCATTAGAAAGAAAAGCGCATGCCTACCGAAATACTTCGTGACATACGCCTCCCCCTTTATTTACTGTATTTTTCAAACCAAGCTTTCAGCGCGGCTTTATCGTCATTTCCATCATATCGTGCTACTTCTTTGCCATTCTCCAAATAGAAAATAACGGGAACTGTCTTTACCTTCATATCTTGTAAAAATGTTTTTGTCTCGTCTTCTGCTTTCTCTCGTGCAGCATCTGTATCAAAATAAGCTAAGCGCATCTTCTGGTCCTTCAAAACACTATCCAAAGTTGGTTGAAAAGCTTGGCAATCCGGGCAAGTTGGTCTACCAATATAGACAAAGCCACTTTCTTTATTGTCCAATTTCGCTTGGAATTCTGCTAATGTTATCTTATCCAGCTGCTTACTATCTTCTACCTTTTCATTGCCACATGCCGCGAGCACTAAAAAAACACTCAACATGCCTAAAAATAATAATTTCTTCATCAATTCAAATCTCCTCTTTTTTTATATCGGTAAAATCAGATGAATATCCAGCGGTTCCAGCTCAAATAAATAGATATCTGGTGGATTAGCTAATTCGGCACCTAATCTTAAATAAAAGTCAACCGTATTACGAACGGGTGTCGCAGAAATATATAGTTCTTTTCCACCGAGCTCTGTTGCCTCTTGCGAAATAATATCAATAAGACGGCGACCAAGCCCTTTCGCGCGATAATCATGACTAATATATAACATGTCAAGCTTCATCGTCTTGCCATCAATAAGATAGCTTTCCAGCGAAACTAGCCCAACTAGCACATTTTCCTCATACGCACCAATAATAATACCATCTCGGTCAAAAAGCGATTCTAGTCGTTGCACATAAATCGTTAATTCACTCTCAAGCCAGCCTTCAATATCATAGTGTTCCTTCACTAAATGCAACATCTGATTCCGAACATAGTACACTTCCCCAACGAATTCCTTACGATCGATATCCTTCAACTGAGATAATTCATCCCGAACCAACCATTTAAACTCCATCTGTCAACTCTCCTTTTCAGCGGTTTTTCTTAGTATACCTGAGTATCAACTAAAAGAAAAAAAGCTAAAAAGAGATTTTAACGCCAATTTTTAAACCGTTTAGACACGACCTTTGCCTGATTCTTATTTTCCTACAGCTTACAAACGTTTTCTAACACAGTATCTCAGCCTAAAAAAAGAATTTACTAGCCAAGCAAAATATCTGCCGAATAAATCCGATGTTCTTCACCTACAGCATCTTGAACGATAAGTACGCCCTCATCTGATATGCCCTTCACTGTTCCACGAATCTCGCCTTGGATTGTTTTAGCCACAATTTTTTCACTAAAAGGAATGGCTCTCGCTTCCCAAAGTAGTTTGATTGGTGCAAAACCTTGATCTAAAAATAGCAAATAGTATTTCTCCAACTGAGAGACTATCTCGCCATATAAAGCACCTCTAGAAATGGGATGTCCCGCTAAAATAGCCAAAGAAGTAGCTTTATCACGCAATTCTTCTGGGAAAAAATCTTGATTCACGTTAATGCCTGTTCCGATAATAATCGCGTTTACCTGCTCTGCCTCTGCCTGCATTTCCGTTAAAACACCGCACACTTTACGTTTATCAATATAAAGATCATTCGGCCATTTAATTTGTGGCTCTAAACCAGTGATATTCTCAATCGCCTCTGCAACAGCTAACGATGCGATAAAAGTGAACTGCGGAACTTGCTGCATTGGGATTTCTGGTTTTAAAATCGTGCTCATCCAGATTCCTGTCCCTTTTTGTGAATTCCAAGGTCTAGCTAAGCGTCCTTTCCCAGCGGTTTGTTGATCTGCAATAACAACGGTTCCATCGACTGCGCCTTCACCAACCAATTGATGTGCAACGATTTGCGTGGATGTCACTTCTGGATAAAATGCTACTTGCTGACCGATAAATTTCGTTTTAGCACGAAAATAAAGCATGTCTTCTGTGAATATTTCTTCGGCTGGTTGAATCGCATAGCCACTTCCCCGCTTAGCCATGGTCTCAAAACCAGATTTTTTTAATTCCTCTATTTGTTTCCATACAGCTGTCCGGCTACAATTCAGCGCATCCGCAATCTCTTGCCCTGAAACTAGTTCGCCCCCTGCCGCCCGAAATACATCTAATAATTTACGGCGATTCGTTGATAACATGCTTCACCCATCCTCTAATTTCTGACTGTGTATTCGCGACTTCCCCTTCAACGATGGCTTGATCGAGCCTCGCGAGCAACTCTTTTAGCCACGGACCCCCTTTTTTATCCACCCATGCCATAATATCATCTCCGCTCGCTTGAATCTCGCTTCGTGACTGGACAGGAAGTGTGGCAAAACGTTCATGTAAGGCCATCCATTCCGTTTCACCAGTTTGAACCAATCGCGCTTTCTCGACTAGAGCTACCGTATGTTGACCCGTTGCAAACAATTCGTAGTCGCTCCATACACGCTTATTCGCTACATCATACGCTTTTGTTACCTCACGAATCAACTTATTCGGTAATTTCCAAGCACGCAAAAAGGCCCCCACATTTTCCGGCTTCATTGCTAGCACAACAATAAACCAGATAGTTTCATCATCCCTAGCAGCCGCTAAATTCCAAGATTCCAATCTCTGAATCGCAGCACCTTGACCCACAAATTCTGGTAAATAGGGCAACATCTCGAGCTCCTGCACTAATGGTAACGCAACGTTGACCGCTTGGCCTTTCATCAATTTCACGAATTCTACGGTGATTCGTTCCACCGCAATGTTTTTCAGAAGGGAAATATTTTGTTGCATAGCCTCATATGTATCTTTTTCCAGCGAAAAATCTAGCTGACTTACAAAACGAACACCGCGCATCATTCGCAGGGCATCTTCATGAAATCGTTCCCACGGCTTACCAACGGCGCGAATCTGTTTATTTGCCATATCTTGTTGCCCACCAAAAGGATCAATAAATCGGCCATCAAGCCCCATCGCAATCGCATTCATGGTGAAATCACGACGCTCCAAATCTTTCTCCAATGAACGAATAAACACAACCTCATCTGGACGTCTAAAATCGGCATACGTACCCTCTGTGCGAAACGTTGTAATCTCATATATTTCTCCCGCCTCCAACACAGAAACCGTGCCATGCTCGATACCCGTATCAAAGGTCCGCGTGAAAATCTGCTTCACTTCTTCTGGAAAAGCGCTTGTCGCAATATCAATATCCGCTACCTCACGACCTAGCAACGTGTCTCGTACAGAACCACCTACAAAATAAGCCTCAAAACCAGCCTGTTCTAGTTTTGCTAAAACAGGCACGGCTTTCTTAAAAATTGCTTTCATCCATTAAAAACTCCTATTCTTCGTTGCGTCTTAAATCGCGCCAATCCATAAATCCTTCTTGCAAACCGCGCAATAATACTTCTGCCGTTCCGATATTGGTTGCAAGTGGAATTTCATAAACATCACATAATCTGATGAGCGCTGTCACATCTGGTTCGTGAGGCTGCGCTGCGAGTGGATCGCGTAAGAAAATCACCAAGTCTATCTTGTTCTCCGAGATTCGGGAACCAATTTGCTGATCGCCACCGAGCGGACCTGACTGAAAACGGTGTACCGAAAGTCCAGTCGCCTCCATGATTCGCAAACCAGTCGTTCCTGTTGCGAACAATGTGTGTGGCTCTAAGATGAGTTTGTAAGCTAATGTAAGCTCTATCATCAATTCTTTTTTACGATCGTGTGCGATTAAGGCAATGTTCATGTATCAACCACTCCTCATCAAATTAAATTTTCTAAACCGTAGACTAATGTATCTAATTCTGCCGTTTTGCGAATCGAAAAAGCAACACCTGACATGAAAGAAATGCGGTCATAGGAATCGTGACGAATCGTTAACCCTTGGCCTTCTGCGCCAAATTGCACTTGTTGGTGCGCAATCAAACCTGGTAAACGAACACTGTGAATACGCATGCCTTCATAATCCGCGCCACGAGCACCTTCCATCGTTTCTTCCTCGTTCGCCACACCTTGACGTTTCGAGTCACGAACTTCCGCCATCATTTCCGCCGTTTTCACAGCCGTACCGCTTGGCGCGTCTAGTTTATTATCATGATGCAACTCGATAATCTCCACATCTGGGAAGTATTTCGCCGCTTTTTGCGCAAACTGCATCATTAATACTGCACCCACCGCAAAATTCGGAGCAATTATCGCGCCAATTTTTTTCGATGCTGCAAGTTCTGTCAATTCCGTAATTTGTTCCGGCGTAAAACCAGTCGTGCCAACTACAGGACTCACACCATACGTCAACACTAATTTTGTATTGGAATAGCCAACTTTTGGCGTTGTAAAATCAACAACAGCATCCAGCTCCACACTCGTTAACAATTTCTCCAAGTCGTCAAATACAGGCACATCTAAATTGGAGAATTCTGCAATCTCGCGGATATTCTTCTCTTGTGGCGCATGATCGAGTACTGCAACCAATTCCAAATCTGCTTCACGGAGGACCGTTTTTACGACCTCATGCCCCATTCTACCTTTAAAACCGAGTACTGCTACCTTCATTTATTTGTCCTCCTTCTTGGTCCATCTATCGGCGTCACGTTCCTTGAATTTCTTCATGACCGTATCGTGAGCCTCTTCTAAGCTAATATTTAGCGAATTTGCCATACAAATGAGGACAAATAGCACATCTCCAAGTTCCGCGGCTACCGTATTCTCTGGTTCGCTCGCTTTCTTCGGTTTCTCGCCGTAATAATGATTAATTTCACGAGCAAGCTCTCCTGTTTCTTCTGTCACACGCGCCATCATCGCTAAAGGAGAAAAATATCCCTCTTCGAACTGGCCAATTAGCGCGTCTACCTCATCTTGCAACTGCTGCATCGTTTTTGCCATGCTTTATTTCGCTCCTTTTGTGGTAAACTAGTATGGAAGTTTACTTTACCCATTCTATGTTCCATATACTCATTATAGCTAAGAAATCATTGCTACGTCTATAAATAAAATTGTTATCATATTATAAAAAGGGAGTGATGGTCTGTGTGGCAAGATATTCGTACTAAAAATATCGTATTTATTTTACTTGGGACAACGATTTATGGCTTCGGCCTCGTCAATTTCAATATCGCAAATGACCTTGGGGAAGGTGGTTTAACTGGGATTACCTTACTATTACTACATTTTACAGGAATTGATCCCGCCTACTCCAACCTTATTTTAAATATTCCGCTATTTTTTATAGGTTGGCGAATTCTCGGAAATCGTGCGCTGGTTTATACAATTATTGGAACAATCGGATTATCGCTATCTTTATGGATTTTCCAGCGCGTACCGTACCGTCTGGATCTCCATGATGATCTTTTGCTGGTGGCGCTTTTTGCTGGTGGTTTTACGGGGATTGGGCTTGGCTTGGTCTTTCGTTACGGTGGGACGACGGGTGGTAGCGATATCATTGCCCAAGTATTGCATCGCAAAAAAGGCGTGAGTATGGGACGGACCTTATTTGCGATTGATGCCGTTGTGTTGACGCTTTCGCTATCTTATTTAGATGTTCGACAAGTGATGTATACACTCGTTGCTGTTTTCATTGGCGCTCGCGTGATTGATTTCATGCAAGAAGGAGCCTACGCCGCCCGCGGTGCCCTGATTATTTCCGCCCACAATGACAAAATTGCCGATCATGTCATGTTAGCGATGAACCGAGGCGTGACAGTGCTTGAAGGACGCGGCGGCTTTTCGAAAAAAGACCAAGATGTGTTGTATATTGTCGTTGCAAAAAATGAGATTGTCCAGCTAAAAAACATTGTGAACGCGACAGACCCCCACGCCTTCGTCTCCGTTTCCGTCGTGCATGATGTGATGGGAGAAGGGTTTACGTTGGATGAGGATAAGAAACCTTTGATATGAAGAGTGAAAAGCTAAAACGGCCCGTTTAGCTCCGAAAAAAACTGGAGCGGCTGCAGGAAAAAGCCTCTCTTGCTTTTTGTGGAGGGCGTGAAGTTTTCGAGAAGTTGGCCGTTGAAGCTGGATCCGGAGGCGCTGAGCATGATGCTAAGCTCGTTAAGAAAGCATGATTCCTAACACCCCCAGACCTGCGTACCCCACTAAAAAAATTCTGCATTATGTTTTAAAAATAAGTCTTATTTTGCATCTTGTAAGCCGTTTTTTGGTTTAACGAAACCAAAATTGCATAAAATTGTAGCGAGGCAACTCCGAGTCATGTTTTTCTTACCACTTTTCGTGGCAGTCATTCATTCACTCGTAGCCTTCCTCGCCCTGCAAAACTTACTCGATTTCAATATTTGGCAAAATGTCGGTATCGTCATTGGTATCTTCATCGCTGTCCAAGCTGTCTATTACTTCTTTGTGAAATATCAATACTTGAAACAGCTTCGTCGCATCATGAAGTAATCGAATGACTCGGATCAAACCCGGCAATATCGGTTTTCGGTGTCTTCCCTTGAATCAAATCAACAAGAATTTTGGCAACGTAAGGGCCTGTTGTGAGTCCTGACGAGCCTAGTCCATTCGCTACAAAAATATGCTTTGCAGTCGGCAAGGTACCAATAACTGGCGTGAAGTCTGGTGTAAATGGTCGCGTACCTACCCGGATTTCCGCCAGTTTTGCTGTTTTCACAGCTGGTGCAAAACGCGCAATCTCTTCTATAATTTCTTCCATCGCCGCCTCGGTTGGTTCCAAGTCAAAACCGCCTTCATTCTCGTGCGTCGCGCCAATGATTACCCGACCATCATCAAATGGGACAATACTTTTCGCACTTGGCGGCAAAACGACTGGCCACGCGCTTGTGTCGATGCCCTCAAATTGAAGATGCAGTAATTGCCCCTTTTGCGGATGAATTGCAGCTTGGAGTCCGAGTGGTTGCAACAATTCTGGCAACCAAGCGCCTGCTGCGAGTATGATTTTGTCGGCGTTAATGACCTTGTTTCCGACTAGAACAAGCATTGCATCTCCCTGCTTTTCGAGTTGCGCCTTATCACGAATAATCTTAGCACCATTCTTCGTTGCAGCGTCTGCTAACGCCAAAACGAGCGATTTCCCGTCCACACGGGCACCTCCACTCACAAAAACGCCTCCAAATGCTGCGTCTACAATCGGAAATTTTGCTTTCGTTTCTGCTTTTGACAGCCGTTTAATTTCACCGATTTCTGGTGCTTCCACACGACGACTAATAGCGATTTGTTCCAGTTCATCGAGCCTCTTCACGTCTTCTCGCAAACACAGCGTCCCAACCATTTTATAGCCTGTATTCAGCGTCGTATCTTGCGCAAGTTCTTGGATAAACGCCGGATAGTAGCGCGCGCTATCCTTCGCTAATTCGTACCATACTTTATTGCGGCGCTTCGATAACCACGGACAAATAATCCCAGCTGCCGCAACCGTTGCCTGACCAGGCTCTTTTTTATCGATGACGATGACTTCTTTTTGTTGTTTGGCGAGTAAGTACGCCGCCGTCATGCCCACGATTCCTCCGCCTATAATGACGATTTTCTCCATTTTATGCACCCCACTTCACTTCCTCATTATACAAATTCCAAACATTTCTGACAAGTGCAGGGAAATTAGTCGATTTTTTAGCTACTTCTAGTGTAGAATATAGACAGGATAACTAAAGGAGTAGGATGCAAAATGATGAATGGATATGCACGATTAAATGACCCTTTTCAAAATAAAGGCACGGCGTTTACAGCGGAGGAACGCGCAGAATGGGGATTGGACGGCTTGATTCCTGCGACACTCGAGACGTTGGAACAGCAAGCAACGCGTGTCTATGCGGCTTTACATAAAAAAACGACACCTATGGAGAAACATTTGTTTTTGATGACGCTGTATAGTGAGAATCGGACGCTTTTTTATAAAGTAGTGATTGAGCATGTCGCGGAATTGATGCCGATTATTTATACACCCACAATCGGAGACGCAGTGATGCAGTATCACGAAAACTGGGAAAATCCGCAAGATGCCCTTTTTTTACAAGCAGATAGTGCGGTTGATTTAGTAACGGTTTTCCAAAAGAATGTGCCGAATCCTGAAAAAGTGAAAATGATTGTCGTAACGGATGGAGAAGGTATTCTAGGTATCGGCGATTGGGGCTTGAATGGCGTCAGCATTGCGATTGGGAAATTGGCAGTCTACACGGTTGCGGCGGGACTTGCACCGGATTGTGTGTTGCCGATTGTCATCGATGCTGGTACAAATAACGACGCTTTGCGCAACGACTCTCGCTATTTAGGAAGTCGGGCGCCACGCTTAGAGACACCAGCATATGATGGATTTATCGCCCGTTTTGTGGCTGCCGTCAAAACTTGTTTCCCAAAAGCCGTACTTCATTGGGAGGATTTCGGACGAGACAACGCAAGCCGAATTTTAGAAACGTATCGTCAGCAATTATGTACTTTTAACGATGATATTCAAGGAACTGGTGCGATGGTCGTTGCCGCAGCACTTGCTACTACGCGCGTTTCTAACCTCCCGCTAAGCGAGCAACGGATTGTGATTTTTGGTGCAGGAACGGCGGGCATTGGTATTGCAGATCAACTGGTCGCGGAAATGGTCGTGAATGAAGGTTTAACCACCGAACAAGCGAAATCTCGTTTTTACTTGGTAGATCGCCCTGGTTTAGTGACCGCAGACTTACCAGACCTGACTTCTGGACAGCAAAAATATGCGCGTGATGCTACCGATTTTGCCACGCCTTTAACGAACTTACTTGAGATTGTGCAACATGTGAAACCGACGATGTTAATCGGTTGTTCTGGCGTAACTGGTGCCTTTTCAGAGGAAACCGTATTGGAAATGAGTCGCCACGTGGAGCGCCCTGCCATTTTGCCGTTATCGAATCCAACAAAACTTGCGGAAGCTACTGCACACGATTTAATTGCTTGGACAAAAGGTCAGGCGCTTGTCGTGACAGGAAGTCCTTCTGAGCCTGTTTTGTTTGAGGATGACACCTATTTTATCGGGCAGGCCAACAACGCACTACTCTATCCAGGACTTGGGCTCGCAGCAGTGATCACCGAAGCGCAGGAAATTACCGATGAGATGCTCGCCGCCGCCAGTCATGCAGTTGCCACACAAGTTCGCGATGTTAACACAGTCGGTGCCGCTTTACTCCCACCTGTTGCGACATTACGCGACACATCACATGCTGTCACGCTAGCCGTTGTTGAAAAAACAATCGAACTTGGATTAAACAAACGCGCGATTTCAAATCCACTGGAAGCTGTCAATGAAGCAATTTGGCTTCCTCAATATAAGGAGTGAACGCCCATGTTGGATACGCGATTAAAAAAACTAGTCACCGATGGCATTGTGCCAGGCATTTCCTACGCTATTATCACACCTCAGCGCACCAAACAACACGTTGTCGGTATGAAACAACTAACCCCTGAAAAAGTAATGTTAGAACCAGATGCCGTCTACGATATTGCTTCCTTAACGAAGGTCATTGCGACAACAACCCTGGTTTTGCAACATATCGAAGCTGGGAATTTGCAGCTATCCGATAAAGTATGCGATTTCCTACCAGATTTCCGCTATCCAGAAGTCACGATTTTACAACTTTTAACGCATAGTTCTGGCTTGGCAAAAAATATTCCTGGCTACACCATCGCCTCAAAAGAGGATGTCTATCGTTACTGTATCGCGACGCCACAAGCTACTCCAGCTGGAACTGATGTCACGTATGCCGATGCTAATTTTTTACTACTCGGCTATATCGTCGAGCAACTCGGTGATGATTTAGAAACACAAGTCAAACGCAACATTCTGATGCCACTTGCCTTGCAAAACACAAGTTATCGTCCTGATTCACCGGAATTTTGTGTCCCAACCGAAGACCACCCAGATCGCGGCGTTATCACAGGTACCGTTCATGATTTCAAAGCTTGGCAAATGGACGGTGTCGCAGGTCACGCAGGCTTATTCAGCAATCTATCAGATCTGATTCATTTTACAAAGACACTACTTCGTGACGGCGAACCCATTCTTAGCGAAGAAAGCATTACCAATATCGCCAAAAACTACACCCCAGATTTAAATCGATCACGCGGTCTCGGCTGGGATTTAGTCCCGTCTACAGACCATTTTGCCATCTACCATACCGGCTTCACAGGCACTTTCATCGTCATCGATTTGCAACACAAAACGGCGCTGATCGTCCTCACAAATCGTGTACATCCGAGCCGAGATAATGCCATTTTTCTAGAACGCCGTGACGAAATCATAAAACAATTCATGCAAGATTTAGGAGGAAAACAATGACAATCGAAGAATATATAGATGACATAGCACCCGACAAAAAAGAAGCTTTTGCAAAACTCATGCAAGCAGTTGATACCAACATTCCAACTGGCTTTGAAAAAGAAATCCAATACGGCATGCCTTCCTATGTGGTTCCAAAATCCCGCTATCCTGATGGCTACCACTGCGATTCTAGCCTTTCGCTTTCCTTTTTCGCCATCGCAGCACAAAAACAACATATCGCCGTCTATCACATGGGAATTTTCGGCGATGAAACCCTGTTAGAGTGGTTCCAAGCCGAGTATCCCAAACATATGACAACCAAGCTCAACATGGGCAAAGGCTGCATCCGATTCACAAATCCGAAGAAAATTCCATATGAGCTTATTGGCGAATTAGCAAGTAAAGTCACAGTGGATGACTGGATTAAACAGTACGAAACAACCATGAAAAAATAAAAATGGAAGCAATCCCAATTTTTTCTCGGGAACTGCCTCCACTTTTAAATTTGCCAATTAGCGCAATGCCGCATTGACTCCAGCCAAACGCCCTGTCACAAGCGCACACGTAATATTGTAACCGCCCGTATACCCATTAATATCTAGTATCTCACCACAGAAAAATAAACCAGGCATCAACTTCGATTGCATTTCTTTCGGCATAATTTCCTTTACTGAAACACCACCACCCGTCACAAAAGCCTTCTCGAAATCCAGCGTCCCGTTCACTTGGAATGTAAATTTCTTCAATGTTTCGATGAACGCCTGCCATTTTTTCTGCGCAACTGAAATACAATCAGCATCGATATCAATTTCCGCGCGTTCCAGTAAAAACAATAACATCCGCTCTTGCATTACCGATTTCAATGCATTTTTGACGGCCTTTTTAGGATTATCCTTCACAAGTCCCATCACTTCTTGCTCCAATTCCCCTTTTGATGTATCTGGAAAAAAGTCAATCATCATCGTTAGTTCAGGAACCGCGAATTTTTTCAAACCTTGAATCACGAATTGGCTACAACGCAATGCTGCTGGCCCTGACACACCAAAATGCGTGAAAATCATGTCCATTTGATGCGTAATAATAGGCTTTCCTTTTGGATTGAGCACAGAGAGCGCCACATCACGTAAAGAGATTCCTTGCAACACTTTACTCTTGATGAAGGCCTCACGCGATGTTATCGGAACCTCTGTTGGATATAATTCCGTAATCGTATGCCCAGCCTCGCGCGCCCACGCATAACCATCTCCTGTCGAACCTGTCCGTGGTACTGATTTGCCGCCAACAGCGACAATCACCGCTTGCGCACCAATTTCTTGCCCATCCGCAAGCGTAATGCCCACAACCTGACCGTCCTGGTAGTTCACACGCTTCACTGGCGTTTTCATATAAATTTTCACGTTCAGCTTATCAAGCCGCGAAATCATCGCATCAGCCACCGAACGTGCGCTGTCCGTCACAGGAAACATCCGACCATGATCTTCTTCCTTCAAAGCCACACCCAATTTTTCAAAAAAAGCGATGATATCTTCATTATTAAACTCCGAAAATGGACTATACATAAAACGTCCATTCCCTGGTATATTCTTGATAATTTCATCCGCTGGTTTGCGATTCGTCACGTTACAACGCCCGCCACCAGACAAAATCAGTTTTCTACCTAGTTTTGGACCTTTTTCAACGAGTAATACCCGCTTATTCTTCTCCGCCGCTGCGATTGCCGCCATCAAACCCGACGGACCACCACCAATAACAATCACATCAAAATCCACAATACCCCATCCTTTTTCCCATCAAAAAACGCCCGTTTCAGAGCGCTTTTTAAAATCTAGTTTCGGTTCATACCTGTAAAAATTAAGATTAATCTCAAAAGCTCTAAAACAGCTACTGCCATTGCTGCAACGTATGTCATCGCGGCTGCGCTTAGTACTTTACGCGCTTGAGGTAATTCCGCTGAATCAACAAGACCTAATTGGTTAATCTGTACGAGCGCCCGCTTAGAGGCATCGAACTCTACTGGGAGTGTTATCAACTGGAATAAAACACCGATTGCCATTAAAACAATACCAATAAGCATCAAGTTTGGCAAGGTCGCCAGCATACCGATAATTAAGAAAACCCATGAGGCATTCGAGCTAAACATCGTAATTGGAACAAGTGCCGAGCGAAAACGCATGAACGTATAGTCTTGCGCATCCTGAATCGCATGCCCCACTTCATGTGCCGCTACCGCTGTGCCTGCAATCGAACGACCGTTAAAGTTGGCCGAAGATAGGAAAACAGCTTTTTTTCGTGGATCATAGTGATCGCTCAATACGCCGCCAGTTTCATTAACCGGTATATTCGACAAACCATTCGCGTCCAAGATCTGACGTGCCACTTGCGCCCCAGTCAATCCTGTACGAATCGCTACCTTCGAATAATGCGAATACGTACTCTTTACACGATATTGCGCCCATAAAGGTATTAACGCGACAATCAGAAAATAAATAATGTACATTTGAATACTCATATCATCCATCCCATCCTAACTGCTACTGATTACTTTTAATTATAAAGGAGAAAACGCCAAACCTCAACAACTTTTAGGCTTCATGAGGAAATTCTAATTTAAACGAATCCTTTTTCAGTGTTTTTTCATAAACCGTCCATAACACAAAAATCGTCAACCAAAATGTGAAGTAACCAATCGTTGTAATGTATTGGTCAAGTCCACCATAAATCGGCATCTGACCAAATAAGTAGTCAATGACATCATTATGTAACACCCAAATCGCTGCAATCGCAAAATGCTCATACTTTATTCGATAAAATGGGGCATACACAAGCCCTTGCACCGCCATCAAACCATGCGACGTCAACAACATCAAACTCATTGTATCCAAATACCCTAAATTTATCATGTAAGCAATATTCATACCGACAGCCCACAATCCGTATTTCACCAAACAGACAAAAGCCAGCGCCTCCATTAACGGCCAATGTTTCTTCGCCAACCAAGCCATCAATACAAATACGAAAAATAAAATCGCAGTCGGGCTATCCGGTACAAAAACCCAAAAGCGCGGTTCCGTAATTTTCAGTTGAGGGATGTACCAAATATACCCATAAATAGCCCCCAATAAATTCACAATGAACAGCAATCGCAAAAACGACCTGTTCGCTAAGTAACGATACATTGTGCACCCCCATAAAAACTCTCTTTTTTAAGAATACCAGACTCCACAGAAAACAAAAAGCAAAAACACCTGCCGCTCACACGACAAGTGCTTCTTAATTAAAACTAACTATATTGCTTAAATTGCTCCATCAAACGTTGGAATCGCTCTTCATCATGCGCGTCCAATGCCTCATCGATTTCCAGCAATAATTTCTCTTTTGAAAAATGCTCTACAACCGTATCCAAAAACTGGGATGCGATTTGCTTTTCCTTGTCCGAAATCAGTAACTCTTCAAACGGATTATCCTCGCGAACAAAAGCGTAACGAGGGGATGTCAAGCTTTCCGGGAAATGCAACTGAATATAAATATCTTCATCCCAATTCAAACGAATATCATGAAACGCCTTCTCAGGATCCGTCGTCACAATATTCCCTTTAAAGAATCGAAACGGCTCGTCATCCACTCCGAGAGAAGTGAGCACAAGACCACGTGGGCACCCTTCTGCATTATCGACGAAGTGAACGTATTTCATGATTTGGTCATGACCCGCAATATAATTTAGAATCCACATCGATTCTCTAATTTTCATTTGATGCTTATTTAACAACCATCTAACAAATTCCTTCTTGTCTTCAATGCTAATTGATGCTTTCATTTCACTCACTCCTTCCCATCAAAATGGGGATTAATAACCTAGTAAACTTAAAACCTCTTCATCACCTGGCTCAAGTGTCAAATACATCGCCAATACTTCTTCTGACTTCGCAATATCACCGTCTTCGCGTAAAAATAAGCCATATTCCTTCAAAAATGTTGCGTTTTCGCTGAAGTGCGGGTGTGCTAATTCATAGTTTTCTTTTGCTTTATTATAGATATCTAACTCCTGATATGCAACACTTACGTCCCAGAAAATTTGCGGTTCCGTGACAATTTCGCGTTCTAACGACTCCACAAGTTCCACAACGCCCTCATGATCGTCCTTTTTAAGCAAAATTTTGTTCACCTCTAAAATAGCATCGATAAACTCTGGGTCAAGCGCAATAGCTTGACGGAAATAATGTTCCGCATCCGCAGCCTGATCATTTTTCCAAGCTAATTTTCCAGCTTCTAAAAACAATTCTTTATTGAATTCATCCTGCTTCAAACCATCGACCAATGCTTCCAGCGCTTTCTCCGGCTCGCCATTTTCCTCATAGCTCTTGGCAAGGTACGTGTAAAGCGTCGTGAAACCAGGATCGTGTTCTTTCAAGCGTTCCAAAGCCGAAATCGCCTTCGTGTAATCCTTTGCCTGAAAACTGGTCAGTCCAAGCCCGAATAACGTATTGACATCCTCTTGTTCCACAATCGCCTTCTCATAATAGCGAATCGCCTCTTCAAATGAACCGCTACTCGCCAAACTCTCCGCAATCCGTTCAAAAATCTGGCTACCCGCTATTTCCGTCACGCCCGCATCAAGCACCGCCTGATAGCTCTGCACCGCCGACGCAAATCGTGCTGTCGACAAATAAAATTCGCCCAATGCAAAATCAATCACAGCCTCATTCGGTAACAAACTTTTGGCTTGCTGCAACTTCGCTTCCGTCACTTCAAAAAGCCCCTGCATCTGATATAAATCCGCGAGCACTAATAAACTCTCTGGATACGCTTCGTCTTGCGTATTTACCTGCTCCAAATATTCCATCGCCGTCTCGATATCATCCTTCTCAATCGCGACCTCTGCTGCACGAACCAATAATTCCCCTTCATCCTTGTACTTCGCAAGCAAAAGTTCATACAAATCTTCTGCTTCTTCTAAGAACCCCAGTTGCATTAATTGTTCCGCTAACCAATACTGCTCCTCATCCGTTCCATCCTGTAAGGCTTGCTTAAAATATTTCTGCGCCTCAGGCAAGTTTTCCTGCTCTAAAGCCGCTAACATCTGCTCTGCAAATTTCATAATCAATCTCCTCACATCTATCCTAGTTTCGTAGGCTTATTATAACGGAAAGGTCAAAACAAGTCAAACAGTCTTTCTCCCATTCCCCAACTTACTTGTTCGCCTGCTCAATCAAATCAAACAGCACTTTATTCTTATATACCCGCTCTCTTCCAATCATCTCCGAAATAAGAAAGCCGTGCTCCTCCAGCTTTTGCAAATAAGTCACCGCAGTTCTCCTAGAAACGTTCAGATGTTGCTCCACATACATAATCTTCGTATAAAATTCATAAAACAGCGTCTCGACTAGCTCCTTCGAGTATAATTTAGGCAACTTTTCCTTCAGTTCCTGCCCATATACGGCCATTGCCTCTGTAATCGAGCGAATGATTTTTAATGTCTCTTTCGCCGTTTCCTCGACACCTTTTAAAATATACACGACCCACTCTTCAAAATAATCGCTATTCTGCTGTATTTGTCGAAGTAACACATAATATTCTTTCTTCGTCCGCAAAATATACTTGCTCAAATAAAGCACCGGACTCTCGAGTAACCCTATCAATACCAGGTACAATATGTTCAAAATTCGTCCGCTACGCCCATTCCCATCATAAAATGGATGAATCGCCTCAAACTGGTAATGAATAAGCGCCAACTTGATTAGTGGATCCGTTCCATCATCCAAATTAATATACCTCTCCAAGCCCGCAAGTAAATCTCTAATTTCTAATTCTGATTGCGGTGGTGTATAGATAATTTCATCTGTTGTCATGTTTTTGATTGCCGTACCTGGTACTTTACGAATCCCCATTTTGCTATTTTCAATGATACGCTGGACATGCTCGATGAGACCGGTCGTAATGATATCGCGTTTTAAGATATATTGATAGCCTTCCCAAAGTGCATGTCGGTAGTTGAGTACTTCTTTTGTTGCCGCATCGCGCACTTTATCTTTAGACATGGCTTGATATAAATCATCATGTGTCGTAATAATTTGTTCAATTGCCGAACTATCTTTGGCTTCATTGAGCGTCATGGCATTAATCAAAATATACTGATTCGGGATTGTCGCGGAATATCCTTTTAATTCTGCCAAGGCACGATTCGACTTTGCCAACTGCTTATAAATGGTTACTGTATCTGTATTTATGTTGTGATTAGGCAATTCTAATAGCATTCGACTCCGTCCTTTCTCTCTCTTTCAGTATAACACACAAATCATAACACGTGCAAAAAAACTATATTATTGCACACATTGTAAAAACGTGTGCAATAGTTGCACACGTTTTTTTCGCTTAATATAAAGAGGCAACATCCTCAAAGAAAGTAGGATAAGAAACTTTGACCGCTTCGGCATCTTCTAAAGTTACCTCAGATTCTGCGAGCAATGCTGCCATTTGCAACATCATTCCCATGCGATGATCCCCGTATGATTTTACAGTAGCGCCATGCAGGCTTTGTTGCCCTTCAATAATCATGCCGTCCTCTGTCCCAACAAGTGCCACTCCCATTTTCGAGAGTTCCGTAACGACAGCATCAATACGATTCGTTTCTTTTACTTTCAATTCTTCTGCGTCTTTAATGACCGTTTTCCCAGTCGCTTGAGATGCCAATAACGCGATGACTGGTAGTTCATCGATGAGCCGTGGAATAATGTCCCCACCTATCTCGATGCCCTTCAATTCGCTCGTTTCAACGGTAATCGTTCCAGCCGGCTCGTCCCCAACCGCGCTTGTTTTTTCAACGGTAATTTTCCCGCCCATCGCTTGGACAACATCGATAATCCCTGTTCGCGTTGGGTTAATGCCGACATTTTCTAAACGAATTTTGCTATTAGGAATGATTAATCCCGCCACAATGAAGAACGCTGCGGAGGAGATATCACCTGGAACAACGACTTCTTGTCCGCGGAATTTCTGCCCACCGGAAACACGAATCGTCAGGTCATCGACTTCGATTTCACCGCCGAATTGACGAATCATTTGCTCGGTATGATCACGCGTCTTTTCTTTTTCGATAATCGTTGTTTCACCCTCTGCTTGTAGCGCTGCAAAAATAATCGCACTCTTCACTTGCGCACTAGCAACGGGTAACGTATATTCCATCGGACGCAGTTTATTTCCAATCACTTTTACCGGTGCAAAATTCGCATCCTTTGCTTCAAAAGTTGCGCCCATTTCACGAAGCGGCTTCATCACGCGGCCCATTGGACGTTTCGCAATAGACGCATCACCCTCGATAGTCGCGTCAAACGAACGCCCAGCTAAGATGCCTAACATCAACCGAATCGTCGTTCCTGAATTGCCAACATCCAATTTTCCCGCTGGTTTTTGCAAGCCGTCCCAGCCCTTACCTTGCACCACTATTTTTGAGGGCGTTACGTCAATGCTCACGCCTAGCGCTCGAAATACGCCAATCGTGCTCAGACAATCTTCTCCCATCAAAAAATTCGTCACCGTCGTTGTGCCTTCTGCCAGCGCACCAAACATAATACTTCTATGAGAGATCGACTTATCTCCTGGAACTCGAATTGTCCCATTTAATCCTTGTTTATTCGTAATTAACTGCATCGTTTTCCCCCTAAAAGTGACATTGATACTGACTATATTTTTCGATACAACGCTTCGCACGTTCCCGATCTTTTTCGTTTTGGAACGTAATCTGCAAAATTCCCATGATGTCTTCGCGTGTTTCTAGAATTTTAATATTAATCAAGCTAATTTCTTCTTGCGCGAGAAAACCAGTTACCTCCGAAATAACACCTGGATAATCAGGCACATCAACAAATAAGTCGTAAAAAGATGGAATCGCGCCTTCTTGATGGACTGGCAACGAATCCCGAAATTCCTTTGCCGTATCGAAAAATTGATAGATCGCGTGACTGTCTTCTTTTTCCAGCATATCAATCGCTTCATTCATGCCATCGCGCCAATTTCCAAGCAATTCGCGTAACGTATCTTTATTGGAAAGCGAAATATCCGTCCACATAGTTGGATCCGAGGAAGCAATCCGGGTAATATCGCGAAAACCGCCTGCTGCCAAGCGAAATGCCGCGGGATGTTCTTGCGTAAAAGCACTCGTCTGATTTACAAGCGCCGCCGCTACAATATGTGGTAAATGACTCAACATGCCCGTGATGTTATCATGCTCTGTCGCCGAAAGCTCCAAAAATTTCGCGTTTGTGCCCTCCAACCATTCTCGTAAAAGAGCCACATGCTTTGGATCCTCATTCTCACCTGGTGTCAATAAATAGTAAGCATTCTCAAACAATAATGATTTAGCCGCCGTCACGCCACTTTTATGAGAACCCGCCATCGGATGTCCACCAATAAACGTATAACCTGCTTCCTGAATGGCCGCCGCATGCTCCATCACCCGCAATTTCGTACTTCCGGTATCCGTGATAAGCAAATTATCTTTCAGCGGAAGTCCTGGTAACTCGACTAAGAATCGCTCTGTTTGCTGTACGGGACAACAAAAAATAAGCAAATCCGCGCGTGCGATAACATCCGCCAAATTCGTCGTTCCCTCATCGATAATACCGAGCGAATCCCCTGCTAAAATCGTTTGTTCTGAAATATCGACACCAATAATATGAGCCTGTGGATGTTTTGCACGAATACAAAGTGCGATAGACCCACCAATCAGACCAAGTCCGACGATAACGACTGTTCCTTTCATCCTCCAAAACCCCTTACTTTACTAATTGTTGCAGCAACATAATCACCGCTGCATTTTCCGACGCTTTCCCAATGGTTATACGCACAGCAGTAGGAAATCCAAGTGCCGAACCAGAACGCACAATGTAGCCGTTCTTTTCTAAATAGCGAAATACATCGTCCGCTGGCTGAGCCATATCGACTAAAACAAAATTTCCTTGTGACGGATAGACAAAAACCGCCTCATTTTTCGCCGCGAAAGCTTCATACTGTTTACGACCAGCTGCATTTTCCACACGGCATGTCTCAATAAAATCTTGATCCGCAAGAGCAATCTGAGCTAATTTTTGCCCCATTGTCGTCGTATTAAATGGCGGTCTCACGATGTTAATTTGGCTAATAATTTCAGCGTTTGCAATACCATAACCAACGCGAGAACTAGCCAATCCATAAATTTTACTAAATGTGCGCGTAATGATTAGATTCGAAAACTCATAAATTAGCGCGGTGTGTGTCTCTGGCTGCGGTTCCACATATTCAATATACGCCTCATCCAGCACAACTAAGACGTCTTCTGGAACCTGGCGCAAAAATTGATTAATCTCATCTAGCGCTATGTAATTCCCAGTTGGATTATTCGGGTTACAAAGCCAAACAATACTCGTCGTTTCATCCATCGCCGCAAGCATTGCCGGTAAATCATGATCTCCATTTTTCGTTAGCGCGATTTCACGCACTTCTGCACCTTCAATGCACGCATTTTGACGATATTGCGGGAAAGTTGGTGCAGCCATAACGGTGCTCGTTGAAGGAGACAACAAAGTCCGTGATAATAAGGCAATCAACTCATCCACACCGCTTGTGAAAATCAGCTCGTCCTCTTTCACGCTATGATACGTCGCCAGTTGCGTTCGTAAATCCGATGCCCAACCGTCTGGATAGATTTCAACGCTCACATCGACTTGCTTCAAATAATCCGCCACTTTTTCTGAAACACCGTGTGGATTTTCATTCGAAGACAGCTTTGTAATTTCCGTCAAGCCAAGTTCTGCCATTACCTGCTCTTCTCGTTTTCCTGGTTTATATGAATGTAAGCCGTTCAATGTCTTTTTCCATTTCATTCCTGTTACCTCCTACTTCGCTAAATCCGGTCGTAAAACCCTTGCGCCTTCTAAATAAACGTGTACCACATCTTGCTGTGCGACTCCGCCAACCTCCGCGTTCACCATCAACCGAATGCACATCGCAAGCGCGCCTGTTACAGGAATTTCCATCACACCCATAATCGGTACAAACTGAAAACCAGCTAATTCACGAATCGGCTTAGCAGGAAACGCCGCATCAATATCACTCGTTACCGATGTCAAAACCGATGAAATCACATCTGGCGCCAAATCATTTTCTGCCACAATCGCTTGGAATAAATCAATCGTTGCCTTATAAATCGCTTCTGGCGTATTCTCCGTCACTGTTGTTGCCCCTCTAATACCTCTGATCATTTCTACGCCTCCTGACTTACTCTTCTAAATGTTGCTTCTATCACATCATCCGACACTTTTTGAATTTTCGGCTTGCCAATTTCTTCAAGCAATACCATCGTTATTTCGTTAAATGTCGTCTTTTTATCATGTTTCATATTTTCTAGCAAAACGGCAAAATCAAGATTCGCAGGCATTTTCACATCATATCCCAGTGCCGCAAGCCATTTGAGCAATGCCTCTTTATCAAAGGAAAGACCTAACAACTGCTCACTCATGTCCAGCGCATAAATCATCCCGAACATAATAGATTCCCCATGAAGCCATTTACCAAACTCGCCGTATGCCTCAATCGCATGACCCATCGTATGCCCAAAATTCAAATAAGCACGAACACCTTGCTCCGTCTCATCCTGTGACACAATCTCGGCCTTAATTTCGATACCGCGCGCAAGATAGTTGGTCAAATCCACGCTGTACAAATCCATCGGCGTTTTGTAAGTTGCCATCAATTCCACAAGTAACGCCGGGTCCTGAATCAACGCGTGCTTCACCAATTCCGCAAAACCAGAACGCATTTCCCGCTCCGAAAGCGTCCCAAGTAAAGACGTATCATAAATCACGGCCTCCGGTTGATAAAAATTCCCGACCATATTTTTGCCTAATGGGTGATTGATCGCGACTTTCCCGCCAACCGCACTATCATGCGCCAAAACAGTCGTCGGGATTTGATAAAACGCGATGCCTCGCATGTACGTCGAAGCTACAAACCCACCGAGGTCACCAATCACGCCACCACCAAAAGCGAGCAAGACCGATTTGCGATCCAGACCAATCTCAATCGCTTTCGTCATCGCATCTTCGTAAACCGCAAATGTCTTCGCCTCTTCACCAGCTGGCGTCACATAATAGGAAACCTTTTCAAGTGGCGCAAGCAGATCGTTCATTTTTGACATATGAGCTTTCGCGACATTCGTATCTGTCATCACGAATACTTGCGAAAAATGGCTCAGTTCTGCAACTAAGCCCTCCGCTTGCTCACGTAACGCATTCTGGCTAATATAGACCGAGTAGACCTTATCCTTCGTCGTCACTGTGATTTCTGCCATCCTTAAAACTCCCTCGTCATTGCGCGATGTTCTTCCACATGCGCCCGTAGTACGTCAAAACGATCACTATCAAATTTCTCCAATACCGCTTGCGCAACTTCCCAAGCAACAACCGCCTCCGCTACAACACTCGCCGCAGGAACCGCACAGCTATCCGAACGCTCCACACTGGCATTAAATACTTCCTTCGAATCAATATCTACACTTTGCAGAGGCTTGTATAGAGTCGGGATCGGCTTCATAACACCGCGAACCACAATCGGCATCCCGTTCGTCATACCACCTTCAAAACCACCAAGATTGTTCGTGCGTCTCGTATAGCCATCGTCCTCCGACCATAGAATTTCATCCATAACCTCGCTACCCGGTTTACGTGCCGCCTCAAAGCCAACGCCAAACTCCGCACCTTTAAATGCATTAATACTCACGATGGCCTGCGCAATTTTTGCATCGAGTTTGCGATCCCATTGCACAAAGCTTCCAAGACCTGCAGGTACCCCGCCAACGACAACCTCAACAATACCGCCGATCGTGTCGCCATTTTTCTTCGCTTTATCGATTTTCTGTTTCATCTCTTCCTCTTTTGCCGTATCCAAACAACGCACAGAAGACGCCTCAGAAATCTCTTGAATCTCCTTAATCGAGTAATCACGCGTCAATTCCGCCCGCACGCCACCGATTTCCAATACATGCCCAGCAACCTCGATGCCAAGCTCTAGCAATAATTTCCGAGCAATCGCGCCAGCCGCCACACGTACCGTTGTCTCACGAGCCGAAGAACGCTCCAACACATTGCGCATATCACGATGTCCATATTTCATTCCACCAACCAAATCCGCATGACCTGGACGTGGTCGAGAAACTTTCCGCGATGCCTCTTTCTCCGCCGGTACCGGCTCAATACTCATTACTGTTTCCCATTTTTTCCAATCTTTATTCTCCACAAAAATAGCAACAGGCGATCCCATCGTTTTACCGTGGCGAACTCCTGCTGAAATTTGTGCCCGATCCGTTTCAATACGCATCCGTGCCCCGCGTCCGTGCCCACCTTGACGTCTCTTCAAATCCGTATTAATATCCTCCGCCAAAAGAGGCATCCCCGCTGGCAATCCTTCAATAATCGTCGTAAGTCCTGGGCCGTGCGATTCTCCCGCTGTTAAATATCTCATTTTTCAACTTCCTCTCCATCTATTTAATCTTTCTTTTATATTAAAAATAAGTCGCATTGTTTTAGCGCTTTAAAGTGTATGTGTAGTATCATATCATAATTTGCCACCTACGTAAACAGGAAAGTCGCCAAAACGCACGAAATACACAAAAAGCGCTCCTATTTGGAAGACTTGCGAACTTCCGGCTCTTTCCGTACATCCCGGTTCACTTCAATCTCCAAATACAAACGCCCTAGCATCTCTATCTATAACCACACATCTATCGCTTTATCATACAACAGCAACTCTTCCGGTTTGAAAAACAAGCCAATCTCACGCGACGCATTTTCGACCGAATCCGAGCCATGAATCACATTCCGGTTCATATGTACCGCGAAATCACCACGAATCGTCCCTTGACCTGCTTCCAGTGGATTCGTTTTGCCCATCATCAAACGCGCAATCGCGACCGCCTCATCACCTTCCCAAACCATCGCAAAAACTGGACCAGACGTAATAAATTGTAAAAGATCCGGAAAGAATGGCTTACCGACATGTTCCGCATAATGTTGTGTTGCTAAGTCTTCATCGATACGCATCAATTTTGCACCAACTAATTTGAGCCCTTTTTTCTCCAAGCGCGCAACGACCTCACCAATCAAGCCACGCTCGACACCATCCGGTTTTACCATCAAATACGTTCTTTCCATCTTCCTACCTCCTAGTATTTTCTCTTATCCAAAAATTGCACAATCTGCTTCAAAGGCTTTAGTTCCTTCGACGGCGGAAACTCATCTAAAATCGCAATCGCCTTTTGCAAATAACTCTCTGCCACAGCCTCCGATTTCTTAATCGCCCCAGAAGCCTTGATTTCCTTAATAAACGTCTGCATCTCATCTTTTGGAGTCTGCTCCGTAATCTCACGCAACCTCATCTGAAAATCCTTATCTTCCATCGCAAAAAAAACAGGTAAAGTAATATTTCCTTGTCGCAGATCCTCACCCGCCGGTTTGCCCAGCGACTTCTCCGATCCCGTAAAATCAAGAATATCATCTGTAATTTGGAACGACATCCCAACGTAATACCCAAACAAAAACAGTTTTCGATGCATTTTCGGGTCCAGTTGTGCCACAATCCCGCCAAGTTGACAACTTGCTGCAATCAAAAGCGCCGTCTTACGTTTAATCCGCCGCAAATACGTCCGCACATTTTGGTCAAAGTTGTACTTCGCGCGCAATTGTTCGATTTCGCCAACAGCCAGCTCCACCGTCACGTTCGAAAGCACTTGATGCGCCTCTGGATTCAGAATTTTTGTCATGTATTCCAGTGACTTCGCAAACAAAAAATCCCCTGTATACATCGCAACATGGTTTCCCCACTTCGACTTGATTGTCGACCGGCCGCGCCTCACATCCGCATCATCCACCACATCATCATGCACAATGGACGCCATATGTATTAACTCTACTGCAACGGCTGCCTGCTCTACCTGATTCCATTCAAACTGACCAAGCCGAGCTGTGAGGCAAACAAAAATCGGTCTAATCCGTTTTCCCCCTGCATCTAGAAGTTGTAAAGCGGCCTCTTCAATTAAAGGCGCCTGTTCGGAGGCAACTGCTCTGCGTAACTCCTCTTCAATGGCTGCCACATCCGCCTGAATATTAGAATATAGAAAATTAAGTTTCATCTGCCCCACCTATTGTTCTTTCTTTTTGTACCCAAAATGCGTTGCGCTCGCCCCACCACTATGCGGAACGTAACGGACATGGTCAAATCCGGCGTCTTGGAACATATCTGCTAATTTTTTCATACCTGGGAAACTTCGCGTCGATTCTTCCAACCAAGCATATTCCTCGTAACTTTTCGCAAATAATCTGCCCATCAAAGGCATCATATGGCGGAAATAAAAGAAGAATAACTGATTATAACCCGGAATTGTTGGTGTTGATGTATCCAAACAAGTCAACAACCCACCTGGTTTCAACACACGATACATCTCACGTAAAACCGTCATATAATCCGGCACGTTACGCAGACCAAAACCAATCGTCACATACTCAAACGAATTATCCGCAAATGGTAATTCCATCGCATTCCCATGCATCAACGTAATATTAGAATACGGCGATGCCACCACTTTTTCTTGACCTACCGCCAACATATTCTCACTAAAATCCAGACCAATAACCGAACCTTCCACACCGACTGCTTCCGCCATTGCAAGCGTCCAATCCGCCGTCCCACAACATACATCAAGCGCTGAAGAACCAGCCTTCACACGCATAAAATCCATCGTTGTTTGACGCCATTTCGAATGTAAATGGAAACTAATCAAGCTATTCATTCGGTCATAGCTAGGAGAAATTTTTTCGAACACATTGTGAACCTTCTCTTCTTTCGTCTCTATCATACCCATCATTTCTCCTCTATTGTCCGAGTAGCTCTTGCAAGCGTTTCTCTGTCATATCAGAAATCGCTAACCCGCCCATATTTGCCTTAATCTCAGCCTTTAGTGTCACAATCAAATCCTCAAGCCATGTCGCAAAATCAGCCTGCGCATTTAACGCCATATAACCATGTTCATACGCCGTTTCAAATAGTGAACTACCCGTTAGCAGCCAATTTTTGCGTTCCGTTAAAAGATACGTCAACAAAATCGCGCGCGCACCAACAAACGTAAAAGCCTCATCACATCCAAAATAAGTCGCAAACCTAGAAAAAATGGCTGCTTTTGACATCACTAAATGCGCTAAATAATCCTCATCACCAGTAATATGCAATTGATACAAGTTAACCTTTGCCTCATTCGTCTCCTGCACACCTCGCTGTAAAGCCGCCAATAAGTCAATCATACCAAATTCCGACAACGCCCGATAATATAAACTACTATAAAAATCCCCAGCAAGCACTGTTAATTGCCGTTCTTGCCACGTCTTTTGCTTCACATCGCTCGGTTCATCAATCCCATCATGCGTGTCATGAGCTAAAATGACATACAGCGTCGCACCGATCACTTGATGAGCCGCACTATCTTCTAAGTCCGTTCCTCTAATCGCCTCATGTAGCCACAGCATTTGATCCTTATCCATTTTTGGCCCGTCAAAATTTTCACCTAAAAATCGATAAGCGGTCTGATCTAAAACAAGTGCCTCTACCTGTTTCAGCTGCGCTACGCCACCTTGATAACTCATTTACAAAATCCCCTTCAAATCTCGTTTATCCTGTATCGTAAATTATACCATAACCTTCACAAAAATCGCCATTAGCTTGGCTAGGCGCTTAATTCTTAATTAACGCCATAACCTCACTACGCAACTTATCATCATTTCGAAAAGCCCCACGAACAGCACTTGTAACCGTTCTGGCACCTGGTTTATTGACTCCGCGGATGGTCATACACATATGCTCTGCTTCCAAAATAACCATGACACCCAATGGCTTTAATTTATCCATCATAATCTCCGCTACATTTGTCGTAATACGCTCCTGCAATTGCGGGCGCTTACTCACATCATCCACCACACGGGCCAATTTACTAAGCCCCGCTACTCGACCATTTTGCGGCAAATAGGCCACATGCGCCACACCAAAAAACGGTACTAGGTGATGCTCACACATCGATGAAAAGCGAATATCTTTCACTAAAACTAATTCCTCATGTTGCTCTTCAAAAACCGTATTAAAATGAATTGAAGGATCTTTTTTGAGTCCCGAAAATACTTCTTCATACATTCTGGCAACACGCATTGGCGTATCTAGTAACCCCTCACGCTCCGGATTCTCCCCAACCGCCTCTAAAATCATTTTGACTGCATCCGCAATCTTTTGTTTATCTATTTGCTCCATAATAATCCCCTTTATAAACACGTCATTATCTACCTCGTTATTTTAACATAGCAAACAAACCAGGTAAATGTTAATCCCTTGTGGTCTTGTGGTTACAACGTATAAATCCGCGGCAAGCGTTCGCAATCAGCAAATTTGGCCGACTTCATTTTAAGCACAAAAAAAGGAATTCCGAGGAACTCCTTTTTTTGTGCTTAAAAAGTGTATGTAGTTATTTAACAGCTTCTTTAAGCGCCTTACCTGGTTTGAATGCTGGAACTTTGCTTGCAGGAATGTCAATCTCTTCCTTCGTACGTGGGTTGCGTCCTTTACGGGCAGCACGCTCACGAACTTCAAAGTTACCAAATCCGATTAATTGAACTTTTTCACCTTTAGATAAAGAAGTTTGGATAGTTTCAAAAACAGCTTCTACAGCTTTAGCAGCGTCTTTTTTAGAAAGATCTGCAAGTTCTGCTACGCTATTTACTAAATCAGTTTTGTTTGCCATTGTTTTTTCACCTCCTTAAGAGAATAATACCAAATGAGCAGGTCTTACCTAACACTCAGAATATTCATTTTCCAAAATAAGCTAAACTTCTATGGAAATTCTAAGAAGAATTTCGGCTGGAATGGCGTTTTATCGCCGTTTCAGTGATTCTGATAAAAGATTATCACATTATCCTTACAACTGCAAGGATTTAGAAGCGAAAAGCCTTATTTTTCACAAAAAGAGCTTTCGTAATTCTCCTAGTCCTAGTTCTGGAAACGTGATTGTATCAAGCTGTTAAGCATAATACTAACGCGAGAGACCTATAATAGCAAGTAAAAACACGCCAAATAAGAAAAATAGTTCAAATTCCTTAAAAAAAGCGCTAAAAACGACGCTTTTGCCTGACAACTCTAGGTTTCAACTACTACTATCCTTCTAACATCATAGATTGGAATTTGGCTTTCTTGGAAGCGCTAATCCCAATTCCTTTTTCTAAATAAGCATCTACCGAACCGTATTCTTTCTTCATCTCATCAAAAGCAATTTCTAAGTAGGCTGGTTTAGCTTCTGCCATTGGTCGGAAATTCTCTAATTCTATTTTTTCTGTACTTCCCGAGAAAGCTTCCACCAAACCTTGCATTTCACCAAGAATGGCATCCGCATATTGATTTGTAAGCTCGTAATCGGCTAGAATCGTTTTTTCTGGCACATCTAGTAACTTTAGCAAAAGTGCTCCTAAAACGCCTGTACGGTCCTTTCCAGCTGTACAGTGGAATAGGAACGGCAATTCTGCTTGATCAATGACATATTCTAAAATTTCGCGAAAACCATCTTTAGATTGCACAAAAACACGATAGCTTTCTCCCATTAATGGCTCATAGACACGGTGATCTTCTGGAATATCCATTTTTTGCGTTTCACTTGATTCATTTTTTGCCGTACCAATCGGAATATGACGGTTCGCAATATCTGGAAGCGACAGGGATGGCTTCGCGGTAATCTCGGAAGTACTACGCAGATCGCAAATCCACTTTATTCCCATTGTCTCTAATGTTTTTTGATCCTTAACTGTCAAATTAGTGAGGAGTGAAGAGCGGTATAATTGCCCCCACTTTACCGTTTTACCAGCTGTATTCACATAACCTCCTAGATCGCGAAAATTGAAGCACCCCTCTAGCGGAATGATTCGCTCCCCGATGATTTCACTTGATCCATCTGGTTTTTGAATCGTGAAAAAGACTGGTAAATCTTCTGTTAAAAGCAGCAGATGCGTTTCTTTATCTGTTACTAATAACTGTTTTTTAGACGCGCTAGGTTCTACAGTATGGCTTTGATAAATAATGGAACCCGCTGGAATATCGTCTGGTGACCATGTAAGCGACAATTGCGTTCCTGTTCTTCGCACTTGAATCATTAGTATCCCTCCAAATTTGTACCGATTGATACCTCTATAGTAACATAAAAGGGTCTGGGACATAACCCAGATAAATCGGCGAGAAGCGCTCGCATTCAGAGGCCTTGGCGGACTTCCGGTTCGGCTACGCAATACTTGCTACGCTTAACTTCTTGCATGGTCGAGGAAACTACCCTCTCCCTGCTTTCAGTCATCACATACACGAGTATGCTCCGCTTCCGGCTTCCGCCAAGTCCTCTGAATACAAACGCTTTCGCTCGATTTGTATAAAGCAGAATTTTTCGTCCTACCCGAAGAAATGGTAGGGCGCTTTTGCTTTATCTTGAGTTTTGTCTCAGACTCTTTCTTCATCAATATTCTTCTTTTTCCAATTTGCGATCGCGCCCCATTAAGCGGTCAACCGCAATCTGAGGGTCTTCTTTTTCAAATAGGACTTGGTAGATTGCTTCTGTGATTGGCATGTCAATAGCAAGCTTTTTCGCCCATTGGTGAACTGCTTTGGCTGTGCGCACGCCTTCAACGACCATTCCCATGTTTTCAAGAACGCGTTCTAAGCTCTCGCCTTTACCAAGCATATTACCAGCACGCCAGTTTCTTGAGTGCACGCTTGTACACGTAACAATCAAATCACCAATACCAGTCAGTCCATAAAATGTCTGTGGATCAGCGCCAGCCGTTACGCCAAGTCGCGTAATCTCTGCCATACCGCGTGTCATGAGTGCTGCTTTAGCATTATCACCATAACCGAGGCCATCTGTGATACCAGCGCCAAGTGCGATAATATTTTTCAAAGCGCCACCAATTTCAGCACCAATCACGTCTTCATTCGTATAAATCCGCAAATTATTGTTTAAAAAGGCATCCTGAACTATTTCTGCTGCTGCTAAATCTTTGCAACTCGCACAAAGCGTTGTCGGATGGTGACGGACAACCTCTTCGGCGTGACTAGGGCCAGATAAAACAACGAGGGCAGAACGTTTCTCAGGTGCAATTTCTTCCTCAATCACCTGTGTCATCCGCAAGTTCGTATCAGGCTCGATACCTTTACTCACGTGCACAAGCAATGTCGGCTCTTTTAAGGCGTCATTTAGTTGACTACAAACAATCCTCATAGCGCTCGTTGGAATCGCAATAACGACCATCTCTGCACCAACTAAGGCTTCCTCCAATACGAGAGTTGCCCGCATCTTCGGTGAAAGCGTCATATCAGGAAGATAATGTTGATTGGTATGCTTTGTATTCAGTTCCTCAACCACTTCTGCGTGATTTCCCCAAATAACAACATCATGCCCATTTTCAATCAAAACTAGTGCCAATCCAGTGCCCCAACTTCCAGCACCAAGAACAGCAATCTTTTGTTTTCTCGCCATTAAATCGTCACTCCTTTACATCATTAGTGTATGTGAGAACCGGAAGTCCGCCAAATTGGTTGAATGCGAGCGCTTGTCGCCGATTTACTTGGTGTAAACAACAACACTTTTATTTTCTTTGGCGTGCTATTAGACGAATTGGCGTACCATCGAACGGGAAGGCTTCGCGAATTCGGTTTTCTAGGAAACGTTCGTAAGAGAAATGCATCATTTCTGGTTCGTTTACAAAGACTACAAATGTTGGTGGTCTAACCGCAACTTGTGTCGTGTAGTAGATTTTCAGACGTTTACCTTTATCCATTGGTGATGGATTCATCGCAACAGCATCCATGATAACATCGTTCAACAGACTTGATTGTACGCGTAACGAATGGTTGTTGCTGATATCGTTAATCATTGGGAAAAGATTGGTCAAGCGTTGTTTCGTTACCGCTGACACGAATACAATCGGTGCATAGGACAAGAACAAGAACTGTTCGCGAATATCTTGAATAAACGCATTCATTGTTTTCTCGTCTTTTTCGATGGCATCCCACTTATTCACTACAACTAAAATTCCGCGCCCCGCTTCATGTGCATAGCCCGCAATTCGCTTATCTTGCTCGCGAATTCCTTCTTCTGCATTTAGCACAACTAAAACAACGTCGCTTCGTTCAATCGCTCGCATCGCACGTAGTACACTATATTTTTCTGTCGATTCATAGACCTTTCCACGCTTACGCATACCAGCCGTATCAATCATGACATATTCTTGCCCTTCAAATTCATAAGGCGTATCAATCGCATCACGCGTCGTCCCAGCAACATCCGAAACAATCACGCGCTGTTCGCCTAATAAAGCATTTAAAATAGAGGATTTTCCAACATTCGGACGGCCAATAAGCGAGAATTTGATAACATTTTCATCGTATTCTTCTTCGTCCAGTTCTGGGAATTTCTTAAAGACTTCATCTAGTAAATCTCCAAGTCCCAAACCATGTGATCCCGAAATTGGGAATGGCTCGCCGAATCCAAGCGAATAGAAATCATAAATCTGATCGCGCATCTCTGGATTATCGACTTTATTAATCGCTAAAACAATCGGTTTTTTAGATCGATACAAAATTTTGGCCACTTGTTCATCGGCATCTGTTACGCCCTCACGACCATTTGTAATAAAAATGATAACATCTGCTTCATCAATCGCGATCTCTGCCTGCGCCTTGATTTGCGCTAAGAATGGCTCGTCTCCTAAATCGATTCCACCTGTATCAATAATATTAAAATCACGTCCAAGCCAATCAGCCGAATTATAAATCCGGTCCCGCGTGACACCTGGAATATCTTCCACAATCGAGACACGTTCGCCTACGATGCGGTTGAAAATAGTGGATTTGCCGACGTTCGGACGACCGACAATTGCTACTACTGGTTTAACCATTATTTCACCTTCTTTTTCTTTAAATTACTTCAGACTTTCTTTAGTTTAACAGTAAACACGCCTAGTATCAACTTAAATTTCACAAATAAAAAAACGGGGAGCTGGTAACACGTAAACAATACGTGATACTAGCTTCCCGCTCTGGCGGATACTCAATCGCTTATTTATCGTCTGTTGTCTTTAGATTCTTTAGTTTGTCGCCGATTAAATCGCCAAGTTGGAATCCAGTATTTTCTTCTGGCAACTCATAATCAGAAACCTCAGCTGGCGCTTCTGTCAATTCTTTAATGCTAAGTGACAAACGTTTGTCAGCTTCGTTCACATCAAGAACTTTGACTTCGATTTCTTGACCCTCTTTCAATACTTCTTGAGGTGTACCAATGTGTTGATGCGAAATTTGCGAAATGTGGACTAATCCTTCCACACCTGGGAAAATTTCAACGAAGGCACCGAATGTTACAAGGCGTGCTACTTTACCTTTTAGAACAGAACCAACAGGCGCTTTTTCAGAGATATCATCCCAAGGACCTGGTTGTGTTTCTTTAATCGATAAAGAAATACGTTCGTTTGCTGGATCTACACCGATAACTTTTACAGTCACGGTTTGCCCTTCTTCTAAAACGTCAGATGGTGATGCGATATGTTGGTAAGAGATTTGGGAAATGTGAACCAAACCATCAATGCCATTCATATCAACGAAAGCGCCAAAGCTAGTTAAGCGTTGAACAGTACCTTCGACAACATCGCCTTCTTTAATTTCATTCAAACGTTCTTGTTTTTTGCCAGATTTTTCAGCTTCGACAACAGCACGATGCGATAAAATCACACGGTTGTTCTCCGGCTCAAATTCTACCACTTTAAATGTCAATGTTTGATCTTTGTAAGATGCGAAATCTTCTACAAAATGATCTTCTACAAGCGACGCTGGCACAAATGCACGCACGCCAAGATCTACTACTAAGCCGCCTTTTACGACATCGTTAACCACTGCTTCGAATACTTCACCAGATTCGAATTTCGCTTTAATATCATCGACAGATTGAAGCGCGTCTACTTTACGTTTAGATAATACCAATACATCGTCTTCTACTTTCAAAACGATTAGGTCTAACGTATCGCCAACACTCGCAACATCAGATGCTTGCTCAATATGAACATTAGATAATTCACTGATTGGGACAACACCATCTAGTTTGGAATCAGGAATACCAACGTAAACCTGTTTATCCTCTACACTAGTAACAGTACCAGTAACTTTGTCGCCTTCTTCAAAATTTCTAACTTCTACATCATTTAATTCTTCAGACATGCATAGCCCTCCTCTAAAAACGTTTATCGTAAGCTAGGATTACCCAAGATTGACTGTTTCAAGAATAAGTAAGCGCAAAAAAGCGATAAAATATGCATGAATACGACTTCAATCTAATGGGTTTTCAAAAATCCTATTAACGAGATAAATTCTCTCTCTACTAACTTCCTACAAATACGTTCATTTGTCAAGTTTTTTAGGTTGAATTCACGTGATTTTTCTTACTAAAATAAAAATAAATTATAAATCTAGACTTCTATTAAAATGGTATAGACTTACTCAGCGATTTTTTCTTCCGCTAATTGGTGAATTGTAGTCGCTACTTCTGCAATCGTCATCGATGTCGTGTCAAGCTCAATCGCGTCGTCCGCCTTCTGTAATGGGGAATGTTCTCTCGTATAATCGAGATGATCGCGTTCTTCTATCTCTTTTTTCAATTGCTCCAAATTACTTGGGAACCCTTTGGAAACATTCTCTTTGTACCTGCGTTCTGCACGTTCATCCACGCTTGCTAGTAAAAATATTTTTAACTCCGCATGTGGTAACACCGCCGTACCAATATCACGGCCGTCCATCACAATACCACCTTCTGTCGCGAAAACTTGTTGGCGTTTCTGCAACTCTTCTCGAACAACAGGGTGAGCCGCAACTTCGGATACATTTGCAGTTACTTCCAACGAACGAATAACCTCCGTTACATTTTCTGCCCCGATAAATACTTGCTGTACTTCCCCTGGTTCAAAGCGAATCGATGCTTCCTCCAGCATTTTGCCGAGCGCCGCTTCATCATTTAGCGGTACCTTTTGCGAAACTGCAGCATAGGTAACAGCACGGTACATCGCTCCTGTATCGATATAGATATAGTGCAATTCCTTCGCGACAATTTTTGCCACCGTACTTTTTCCCGCGGCGGCAGGTCCATCAATCGCGATACAAATCTTTTTACTCATTTTATGGTTCGACTCCTTCGTCTTATCTGAAATTAGTTTGGCAAATTTCTTCTTCCGCGGCAATTAAAACCGCCAATTTCATGCGCGCCTTTTTACTATCATAATCTTTTCCAAGTATGACGCCTTTTTTATAGAGATCATACGTGCTACCCTCGTAATCGTAGGTAGTATAAACATTGCCTTCTTCGGCGCTTGTCGATATAACAATTGGAATTCCCGCTGCCAGTGCGCGCTCAATTGCTGGCATCATTTTAGGCGCAACTTGCCCACGTCCAACACCTTCCAATACAACGCCATCCGCACCAGCTTCACGTGCCGCATCAATAAATAACCCATCCGCTTCCAAGTAACATTTCACGATGTAAACTGACGGCATCCCACGCTTAATCGGATACGATTCATGCTCCACAGGCTTCTGGTATAGAAAAACTTGATCATTGTCAATAATCCCTAAATAACCAAAACCAAACGCGCCAAACCCTTGTATATTGGATGCATGTACTTTTTTTACATAGCGCGCCGCAAAAATACGTTCATTAAAAACGACGACTGTCCCTGTATCGCGTAATTCCTTTACACTCGCTGTATAAATGGCATGCCGAATATTAATATAAGCATCCGTCCCAGCCTCACCTGGTGCCCGTTGCGACCCCGTCACGACAACCGGTCTAGCGTCACTAATCACCAAATCAAGAAAATAAGCCGTCTCCTCCAGCGAATCCGTCCCGTGTGTCACAACAATCCCATCGTATGTATCATCCTCAAAAACTTGCATCACCAAGTCCTTTAGCGACAATAGATCTTGGAACGTAATGTGCATCGATGGCAACTGAAACGTCGAAAAAATGTCAATCTGAATTTCTACAGGCAGCTCACAAAGCGCCGCTAACTCTTGCCCCGAAAGCTCTCCCGAAGCCAATCGCCCCGACTCCGTCTTCGTACTCGCAATCGTTCCACCAGTCGTAATCAAAGCTACTTTTGCCAAAAAACACACCTTGCTTCCCAGAAAAAAATCGAGAAAAACGGTTCATTGTCATTCTCGATTTTTCTTATTTTTTTCATATGCTTATTGCGGAATCTTAAGCACCGTTCCAATTGGCACATTGTCATTCGTTATGCCATTCGCTTGCTTAATTTTTGCGACATTCGCGGCCACGTTTGTATTACCATAAGCTTGGCGCGCAATTTTGTATAGCGTATCGCCAGCTGCAACCGTATGGGATGACGCTGCCTCATTTGCTGCTTTTTCTGCCGCATCTTTTTCTTTTTGTCTCGCCTCAGCAGCTAAGCGATCTTCCTCTGCTTGTTTGGCAGCTGCGGCTTCTTCTTGCTTACGCGTTTCTTCGGCTTTGGCGGCTGCAATACGATCTTGCTCTGCTTTTTCAGCTGCTGCTTTCTGAGCCTCTTCTTCCTTCTTCGCTGCCTCTTCCGCTTGTTGTTTCTCGAGCGCTGCCTTTTTGTCCGCTTCTTCTTTAGCTTTTGCATCAGCTGCGGCTTTTTCTTTTGCTTCTTTTATTTTTGCTTCATTGCTCGCGATGTTTACTTCTTTAGGCTTTGTTGTCTCCGTTTGGGCATTTTCCGTTGTCACTTTGTCCTCACTATTAGAGCCAAAATTAAGCACGAACAAATACACACCTAAACACACAATCGGAATAAGCAAAAAGAAAATAATTAATAAATTCAATATTGGATAGCGAAAAATGGCTTTCTTTGATTTATTAGCGCGTCTGCTTTGGGAGCGTGATGGGATCGAATCAATATAATCATCATCGTACTCTTCACCTAATTGTTTAAACTCTTGATCGTCTGCTCTACCTGTGTTTTCGTCTTCTTTCTTAACCACGCGCGACCCCTCCTTCATTCTGATATCTATTTCTCATATCTAACGCACCAATAAAATTGAACACGATATGAAATATTATTACGGCAATTAAATTCTGATTACTAATTTGAAATAGTCCTGCAATAATTATACTAGTTATTATAACATTGAACAACAGATATACTTTATTTAAATACCGAAAATGCACAAGTACGAATAAAATAATACTCGCCCAAAAACCGAAATAAACTTGGATGATCCCACGAAAAATAAATTCTTCCGTGATACCAATCAAACAACAAAGCAAAAAAATATCTAGCGGTTTTCGGTGCTTAAAAATAAGCCTATTCATCCCACCATCATCTGTTAAGCGTTCTGGCAACAAGCGATCCAACCAGATATTGAGCCCTCCAACTACACATGCCAAAGCAATACCTAGGAAAACAAAAAGCCAATCAAAGCTCAATTGCCCCATCCAATTTAAAATACCAGTACTGATAAAAATAATACCAATTCCAAGTAAAATTAACAACCCATTTTGCAATAAAAAAACACGTGTTATTTCTTTTTTGGACATATTTTTCATTATCTCAACCGAATTCGCCATATGTCATCCTCATTTCAGTAAGTACTCCAGATATTTCCGCCAATCTTGTTGCTCCTCAATCGTCACGTTTTCCCCTTCAAAATCGGAATGGTCCACACCACAAATATCACAACAATTAGAAACAGCCACCTGCTTTGCCTCTTCCTCAAAATAATGACGAACAAACTGGCGCCGACACGTAATCCCTTTTATAAAATTCAAAAAGGTGTAGAGGTTTTCACGTTTCCAGCGCTTACGAAACTGGATTTTCTCTTTAATTTGGTTGGGCGTCAATCCAAGCTCTCGGTAAAATTCCAAAAAACGTCGCTCCGTTATTGGCAACTGCTCCGTTAAAGCCGGACTCAGATGCACCAACTCCTCTTCAGGCAAATCACGATCCTGTAATTGAAGCTGAATCGCCTCGTCCCCGTCCGCGTAAAGTAAAATCGCAATGCTCGGTGCACCATCTCGCCCAGCACGGCCAATTTCCTGCAAATAAGCCTCCAGATCTCCTGGCATATGAAAATGAATCACATAGCGAATATCTCCTTTATCGATGCCCATCCCAAACGCACTAGTCGCACAAATAAGGTGCAGCTGATTCTGAATAAACTGCTGCTGAATCGTCACACGGTCCTCACCACTCATATCCCCATGATAAAAAGCTGTACGCAATCCGTGCTGTTCTGCAATCTCATACGCATATCGTTCCGCCAATTTTTTACTAGAAAAATAAACGATGCCAGGTCCCTTTAGCAAACCCGTCCATTTCAAAAGTTGTGCCTGTTTCTCAAGCCTCGAATCCAGTTTTTGCACATCCAGCGCGATATTCGGTCGATCCACCGAATGAATTACATCTACACACGCCGTCAAGCGCAATTGCCTTTTAATATCCGCTCGCACTTTTTTCGTTGCTGTTGCCGTCAAAACGAGCGTCACTGGGGAGCCAAGTTCCGCCCTAACTGTACCAAGTTCCAAATAATCAGGTCTGAAATCATGGCCCCACTGCGAAATACAGTGAGCTTCATCCACTACAAAAAGTCCAATCGTTAAACGCTGAATTGCCATCCGAATCTGCCTATTAGCAAGCATTTCCGGAGAAACAAAAATAAATTTATAGGCCGATAAATCCTCAAGTGCGCGCTGTTTCTCTTGCAAACTCAAAAAACTATTTAGCGCAACGACTCGTTTTTCCCCGTTAGCCCGCATCCGTTCTACCTGATCTTGCATCAATGACAAAAGCGGCGACACGATAAGCACCGTACCATCTAGCAAATATCCCGACAATTGGTAACACACCGTTTTCCCAGTCCCCGTCGGTAGCATCGCAAAGCAATCTTTCCCATCCAGTACATGCGTCACGACTTCCCGTTGCCCAACTCTAAAATCACGAAATCCTAAAAACCGCTCTAATTCTTGCTCTAACCGCATATGACGCCACTCCTTCTAGCAATCAGCGCTAATCTAATTTGGAAATAATCCAATGCCGGAAAAGCCTGTTTGATATCCTTTAACGAGCGCCATTGTTGTTGTGAAATTGCCGCAATCATCTCACTATCCACCCAAGAAAGCACATTAAATCCAGGAATCGTCGCCGCAATTTCGACAATATGATCTTGAATCGTACTTTCCTTCAAACGCCTGATTGCCGCCATGTTCTCAAACAACACACCTTGTTCCGCAAGCTGCCACGTTTTCCTGGCCGAACTCGTCAACCCGTGAGCCGCACCTGGCATTAGCCCTTCTAAAAGTGGAAAATCATCCGTTATTCGAGCAAACAACTGATGCAAGCCATTCAGCCACTCGAAATAATATTTCCAAGGCGACAATCCTAATTCCGCGGCTACTTGAAGCGCCGTCTTACCAATGTAAACCCCGCCAGAAAAACGTGGGACATAAAGTGCTCCATCCACCTGCTGCAACCACTGCTCTAGCTCTACATAAAAACGCCCGCGCACCACATCTCTTGTCTCTCCCGCCAAATGTTCTGCCAGCCAGCGTTTCACTGCAAATTGCGCCTGCTCATCCCGAACAATAGGTAAATAATGCTTCTGTTCATGCTTAAAATTACTAAAAACCTGAATCGCCAATAATAATCTTTCAAAAAAAGCATTCGTCCTATTCTGATATAAAAACCCGTCTATGTACGGAAAACGCGTCTTAAAAGGGGACTCGATTTCTCTCAATAACGCCACGCCATCTTCCGTAATCCCGAGCAAACCGTCCTCTTGCATCCGCTTTAACCTTGCGTCGAAATTCACCTGCCGGAGTGTTGGCACACAGCCAAACAAAGCTGTCACTTCAAACAAATGTGAATCCTGCACAGCCTGACCTGTCCTTTTCCCCGTTGCAACCGCGAATAAAAAAGCTGGTTTTCGTTTCAATGGAAAAGAAGCTATAATCCCTAACAAATAATGATCTAATTCATCCACCCCAACCAGCTCCTTCCCGTTCTTTTCATCTATTTTAACACGAAAACATTTGTTCGACATCCCTATTTCCCAAAAAACTTTTTTACCCCTTATTTAAACACAACTGTACAGAATCTCCAAATGGTTCTATAATAACAGAAAGAACCATTACACAGCTAAAATCAGGAGGTATCAAAACGATGAAATATACTATTGTCGATCAATCTACCTGCATCGCATGCGGCGCCTGTTCCGTCCATGCTCCCGATATTTTCGACTACAACGACGAAGGACTAGCCTACAACACCCTTGACAATAACTGCGGCACACATCCAATTCCACCGACATTAGAAAACGACGCGATAGACGCCGAACAAGCCTGCCCATCCCTATCCATAAAGATAGCGGACCACCCATTTCAAGGCGACCCGCTAAAATTTGAATCCTAATTATATCGAAAACCATTATACAACGCCGTGATTCTTTTTATCTTTCTTCACTTTTAATTTAACAATCGTATTTTTCAAAATCCACGATCTCATTCTACCGTAAACAAGAATGAACACAGCTCCCACAACAACACCTTTTAGTAAATTGAATGGCACAATCGCTGTCGTAACAAGCGCCGCAATATTCGTGCCAGCTGGCAAACCACCAATCGTGATATAAAACGGCAATAGGATAAAGTAGTTAAACAACGACATCATAACCGTCATCGTCACCGTCCCAACCCCAGCACCTAAAATCATTGCTTTCGTCGAGCGTGTATAGCGGAAAACATAGTAAATTGGTAACACGAAACAAATACCAGATAAGAAATTCGCTAGTTCCCCGATTGGAACCCCAACAAAACTCCCTGTTACTAAATACTCCAACACATTCTTCACAAACTCAATCAGTACAATCGCGAGCGGTCCGAATAATAAACCGCCAATAATAGCAGGAATATCACTGAAATCCAATTTTAAAAATGGTGCACTTGGCAATAACGGAAATTGAATTAACATGATGACAAACGCCACCGCTCCCAATACTGCAATACTTACAAACGCCTTTAAAGAATACTTCTTCATCAAAATCACTTCTCCTTAGATGTTCATCCTAAGAATCTGCGGTTTCCCTTTATCCCTACGCACACAAACACGAAAAAAATCCCACGAAAAAATATTCGAGGGATGGTATGTGAAAATCCAAACAAGCATAGTATATTCAAATAAGACTCTAGAAAACCACACTAAAAAAAACCGTAGCTTAAAAACGTCCAATCCAAATAGACCATAACTAGCCAATTTTTCAAGTAAGTGCGCCAAAAGTAAGCGAACCAACATCTCCTCCCATCCAGACTATACTGTCGGTTTTGGAATTACACCAAATCAACCATCTCAAAAAGAAACAGTTCGTGGACTTTAACCACCGGTCGGGAATTACACCCTGCCCCGAAGATGAACTATATTTTATTGTATTACGTACGTTATTGTACCATAAGCAAAGCCTTCATGCAAAACCGCTTGCTTACCCCCATGGAATCTCCGTCGAAAGAGCCGCCGCAAGTTCCCGACTTTGTGTCAAGCGTTTCTTTCTTGCCAAACTACGTTCTTGTGCATCACGGCTGATCATTTTTTCCTCATCTGACTGTGCGACAACCGTTGGGACTTCGACTGTTTTGCCATTATCATCAATCGCGACAAACGTCAGGAAAGAAGTAGCCGCCAAATAACGATCGCCATTTTTCAGGTTTTCCGCAATTACTTTCACGAAAATTTCCATCGATGAACGACCCGTTGAAGCCACATAAGACTCCAAACATACCGAATGATCATTTTTAATGGGCTGCAAGAAATCGACCGAATCCGTGGAAGCCGTCACAATACCCGTCCGACAATGACGAGAAGCGCTGATAGAGGCAGTATCATCAATATACGTCATCAAACGCCCTCCAAATAGCGTATTATGATTATTTGTATCAGATGGAAACACCCGACTTGTCTTAATTACCAATGAATCTTTACAAAATTTTTGCATGCGTTCTGTCAATTTCATCAAACTCCTTTATATATCCGTAGAAAGCGGCAACGTGACAATAAATGTGGAACCAATGCCAAGTTGACTTTCTACTGTTATTTTACCATTGTGCGCTTCGACGATATTTTTTACAATGGATAAGCCAATTCCCGTCCCCGTTTTCCCACGAGTACGCGCCTTGTCCGCTTTATAAAACCGCTCAAACAAGAATGGAATATCCGCCTCAGGAATGCCACTTCCGTTATCGATAATCTTAATCACGAGCTCATCCGCATGAAAATCTGCCGTTTCATGTACTTCCACAACACCTTCGTAATCCTCTCGACCCGTGTGACGAATCGCATTCATGATTAAATTCACCAACACCTGCTCCATTCGATCTGGGTCAAATGTATACTCCAAGTCATGATCATCTACCACCAGCTGTAATTTCACATTATTATCCTTCGCCAATACTTCAAAATTGGAAACGACTTTATCTAGGAACGGCTCGACCGGCAAGCGCTGTTTATCCAACTGCTCAAAACCTGCTTCCATCCGAGCTAAATCTAGCATATCATTCACAAGCCGACCAATTCGCAGTGACTCATCATAAATAATCTGGGCAAATTCGCGCACCTCTTCATCCGTCTGCGCCACACCATCAATAATCGCCTCGCTGTAGCCTTGAAGCATCGAAATTGGCGTCCGCAACTCATGCGACACATTGTTCACAAAATCCGTTTTCA
This sequence comes from Paenilisteria portnoyi, assembly GCF_014322795.1. Taxonomy (GTDB): domain Bacteria; phylum Bacillota; class Bacilli; order Lactobacillales; family Listeriaceae; genus Listeria_A; species Listeria_A portnoyi. Next base: position 156,210 of record NZ_JAASTT010000002.1, read on the forward strand.
TCTTCTCTAGTCGCTTCTCCTCCGTCATATCCCGGATCACCGTCACGATACTTCGAATATCATCCCCATTATAAAGCAATGTCAAAATGGCTACATACGTTTGATCACCAAACACAATCTCGCCAACCTGCTCCTCACGCGTTTCCAAAATATTCGTCAGCATCAAATCTAAATTAGGCGGGATAAGCACTTTATCCTCATTTTCCGTCGAGAAAAACCAATCATGTAAAAATTGCTCCGCCGGCGGGTTACTCAAAATAATCGTCTTATCAATGTTAAACTTAATAACCCCATCCGCCATCCCAACTAAAATATTGGATAACTGTTCCTTCTCTTGCCTTAGCGCGCTAATATTATATTTCAGTTGTTGCGCCATTTTGTTAAATGCAATCCCTAAGTCCCCAATTTCATCATGCGTATAGGTTGGCACCCGATTGTCAAAATTCCCCTTCGAAACAGCGATAGCAACCTTCTTCATTTCCCTGAGCGGATACGCCATACGTGACGATAAAATAAACGACAATACCGAAGTAACTAGAATCGCCATAATCCCCGATATAAGCAATGTTTTCGTAACTTGTCCCGTTAATTTCAAAATATCTTCATAGGATCTGTAAACATAGACCGTACTAATATTACCGTCCAATGTCTTAAAATGCTGGGCTCCCATATGTACTGTATCATCATTACCCTCACCATAGAAATTATATTTTTCAAGGATAAATTTCCCCTCAGATAAGTGCTCATTCATTTTCTCATCTTCAAACAAATGATCATAGGCTGCACTCTCTAAATGCATCGATGTTTGTTTGGAAGCAACCACTTTCCCATTCTGCTCTACAATAACACCTGTAGACTTATCCAATAATTGAAAAGCAGACTCCAGCGCGTCCAAGTCAATTCCACCTTCGATTAAATTCCCGACATGTTCTGTCGTTGTTTCGATTCCGCCAGTGATTTGCTCTGTATTTTTATCTTCGTAAACAATCGCAACAAAAAATCCGGTGGCCACCAAAACTCCTGTTAGTAAAAGAATAATCGTACCCCAAATTTTCCCTACGATACTATGCCAAAATCTCATTGTCACCAGCCCTTTAATCCGAATTTCAAGCATCCCGTTGCTTGCTTTTCTCGCAGAAACTTACAATATACCAAGAAATAGATAGGCATTGTTAAACCTATCTATTCCTATATAGCTTATTTTACTCTGTTTCTGTCACTTCAAACTTGTAGCCTAAGCCCCAGACAGTCACAATCATTTTAGCAGCTTCCTCTGAAACATCGAATAACTTCTCACGTAGACGTTTGACATGCGTATCAATCGTACGCAAATCCCCGAAAAATTCATAACGCCAAACTTCTTTTAATAACGATTCACGATCAAACACTTTATCTGGTGATTTCGCTAAATAGTATAGTAAATCATATTCTTTAGGTGTCAAATTGATTTCCTGGCCTTCCACAATAACTCGGTGCGCCTCATTATCAATTTTTAAGTGTGGGAAAGTAATAATATCACCTGGTACGCTCGTTGCAACAGGTTGGCTATGTTGTTGCGCGCGTCTTAAAACAGCTTTGACACGCAGGACAACTTCACGCGGACTAAACGGTTTCACGATATAATCGTCTGCACCGACTTCAAATCCTTGCACCCGATTTGCTTCCTCGCCTTTCGCTGTCAACATAACAACCGGAGTCGCTTTATATTCACGCAATTCACGACAAACCTCAATGCCGTCTTTTCCTGGCATCATTAAATCAAGCAAAATGACATCATAACTATTATCAATTGCGAGCTGTAACGCTTGATCTCCATCACTAGCTTCTTCAATTTTATAATTCTCACGTTCAAGATACATCTTAAGTAAACGCCTGATCCGGTCTTCGTCATCCACAACGAGAATTTTAACTTGCTCACTCATAGGTAATCATCCCCTTACTCGTTTCTCTAAAAAAGGAAACTTATTTCGGTATGTATTCATTTTCCCCAAGTCTTTCGTACCTTTTTATTGTCATTTTGTTCACAACTTTACTATAGCACAGACAACTCCAAATTAAAAAAAGAAAGCTACTATCTTGGACAAATTATACATGCTTTTTTTTATTTTAGCTATTTTTAAGCCTTAGTTTGTGAAAAACAATGAATACTTTGCATAAAACGGCAACAAAAAACTAGGGATAAAGACACACATTCCCTAGACTTTCATTGAAAAAGTAATATTATCTGTAATTCTCTACGGCAGTTGTATTTTCCCTGAATTCTAAGCTATTTATTTGAAAACTACTTCTTGTCACCAAACTGAGTCAATGCCTTCAATCGCTTCACTTCATGATGCGTCAACTCTCTACGTTCACCAGCATTCAACCCTTTTAAATCAAGAAAAGCATATGCTTCACGTGATAATTTCTGAACTGGATGCCCAATGGTGTCAAACATCTTACGGACTTGGCGATTACGTCCTTCATGAATGACAACCTCGATGATTGCTTTTTCTTTCTTCTTATCAAAAGTCTGCAAACGAACTTTCGCTTTCGCCGTCTTGCGTCCTTCAATCATGACGCCATTTTCTAATTTACGCAGGGCTTCTTTTGACGGAATACCTTTCACACGCGCGATGTATTTCTTTTCAACCTCATATTTTGGATGCATTAATTGATTGGCAAAATCGCCATCATTCGTCATCAGAAGCAAGCCAGAAGTATCATAATCTAAGCGACCAACCGGGTATAACCGTTCTGGAATATCCACGAAAAAGTCAGAGACAACGCGCCGTTTCTTGTCATCCGATACAGCAGACATAACGCTACGTGGTTTATATAACAGGAAATAGCGTTTCACTTCTTGTGTTAGCTCGATGCCGTTTACCTCAATTTTGTCTGAGTTTCCGACCTTAAGTCCTAACTCTCGAACTACTTTTCCGTTGACCTTTACTTTTCCTTCTTCGATCATCACTTCGGCTTTTCTACGCGACGTGATTCCTGCATTCGCAATTACTTTTTGTAACCGTTCCATCTTGCACCTCTTTTTAGCTATTCACTAATTATTGTACTATCTATCCTATTTCCCACCAAAACGATCGAAAAACAAGTCCATCTCATCTTGAATCATTTCCTCAGAATCAATGTTCTCCATCGATGGTAAGTCGTCTAAATTCTTCAATCCGAAGCAATCCAAAAATTCGGATGTCGTCACATACAGTTTAGCACGACCAGCACCTTCTACGCGACCTTTATCCATTATCAAGCCCTTCGCAATCAGCGTATGAATCGGACCATCCGTTTTCACACCACGAATATCATCAATCTCCATTCGCGTAATCGGCTGGCGATAGGCAACGATCGCTAACGTTTCAAGCGATGCCTGAGAAAGCGTCGTGTTGCCAGGTACTTCGACTAATTTCCGTAAATATGTCGCATGCTCTTTTTTCGTCGCTAGCTGAAACGTCCCTGCGAGCTCTAACAGAACAATACCACGTTCTGCCGATTTTGCATAGCTATCACTGAGCGTTTCCAACAAATTCAGCGCTTCAATATGACTGATTTCCATGACCTCTGTCAGTTGTTTCGTGCTCAGACCTTCATCCCCCGCTGCAAACAGCAAGCTCTCAAGGATTCCTAATTTTTTACTCACAGCTCTTCTTCACCTCTACTAAAAACATATAACGTGGCAAAACTACCAGACTGCTCCACACTGATTTGGCGGCGTTTCATCAATTCTAACACGGCCAAAAATGTCACAATCAGGTCGTCCTTTGTCACCGCATCGAACAAATCCTCAAATACAACCCGACCTCGCGCAACTTCAATCCGGTCCATCACATCATTCATTCGCTGATCAATCGAAATTTCCTGCTTTGTGATGCGCGTATGAAGCGGTTGACTCATTTTTTTACGGCGGAGCATCTTATGAAAAGCCCCTAACATATCATTGAGCGACACGTCTAAATTCGCCTGTTTACCTGACGTATCGTATTCTCCCAGATCCATCGGCGCCTTCCCAAAATAAAAATTGCGTTCCGATTCCTTTTCTTTCAATTGTTTCGCGGCCTCTTTAAAACGCTTGTATTCCATCAATTTCTCCACTAATTCATCACGCGGATCGACAGAATCATCGAATTCAAAGTCAACCTCAAGCTCTTGCTTTGGCAACAACATTTTACTTTTAATCGCCAAAAGTGTCGCCGCCATCACGAGATATTCGCTAGCAACATCTAGCTCCATCTCTTTCATTAAATGAATATATTCCAAATATTGATCGGTAATATCCGCCATTGGGATATCATAAATATCAATTTCCAGTTGTTGAATCAGTTGTAGAAGCAAATCAAGCGGTCCTTCAAATGCCTCTACCTTAAAATTAATTCCTGTCATAGAAAACCCACCTTAATGAAGCGGTAAATCCAGTTGTACCAGATTTTCGTAACTTTCTCGTGCGACAACCAACTTATCTTCCCCATTCTCCACGAAAACAACCGCAGCACGAGGAATCCGATTGTAATTGTTCGCCATGGAATAGCCATAAGCACCGGTACAAAATACTGCCAGAACCTCACCAGCATCCGATTTTGGAAGTGGTAAATCCCAAATTAGCATATCGCCAGACTCACAACATTTCCCAGCAATCGATACCGTCTCATCCGGTTCTTCTAACGGACGTTCCGCGATGACAGCATCATATTTCGCCTCATATAAAGAAGGTCTAATATTATCTGACATTCCGCCATCCACAGCCACATAACTACGAATCTCCGGCACCTCTTTACGCGAACCAATCGTATAAAGCGTCGTGCCCGCCTCACCAACAAGCGAACGACCCGGCTCAATCCATATTTCTGGCATATCCAAATTATTCGCCATCGCAACCTCACGCACATCCGCAATAATTTCGCGCACATACTGAGCTGGTGGTAACGGTTGATCGTCCGCCGTATAGCGCACCCCAAACCCACCACCGAGATTCAGCACGTCCGCATGAAAACCAAGCGTATCACGCCAAGTAACCAGTTGCTCCATAATCCGATGTGCCGCCAATTTAAAACCCGTCGTCTCAAAAATTTGCGACCCAATATGACAATGTAGCCCAATCAAATGGAAAACATCGATTGCCAGCACACGCTTAATCGCATCCTCCGCCTGGCCATTCGTCAAACCAAATCCAAATTTAGAATCATCTTGCCCTGTCAAAATATAATCATGCGTATGCGCCTCAATACCAGGCGTTACGCGAATCAAAACAGACACAGAAGCCGCTTTTTCACGCAAAATTTCTGCTAATAGTTCAATCTCATAAAAATTATCGATGACGATACAGCCAATCCCATAATCAATCGCCATTTCCATCTCTTGTCTCGTTTTATTGTTCCCATGAAAATGAATTCGCTCCGCCGGAAATCCAGCTTGCATCGCCGTATATAATTCACCACCAGAAACAACGTCAAGCGACAAACCCTCTTCATGCATTAATTGATAAATCGCAATCGCCGAAAAAGCCTTACTCGCATAAGCAACCTGCGCTTTTACACCGAGCTCCTCAAACGTTTTCTTAAAACCACGGGCACGCTCTTTGATCAACGCAACGTCATATACATAAAGCGGTGTGCCATATTTTTGCACCAGCTTCAAAGTGTCCACCCCTCCAATTTCTAGATGTCCAACTTCATTCACTCGCATAGTCCCAAATGATTCAAACGCCACGTCAATCCCACCTTTGCTTGATTAATCACACTTTGTCCCCAGACACCAACAACCACTTAAACCCTAGAAAATGAGAACCGACACGAAAAGCATCGAAACAGCATTTTTAACAACGGTAATGAGCGTTTGGCTGTGCGCAGAAGATATAAAAGTTCTTTTATATAGTAGCATACAAGCACGTTCCAGAACAATAGCCAATATCACGTTTTCCAATTCTTTTAGATTTCGGATGATTTTTATGTACTGCCAAAAAGGAGTCTGATGCCCAATTCGTAAGTGTTGCACCAGACTCCGTTCTTATTTTTATTTTACATTTCCAACGAGCGTTTTCACGTATGTTAGGAACGTTTCTTTCACCTGCTCCGTCGTTTCAATAACCTCTTCATGACTTAGTGGTTGATCCAGAATCCCTGCCGCCATGTTCGTAATGCACGAAATGCCAAGGCAACGCAGGCCACAATGATTAGCAACGATGACCTCAGAAACTGTTGACATCCCAACAGCATCTGCGCCAAGCGTACGCATCATTCGAATTTCCGCAGGCGTTTCGTATGTTGGTCCCGTAAATCCTGCGTAAATACCTTCGCGAACTTCTATTTCCAAATCTTGCGCTAGCAATCGTGCTTGTTCCCGCAAATCTAAACGATACGCATCAGACATATCCGGGAAGCGCGGCCCGAAATGCTCATCATTTTGCCCAATTAACGGGCTTGTTCCAGTGAAATTAATATGATCTGAAATCAGCATCAAGTCCCCTGCATGGAACAACTCATTCACACCGCCAGCCGCATTCGTTACGATTAAAATTTCAACGCCCAGCTCCTTCATAACGCGAACAGGAAACGTCACATCTTGCATCGAATAGCCTTCGTAGAAATGGAATCTCCCTTGCATCGCAACCACTTCTTGTTGCTCTAATTTACCAAAAACAAATTGACCCGCATGACCTTCCACTGTAGAAACTGGAAAATACGGCACATCATTGTATTTCATCACAGTTGGCTCTGTAATTTCATCTGCCAAAACGCCCAACCCCGACCCTAAAATAAGTCCGATTCTCGGTTTACCGCTATATGTTTCCTTAATTTTTTTGACCGCTTCCATAACCTTTGTATAATTCATTGTCAAAATCGCTCCTTTTTCATTATCCAAACTTAAGCACGTGGATGATACTGTTTGTAAACATCCTTTAAACGAGCCTTCGTAACATGTGTATAAATCTGCGTCGTTGAAATATCCGCATGGCCTAGTAATTCCTGAACAGAGCGTAAATCGGCCCCATTTTCCAGCAGATGCGTCGCGAAGGAATGACGCAATGTATGCGGAGTAATCGGTTTATCAATCCCAGCCTTAGCCGCAATCTGTTTCAAATTCTTCCAAAAACCTTGCCGTGTCATGCCGCGTCCATGATGATTCAAAAACACAAAATCATTGCGCTCCGACACCCGTCGCAATTTCGGACGTCCAAATTCCAAATAATGCTCCAAAACTGTTGTCGCTGTTTTGCCAAGCGGTATAATACGCTCTTTATCCCCTTTTCCAATCGTCTGAATAAAGCCCATCTGCAAATGCAAATCGTCCATCTGAAGCCTTACCAACTCCGTCACCCGAAGCCCCGTCGCATACAAGACCTCTAACATGGCCTGATCTCGCATCCCCAGCGGATTTGCCCCATTTGGCGCCTCCAGCAACTTCTCCACATCATTCAGATTCAAAATTTTCGGTAAAGCCTGCGCCTGTTTCGGCGTCTCAATTTGAATCATCGGGTCCCGGTCCGCTAATTTTTCATGTAGCAGAAAATGAAAAAAAGAACGCAATGAGGCAATGTAGCGCGCAATCGTTCTCGGTGATTTCCCCTCTAATTTAGCATAAGCCATAAAGCTCACAATATGTATTCGTTCTACGTCGCGAATCGCCACCGCTTCCTGCTCTTCCTCCAAATAACGCGCAAAATAACGCAGATCCCGTTCATAGGCCACCAACGTATTTGCCGACAAACCCTTCTCAACCTGCAAAAAATGTAAAAAATCGAGTATCAAATCATTCATAAGTAATCTCCTCAAATGGCGTTCCTAAGCTACTTAATCCGCGTACACCGTCCCGACGTCACTTGCCAACCATGTTCGACATCCTTCCGCCAAACCCTCGTATACACCAATCGATCCGTAAACGCTTCTCCATCAGTAATACCAGCAAGTACCACTTCAGAAACCGTGACTACATTCCCGCCAACGACACGCTTATCCTGCGCCACAATATCCAGTTGATGCAACTGAAAACGCTTCTGCCTATGCGCCTCTAAATCATCCCGCTTCGTCACTTTTCGACCGAGATGATCCACAAAAACAAGCTCATCCGCTAGCAGCTTATCTAAACTAGAAACATCACTTGCCAACATTGCCCTACGCAACGCTTCCTCCCGCAAAACAACTTCCTTCCAATCCAAAATCAGACGCCTCCTGCCCTGCCACACCAGTATACCAAAAACCGCACCATTACGAAAGTAAAAACGAAATACTTCGACCGATACTCGATCAAACGCTCTCATCTCCGATGGTTCACATGTCCACCGTCGAACCCCAGCGGGCCGACAAATGCTCAAATCCTAGGCAAAAGCGAGCACCGTAGCGGAATGTACGAAAGTACATGAGCAACGGAGCACAGCTTTTAACAACGGAGGTGAGCGTTTGTCGGCCTGCTGGGCGATTTTATTCGGCTTTTTTGATGTTGCTTTTGCACACCGTACAAATGCCTTGAAATGTTAGGCGGTGATCCTTGACAAGAAAGTCCCACTTCTGTTCTACAATTTTCTCAACATCATCTAAAAGATCCTCTTGAATTTCCTCGACAGAGCCGCATTCTAAACATACCAAATGATGATGGAAATGCTTAGCGCCTTCTTTACGAAGATCATAACGTGCCACGCCGTCTCCAAAATTAATTTTGTCAACCACGCGTAATTCTGTTAAAAGTTCCAGCGTACGATAAACTGTGGCTAATCCAATATCTGGTGAAATATCTTTGACGCGTAAATAAACATCCTCCGCGCTCAGATGGTCTTTCTCATTTTCTAATAAAATACGTACGGTTGCTTCGCGCTGTGGTGTTAATTTATAGCTTGCTTCATGCAATTGTGATTTAATCCGTTGAATACGGCCTTCCATTTTATGCCCTCCCTCGGGAACAAACAATCATTCTCACTTAGTAGTTTATAATAATTATAAATAAAAATCAAGTCTACTTACTCACTCTTTATCTTGCTCAAACAATTGGAGTAAGTGGATTTTTTATCTATTCAAAGATAGCATAAAAGTTTTGAAAAGTCTATCTAGATTATCAATTACGATGAAAGAAAGCTACTTCTTTAGAATCATTATCATTTAGTTTTAGCAAGCAAGTACAAGAAATATGGTGCCCCAATTACCGCGACAACAATGCCGGCGAAAATTTCTGATGGCTGCACAATAATACGCCCTATCGTATCTGCGACGAGAAGTAAAAGTGCACCAATAAGTGCCGAAATTGGTAATACCCATTTATGGCCACTACCAACGAGCCGTCTCGCAATATGTGGACCGATTAAACCTATAAAAGCAATGCCACCACTGACAGAGACGCAAGCCGCCGCTAGAGCCACTGCAACAATAAGCAAAATAATTTTTTCTTTTTCCGTTTTCACGCCTAGCCCTGTTGCTACTTGATCGCCAAAACCTAGAATATCTAGCGTTTTTATTTTGAACATCGCTACTGTTACTAAAACAATAAGCCATGGAAGTAGCGCAAAAACATATTGCCAATTACTGGCCCAAATGTTCCCTGCAAGCCATTCTGCAACAACTTGATAATTTTCAGGGTCAAGACGAATTGTTAAGAGCGTCATCAAGGCAGCCACAGCAGCCGAAACCGCCACACCTGTTAATACGAGGCGATTTGGCAATAAACCTTCTTGCCGGCTATAGGATAAACCATACACAACAAACGCCGTTAGAATAGCACCCGTGAAACCAACTAAAGGCATAAACATCACTGGCACGTCTAGCGTTGATGGAAAATAAGAGATATAGAGCATAACTGCCAATCCTGCGCCATTATTTATTCCCAATATTCCTGGGTCTGCCAAGCTATTTTGCGAAACGGCTTGTAACAAGGCGCCTGAAATCGCTAATCCTGCACCAACGAGGACGGCAACGATGATACGCGGTAATCGAAACTGCGAAATAATCAACGTATCTTGTGGTGAGCCTTGTCCGAATAAAGTTTTGATAACATCTATAAATGGAATTTTCGAGAATCCTGCATTGACACTGTAAATGAACGTACCTACGAGTAAAATAGCGAGTAAAATCAATATGAGCCAACGTTTTCGCGCGACTTTTTGTTCCGTTGCCGTTCCCATCATCACAGACTCCTCCTTTCTTTACGCGCCACATAAAGGAAGAAAGGTACACCAATAAGGGCAAAAATAACACTAATCGGCGTTTCATACGGCGGATTCACCATCCGTGCACCTATATCCGCATATAGCGTCAACAGCGCACCAATAATAGCGGAACACGGAATAATCCAACGATAATCTACACCAACCATGTAACGAACTAGATGCGGCACAATCAAGCCGATAAATCCGACTGGACCGACAACGGAAACAGCAAGGCCTGCCAAAATCAACACGACAAGCATCGATAGTAGTTTTGTCCGCGTCGTGTTTTGTCCGAGTCCAATTGCAATGTCATCGCCAAGGCTCAGAATCGTCACTGACTTGCTGAGTAATATTGCCGCAATCAACGCACCAATGAGCCACGGCCAAACGACTACAATTTGCGACCATTTCACGCCCGCAACACCGCCCGCAAACCAGAACGCTAAATCTTGGCTCAGTTTAAAATAAATAGCAATTCCTTCACTTAACGCCGTCAATAAAGACGCTACTGCAGCCCCAGCCAAAACAAGTCGCGTCGGTGACAAACCACCTTTTACAAGAGCACTCACACCAAAAACAAGCAGGCAACCAAGCGCCGCGCCGAGGAAAGAAAAGAAAATCAAATAATTGTAGCTAAGACCTGGTAAAAAAGCGAAACAGACAGCAATCATAAATGCTGATCCCGCATTGAGCCCTAGCAAACCACTATCGGCAAGCGGATTCCGTGTCATGCCTTGCATCACCGCACCAGCAACCGCGAATGCCGCGCCGACCATCATATCTGCAAGCACACGCGGAATGCGCAACTCCCAAATAATTTGATGTGTCGTTAAACTTTTATTGTAATGAAATAACGCGTCCCATACCGTTGCTAAATCGATGTCTGCCGCACCAACAGCGATACCGATAAAAGCAGAAACGATAAGTAGCGCAACGCCAGCCGTCAAAATCACGGTAGCCATTGCCGGTCGCGTTTTTAATTGGGAAAGTTCCTTCGTTTTCATCGTACCCTGATCCCCTCATAATATGTATCGATTCGGTGAAAGGAGAAGCTTTTCAACCTGCCTCTGCCATCCCGCACGAATCGTTGTTACTTATTTATTGCTATCCACTATTTTATTCACAATCAAATCCATTTGACCTTCTACTGCAATCGGATCATAATTATACATCTCATCAAAATCCATCGTGAAAATATGGTTTGCCTTATACGCTGGCAAGTCTTTCCAAATACTCGATGCCTCTATCCCATCAAGCGCCCCATTTCTAGTATCTCCCTGTTTAAAACGCGTCACAAACATGTAGTCTGCCGCAAAATCTGGGAGCACTTCTAGCGAAATTTGCTTGTATCCTTCCCCATTAATGACCTCATCTTGAATTTTCTTAGGCGCCTTTAATTGTAATGCGTTATAAAGAACTTGTCCACCCCGACCCCAATTATCTCCGAATACATAAAAGTTTTTATCGTCGCCTTCATATAATCCGACCGTTGCATTTGGTGCTACAACCCCTTTTATCTTCTCCCGTGCTTTTGCAGCTTTCTTATCAAAATCCGCTAACCAATCCTTCGCTTCTTGCTCTTTTCCAACGATTTCAGCAATCGCCGTTAACTCATCCTGCACACTTTTGTATGTATTGTATGGTATTAAAATAGTCGGCGCAATTTTCTTCATTTGATTGAACTGATCCTCACCTGAGACAATGATTAAATCAGGTTGTAGTTCTGCCACTTTTTCAACAGAAGCCGGGTCACCAATGTCTTCTACCCCTTTTTTATAGGCATCTAGGTATGGGTTTTTTAACACAAAAGATGTAGCGCCAATCGGCTTCACACCCAAAGCTGAGAGCGATCCCATATACTCAGTCACAACGATTTTTTTCGGATTATTCGGGATTTCTACCTTTTTCCCGTTCGGCATCTTATACGCATGCGTTTCAGATTTCCCCTTCGCCGCTTCGTCACTACCACACCCAGCCAAAACAACCACCATCACAGCAGTCAACATTAAAAATACTATTTTCTTCATAAAATTTGCTCCTCCTTTTCAATTGATAATGATTATCAATCTCATCAGGAATTATAGCAAGACACCCACCAAAAAGCAAGACTAAAAATGTCTTCCGTGCGAAAAAATAACAATAATAAGCACTTAGCTATTGCAACTTTCGTCAAAAAATTCTATACTAGTCATGAGAATGATTATCAATCGCGAAACTAAGGAGCGATGTATAGATGAATAACTTAAGAACAGACGGCTTACAAATCGCCTACGACAAGCGTGTGATCGTAGACGCTTTAAATATTGAAATACCGAAAGGCAAAATCACGGCACTAGTCGGCGCTAATGGCTCAGGTAAATCGACCATTTTAAAAACGATGTCTCGTCTGATGAAGCCTTCTAAAGGTAATGTTTTCTTAGATGGAAAAGCGATTCACCGCCAATCCACAAAAGAAATCGCCAAACAACTAGCAATCCTGCCACAAAACCCAACCGCACCTGATGGCCTGACTGTAACCGAACTCGTTTCCTATGGCAGATCCCCCCATCAAAGCGGTTTTAAATCCATGTCCGTCAAAGATCGCGACATGATTCAATGGGCCATTCGCGTGACGAGCTTAAACGATTTCGCCGACCGCCCGATCGATAGTTTATCTGGCGGACAACGACAACGCGCTTGGATTGCCATGGCATTAGCACAAGAAACCGATATTTTATTCTTAGATGAGCCAACGACATTTCTCGATATGACCCATCAATTAGAAGTATTGATGTTGCTGAAACAACTAAACCTACAAGAAAATCGTACAATTGTCATGGTTGTCCATGATTTAAATCACGCCTCTCGCTTTGCCGATCATATGATTGCAATCCGTTCTGGTCAAGTCATTTCCGAGGGTGCCCCAGTAAATGTGATGACCGAACAAACACTAGAAGATGTTTTTGGAATTAAAGCCGATATCATGCTTGACCCACGTACTGGCGTTCCACTATGTTTACCGTACGAAACATGTCAAGCTTGTGAAATCAGACAAGTCGCAACCAAGATAGCAGGTGAAGTCGTTGTCAAACTTGTATGATGTAACAATTATCGGAGCAGGACCAGTCGGCTTATTCACCACTTTTTACAGCGGTCTACGCTCCCTAAAAACAAAAATTATCGACGCCGAGCCAGCAGTTGGCGGTAAAATCCGTTACTTCTACCCAGAAAAAATCATCCGCGATATCGGCGGGATTCCAGCAATCGAAGGACAGGAACTTGTGAAAAACTTACATGATCAAGCAAAAACGTTCCACCCCACTATTGTATGCGGCGAACGTATCACAGAACTTCACCTGCAAAAGGACGGCACCTTCCAACTAATAGCAGAAAACGGCAATGAACATCACAGTAAAACGATTATCATCGCGGCTGGAAGTGGCACATACGAAGTTCATCCACTAGAAGTATCCGGTAGCGAAACATTTGCCAGTAACCTCTATTACGACATTAAAAATCTAGCGAGTTTCCAAAATAAAACTGTTGTTGTTTCCGGCGGTGGCAATGCAGCTATTGACTGGGCGCAATCACTAGAGCCCATCGCTAAGGAAGTCCACCTCGTATACCGTGGGGAGAATTTCAAAGGGCATGAAGAACGCGTCAAAGAAATGCACGATTCCTCCATCTGCATCCACGTGAATCACGAAATAACAGCCCTACAAGGCGATTTTACCAACCTGAAAAGCTGTGTGATTCATTGTAATAAAAACGGCAGCACAACAAAAATCGACACCGATGCCATCGTCGTGAATCATGGCGTTAAGGTGAACCTCGGTTCCATGCTTGATTGGGGCTTCGATACATCCGAATACGGCATCCTTGTCAATCAAGAAATGGAAACTAGTGTCCCTGGTATTTATGCATGTGGCGATATCTGCACCTATCCCCGCAAAATGCGCATCATCGCAGCTGGCCTCCACGAAGGACCCATCGCTATCAACAGCGCTAAAAACTTCTTAGATCCAGATGCTGAAGAAGTTGCCATGGTCAGCACACACCACGAAAGTTTCACAGAAGTCTAGACGAAAAAGAGGCTGAGACAAAACTCAAGACAAAGCAAAAGCGCCCTCCCATTTCTTCGGGTAGGGCGAAAATTATGCTTTATACAAATCGAGCGAAAGCGTTTGTATTCAGGGGATTTGGTGGAAGCCGGAAGCGGAGCATACTGGTGTATGTGATGACTGAAAACAGGGAGAGGGTAGTTTCCTCGACCATGTAAGAAGTTAAGCGTAGCAAGTATTGCGTAGCCGAACCGGAAGTCCGCCAAATCCCCTGAATGCGAACGCTTGTCGCCGATTTATCTGGTTTATGTCCCAAACTCTTTGCTATATCTATTTTTAAGAAACTTCTTGCCGTTTCTCCTCACAAGCCACTTTAAAATTCTTCCAACTACCAAAATAATAACGCACCAATCGGTAGTCAGCGAACTCACTCATCGTAGGAAATCTCCGCATAATCCGTTCCATTTCCAAAATATCGAGAATCAATTTCTCTTTGACTTCCTTACCTTCCTCTTCCTTTGCAAACTTCGTCAAACCAGCCTGCTCGAGAAAAGCTTCCCAAGAATCATAATACTCCATGACAGACATATAAAGCGGAAACTCATGTGGTCCACTAATCGGCGGACGCCCCAACTGCTCTGAAATTCGCTTTACCTCTGCAATCAAATAATCTTCTTTATAAAAACGTTTCTGCTCATTCTCCAAACCCGCCGCCCTTAACGCGTCTGGCCACGAACCAAATAATTGTCGTGCTTTCTCAAAATGATTGTACATGCTACGCCTTGGCACACGCCCCTGTTCCTGCGCCAATTGTTGTAATTCCGCAATAATCTGTTCTTTTGTCACAACAGCTGTATTGTCCATCATCTTTCCCCTTCTCCTGTGTAGTAACTGCATTTGCATTACATTTATGTTGTATCATAAAAGAGCAATTGAAACAACTGAAAAATATTCCAATTTACAAAAAAACAAACCTAAATCACAAAATTCAGGTTTGTTTTCCCATTTATTCATGTTTTTTGAATCATTCCACGCTCCACAATTGCCATCATGTTCATAAATTTATCAACAAGCGGCTGCATTTCTTCCATCGTAGCATCGGGGTTTTCCCGAATATAATCCGTCGCCATTTTAATAATATAATCGAACAAGGCGCGAACCAAATCATGCGCATCCTCAGAAACAACATCTGCCCGCAATGTCACTTTCTCTAAAATCTGGTTCATATAAACATCTTGTACTTGCAACGCCTCCATATAATACGTATGCAAACGTTCCGCAAGCGGCGCCGGAGGATTTGCATAAGATTGCATAATCAACTTAAAAACAGCAGGATAGTTCTTACTAAAATCTAACTTCTGCTTCGTCGACCAAATTGCCCCCTGCACAAAGTCTTCCGTCGGCATATCCCCAATTGGCACTTCCTGCATTGCTAAATCCACGGAATAAGTAACCGCTGCAGTATACAGTTTTTCTTTTGAGCCAAAATAATGGAAAATCAGCCCCTTTGAAACACCAGCAACCTCCGAAATCCGATTTGTACTAGCCGCCTTATACCCATGATCCGCGAACTCCTCCACCGCGACCATCAAAATTTTATCCCGTTTATCTTCCATCACACTCTCAAATCCTTTTTCCGATACAGCACGAAAGTCAGCACGATAAAGACAATCATCGAAATCACGGTAATCCAGACATTCACGCTCTCCATCGAAGCTTTGATCATATCAGACGGAATCGCAAAATTAATTGGAGAAAAGTATTTAAAGAAGTCTACCTTATCGTTCAACCCCGCAAGAATTCCTAAAATATACGTGAAGAAAACGAGTCCTAGAGCCACCGGTGTCGCCTGTTTCGCTGAATGAACAATCGCTGAAAAACAGAATCCAGCACTCATAAACAGCAAAGCAACCAGTAATTCATTCGAGAAAACCCGCACGAGCGCCTGCACCAAATCTCCCGTATTCGCCCCATCTTGCTTCAAGAAAACGACCAATACCGTCGACACGACAAACGTAATAGCCCAAAAAGCAATAAATGAAATCGCGTTTCCAACCATTTTCCAAGCCACTAACTCCGAGCGCGTAATCGGTTGCGCGTATAAGAACTCAATCGTCCCGTCCGTCTCCTCTTTCACTAACGCCTGCGCCCCAATCATCGCCGCATACACACACGCTGCAATAAAAATATACTGGAACACATAGGCAAAATAAGCATCAATTTTTGTTAAATCCGCCATCGAACTAATATGCAAAACATTCATCATTTCTTTCGGTAAAGCATTCATTTTTGTGTTCACTAAATCCTGCATCCCGCTCGACTGCATACTCGGAAAGAACGCCATGAACATACCGAGTACTAACGCCACAACCCCCGACCAAACGAGCAAGCTCTTAAAATGCGTTTTCCATTCAATCTTTAAAATAGTCATTTTGTCTTTCCTCCTTCATAAAGCGTCATGAATTTATCTTCCAACTCTTGATTCGTAATTGACAAATCTTTAATTCCTTCTGCCGCAAGAATTGGCAACACGGTCTGCACATTTCCATCAAACGTCAGTCTAGCGCTCGTTTCCGTCGTTTCCACAACTTTCGCGCCCGCATTGACAAGCTCCGTCACAGGTAACCCAGTTCCTTTCAAAACAATCACTTTCCCTGACATTTCTTGATCCGCAATATTTTCAAGCGCTACAATTTCGCCCTCACGAATAAAAGCAGCACGCGTACTATATTCCTGAATTTCGCGCAAATTATGGCTCGACAAAAAGATCGTCATACCATCCTCTTGATTTTGACGCGTCATCTCCTTAAATAAATGGTGCTGCATCAAAGGATCAAGCCCATTTGTAGGCTCATCTAAAATTAATAATTTCGGCCTCGTAATAAGCCCAGCCACAATCGCAACTTTCTTTTTATTCCCAAGTGACATGTCCCCAAAACGTTTATGCGGATCGATATCAAACATCTCATAATAGCGCTTCATCTGAATCCCAGCCTGGTCAATATGATGAAACTTCGCAGCAAATCCAATAATATCATTCGCCGTCATTTGCGGATAATAACGCACTTCACTCGGCACATACCCAACCATTTTTTTAATCTCGGCCGAATTTTTCACAATATCCTTACCAAGTATTGTCGCATGGCCGTTCGAAGCATAAATAAAATTCAGCAACAGCTTGATTGTCGTGGATTTACCAGCACCATTCGGACCAATAAATCCAAACAATTCTCCCTCTTCCACTGACAAATTCACCCCTTCTATCGCCCGCTTCTTATGATAGAACTTCGTCAAATCATTCGTCTCTATCGCTTTCATCTTTATCCCTCCAATTCACAATTGACCATCTAGTCAATGTGATTATACTCTCGTTTGACCACCCAGTCAACAAATAACCATTTTCACAAAAAAAGCGCACCAGAATGCTATCTGATACGCTACTCTATTTTTCTATTTCGTCAAAAAATCACCGTAACTTAAGTGCCACTGCATTCCGAATTTGTCAGCAATCATCGCATAGCCCTTACTCCAAAACGTTTCTTCCAGTGGCATATAAACCTTACTCTCTTTTTCAAACTTAGCAAAAATTGCTTTCAGGTCTTCCAAATCATCACTTTCCACAACAATACTAACATTATCACCTTGAGTCGCTGGAACACCATCCGGCATATCCGACATCATCACGCGTAAACCCCTGACATCGATTTCACTATACATAATCTTATCCGCGTTGGCATCTTTATTTTCGCCAGCATTCGGATTCGGCGGTGCCTCACCGTATGTCGCTATATCCTTTGGCTCCACCTCAAAAATACCCGCGTAATAATCGAGCGCCTCTCGGCAGTTCCCTGTAAAATGCAGAAAAATAGCTGTCATCTTCCTCTACTTCCTCTCCAACATTATTTAGTCGCTTCAAGTAATTGCCAATATTGCACAGCATACACTGTTTTTGCATCACAAATTACCTTTTCTTCTATTAACTGTAGCGCTTCATCTAAACTTATCTCCACTATATTCACAAACTCATCCTCATCTGCTTGAAGCGGATTGACTTGCTTCTTCAAATCTCCCGCAAGATAAATATGTAGTAACTCATCCGCAAAACCCGGTGACGTATAAAAAGATACCAGATGCTTCAAATCATCCGTTTTGTATCCCGTTTCCTCTTCTAACTCACGCCCAGCCGTCAATTTCGGCTCCTCATCTGGTTCAATTTTACCAGCCGGAATTTCGATTATCGCCTTCTCGAGCGGCTTCCGATACTGTTCCACCATCACCATTTTGTTCTCAGGCGTAATGGCAATTACCGCCACCGCACCAGGATGCTTCACGATTTCGCGCTTACTCGCAGCACCATTCGGTAACACAACATCATCCACCATTAATTTAATAATCTTCCCGTCAAAAATCGTCTCACGCTTCACTGTTTTTTCCTCTAACGAATCCATGCTACCACTCCATTTCTAAGGCTTTTTTATCATTATACCATAATCAAGTCTGAGGGGAATTTACATCGCACGACTGATAACATCTTTTCCGCCAATATGGTATGATATACTCAAATCAGTTAACCTTTTCAAATGATTTTCTAAAACAATTTTCACAAATACTTAATCCTTAAAAAAATAAGGAAGCCTAAGGAGAAGATAGACATGGTAGTTTTCAAAAAATTTATGGCCTTCACTGGCTCAATCGTTTTAACACTCATTTTGTTCGGCATCTTGGCAAGCATCTTTGTGAACAACTGGTTACTTATTAGCGCCGTAACACTTGTCGTGGCCGCCTTCCTGTTCTTCTTTTCTGCAAAAGCGGGAGATAAGGCACATGCAATTCAGACTGGGCTTACAAAAAAAGAATACAAATACATTCGCACAAACCTAGAAGAATCACGAGCAAAAATACTTCGTCTGCAAAAGATCACAGCTGCTCATCGCACTCTCTTCACATTCCAAGAACGCGATAAAACGTTAATACTGACAAAACGTATCTACGGTATTGTAAAAGAAGAGCCAAAACGCTTTTATGACGCAGAAGATTTCTTTTTCTCCCACTTGGACTCTTTAGTCGAGCTAACAGAAAAATACGCTTTCCTAAACAGCCAACCTGTGAAAGACAAGAAGATTTACCAAACACTTTCTGACACGCGCGCACTTTTGAATGACTTAGGTCGTGTGATTGAGAAAGACCTCTTCGCACTACTTAACAAGGACGTATCGAGCCTTGATTTTGAACTGGAAGTGGCGAAGAATTCTATTTCCAAACAGGAGAAGAAATTTGAAAGGAGAACACCCAAATGACCGAGAACCAAAAGCCAAACGAACCTGAACTAGAAACAAAAGAAACACCAACATATGATCAACCAAAAGCCGAGGTCATCGATGCTAATTTCAACAAAACATTGGACGATCTACTCGCCGATCCATTTGGCACAAACGGCTCACAAACCGTTCAAGAAATCGTGAATAACGAAACCGATAAAGCTCCACGCTTGGTTGACATGCTTCCCGAAGCTAATCGTCGCCAAGCAGTGGAACTTGCCAAACAAATAGAGCCTGGAAATCAAGCCGCAATCCTAGGATATGGCGCACCAGCACAAGCAAAGTTGCACGATTTTTCCCATTCCATGCTCAATCAAGTTCAAAAACAAGATGTAGGACCAATCGGCGAAATCATTAGCGATCTAATGTTCCGCTTACAAGAAGCCGATCCAGACGAACTTGCCGCGCGAAACAAGAACGTTTTCACAAAAATGTTCTCTCGCGTGAAGCAATCGATTAATGAAATTACGTCCAAATATCAAAAAATGGGCACACAAATTGATCGAATTGCCCTGAAACTAGAACATGCAAAAAAACGTTTAATGGAAGACAACTCTTTCTTAGAACAACTTTATGATAAGAATAAAGACTACTTCCAAGCGTTAAATATTTATATCGCAGCAGGTGAACTAAAACAAGAAGAAATCAATACAAAGCTACTTCCAGAACTGCGCAAAAAAGCGGAACAATCCGGCGATCAAATGGATTTTCAGGAAGTAAACGATCTCACACAATTCGCAGATCGCTTGGAAAAACGCGTACACGACTTGAAGCTTAGCCGTCAGATTACGATTCAGCAAGCACCGCAAATTCGTCTTATTCAGAATACGAATCAAGTGCTTGCTGAAAAAATCCAATCATCTATCATGACAGCTATTCCATTATGGAAAAATCAAGTAGCTATCGCACTTACCCTACTACGTCAGCAACAAGCAGCGGAAGCACAACGTCAAGTAGCCGAAACAACCAATGAGCTTCTAAAACGCAATGCTGACATGTTAAAAACAAATGCTATCGAAACAGCCCGCGAAAACGAAAGGGGTATTGTTGATATCGAAACACTAAAAGAAACACAATCAAGCCTTATAGAAACATTGCAAGAGACATTGAAGATTCAACAAGAAGGCCGTGCTAAACGCGCCGTTGCAGAAAAAGAACTCGTATCGATGGAACAAGAATTGAAAGATCGTTTGTTAGAAATGAAATAACGCTTTTTAAGAAAGGTGCAGTATCCACTGATTATACCAACGGATACCGCACCTTTTATTTATTAAATTCTGTTCGCATCATACTGAATAGGACCAAATCATGATATACCCCTCGAAAAAACTCATGCTCCCGTAGTATTCCATCTCTATGAAATCCTAAGGAATCCATCATATTAAGCGACCGCTGATTAAATGTATACACCTCACAATAAACTTTATGTAAATGCAATTCATGGAACGCTACATCTAGCAATTCTAAAATAGCTTCTTTCCCATATCCATTCCCCCAACTAGACTGCTCACCAATGACGATTCCAAACGCAGCATTTCCATTTTCTCTATCAATCAAGCCTAGCTCTGCGCGACCAATAACCCGTTCATCTAATACAATGCTATAAAGCTTGAGCGCATGAGTCACCTTCAAAAAGTATTTCTCATACATCGTTTGAAAAACTTCTAATGATCGTGGTTTCGTAACACCGCTAGCCATCGCGATTTCCTCATTTAATTCCCATTCGTGCATTCCCAGTACATCTTCGCGCTTAATTGGCCTAATTCTATACCACTCCCTTGTCATCACCCAACAACTCCCATTATTCATTATTGAATAAATATAACAACGACTCGACATAATAAACAAGCACTTTCCTAAAAACCTTCTAATTTCAAGTTCTCAAAGTGTAGTGGCTTCAAATTCGTGACTGTCAAACCAACAAGCCTAACACTATCTTCTCCACTATAGACATCACGCAACAAACTTGTGCCGGCATCATAAATAACACGAGCATCTCGCGTGTACTCCATTAGTGATAATCGCTTTGTAATCGTGCTGAAATCACTATACCTTAACTTTAAAACGACAGTCTTCCCGTGCTTTCCAATACGCTCCAGCGAACTTTCAATCTTTCGCGAAAATAATAACAGCATCTCCTGCATTTCTCGTTCATCAAAAATATTGTTTGCAAATGTCGTTTCCCTGCCTACTGATTTCCTTTCGCGATGTGGATTTACTTTTGAATCCGATAGGCCTCTTACTGCCCTGTACAGACGATAGCCTTGTTTATTCAATTCACGAATAAGGTCCCACTCATCCCAAGCTTTTAAATCAGCGCCTGTATGAATGCCTAATCCATGTAACTTCTCTGCGGTTACTTTGCCAACACCGTGGAATTTCGTAACTGGAAGGCTCTCTAAAAAAGCCTCTGCTTCCTCAGGCAATACTACAGTCATTCCTGCTGGTTTCTTAAAATCGGAAGCGATTTTAGCGATGAATTTGTTATAGGACACGCCTGCTGATGCAGTTAATCCTAACTCATGATAAATCGCATGCTGAATCTCAAGCGCGATTTTCATAGCAGACTTCATGCCTTTCTTGTTCTCTGTTACATCTAAATACGCCTCGTCTAAAGACATCGGTTCTACTAAATCTGTGTAGCGATGGAATATTTCACGAATCTGGACGGATACTTCTCGGTAATGCGCCATATTTCCGTGAATAAAAATACCGTGTGGGCATAGCTTATATGCTTGTTTCGTCGGCATTGCGGAGTGAACGCCAAACTTCCTTGCCTCATATGAACATGTGGAGACCACGCCTCGCTTATTCGGATCACCACCGATGATTAGCGCTTTTCCACGGTATTCCGGATGATTTCGCTCCTCAACCGAAGCAAAAAAAGCATCCATATCAATGTGAATAATTTTACGCGTCTTATCCATTTTAGTCATCACCTTTCAAACGAAAACGAACATTTGTTCTATATTTTGATTATACGCTGTTCTCATAAATAATGCAAGCTTTGATTCAGGATTTACTGCACAAAAAAAAGCAAGACTATTTCTTACATAGCCTCACTTTTTCTCAAATGCACCTTTGGCAAAAAATTCGATGAAACGCGGTATAACTTGATATATACGCGAACTAACATTCATCAGGAACGGCAGATTTATTTCTCGCTTTGATTTGCCCATAATAGCTACAGTTTTAGCGGCAACTTTTTCAGGTTTTAAGACGAGAAAACCTATACTATCTAGATAATCACCTGTTTTGTCGGCGATGTCGAAAAAGCTTGTTGCAATTGGTCCAGGATTTACGGTAGTGACATGAATACCAGCGGACTTTGTTTCCATGCGCAGTGCATTGGAATAGCCTAAAACGGCAAATTTCGTTGCAGAATACGCGGATGATTTCGGCGTGGCCATTTTTCCGGCTTGGGAAGCGATGTTAATAATGTGCCCCGACTTGCGTGCTAACATATCTGGGAGGGCGAGCTGTGTCAGACGCATTAACCCTAAAACATTCGTATCAAACATCTGCTCAACCGTGTCAAAATCTGTCTTTACCGCTTCTTCAAAAATACCAAATCCGGCACAGTTTACCAACACGTCAATCTTTGTGTCACCAATTTTTTGCATTACTTGGGCAATCTCTTCGAAGTTAGTCATATCCATCTTATGGTAAGTGCTGATGACGCC
Source organism: Paenilisteria portnoyi (assembly GCF_014322795.1). Classification (GTDB taxonomy): domain Bacteria; phylum Bacillota; class Bacilli; order Lactobacillales; family Listeriaceae; genus Listeria_A; species Listeria_A portnoyi. The sequence goes on from NZ_JAASTT010000002.1 coordinate 179,365, forward strand.
GTAATCTGACTGAATTTGTGTTGCCAAATCTGCTAACTTCTCTGTGCGACGTGCCGTCAAAATTGTGTGGGCACCGACCGCTGCGACTTGCCGCGCAATCTCAGCTCCAAGTCCATTGGAAGCACCTGTAATCATTACGGTTTTTCCTTTTAGAAAATCATTCATTCGTTTCAAACTCCTTTATAGTTCAAATATAGCAAAATCCGTTGCTATTTCCGTATTTGGAAAAATTTCGCGACACTCTGAGACAAGTTTGCGGTTGTCTTCTCTGTTATATCGCGAGCTAATATGCGTGATAATAAGCCGTTTCGCTTCTGCATTTTTGGCGAGAGTTGCAGCTTCTAGTGTTGTAGAATGCATATATTCACCAGCCATGTCACCCATTTCGGCGCCAAATGTAGCCTCGTGAATGATGACATCTGCCTGATTCGCTATTACTAATTCGTTTGGCGTCGTTCTCGTATCACCAAAAATCGCGATGGTACGTCCTTTTTTGGTAGGTCCAATAAACTCGCTCCCATTAATGACTTTGCCGTTTTCTAGCATCACCGTCTTGCCTTCTTTCAGTTCCTTGAAAACTGGGCCCGGCTTCACGCCGAATGCCGAAAGTCCAGCAGCATCAAGCGATCCTGGTTTATCCGCTTCTTCAATTCGGTAACCATAACTCAAAATGCCGTGATCGAGCTCGCGACAAATGACTTTGAATTCGGCGTCCTCAAACACGACCTCCTCCTCAATTTCCACAATCTCAAGCGAGTATTTCAAATGCGTACCACTCACCGCTAAACTCGTCCGAATATAACTCGCAATCCCAACTGGGCCGTAGACTGTGAGCTCTGTTTCCCCACCTTGAAAAGAACGACTGCTAAGAAGTCCTGGCAACCCGAAAATATGATCGCCGTGTAAATGCGTAATAAAGATTTTTTCTAATTTACTTAATCGAATCGAGCTTCGTAAAATCTGATGTTGCGTCGCTTCTCCACAGTCAAAAAGCCAAATACTATTTCGTTCATTGAGCATCGTGAGCGCAATTGCCGTTACGTTACGGCCTTTGGAAGGGACACCCGCTCCTGTTCCGAGAAAAATCAGTTCCATCTTTGTCTCACAACCCTTTCTCTAATCCTCTATTAATCATACCATATTTAGCGCATTTATTGCACTCTCATCGCTAAGATTTTCCGACTTTTCCGGTTCAATCAGTTGCACATTAGAAATCAAACGGCTAAAATAGTAAGGAATAATGAGGGCGACTATGATTATATCTTAATTGTCTCATTCTCAGATTAAGCTTTGAAACATCTTCCCATTTATCAGGTAAGCTGTAGTCTTTGCTTTACGCAAATCGAGCGAATGCGAACACTTGCTACCGATTTGTCTGAGGTATGTTCCATAGAATAAAGAAAGAGGGTAAGCACGTATGACAGAAGTGAAAGAACAAGTAGCTTTAATTACTATTTTTGGCGGTACGGGAGATTTGGCAAATCGCAAACTTTACCCTTCGCTATACCATCTCTTCACGAAAGGCTTTTTGAAAGAAAATTTCGCAGTGATCGGTACAGCTCGTCGTCCATGGACCAATGATTTCTTCCGTGAAAAAGTCGTGGAATCATTGAAAGGCATCGAAAAAGAAGGCTTCGATCCAGAAGAATTTGCGTCACATTTCTACTATCAATCACACGATGTAACCAATCGTGAATCGTATGTCGAACTTAAAGACTTATCGGATGAACTCGATAAAAAATACGAACTACAAGGAAATCGCCTATTCTATCTTGCCATGGCGCCAAATTTCTTTGGAACGATTGCAAGTCGATTAAAGTCAGAAGGTTTTGTCGATAATGCAGGATTTAGTCGTTTAATCATTGAAAAACCATTTGGTCGCGATTTAGCGAGTGCAAAAGAACTTAATGAGTCGCTTCGTCAAGCATTTGATGAAAACGAGATTTACCGCATTGACCATTATTTAGGCAAAGAAATGATTCAAAACATTTCTGTGATTCGTTTTGCGAACTCTATTATTGAATCCCTTTGGAATAATCGCTATATCGACAACATCCAAGTAACATTGAGTGAAACGCTTGGTGTAGAGGATCGTGGCCGTTATTACGAGGAAAGTGGCGCGCTTCGCGATATGGTTCAAAATCATATTTTACAAATCGTATCCTTACTTGCGATGGAGCCACCGATTAAATTAACAACACAAGAAATTCGTCACGAAAAAGTGCGCGCGCTCCGTTCTTTGCGTGTCATTGAAGGCGACGATGTGTACAAATATTTCGTACGCGGTCAATACGGCCCTGGAAAAGTGGATGGCGAAGATTTGCTGGGTTATCGCCAAGCAGAGAACGTCGATTCCGATTCTAATACCGAAACATTTGTAGCAGCAAAACTCATGATTGACAATTTTCGCTGGAGCGGCGTTCCATTTTATATTAGAACTGGTAAACGTCTTGCGAAGAAAACAACCCAAATTGCGATTCAGTTCAAAAACGTACCGATGAACCTCTTTGGTCCAGGCCAATCGCTTGGAGGCAACGTGCTGGTGATACATATTCAACCAGACGAAGGTATCACGCTACACATGAATGTCAAAGAACCAGGCCAAGGAATGCTGACGATGCCAGTCAACCTGAACTACGCGCACTCATCACCAGATGGCATGAACACACCCGAAGCCTACGAAAAACTGATTCAAGACTGCCTAAACGGCGATGCAACTTACTTCTCACATTGGGATGAAGTCTCCCTATCATGGAATTTCGTGGATAAAGTAGCCGCAGTCTGGTCGAATACGAAAGAACATTTCCCGAACTACACATCCGGCACTATGGGACCAAAAGAAGCAGATAAATTGGTGTCACAAGATGGGTTTGAGTGGTTTGAATAACGAAAAGCTGAAAGAGCCCGTTAGACCCGAAAAAATTTGTTAGGGGCCGCAGTGAAAACCCGCACTTGGTTTTTGCGGAGGCACCGAAATTTCCGAGAGGCTGGGAATTGGAAGGCAGTTTCATTGCATTCCACTGCATATTGAGGTTCTAAAATCTAAAAACTCCTAACTCGTTTTACCTCCACAAACCGTGAAGTAAAACAAGCTAGGAGTTTTTCCTCTCTGCATCGTCTGCAATCCCTAATGTTGTTCCTTTTTTCACACATCCATGTTACAATTAAGAGGAATACACAGTAAAAGGAGAATCAATATGCCAGAAAGCATTGACGATTATATCGATCGCGGTATCCATGGCGCAAAAGAAATTAACCCAGCCGAACGTAAAAAATATCTTGGCACTTTTCGAGAACGCGTCGAAATCCAAATGAGTAAACAAGAAGTTTTTCAAAAATATTGTACGAAAGAATTAGAACAGGAAATGAAAGATCACCCGAAAGCCAAGTTACTCTTAAACGGCTCCATTTCCTATGAAATATTGCGTTCTTACATCATGTTGGCCGAGAAACATAAGATGCCCTTCTCGATTGTTGCACGCGAAGATGATGATACACCAGTTGGCCTAGTTCTAGCGGAAGATCATGAAATCAACCGCGAAGACACACACCTCCACGAAACACCGGTTATCACAGAAGACACAACTGGTAGGGTAAGTCTGCTCGACAAAATCAAAGCTATTTTTCAAGAGTAAGGAAGTGACATACATGCTCCACACGATTGTACTTGCACTCGCGATTCTTGTTTTTTTACAAACGATTTACTTTTTCATACGCAAAAATACCGATATGGGCGTGATGTTCCTGCTCATCGGCATCGCATTGCTTATTATTTCTACGATTAGCTGAATGAACGATAGAGTTACTGAAACAGGGTATTCCAGCAAATCGAACCGACGCTTACCGCCGATTTACAACCCAAAGGCTCGCCAGTGTCTATCGCTGTGCGTAGCCTTTTTTGCATGTCGCCGATTCCTCTTGTCCCGTGCAGTGGGAATGAAAATCGTTGCTTCCTCTCTGTAATTGCCGCAAGTAATGGCGCGAATTTCTTTCCTCCCAGCATCACAATCATCTCTTCGTCGATTGCAAGTTCCTGCCATTGCCGCATTAATTCTTCTAACGAAATCGTCTCTGTCGTCACGCCTCGCGCTGTAAACCTCACATCATATGTCCCTAAAACAAGCGAATCAGGGGTTAAAAAGCCATACTTTGGTGACAGAATCAAATAATCTCCATCAAATTTTTCAGCATAGGCTCGGCATAAACGATGAAAGTTTCCTGTGTAGGCTTGACTAGCTGTAACTGGGCCTGCCTCCTCCTGTTTGTCCCAAATCTTCGGCTTTCCTGACGGTATAATAATCATAACGTCTCCTCATCCATTGGGTATTCCCACAAAATAATCTTACCACGAGCCTCTGTTTTATCATATTTCGGCTGGTGTAAAAATCCGGACTTTCGCAAAACTTGTATCGAATGCGGATTACTCTCGAAGCTTCTAGCGAAAATACGCTTAATTTCTGGCTGTTTTTTAAGCCATACTAACAACTCTCCTAGTGCTTCAGTTACATAGCCATTATTTTGATACGCTGGCACAATGCTGTACCCTAACTCGATTTCTCCAGTTTCTTCTGGTTTACCTTGTCCGCCAATTTCTCCGATGACCTTGTTTTCCTCTTTCAACACGATTAAATGCGTCCATTTCGTCATCTCTAGCTCTTTTTTTACGTTTTCTAATACGTATGGTAGGTAAAAAAAGAAATCGATTCCAGGCCACTCTCTGGACACTGTGTAGCCCGATACGCGTTCCAATTCATCCACACCTGCAATCGTCGCTTGAATCCACTCCAAATTGTATTCTACTAACAGCAACCGTTCCGTTTCTAATTTTCCCATGTCAATACCTGGCTTTCCGTTTCAATATATCTTCCCTCTAAAATTATCAAATTCTACCTCATTACGCAAACTTTTTGCAGAATACCACCTGTTATTATCACCACATACTAATTTTTTGAAAACTTTTTTCATCATGTTTGTATGCGATTACATCGTTATCTCCCAATTGATTTAGCTATGTATTCTAGTTTTTCAATGAAATCCAAAAGCAACAAATTTTCAAATAACAGTTGACATTTTTCTGCCAAAAGCTATAATTAATAATAATATTACATTGATTGATATTTATTTGAATTCATATAGGCTACATACGAATGAAGTATCTCATTGTTGATAAATTTGATTTAGAGGAGTTAATGACTTATGAAAACAGCTAACCGAAACTATGTCATTACAATTTTATTACTCTAGCAAGGGTCTGGAACACTGTTTAAAACAAGCAGTCGTTTAGATCCTGTTTATCATTAAATGGGATTCTTATCTAGGCATCCCATTTTTTTACTCAAAAATGGGATGCTTTTTCTATTGCCACGATTGCTTTATCAATGTTAATTTTTCGCTTTAAAAGGTCATGCTAATTGATATATTCTAAAAATTCAGCTTCGGCCAACAATTATAATAAAGAAACGGGGAATATACTCATGCGTAGTGATAAAATCAAAAAAGGTGTCGAACAAGCTCCAGCTCGGAGTCTTCTACATGCAACTGGTCAAATTAAAAGTCCGGGTGATATGGATAAGCCATTTATCGCCATTTGTAACTCTTATATTGATATCGTTCCGGGTCATGTTCATTTGAGAGAGCTCGCGGATATTGCGAAAGAAGCCATTCGTGAAGCTGGCGGTATTCCTTTTGAATTTAATACGATTGGTGTCGATGATGGGATTGCGATGGGTCATATCGGGATGCGTTACTCCCTTCCGAGTCGTGAAGTTATCGCGGATGCTGCCGAAACGGTTATCAACGCTCACTGGTTTGACGGCGTTATGTATATTCCAAACTGTGACAAAATCACGCCTGGTATGTTGCTTGCATCCGTACGTACGAACGTGCCGGCAATCTTCTGTTCTGGTGGCCCGATGAAAGCTGGACTTTCTGCTACCGGTAAAGCCTTGACGCTTTCTTCTGTATTCGAAGCGGTTGGTGCTTTTAAAGAAGGTAGCATGTCCCAAGAAGAATTTTTAGATATGGAAGCGAATGCTTGTCCGACATGCGGATCGTGTGCAGGTATGTTTACAGCGAACTCGATGAACTGCTTGATGGAAGTACTTGGTATGGCGATTCCGTTCAATGGGACGACGCTTGCTGTATCGGAGGCGCGCCGCGAGTTGATTCGTGAATCGGCTTTCCACTTGATGGATCTCGTGAAAAAAGATATTCGTCCTCGCGACATTATTACGCGTGATGCAATTGATGATGCTTTTGCGCTAGATATGGCAATGGGTGGCTCGACAAACACGGTGCTTCACGTTTTGGCTTTAGCGAACGAAGCGGAAATCGATTATGATTTGGAACGTATTAATGAAATTGCAAGTCGTGTTCCTTATCTTTCCAAAATCGCGCCATCGTCGGCGTACTCGATGCATGATGTCCATGAGGCTGGCGGTGTTCCTGCTATTATGAAGGAATTGGTTGACCTCGAAAACGCGATTCATCCCGATCGGATTACGGTGACTGGGAAAACGATTCGTGAAAATGTGGAAAATGCGAAAATTAATAATACGGACGTGATCCATCCAAAAGAAGATCCGTATACGAAAACGGGCGGTCTCTCCATTCTTTTCGGAAATATTGCGCCAAAAGGTTCGGCAATCAAAGTCGGCGGTGTCGATCCATCGGTATCCGTCTTTACTGGGAAAGCGATTTGTTTCGACTCGCATGACGCAGCTGTTGAAGCGATTGACAATCATACGGTTCGCGAAGGTCATGTGGTCGTGATTCGTTATGAAGGTCCTCGTGGTGGTCCTGGAATGCCTGAGATGCTTGCTCCGACATCTTCTATCGTTGGACGCGGACTTGGAAAAGATGTCGCGCTGATTACGGATGGTCGCTTCTCTGGTGCGACGCGTGGGATCGCGATTGGACATATTTCTCCCGAAGCGGCTTCTGGTGGTCCGATTGCCTTGATTGAAGATGGCGATACAATCGTGATTGACTTACCGAATCGGACTTTGAACGTGGACGTAGCGCCTGATGTATTAGAGGCACGCCGCGCTGGGATTCCTAAATTTGTTCCTAAAATTAAAAAAGGCTATCTGGCTCGCTATGCTGCACTCGTGACTTCTGCTCACACTGGTGGCGTACTGCAACTTCCAGATGATTTCTTAGAGTGATAAGGAGAGGTGATGAAAATGATCAAAGTAGAGAAAGAAACGACGACAAAAAGCGGTGCCGAACTTTTAATTGATGCTCTGAATGCGCAAGAGGTAGAGATGATTTTTGGCTATCCGGGTGGCGCTGTATTACCACTATATGATGCGTTTTATGATTGCGATATTCCGCATATTCTGACGCGTCACGAACAAGGCGCCGTGCATGCAGCGGAAGGTTATGCTCGTGTGACTGGAAAAGCCGGTGTTGTTGTCGTTACAAGTGGGCCTGGTGCAACGAATGCTTTAACGGGGATTGCGGACGCGATGAGCGATTCGATTCCAATGGTCGTTTTCACTGGTCAAGTCGCCACACCTGGTATCGGGAAGGATGCGTTCCAAGAGGCAGACATGATTGGCTTAACCATTCCGATTACAAAATATAATTATCAAGTACGCGATGTAAAAGATATTCCGAGAATCATTAAAGAAGCTTTCCATATCGCCACAACAGGTCGTCAAGGTCCAGTCGTGATTGATTTACCGAAAGATATGTCTATCGCGACAACCGATAAAGTCAATGATGACACGATTAACTTGCCTGGTTATCAGCCAACCGTGAAACCAAATGGCATGCAACTTGAAAAATTGATGCAGGCGTTGGCGGCTTCTAGTAAACCTGTTATCTTAGCAGGAGCTGGCGTGAATCATTCACGCGCGACGGCTGAACTGCTTGATTTTGCGGAGCGGTATCAAATTCCAGTCGTGAATACATTGCTTGGGCTTGGTAGTTTTCCACAAGATCATCCCCTCTTCCTCGGAATGGGCGGGATGCATGGTTCTTACGCCGCAAATATGGCGCTTACGGATCCTGATTTACTCATTAATTTTGGATCGCGATTTGATGACCGGATGGTTGGTTCACCACAAGATTTTGCGAAACATGCGGTGATTGCGCATATCGATATTGACCCTGCGGAAATCGGTAAAGTTTTAACAACAAAAATTCCGATTGTTGCGGATATTAAGGAAACGTTGACGCAGTTGCTAGAAATGACTGTGACAGAGGAAACCGACAAAACGCATTGGTATAAGCTTAATATGACGCGTAAAGAACGCCACCCTTTCACGTATAATCGTGGTTCTAAAGCCGAAATCAAGCCGCAAAAAGTGATTGAGATTATCGGTAAAATCACGGATGGTAACGCACTTGTTGCAACAGATGTTGGGCAGCACCAAATGTGGGTCGCACAATTTTATCCGTTCCGCCATGATCACCAAATCATGACGAGTGGCGGGCTTGGCACGATGGGCTTTGGTTTTCCTGCCGCGATTGGCGCACAACTTGCCTATCCGGAGCGAACGGTTGTCGCTTTTGTTGGAGACGGTGGTTTCCAGATGACCAATCAGGAGCTGGCGATTTTGAATGATTACAATATTAATTTGAAAACGGTCATTTTGAACAATGGGTCGCTTGGTATGGTTCGGCAGTGGCAAGAGAAGTTTCATAATGAACGCTTCTCCCACTCCATTTTCCAAAGTCAGCCTGATTTCGTGAAACTTTCGGAAGCATACGGTGTTAAAGGGGTTCGGCTTGAGAATCCGGAAACGTTGGAAGAAGATTTGGCAGCGGCATTTGCTCATCCTGGTCCAATCGTTATCGAATGTGTTGTATCGCCGAGTGAGCTGGTATTACCAATGATTCCGCCGGGCAAAGCGAATCATCAAATGGAAGGAGTGGAATAAATGCGACGTATCATTACAGCGACTGTTAATAACTCAAGTGGTGTGCTTAATCGGATTACTGGTGTTATCTCTCGTCGCCAATACAATATTGATAGTATCTCTGTTGGCTGGACCGAAACGCCGAATGTTTCCCGCATTACCATCGTCGTTCATGTCGATTCACTCTATGAAATTGAACAAGTGACGAAGCAGTTAAACAAACAAATTGATGTGTTAAAAGTGAGTGATATTACCGATGATCCGCATATGGAACGCGAACTTGCTTTAATTAAAGTCAACGCCCCTGCGACAACACGAGCGGAACTTAATTCCATTATTGAGCCGTTTCGTGCAACGATTATCGATGTTGGTAAAACGAGCGTTGTTGTGCAAGTCGCTGGAACGAGTGAAAAAGTCAATGCTTTTGTTGACAGCATTCGCCCCTACGGCATTCAACAAATGGCTCGCACTGGTGTTACTGGCTTTACTCGTAGCGCTAAATAAATAGTTTGAATCCCAGAAAATCTTTTCTGAGAAATATATAAAGATAATTTATGGAGGTTAGGAAAATGACAAAAGTTTATTATGAAGATGCAGTACAAGAAAGCGCGTTACAAGGTAAGAAAGTGGCAGTAATCGGTTATGGTTCGCAAGGACACGCGCATTCGCAAAACTTACGCGATAACGGGAACAATGTCATTATCGGGATTCGTGAAGGAAAATCAGCAGAAGCGGCTCGCAATGACGGTTTTGAAGTCTTGTCTGTAGCAGATGCAACAAAAGCGGCTGATGTCGTGATGATCCTTTTACCAGATGAAACACAAGGAGATACTTATGAAGCTGAAATCAAGCCGAACTTAGAGGCTGGCAACGCATTAGCTTTCGCGCATGGTTTTAACATTCATTTTGACGTAATTAAACCACCTGCTGACGTGGATGTGTTCTTAGTAGCACCAAAAGGTCCGGGACATTTAGTTCGTCGTACATTCGTTGAAGGTGGCGCTGTTCCAGGTTTATTCGCGGTTTACCAAGACGCTACTGGAAAAGCAACAGATGTCGCTTTATCTTACGCAAAAGGCATTGGCGCAACTCGTGCTGGTGTTATCGAAACGACATTTAAAGAAGAAACAGAAACCGATCTATTCGGCGAACAAGCCGTTCTATGTGGCGGTACAACGCATTTAGTACAAGCTGGTTTCGAGACTTTAGTGGAAGCTGGATACCAACCGGAACTTGCTTATTTTGAAGTATTACATGAGTTAAAATTGATTGTTGACTTGATGTATGAAGGCGGCATGGAAAAAATGCGTGATTCGATCTCAAACACAGCGGAGTACGGCGATTATGTTTCTGGCCCACGCGTTGTAACGAGCGACACGAAAAAAGCAATGAAAGAAGTCTTGACGGACATCCAAAACGGTAACTTTGCCAAAGCATTTATTGATGATAATAAAAATGGTTTCAAAGAATTCCATCGTCTGCGCGCAGAGCAAAAAGGGCACCAAATCGAAGCAGTTGGTGCGAGCTTGCGCGAAATGATGCCTTTCGTTAAACCAAGTAACTGAAGAGGAGCATACCCGCAATAATCGGCGACAAGCGTTCGCATTCCACATGTTCGGCGGACTTCCGGTTCTCATGTACAATCGTACACTCCGCTTCCGGCTTCCACCAAACATGCGGAATACAAACGCTTTCGCTCGATTTGTTTAAAGCGAAGATAGAATTCTACTAAATAAAATTGGCAGTGTTCTTCTACATTTATAGTTAGGGTATAGCAAGTTCTAAAACTAAGGAGTGAAAACTATGGCTTATATTCAATTTTTCGATACGACCCTACGTGATGGTGAACAAACGCCGGGCGTCAATTTTAATCAACAGGAAAAAATTCAGATTGCGCGTCAGCTTGAGACTTACGGGATTGATGTTATTGAAGCGGGATTCCCGATTGCGTCTGACGGTGATTTCCATTCGGTGAAAGAGATTGCTAGTATTATTAAGAATGCAACGGTTTGCGGGCTTGCTCGTGCTGTGGAACGTGATATCGACCGCGCTTATGAGGCGTTACGCGGTGCTGCGAGTTCCCAAGTACACGTTTTTCTTGCTACTAGTGATGTACATATGAAGCATAAATTAAACATGAGCAGGCCGCAGGTGTTGGCGTCGATCAAACACCATGTCGCGCATGCTCGAAAACTTTTCCCAATCGTTCAGTTTTCACCAGAAGATGCGACGCGTACGGATCCTGCTTTTCTTGTGGAAGCTGTGCAAACCGCGATCGATGCTGGGGCGACGGTGATTAATATTCCGGATACGGTTGGCTTTACGAACCCGACGGAATTTGGTGCCCTCTTTCGCTACTTGCGTGACAATATTCCGCGTTTTGATGAGGTTATTTTCTCGACACATTGTCATGATGATCTTGGAATGTCTGTCGCCAACGCGCTTGCTGCCATCGAAAATGGGGCGCGACGTGTGGAAGGAACGGTCAACGGAATCGGCGAACGTGCTGGAAATACCGCGCTTGAAGAAGTTGCTGTGGCACTTCACATCCGCAATGATTACTACAAATCAGAGTCTGGCATTATTTTGAATCAGACGAAGAAAACGAGCGACCTGATTAGCCGCCTTTCTGGTATGCCTGTCCCGCGCAATAAAGCGATTATCGGTGGTAATGCTTACGCGCATGAATCGGGTATCCATCAAGATGGCGTTTTGAAAGAACCGACAACATATGAGATTATCACGCCTGCTTTGGTTGGTGTGGAGAAAAACTCGCTTCCACTTGGAAAACTATCTGGTCGCCACGCTTTTGTGACGCGTATGGAGGAACTTGGCTATACGATGACCGACGAGGAGAAAAACGATGCGTTTAAACGATTCAAGCATTTGGCAGATGTGAAAAAAGACGTGACAGAAGACGATTTGCACGCGCTTATTCTTGGTCAAACTTCCGAAAAAGCGGATGATTATGAATTGAATCATTTGCAAGTACAATATGTGACAGGAGGCGTACAAGGCGCGATTGTCCGCATTCATACGGAAGACGGTTCTGTTTTAGAAGATGCAGCAACTGGGGCTGGTAGTATTGAAGCGATTTATAATACGATTAACCGCCTGATGGAGCAAGATGTCGAGCTCACCGATTACCGGATTCAAGCGATTACGGCTGGACACGATGCACAAGCCGAGGTTCATGTTATCGTCAAAGACAAAGACGGCGCAACGTATCATGGCATCGGCATTGATAATGACGTTCTGACCGCTTCCGCCAAGTCGTACCTTCATGCGAGCGCAAAAGCCAATGAGGCAAAACAACAAACAAACGAGGAGGTACCAGTCAAGTGACCTATTCCATTACAGCCCTTCCTGGCGACGGGATTGGACCAGAAATCATGGCGAGCGGTCTAGAGATTCTCGAAACCCTCGCCGAGAAATTCCAACTCGATTTTAAAATTGAAACACACCCATTTGGCGGGGCTGGCATTGACGCCTTGTCCGATCCACTTCCAGAAACAACACTTGCTGCTTGTCAAAAAGCGGATGCCATTTTGCTTGGTGCTATCGGTGGCCCGAAATGGGATGATGCACCGAAACGCCCAGAACAAGGCTTACTAGCACTCCGTAAAGCACTTGGCCTATTCGCAAATATCCGCCCTATTCAAGTTCCAAACACGATTGCGCACCTCTCTCCTTTAAAAAAGGAAATTGTTGAAGGTACTGATTTTATCGTCGTCCGTGAGCTCACTGGTGGTATTTATTTCGGCGAACCAAAACATTGGGATGAAACGAGTGCGGTGGACACGTTAACGTATACCGCCTCCGAAATCGAGCGAATCGCTGTTCAAGCTTTTGAGCTTGCAAAAACGCGACGTAATAAGGTTACTTCGGTGGACAAAGCGAACGTACTGGCATCTAGCAAACTATGGCGTCAAGTCGTGGAAAGTGTTGCCAAACACTATCCTGAGGTTACGTTGGAGCATCTATATGTAGACGCCGCAGCAATGATTCTCATTCAGCGCCCGACCACTTTTGATGTGATTGTTACGGAAAATATGTTTGGCGACATTTTGAGTGATGAAGCATCCGTAATCACTGGTTCGCTGGGCATGTTACCATCCGCGAGTCATCCAGAATCCGGCCCATCGTTGTATGAACCGATTCATGGTTCTGCACCTGACATCGCCGGTCAAAATATTGCCAATCCGATGTCGATGATTTCATCTGTGTCGATGATGCTACGCCAGTCTTTCCAACTTTTCGAAGCAGCAGATTATCTTGACAAAGCGGCTGCCGCTACGATGGAAGCAGGATTTCTAACTAAAGATCTGGGCGGAAATACATCGACTACTGATTTTACAAATGAAGTTAAAAAACGAGTTAAAGGAGGAGAATAACAATGGCTAAAACAATGTTCGATAAGTTGTGGGATCGTCACGTCATATTTGGAAAAGAAGGTGAGCCGCAACTGTTATACATTGATCTGCATTTGGTGCATGAAGTTACCTCCCCTCAAGCTTTTGAAGGATTGCGAATGGAAGGAAGACAAGTTCGCCGCACAGATCGCACGTTTGCCACGATGGATCACAACGTCCCAACCGAAGACATTTTCAACATTCAAGACGTCGTTGCAAAAAAACAAATCGATGCACTTCGCAAAAATTGTGAAGAGTTTGGCGTTACGCTTGCTGATGTCGGCAGTGAACGTCAAGGAATCGTGCACATGGTTGGACCTGAAACGGGGCTAACTCAACCTGGCAAAACAATCGTATGTGGTGACTCGCATACCGCAACACATGGCGCTTTCGGAGCGATGGCTTTTGGCATTGGCTCGAGTGAAGTAGAACATGTCCTTGCTACGCAGTCCATCTGGCAACAAAAACCAAAATCAATGGGTGTCAAAATCAACGGTACCCTTCCAAAAGGTGTTTATGCAAAAGATGTTATTCTGCATCTGATTGCAACATACGGCGTCGCGTTCGGTAACGGATACGCTGTTGAATACTACGGAGAAGCGGTTCGGAAGATGACGATGGAGGAACGCATGACGATTTGCAACATGTCGATCGAAGGCGGCGCTAAAATGGGCATGATGGCACCTGATGCCACCACATTCGCCTACATCAAAGGACGCGAATACGCACCAACAAATTGGGAAGCAGCTATCGCCGATTGGTCAACTTTACCGAGTGATCCTGATGCAACATACGATCGTGACATTGAAATTGATGTTTCTGAACTTGCGCCATACGTTACCTGGGGAACCAATCCGGGTATGGGCGTTCCAGTTACAGAAAGCTTTCCAGCTACTCAAAGTATCGATGACGAGCGTGCCTATCAGTACATGGGGCTCAAACCCGGCCAATCAGCTTCTGAAATCGATCTTGGCTATGTGTTCATCGGATCTTGTACCAACTCACGACTTTCTGATCTCGAAGAAGCCGCCCAAATTGTGAAAGGTCATCAAGTCGCATCTGGCATCCGCGCAATGGTCGTTCCTGGTTCCCGCCAAGTCCGCCTAGCTGCAGAACGCATAGGTCTTGATCAAGTTTTCATCGATGCCGGTTTTGAATGGCGTGAACCAGGTTGCTCGATGTGCCTTGGCATGAATCCCGACCAAGTCCCAGACGGCGTTCACTGTGCCTCCACATCGAATCGTAATTTTGAAGGACGTCAAGGAAAAGGCGCACGAACACATTTGGTCAGTCCAGCAATGGCCGCAGCAGCCGCAATTAACGGTCGCTTTATCGATATTCGCAAAGGAGTGTGGCAAAATGGAAGCAATGGTGTTGCATAAAGGAAAAACAGTAGCCCTCATGAACGATAACATTGATACCGATCAAATTATCCCGAAACAATTTCTAAAACGTATCGAACGAACAGGATTTGGCGAATTTCTCTTTGACGAATGGCGCTATCTTCCTGATCGTTCCTTGAATCCAGAGTTTCCGCTAAACGCTCCTGACCGACAAGAAGCTACCATCCTTGTCACCGGCGATAATTTTGGCTGCGGCTCTAGTCGTGAACACGCTCCTTGGGCCCTACTCGACTACCGTTTCCGCGTCATTATTGCCGGCGGATACAGCGATATTTTCTACATGAACTGCACGAAAAATGGTATTTTGCCAATTAGTTTGCCAAAAGAAGTACGCGTGAAATTGGCGGCAATTCCTGCGAACGAAGAGATTGCTATCGATTTGCCGAAACAACAAGTTATTAGCTCGGTGAGGACGTATGATTTTGACATCGATGCGACCTGGAAAGAGAAGTTCATCAAAGGCCTCGATGATATCGCCCAAACAATGGAGCATGAATCCATGATTACCGATTACGAAAACAAGGCACGCGCCTATTAAAAATGAGGATGTGAGGATGTTATGGAAATGGTTGATGTCGATGCTTTAGTTAGCAAACAAGACGTGCTCGACGCGTATGATACATTAAAATCTATCGTCAAGCACACGCCACTTGAAAAAGACTACTACTTATCACAAAAATATGACTGCAACGTCTACTTAAAACGCGAAGATTTACAGTGGGTTCGTTCGTTCAAACTACGCGGTGCCTATTACGCCATCGCTCAACTGACCGAAGAACAACTGAAAAACGGTGTCACATGCGCCAGTGCTGGAAATCATGCACAAGGAGTCGCCTTCACATGCCAAAAACTAGGCGTACCAGCAACAATCTTCATGCCAACGACGACGCCACAACAAAAAGTATCGCAAGTTCGCTTTTTCGGTGGAGAGTTTGTCGAAGTTCGCCTCACCGGTGATACATTTGACGCTTCTGCTTATTCAGCTAAAAAATTTAGCGAAGAGCATAACAAAGCGTTTATCGCCCCGTTTGATGATGCCGATATTATCGCTGGTCAAGGAACGGTTGCTGTCGAAATGTTGGATGACCTCGGTTCGGAAAGTTGCGACTTCATTTTTGCAGCAATTGGTGGTGGTGGCTTAGTTTCTGGTGTTGCTTCTTATGTGAAAGCGGTACGCCCTGATACCACCATTATCGGTGTAGAACCAAGTGGTGCCCCATCGATGGCCAAATCATTACTTGCTGGTAAAGTTGTCAATCTGCCAAAAATCGATAAATTTGTCGATGGCGCTGCTGTAAAACAAGTCGGCCAACTGACATATAAACATTGTGAGAAGCTTGTGGATGAAGTGACAGAAGTCGATGAAGGCGAAGTTTGCTCGACGATTCTAGATATGTATACGAAGCAAGCCATTGTCGCAGAGCCAGCTGGTGCCCTCTCTGTCGCGGCACTCAACCATTTCCGCCCACAAATCAAAGGGAAAAACGTCGTGTGCATTGTCAGCGGTGGTAATAACGATATCAACCGGATGCAGGAGATTGAAGAACGTTCCCTCGTTTTCGAAGGCCTGAAGCATTATTTCATCGTTAATTTCCCACAACGTCCAGGTGCCTTGCGTGAGTTCGTAAATGACGTCCTCGGTCCATATGATGACATCACTAAGTTCGAATATACAAAAAAAGTGAATCGGAATCAAGGCCCGGTTATCATCGGCGTCCTACTCCAAGACCCAAACGACTACGAAAAATTACTTGAGCGTATTGCCGTCTTTGATCCTAGTTTCATGCCGATCAATGATAATCAAATGCTGTATACATTACTCGTTTAATAGTAATCCTATGAGACCCTATGCCTGTTTGGGTCTCTTTTGGTGTAGGGAGAGCAAAGTACAGATTTACAACGCTAAGAAATTTTAAAAAGTCAAGCAAACCTTTAGATAGCAAACTTTTTGCTTTTTTTTGTCATCCTCTATTCCTCCAGTGTGCTTTTCTTTTATTGTACACACCTTATTTTTCTGTCCAGTTCAGTATAACCTATCCAACCAGTGTTTGAAGCCATTGAAATTTCATATCCGTTGTTAATTTATTTTTTCTTGTGAAGCACCTTCCTTCTATCTTCTCGAGCTGCATTAAAACCTCTAATTGTCCATCAAACCTATAACACTGTTTTTTCATAGGCTTTTTTCCAGCGGCTGGCACATTGCTCGACACGTTTTATCCCAAGGATGGTAACATCAAAATGGTGTGCTTCAAAAATAGCGCGTGGTAATTCTCCTGCTAAATAACGCGCTACAAAGATATGCCTGAAAGCGTTGGAGTATGTGCTGGTGCGTGGCGAAACGTTTCTTACATTTGGGTTTTGTTTTAATTTTTGGATTTCGGCGTTCGAGAATAGTTTTTTGCTCATGATTCCTTCCTTTCTGGTGGCGTTATTGCTTTATTTGAGTATACAAAAAACACCTATAGAATGCACTTCTTTTTTTGAAGTGATCATTCTATAGGTACCATTGTAACTTCTTAATTATTTTCTTCTAATATAATTAAATCAGGGTCAACTAATACGTTTTTTTCAAAGTGACTAACAAGATTATATGCCATATTTTTCTCCTTTATAAAGAATAAACTGATCCTAGGAATCTAAAGCCAAATTCATCACTATAAATGACATAAGAATTATCATCAATGCCAAAAGTATTTGTATTATTCATTTGCCTTTTAGCTTTTTTTAAGTTATCAAAATCATTCCATTTTGTATAGTGAACACCTACTATAAAATTATGATAAATTCCTATACCTGATTTATATAAAGTAATTTTCTCATCGTTATCATGGGGGGAAATCACTATATCCTCTCCCATAATCAATGCTCCTGCTGAAAATCCTATGACAGGATTTCCATCGTTATAAAAATTTTGTATAGATTCCCGAATCTCTGATTTGCAGTATACTTTGTGATATAAACTGGTGTTTCCTCCTCCAATTATTAATATATCTGCTTGTTCAATTTTCTTGATTATCGATTTGGGTTCATTTTTATCTCCTAGCACGACAGTGAATAAACATTCTCTTAGCGATTTAAAAGGCGCTATATACTTTTCAATATAAGGTTCCCAAGCTTTTCTATAAACCGTTAGTATAACAATGCTTGGGCTTCCTCCAGATACCCGATTCATTAAAAATTGCGCTATCTCTTTACTCATAGGAGGATTACCTCCAGCTAAAACAAAAGTTCCCAATACCTTCCTCCCAGTCTCATCATACAAGCTATTCATACGAAGAAGAATTCATTTGTACGCAACAGAATTAGTACTTAAATTAACTAGATGATTAATTGTCTTTAAAATAGATTCTTGTGTTTCGCCTGCTACTACATATGATTCAATAGATACATCAACAACTAAGGATGCAGTAAACATTAACTGTCACCAAATATAAATTCCTACATCTATACTAATCAATACGGCAGACAACAATTGGCACCCAATAATCCATCTACTTAAACCATCACTCTCATGCTAATTGATCATTTTTTCTTTTTATTGCAAATTATATATAGATTATCACACTATATTACTTCATATTTTCTTACAAATCAAATGAAAATGATAACATAAAAAGGTTTTCTTTTTTTCTTAGCGTTGTAAATCTGTACCTTACTCTCTCTACCCCCTTTTGGTGTATAATGGCATGACATCCTTCTTTGCTATTCTAAAAAATAGGCTCTAAGGAGAACTACCATATGAAATAGAAAGAATCGACTTTTCCAGTATTCTACCATGGCTGCCCTGATTTCGGAACGCTAGATCGCTCAGACGGCGGACTTATCATGTCTGAACAAATTAACGCCGCAGAAAAAGAAGCTAACGACAAAAAAGATTGAGCAAATACCCTCCTAAAAAGGCAGTCGCTCAATCTCTATTTCGCATTCTCTCAGTAGAATTAAAGCTTTGTTACGTTATCCGCTTGAGGTCCGCGTTGTCCTTCTACGATTTCAAATTCCACTTTTTGACCTTCATCAAGTGTTTTAAAACCGTCTCCTTGAATCGCGCTGAAATGTACGAATACATCGTCGCCGCCTTCAATTTCGATAAATCCAAAACCTTTTTCGCCATTGAACCATTTCACTGTACCTTCTTGCATGTGTCAAAAACCTCCAAAAATTTTTTCTTAATATGTTCCTTTTACAAATAAAAAACTTACTGGGAAACTGCTAAACAACAAGCTCACCTTGGTTTTCATATAAAAATTCACATATTATAAAAGATACTCATAGTTTAAGGATCAGTACCCTTTATAACATGTGAATAAGCTCTTGCTAAGCACCTACAGCATCCCAACAATGCATTTGTAAGGGCGATATTAATTTCATCGATACAATCATTTTAACGCTTTCATTCCAAAAATGCAAGCAATATTTACCTAAGTGCGCCATTATTGCGACAACTTCCCAAAAGTGGAAAAACCATGAAGGAACGGCTTATGCGACGCTCCTTCATGGTCTTTTTTTATTTAATGACACTACGATCTTTTATACGCCATTTCACTAATAAGTTGTGTAATGGTTCGCGGACGAGGAAGTACACGCCAAGCGAAATGAAGATAGATGCGATTCCGAATAAGAAGCCGCCAAATACATCAGTTGGATAGTGAACGCCTAGGTATACGCGAGAACACATGATAAAGATTATCCAGCCTAAAGCAACGACGCCGATTACGATTTTAGCCCACATTTGTTTCACGGTGAAAATTAAGAACATCGCCGCTAAGCCGTAAAAAATCGTCGTGCCTGTTGCGTGACCACTTGGAAAACTAAAACCAGTTTCGGAAATCAGACGGTCAAAGTTTGGACGTGGGCGCTCAAAGATATGTTTTAGAACCGTATTCATCAGTACCGCGCACACAAGCACCGTTCCACCAAACCATAACCCAACGACGAATTTACGCAAGATGAAGAGGATTATAACAACGATTACCGTTAAAATAATCGCAAATTCTGCACTCCCAAAGAATGTTAAATTCTCGATTAGACTCGTTTTAGATGCTGATATGTTTGTTTGTATACGACTGATCCAGCTTAAATCAAATTTGACAACCCATCGTGGTTCCGAATTAACTGCTAGAGCGACAATGACGAAGATCAGCAAAGCAAAACCGCCAATAGTGAATAACGGTATAGCTTTCTTTTTGTTTGTATTCATAAATCTACTCCTAACTTCACTTGTTTTTTTGTAGGAAGGTTTGTACTTCTTCCACCATCGCTTGATATTGCGCTTGTTCCTTAGTATCGCTTTTTTCAAGTAGATTGATTGTCGTGTCAGTGACTGCAAGCGTGCCATGATACACAAAAGTCGCATTACCAATCAGTTGCAAATGTAGCGCACCATCTGCATCTTTGCTAGCTGTGACCTTGACACGACCGCCATTATTATACACATGAACAGGCGTTTCCAGCTTATCATTATGAAGCAATTTTTTCATCAGACTAGAGGCCGACATTGCTGTTCCACAAGCATTTGTAAAACCTACACCACGTTCAAAAGTCCGAACATAGATCGCGTCTTCCCCAAGTTCTTTGACAAAGCTAACATTGACACCGTCTGTGAAATAAGGATTTTCTCCATTAAGAAAAGTGGATAGCTTCGTTTGTTTATCTGAGTCGAGCGTTTTCTGATCCACAAACGTAATTAAATGAGGATTCGGTACGGCTACTGCTGAAAAACGTAAATCAGCATCAAACGCAGGCACCAACTCATCTAGCATCTGCGCCTTGTCCCAGTTTAGCGGTAGCGTTTCTGGCGCAAATAAGACCGGTGAAATTTCCACTTGATAGGTTGGAATATCAGCACCGATTTCTTCCGCTTTCGAAACGTGGAGCGTCGCTTTCATCGTCTCAACCGTTGCTTCCTGTAAGTCATGCTGTTCTAACAGGTAACGCGCCACCGTACGCAAACCATTTCCACACATCGATGCTTCAGAGCCATCTGCATTAAAAACGCGCATACGGCCGATGGAAGCCTTATCTGAGCTTTCTGATACAAACAAGATACCATCCGCGCCACCCAACATTTCATCACGATTACAAATTCGGACGGCTAACTTGGAACGTGCGGCATCTTCCCAGTCGGTTAAGTTGTTTTTTATCTCATCAATCAAGAAAAAATCATTTTGAGAGCCATGAACTTTAATGAACTCAATATGCGACATCCTTATTCCCCCATTTCTCCATTTTTATGCGTGAAGGTTCTACCGGGATATCCCAGTAGAACCTCACTATTAGTTACTATAATTCGCAACCACAATATCCGCGCATCGTTTACACAACGTCGGGTGATCATGATTCTCGCCAACATCTTTCTTCACGACACGACAACGTTCGCATGTTTCGCCTTCTGCTACCGTAATCGCAACGGCAACATGATGATCTTTCACCGCATTGGCCGGTGCTCCTTCTAAGCCCTCCACTAATTCAAAATCAGAAACGATTAGCAGTTGTGCGAAGTCTCCTTCCAATGAATCAAATAATTGCTTCGCTTCACCATCAACAAACAGCGTTACTTTTGCCAACATTGATTTACCGATAATCTTTTCATTACGCGCTTCTTCCAATGCTTTTTGAACCACATCGCGAATTTGCATGAATTGATCCCATTTCTCCGTGATCGCTTCTGTTGCAGGATAGTTCTTCACTTCCGGCATCTCTGTCAAATGAATGCTCGCCTCCTCTTGATCCGTTAAATGCGACCAAACCTCGTCCGCCGTATGTGGCAAAATTGGCGCCAATAACTTCGTCAAAACAACGACCGCTTCATGGAATACCGTTTGCATCGCGCGACGATCTTTGCTACCGGCTGCTTCGATATACACAACATCCTTTGCAAAATCCATATAAAATTGGCTAAGCTCTACTGTACAAAAATTATTAATTTGGTGATAAATCGTTGAAAACTCATACTTATCATAGCTCGTACGAACATTTTTAACGAGCTCATCCAGTTTAATTAGTAAATATTGATCGACTTCACGCAAATCTTCATAGGCAATCGCATCTGTTGCTGGTGTAAAATCAGAAATATTTCCAAGCAAGAAACGCATCGTGTTACGAATTTTACGATACACTTCGGAAACCTGTTTTAGAATATTGTCACTGATACGCACATCTGCTTGATAATCCACGGACGCAACCCACAAACGTACGATATCCGCACCCAATTGGTTGATGACTTTCCCTGGAAGCATCGTATTCCCAAGCGATTTACTCATTTTACGTCCATCACCATCTAAAGCAAAACCATGACTCAAAACGTTGCGGTACGGCGCTTCACCACTGATAGCAACACTCGTCGTTAGTGAGGAGTTGAACCAACCGCGATATTGGTCAGAACCTTCCATGTAAAGATCCGCTGGGCGATTCAAGTAAGGGCGTGCTTCAAGAACGGCTTGGTGACTTGATCCTGAATCGAACCAAACATCCATAATATCATTCTCTTTCGTAAATTCGCCATTTGGACTTGCTTCATGCGTGAATCCAGCTGGTAATAGATCTTTGGCTTCCCGCTCAAACCAGATGTCTGATCCGTGCTCACGGAATAATTCAGAAACATGATTAATCGTCTCATCCGTGATAATAGAATCACCATTTTCCGCATAAAAAATCGGAAGTGGCACGCCCCATACACGTTGACGCGAAATAACCCAGTCCCCGCGATCGCGAACCATGTTGAATAAACGCGTTTCACCCCATGCAGGCGTCCAAGTCACACCTTGCACAGCATCAAGCAACTCTTGACGGAAGGCATTAATCGACGCAAACCATTGCGGTGTCGCGCGGAAAATAACTGGTTTCTTCGTACGCCAATCATGCGGATACGAGTGCGTAATGAATTCCATTTTTAATAACGCGCCGACTTCTTCCAACTTCTCCGTCACCATTTTATTGGCTGTATCATAAAACACACCTTCAAAGCCCGGTGCTTCATCTGTGAAAACACCACGATCATCTAGCGGTGCTAATGTCTCTAAACCATATTTTTGACCGATGATAAAGTCGTCTTCCCCGTGTCCAGGTGCTGTATGAACCGCTCCCGTACCAGCTTCTGCTGTGGCATGTCCACCGTTCATCACGAGCGAATCACGATCATAAAATGGGTGTTTCGTTACCACACGATCAATTTCGGAGCCACGTACGGTTTTCACAACCTCAGCCCCTTCCCAACCTAATGTTTCGCGAAGGCTTGGGAGAAGCGCTTCAGCTACGACATATTTTTCGCCAGCAACCGCTACAACAACGTATTCTAAATCTGGATTTACCGTAATCCCCTTATTCGCAGGCATCGTCCACGGTGTCGTAGTCCAAATTACGATATTCGTGCCTTCTTCCAGCACTCCTTTACCATCCGTTACTTTAAACGCCACAAAAATCGAGGCAGATTTCTTATCTTGATATTCAATTTCCGCTTCAGCCAAAGCAGACTCACTAGATGGCGACCAATAAACCGGCTTCTTCCCTTTGTAAATATAGCCTTTTTTAGCCATCTCACCGAAAACTTTGATTTGTTCCGCTTCATATTCCGGTTGCAACGTGATGTAAGGATTTGCCCACTCGCCTGTCACGCCCAGACGTTTGAATCCTGTGCGTTGAATATCGACTTGTTTATACGCGTACTCTGCGCAAAGTTTACGGAATTCAGCAACGGTCATTTCTTTCCGTTTTACGCCTTTATTCGCAAGCGCCTGTTCAATCGGTAAACCATGTGTATCCCAGCCAGGAACGTACGGCGAACGGAAGCCGCTCATCGATTTTTGACGAACAATCATATCCTTGATTACTTTATTCATCGCATGGCCCATATGTAGCTCACCATTCGCATAAGGCGGTCCATCATGCAAAATAAACGTTGGCTTATCCGCATTTTTTTGTTGAATTTGGTCGTATAAATCCATCTCTTCCCATTTCGCTTGCCATTCTGGTTCCTTATTCGGTAAATTACCTCGCATTGGGAATTCTGTTTTTGGCATTAATAGTGTATCTTTATATTCCATCAGTTCATTCTCCTTTGTATTATGATTATTTTTTGCTTTCCTGTACTCGGCAAAGGTTGCAGCCTCTTTTCAGCATTTCACGACAAAAAGACCCCTCCCTCAAAAAAGGGACGAGTCTAATAGTCGCGGTACCACCCTTGTTGACATCGATCATACATCTTTGCCCACTTCGTTCCATCGTTAACGCCGATATACGCTTCTTTCTAATTGGCACGCATGCCGTTCAAAAAAAGAGCTCCTGAGTGATTTCCACCTTCTATCCTACTTGCTGGGCTCTCACCATCCCTAGCTCGCTTTAAAAATAGAATATCTCTAGAAAGTGTACTTGTCTCTATTATTGCTTTTCAATATCGTTTTCTTCTACTACATCTAATTTCTCTGGCTCTGCTGATTTCAATTCGGTTGCATCGACTTCGTATTCCATCAATTGCTTCCAATCATCACTCTTAATCAGATCCATTTGTGTTTCCACTAGTAAACGCAGACGTTCGCGGAACACTTTTGATTGACGTTTCAAGTCTTCAATTTCAATCGCAATTTTGCGGGCTTTGGATAGCGAATCACTCAAAATACGGTCCGCGTCTTTCTCCGCTTCACGCACGATTAATTTCGCTTCTTTATCTGCGTTATCAATGACCTGGTTCGCAGCTTCTTGCGCCACTATCAAGGATTTATTTAGCGTTTCTTCAATATTTGTAAAATGTCCTAAACGGTCATCTCTTGAAGATAGCGTCTCCTCTAAGCGTTTCTTTTCTTTAATCAGTTGTTCATAATCCTTAATAATTTGGTCGAGGAATTCATTTACCTCGTCCTCTTCGTAACCTCTAAAACCACGGCTAAACTCTTTATTATGTATATCCAGCGGTGATAATGGCATGTTCAACACCTCCATATGGTCAAAACCTAACTAAATCTAGGCTAGCCCTTCTATTATAACATAAAACTTCATTCCATATATACCTGTCTCTTACTATAATAAAATTCTGACTATCTCGCAAGTATTATCTTCTCAAAAACCGAAAATATTAGTGTAAATAACCTATTTCTATCCGAATCTTATCCTTCTTCGTGTGTCCGTTGATTTCTCCCAGCCTCACACGACCATAGCCGCGCGCTGAAATAATATCCAATTCTTCACATTCAAAATCTGGATTTTCAACGATTTTCCAATTCACCTTCACCAGTTTCCCTTGTACGAGTTGTTTGGCTTTTTGACGCGAAATATTGTGCGCTGTTGCCACAACAAGATCCAAGCGCAAACTCGTAATTGTCGTCCCAACATATTCCCAATCCGTACGAACAGGTAACGCTTGATTTAGGTCCAGTTCCTCCAACATGATATTAACTTTCCCTATTTTATCAAGCTGCAAACTAACGTACTCTTTCATCTCGCTCATCACAAAAAACTGCCACAATTCATTTTCCGTCAAAATATCACCGAAAATATCGCGCTTCATCCCGAGCGACATCACTGTTCCGAGAATCGACTGGTGCGATAATGTCGTGAACTTAACCGGATAGCGAATATCAAACAATGTAACTTGAAAATCTGCATCGGTCGGCTCATAATAATCCGGATAAATAAGCGCGCGACGACGTTCTGCATGCGCTACCCCGCCCCAGAATTTCACCTTGATATGATCATAACCGCCAACAACCGACTCCAAAATCAAACGCTGACGTGGATCAAGGAAATCCGTCAAACGCGGCGTGTACTGATCCTCGACCTGCACAATCCACTCTAACGCTACGTCAATAAAACTATGCTCTTCTGCTCTAAAATGCTGATAAATCCCTTCCATGTTCCCCTTACTCCCTTTAATAACAAAATACCTCTCATAAAAAGCCATTTTGTAATATAGTCATACTTTAATAACTACCATTATAGCACGCTTCATCGTTTTTTAACACCCACGCAATTCCAAAAAATACCGAATGAAAGCACTCCTGATTTCCAGGCAACTTTCATTTCGGTATCAACATTTAGAAAAATAGTGGCAATAAATAATTATACACTAAGTACTGTAACCCAAACGTCGCCATTCTTATTGCAAAAAAGGCAATGATTGGTGATAAATCAAGGACCCCACCAATTGGCGGAATGATTTTCCGGAACGGCGCTAAAACAGGTTCACAAATTTTCGCTAAAAAGCGGCCAAATGTCGTTTCGTAAGCACCTGGAAACCAAGACATTAAAATATAAACAAACAGTACGTACGGGAAGTAATCCAGTACTAGAAAAACATAATGTGCAATCTGATATGCTAAAATGTGTTACACCTCATTTACATAAAATCTTGTTCTTCTAACATCTCAGAAATAGCGCCATCAACTTCGACGTTTTCTGGTGTGCAGAGGAAAATATTGTTGCCAATACGTTGAATATCTCCACCTAAAGCATACACAGTCCCGCTTAAAAAGTCCACAATTCGGATTGCTTGGTCATGACTAATGCGTTGTAAATTCACAACCACCGTTTTGTACTCCTTCAAGTAGTCAGAAAGCTCTTGCGCTTCTGCATAAACACGCGGTTCCACGAGTACCATTTGGCTCGAAAATTGGGCGCCATTCATGCTTACTACTTTCTGTTCAGCAACTGGTGCTACTTCACTTTGATTCGTAAAATAGTTTTTTCCTGTTGGTTTTTTCATTTTTTTCTCAGTTGGAACCTCGCGAAGTGGTTGAGGTTTTGTCGCAACCGGTTCCTCTTCATAATAATCTTCGCCCGATTCCTCATCTAAGAAAAAGTAAGATTTAAATTTATTTTTTAATCCCATCTGATTTACACCTCCACATTTAGTTTTCCTCTACTAAAGCTCTTCCTACTCTGATAAACGTTGCGCCTTCCTCGATTGCAATCTCAAAATCATTCGTCATTCCCATCGATAATTCGTGACACGGAACATTCAGGATTCCAAGTTTCTCTATTTCTAGTTGCACTGCTTTTAATCCTTGAAAAACGTGATGTAAAGTCTGCTCATCATCGGTGTTTGGAGCCATTGTCATCAATCCAACAATTTCAACATGTTCATAGTTCTGTGCTTGCACAAACGCGATGGCTTCTTCCGCACTAAAACCATGTTTTGATTCTTCCTCAGAAATATTTACTTGTAAGAAACATGATACTTTCTGAGTCGCACGTTTTTCAATTTCATCAGCTAAAGACTTGCGATCTAATGAATGCAAAAAATGCGTATATGGTAGGATGGCTCTCACTTTTCGTGTTTGTAATGATCCGATAAAATGCCAAACAATATCCGGTTTATCAGCGAATGCCTCTACTTTTTCCGTAAAAACTTCCGCTCGATTTTCACCAAAATGACGAATGCCGAGATTGTACAGTGTCTCCATCGCAGCAACATCCACAGTCTTCGTTACGGCGACCAAATGAACGTCTGCCGCCTCACGACCATTTTTTTTCGCTGCGTTAGAAATTTTATCTTCCATCACTTGTAAGTTGTCGTTATAGCTCATCACATATCACCTATTTTTTTTCATACTTTTATTGATTTCGACGATTTCTGTTGCGAATGAACGCAGGCACTTCTACGTCGAGATTTTGGCGCTGTTCTTCTACGTGAGGCGTTGCTTGTTGCTGCTCTTCTTTCGGCGCTTGCGCTTGTTGTTGTGGCGCATTAGATTCTTCCTTCACAGCATAACCAGGACGATTGACTTGAATTGCTGGATTAGGACGATTTTGCGCTTGCGCTTGTTGTTTTGCTTGAGCTGCTTCGTCAAAACCAGTCGCGATAACCGTCACAATCAACTCTTCTTGCAAATCATCATTGATAACCGAACCGAAAATCATATTCACATCTTCATCTGACGCAGAAGACACGATTTCAGCTGCTTCTTGCACTTCATAGAGGCTCAAATTAGAACCACCAGTGATGTTCATCAGCACGCCTTTTGCACCGTCAATCGATGTTTCAAGCAGTGGAGATGAGATCGCTTTTTTCGCCGCGTCTGCCGCACGATTTTCACCAGTACCGATACCGATGCCCATCAATGCTGAACCACGATTCGTCATAATTGTTTTTACATCAGCGAAATCCAAGTTGATTAAACCAGGAACAGCAATTAAATCTGATATACCCTGTACACCTTGACGTAAAACATTATCCGCTTCACGAAACGCTTCTAACATCGGTGTATTTTTATCAACAATTTGTAGTAAACGATCATTTGGGATCACAATCAACGTGTCTACTGCTTCCTTCATAGCTTCTGTACCAATCGCTGCTTGTTTCGAACGTTTGGGACCTTCAAAGCCAAATGGACGCGTGACAACACCTACCGTTAAGGCACCCATTTCTTTCGCAATTGTCGCGATAACAGGCGCTGCGCCCGTTCCAGTTCCGCCACCCATACCAGCCGTTACGAAAACCATATCCGCACCTTTTAGCGCTTCTTCGATCATTTCGCGACTTTCTTCTGCTGCTTTTTTCCCAATTTCAGGAACAGCTCCTGCTCCTAGTCCACGCGTTAATTTCGTGCCTATTTGCAAGTGAACTTCTGCTTTAGAAAGATTCAAAGCTTGTGCATCCGTATTTGCTGCGACAAAATCGACACCTTGGACACCATGTTCAATCATTCGGTTGACAGCATTATTTCCGCCGCCACCGATTCCGATTACTTTAATTGTTGCTAAGCTTTCTGCACTCGTGTCAAAATCTAACATACTATTTGCCTCCTAATTTTACCTTTTTAACGAAAACACTTGCTTCTTCTAATCGAAAAATGCACCGAAGAAATTCTTCATCTTGGTGGAAACATTCTCTTCTTCTGTTTTCTTTGGTTTTTGCTTTGGTTTCGAATACTGTTCTTCATGAATTTCTGTTGTTTCGGATGGTTCGGAATTTAAGCTTCTACCTTCTTTTTCAGCCATCTGATAGGCATATTTTATTAAACCAACAGCAGTCGTGAAACTCGGCTCACGAACACCGATATAATCTGGAATTGCTAATCTTACATGCGCTTGAAATATTTTACCAGCGAGATCAATAGCTCCTGGAATCGCCATCGCGCCACCAGTTAACACGTAACCACCAGGCAGATGACCTTTGCCAACACGGGCCAGTTCTTCTAATGTTAACGTATAAATTTCTTCCATGCGAGCTTCAATGATATCGGCTACTTCTAGCTGTGTGAAATGTTGTTGTTGATCACTGCCGATCACATCGATACCAAATGCGATATCAGCCGAAGCATCGTCGTAAAAAGCATACCCGTGTTCTAATTTTACTTTTTCGGCGTTGGCTGTCGATGTATTTAAGCCTAGTGACAAATCTTTCGTCACATGGTCACCACCAACTGGTAATACGGTCGTGTACGTTAATTTTCCTTGTTCGAATACACTAATTGTCGTCGTACCAGCACCAATATTCACCAGAGCCGTGCCGAATTCTTTATCATCTTCTGTTAAGGAAACCGAGCCTTCTGCGAGTGGTTGAAGCACAATATCTGTAATTTCTAACCCAGCACGTTCTACGCAACGCAGCGTATTATGTAGGATCGTTTTTGAACCAGTAATAAGTGTTCCTTCCATTTCTAGACGCACGCCAATCATTCCTCTTGGATTCACGCCTTCAAAGCCATCGACCACGTATTGATCGGGAATCACATTGATAATTTCTCGATCAGGAGCTAGAGAAATGACCTGCGCGGAATCAATAACATTCCACACATCGTCGTCTGTAATTTCACGATTTTCACCACTAATCGCAACGACGCCACGGCAAGCTTCCAGTCGTACTTGGCTAGAAACGATCCCAACAATGACTTGGGATACATGCACGCCCACCATACGTTCTGCCTGTTCAATGGCTTTTTTAATCGATTCGACGGTCTTATCAATATCAACTATGACGCCTTTTTTAACTCCTTGGGACGCCACATTACCCACACCGATAATATTGAGTCTGTCATTGGCCATCTCTGCAATAATCACTTTCACAGATGATGTTCCAATATCCAAGCTTACATAAATTTCGTTTTCTCCCATTTATCGGCACCTCCTTTATTTCATAATCTGTCTTATTTTATTTGCCTATACGCAAAAATTCAGTAGTAAGTTTTATTTAAGAGTTTCTTTTAATGGTTGGTGTTTGTCCTTCGAGATTCCCCTCTCCAGCAAACATAATAGTAGAAGATAAAAGATACACTATTCAATCAACACATATCTACAGTCTACACCAAGAAGCATGGTAATAAAAGCACAAAGGATATTTTTCAGCAACTTTTTAGCTTTTCTTTAAATTCAACGCAAAAAGAGGAACGTGCATTCTTATCCAACAAGCGATTATGTGTTAAATCGTACGTTTCATCCAGCGTTTCTTTGTAATATAATCATCAATTTTTCTTATCTAGCGCGGCTTGTTCTTCTTTATTTTTTAAATAAGTACGGAAATAAGAACCAATTTCTAAATCAATGATACCTTTTTGATCTTCTTTTAATTGCGCGACGATAGATGGATAGTGTGCCATTTTTTCAGCGAAGGTTGAGATTGTCGCGGAGACTTGGTTTCCATCGTTCATATAGAGACTAATATGCTCATCGTCACTTTTTGTTGGCGCAAAATGAATCTCTGAAATCGATAGCAGAACGCCTTCTGGTAGTTGGTTGAGCTGCGATACCATGTCTTCTAGCACTCGCCCATTTTTGAAACCGCTAAATATAGGGTTATTTCCAATTGGGAATTGCTTTGGCTGTGTCGTGAGTAGCTTACCTGTTTCTAAAATATCGAAATACTGACCGTTCTTTTCTTGATAGCCTATCGTTTTATTTTCTGTAATATGGACGCGTAGTGTGTTTAGCCCTTGCAACTTGATTGTTGCTTCTTTAATCAGCGGATTTTTCTCTAGTGCATCAGTGCTTCGTGACTTATTTATCCCAAAAACGAATGCTTCTAGATTTAAATCACCTTCTGTCAAAATGGTTTTCTCATCGACTTGATGATTTCCATCGACATAGATACGCTGAACTTTACTCAGTGGCGAAAGAAAATAGAGCGTAATTAGAATGAGAAGAACGAAGATACTAATTAGAATCGACATATGACGAATTAATTTCTTTTTGCGGTATTTTTTTAGTTCTGGAATTCTGCTCTCGATAGAAACTATCTTTTTATTATTCGCCATCTGGTCGTCCTCCTCATCTGTTTTATTTGTTGATTATGTCGTAGATTGCATCTACGAGCTTGTCTGCCGCATCAGGAACACCTAATTGCTTAGCTTCATATTGCATTTTTGCCAATTTTTCAGGGCTCCCCATGATCGTATCGATTTCATCTAGTAAGCGCACAGGCGATAATTCGGACTCTGCGATGACAGATGCCGCAGCTTTTTTAGCCAATGATTCTGCATTTTTAGCTTGGTGATTTGCTGTCACGTACGGGCTTGGAATTAAGATACTCGGTACGCCTAGTGCTGTCAGTTCCGCAAGCGATGTGGCACCGGCTCTTGATACGACTAGGGTACTGACATTAAGTACTTTTGGCATGTCGTAGATGAACGGTTGAATGCTAATATTGTCGTTTAGCTCCATATCTGCTAGCTTTTCTTGGATCTTCTCAAAATGGGCATCACCGGTAACGTAAAGTAGTTGATAACTGCGCTTACCGATTTTAGCAAGGTTGGCTTCAATGGCTTCATTAATTCCTCGGGCACCGCGGCTACCACCGAAAACAAGAACGGTTGGCTTGTCTTGCTCCAGGCCATATTCGGTTAAAACATTCCCTGATTCGATACCTACCACTTCTGATGCTCGTGGGTTGCCTGTGAAAACAACTTTTTCAGCGGCAAAAGAATCGCTCACTTCTTCAAAGCAAATCGCGACACGGTCAGCATAACGACTCAAAAACTTATTCGTCAGACCAGCCACACTATTTTGTTCATGAATAAGTGTTGGGATGTTCAGTTTCGCCGCTGCATACACAACAGGGCCACAAACATAGCCACCTGTTCCGATAACCGCGTCTGGTTTGAAAGCACGAATCAATGCTTTACTACGCGTCACACCTTTGAAAAAGCGCGTCACTGTTTTGACGTTTTCAAAGGAGAGCGCGCGTTTAAAGCCAGTGATTTCGATTGTTTCAAAAGGAATTCCTTCACGCCTTACGATAGTTGATTCGAGCCCCTTTTCAGTCCCAATATAGAGAAATTCGGCTTCGGGGTCTCTTTTTTTTATGACTCGGATTAGCGCAAGGGCCGGATAAATATGTCCACCCGTTCCGCCACCGCTTATGACAAATTTCATTTTTCCACCTCATCTGGCAATTCTTCGATGGCATCCATAAAGGCACGTCCTCGAACTTCGAATGTTCTGTATTGATCCCAGCTCGCGCACGCTGGTGAAAGTAAAATGATATCACCTGGATTGGATAGCTCGTAAGCAAGTGGCACAGCAGCAGTCACATCATGTACACGATGCACATCCACGCCTGCTTCTTTACCAACACGACCTACTTTTTCAGCCGTTTCGCCGAATGTAATCAATGTTTTCACGTTCTTGAAAAATGGTTTGAGTTCGTCAAATTCAATACCCCGATCAAGTCCACCAGCCAGAAGCACCACTGGTTTATTAAAACCGCTAAGCGCGCTCTGTGTTGCCAAAATATTCGTTGCCTTGGAATCGTTGTAAAATTTGCGGCCGTTTAGTTCTTTGACAAACTGCGTCCGGTGTTCTACGCCTTTGAATGTTTCCAGCACCTGCATGATTTGCTCGTTGCTCACTTCACAGATTTTAGCGACTGCGATAGAGGCAAGAATATTTTCCAAATTATGTTCCCCTGGAAGTAAGATATCATCGCGTTTGCCAATAATTTCATCGTAAAACATGATATTACCATCTTTGACATAAGCACCTTCGCCCAGTTTTTGTGTTGGTGAGAACGGAATGACTTTCGCTTTAGTACGCTTCGTCATATTCCGTAATTCATCTTGATCCCAGTTGATAACTAAGAATTCATTTTTTGTTTGATTTTCCTGGATGCGCCATTTCGCTTTTACGTAATCCTCACGTGTTTTATGATAGTCGATATGCGCCTCATAAATATTCGTGATTACCGCGATTTTCGGGCAAAATGTGCGAATCCCCATCAGCTGGAATGAAGAGAGCTCCATCGCGATGTATTGATCTGCTGTCGCTTTTTCGGCAACTTCTGAACCTGGAAAACCGATGTTCCCAGCAAGTAATGATTTATTTGGTGTCATTTCATTTAGCATATGGTGCACGATAGTCGTCGTCGTCGTTTTCCCGTTTGTACCAGTGATACCAATGATTGGTGCATCGGAAATTTGATAGGCTAACTCGACTTCGGTAATAATCGGGATCATCAAATCTTGTGCTTTTTTAATCATCGGGTTGTCATACGGAATACCAGGATTTTTCACGACAAGTTCAAATCCCTCGTCTAAAAGTTCCACGGGATGCGAACCACAGATTACTTTAATTCCTTGTTCTAGCAGGCCTTGTGCTTCTGGATTTTCACTAAACGGCTTTTGATCGTTCACTGTCACAAAGGCGCCGAGTTTATGAAGAAGGGACGCCGCACCGACACCACTTCTCGCTAAGCCCAATACAAGTACTTTGCGATGCTTATATTGAATAATGTTTTTCATTTTTATTCCCCCAATTTCAACTCATTCCCATTTTTTACAGGATAACGAACAGTGCAATAATCGCACAGACAAGCCCCGCACCCCAGAAAGTGAAGACGATACGCCATTCTGACCAGCCGATATCGACATGCTCAAAGTGATGGTGAATCGGACTCATTTTGAATAATCTTTTACCGTTTGTAACTTTAAAATAGAAGACTTGGATGATAACCGAAGCCGTTTCAATGACGAATACGAGGCCGATTAAAAGCAACATCCATTCTTGTTGTAATAGAATCGAAATGGCGGCAATTGCACCCCCGAGCGCTAACGATCCTGTATCCCCCATGAAAATTTTTGCCGGATTCTTGTTGAAAAGCAGGAACCCTAACATCGCTCCAACAATTGCTAAACAAAACATCGCTATGACATCTTGGTCTTGGAAAATCGCGATGATTCCTAAAGCGCCAAAAGCAATAACGGAAAGCCCTGAAACCAAACCATCCAAGCCATCTGTCAAATTCACAGCATTCGAAAATCCTACGAGCCAGAAAATCACGAAGATGAGGAAGAACCAGCCTAGGTTGACTTCCGTTGATGTGAACGGAATCGTCAGTGTTTCTGGATAGCCATTCCAGCGATAGATTGCGTAGAACAAGACGGAAATAACAACTTGTCCTAGAAACTTCTGCTTCGAACGCAACCCTAAGTTTTGTTTTTTCACGACTTTAATATAATCATCTAAGAATCCTAATGCGCCGAATAACACGAGCGGGATTAGTAGTAGCAATGCTTCACTGCCAAACCAACCGCCGATTAGCGTCATGATTACGAAACTAATAATCATCGCGAGAAGGAATACGAGTCCTCCCATTGTCGGTGTTCCTGATTTTTTCTGATGGCTTTGTGGGCCTTCCTCACGAATACTTTGACCAAACTTTAATTTTTGTAAAAACGGGATAAATAAAGGTACCCCGATGACGGTAATAATGAAAGCCATCGCAAATGTTGTAACTATCCAATATAATGACACGCTTTTTCGCTCCAATCTATTTTGTATCTTTCGCTATCGTAAAAATGTCTCGTTATAATATCTTTGCTAAAATGGCTTCGCGTGCTTCTTTGCGATCATCGAAATCATGAACAACATCGCCAATGATTTGATACGTTTCATGCCCTTTTCCAGCTATCAAAATAACATCTTCGGGATTGGCCTGCTTTACTGCGAAACGAATCGCATCATGCCGGTGTTCTTTCACTGTATATGTCGCGTCTGGCACACCAGCTAGCATATCCTCAATAATCTGCATCGGCACTTCCGTCCGCGGGTTATCCGATGTGAAAATTGGGTTCGTCGCGTACTTCACAGCAATTTGGGCCATCTGTGGACGCTTCCCTTTATCACGATCACCACCGCAACTGACGACGACAAAAATACGTCCTGTAGCGAATTCCGTCACCGTTTTTAATACATTTTCCAAACCATCTGGCGTATGCGCGTAATCTACAATGACTGGAAATTGTTGCCCTGCATCAACGAGCTCAAAACGTCCCGCTACACCTTGCACTTTCTCAAGGGATGCGATAATTTCTGGAATCGTTTCTGGCGCTTCGTTTGTCGCATAAACCGTCGCAATCGCAGCGAGTGCGTTATACACGTTAAATTTGCCAATCAATTTCAGCTGCACCGTGAAAACCTCATCTTGAAAATGAAGTTGGAATCCCGTCCCCTTACTACTAATTCTAATATCACTAGCTCGGAAAGACGCCGCACCATCAATACCGTATGTCAATAAACTCACGCCTGTAGCCTCGATCATCATTTTTGCATGGGGGTCATCTGCATTAATGATCGCCGTTTTCGAAGAGCCGCCATAGCCATTTCCGAGTTGGGCGAACAATAAGCTTTTCGCGTGGGCATATTCCTCCATCGTTTTATGATAATCCAAATGATCCTGCGACAAATTCGTAAATACCGCTATATCGTATTCGGAACCATAGACACGACCTTGCACAAGCGCGTGCGAGGACACCTCCATAATTGCCGTCGTTACTTCCTGATCACGCATTTGTCGAAACGTCTTTTGCAATGTTAAACTGTCAGGCGTCGTGTTTTTCGTTTCCAAAATCTCCGCGCCAATTTTGCGATACATTGTACCAATCAAGCCCGTCGTCACGGCATTATCCGCTAAGATAAATTCCACTAGATGGCTCACCGTCGTCTTACCGTTTGTTCCCGTAATTCCAATCAAATTCATTTCCGTCGTTGGATATGAGTAAAACGCCGCGGCAAGCATCGCCATCGCCCGTTTCCCATCCTCTACCAAAATGACCGGAATCGTCATATCAGCCAGCATCCGCTCCGCTACAATCGCGACTGCGCCTTGTTCCTGCGCTGTTCTCGCAAACGCATGTCCGTCTACCACTTCCCCATCGATGCATACAAATAGCGTCCCCGCCGTCACCTGTCTGCTGTCCTGCTCGACGCTTTTCACTTCTATATGTAGCGTATCTTCCTCGGCTTGCAACAACCGGCTGTAAGGAATTGCCTCTATCAACTTCTCTAATTCCATTTCGAACGTCCCTTCCATCTCATCGCCTCCAAAGTCCAACGCAAAAAATGATATCGCAATCTCTAAAAAAACGAGTGCATATCAGCGCGCGTAACGATGACAAATCTTCTATTCTATATTAGCAAAAACAGCGGCGAAATACTAGTCTTTTAGCAATCTTTCCCCTGCTATCAAAATAGGTAGACGCATCACGCTTACGAATCCCGAAAAAGTGTGCGCCTACCCCATTTACTAATTTAATAAAGCATTTAGCCCCGTCGCCTCTTGCACCGTCGTATCTGCCGAGTCCTCTTCATTTTTCTCTACTTTCGGGACCTTATTAAAATTTGGAATTTTGTCTGGTGTCGTGAGATCAATCGTCACCTGCGACTTATCATTGAGTACTGAACCCGCAGAAAGGCTCTGCTTCAACACATACCCATCTCCATTGACCTTAAAAGGAACGCCTGTTATTTCCGAGACTTTGAGCACATCATTCTTCGCCCAATCCTTCATATCCGGAATTGTCATGTCACCTTCTGTCATCAAGATAACTCGTTGCCCTTCCAAAATCTTCTCACCAGCGAGCGGCAACTGTTGCACAATTTTCTTACCGTTACCAATGACGACTGGAATCAATTTCTTCGCTTCTAACTCTTTTCTAGCAGCATCTGGCGTCTTACCAGCCATCGATGTCATCTCGACGGTTTTCAGCTTGGCCGTATCCGCCGATTTAATATTCAAATACTGCAAACTATTTTTCATCACTGGATTAAAAATTTCCGACACCGCTTTTCCGCCCGTCTCCGTTCCAGATAATTGCGGCTGTTGCATCGTCACGTACATCACAAGCTCCGGATCTTTCGCTGGTGCCATGCCCATGAAGGAGAAAATATAATTATCATTTCCCGTCATATAGCCACCACCATCTGGATTTGGAATCTGCGATGTGCCTGTTTTCCCAGCAATATCATAGCCATCAATCGCGTACAATTTCCCTGTTCCAACCTTGCCCGTAATAACATTTCGCAACTCTTCACGCGTCTGTTTCGCCGTTGCTGCGCTGATTGGTTTCCCAGTTGTGACCGCCTTTGTTTCCGTCACTTTACCCGTATTCGGATCGACAATTTTCGACACAACATACGGCTGTTTCATCGTACCATCACTCGCGATTGCCGTCGCGCCTTGAAGCATCTGCATCATCGTTACCGTTGTTCCTTGACCGAAAACCGTCGTCACCTGCTCAATTCTCCGATCAAAAAGAATTTTACCCGTCGCTTCATTCGGAAGGTCAATCCCCGTTTTCGCTCCAAAGCCAAAGTTTTGCAAATACGTCTTAAATTTATCCGGTCCCATACCAGCTAAGAGTTTCGCAAAAGCAACGTTACTCGAACGCTCAACACCTTCACGATACGTAATCGAGCCCCAACCAACACCAGCATTATGATCATGAATCGGTATGTTACCAACATTATACGTCCCCGATTGGTAGTATGCATTCGGATGATACACACCTAAATCAATCGCAGAGGCGAGCGAAAATATCTTCATAACCGAACCAGGCTCATACGTAATCTCGACTGGCAAATTCGCCCATTGATCCGTCAAACCTTCCTTGGTCGTCGGATTAAACGTATCCCGCTGACTCATCGCTAAAATCTCGCCCGTTTTCGGATTCATCACAACCGCCATCATGTTTTTCGGATTATATTTCGCATCCACCGTATTTAGCGTATCCTCCAAAAACGTCTGAATCTTCTTATCAAGCGTCAAATAAATATCTTGCCCATCTTGCGCCTCTTTCACCACACTCTTCGCATTCGGCAAAATATAGCCATATTTATCCGCATCATAATTTATCGAACCGTTTTTACCAGTCAAAATATCATTATACGCCTTCTCAATGCCCATTTTACCAATCAACTTCGAAATGCCATCCTTGCCAGTTTCTTGCTGCGCATAACCAATCAGATGAGAGGCAAAAACGCCATTCGGATAAAATCGTTCCGCCTGTTTCGTGAACACCAATCCCGGTAATTTCGACGCTTCAATCTTATCCTTCACTTCCGCCGATAAATTCTTACCCGCTTTTCCAAACTCGACTTGGAAGATATCCTTCTTTTGCAGTTTTTTCAAAATATCCGCTTCTTTCATTGGCAAATATTTCGCTAAAACGGCTGCCGTTTCTTCTTTTTCTACCACATGATACGGATTTTTCGGATCCACCGTCTGCTTCGGATCAAGCACCGCCGCCAACGTATAAGAAGCAGTGTCCTTTGCAATCACTTCGCCCTTTTGATCTAAAATAGAGCCGCGATTTGCTTCAATGACACTGCTTCGTAAATGCTGTTTAGCCGCTTTGGCCGCAAGTGGAACGCCGTTAACATCGCCAACGACTTGCATGTAAAAGAAGCGTCCGATAACCGACAGAAAAATAACTCCAAAGATGATAAAAAGAACCAGGGCGCCTCGTCTCATGTTTCCTACTCGTTTTTTCATTTACCTTCCACTACCTTCACATTATCTGGATCAAGTTTCAATCCAAGTTCTTTCGCTTTTTTCCATACGCGTTCGTAACGACTAAGGTCCGCCACTTCTGCTGACAAATCCTCATTCGCCTTCACTTGTTTATCCACATCTGCCTGTTTCTCTTGAATGCCTTGGTTCACGCTATATACTTGCGCTTGTACATGAATAATTTTGAAAGCAAATACCGCAATAACGATAATAAATACAGAGGCGATTAATTTCTCACCCAACGTTATTTTACCACGTTTTAAAATTTGTTTTTTAGGTTGTGGTTGTGGCGCTTCCCTATGTACGCGTTTCGGTTCCGCATTCGTTTTGTAGGCTACGTTGTTACTCATCTACTTCACTCCTACTTCCTAAATATTCCGCTCTATCACTCTAAGTTTTGCTGAGCGTGCACGGTTATTCGCTGCCAGTTCTTCCTCAGATGGCAAAATCGGTTTTCTTGTTACTAACTTCATTTTCGGCTTATACTCATCTGGAATAATCGGTAATCCTGGTGGCAGTTCTGGTCCCTTGGCTTCCTCTGTAAACATTTGTTTTGTAATTCTGTCTTCTAAAGAATGGAATGTAATCACGCTGATTCGTCCGCCAGGCTTCAATAAATCCATCGCCTCTTTCAGCGAATCCTCCACTGCCCCTAACTCGTCGTTCACCGCAATACGAATCGCTTGGAAAACCCGTTTTGCCGGATGTCCACCTTTTCGCCTTGCTGGTGCTGGAATCGCGGCTTTAATCGCATCCACTAATTCCCCAGTCGTCTCAATTGGTGCCACTTCACGCCTGCGCTCAATCTCACGCGCCACTTGTTTCGAAAATTTCTCCTCACCATAACGGAAAAAAATACGCACAAGATCCTCGTAACGCCAATCATTCACGACATCACGTGCCGTAAGTTCTGCCTCTTGATCCATTCGCATATCTAGCGGTGCATCTTGATGATAACTAAATCCACGTTCCCGTTCATCTAGTTGTGGTGACGAAACACCCAAATCATACAAAATGCCATCCACTTCCGTAATGCCAACTTCTAGCAATGCTTCCTTAATATATCTAAAGTTGCTTTTGATAAACGTGACCTGTCCTTCGTATTCCTGTAATCGCTCTTTGGCGTGAGCGAGCGCCTTGTTATCTTGGTCAAACGCGAATAAATGTCCTGCGTCTGAAAGCTGGCTTAATAAGTAAGCACTGTGTCCTGCACCACCTAGCGTACAGTCAACATACACACCATCAGGTTTTATATTCAAGCTATCAACCGTTTCTTTTAATAATACTGTCTCGTGTTGGAACATCTTTGTGCCCCTCCTCTTTTTAAATATCAAAGCCAATCATATTTTCGGCAATATCGGCGAACGAATCTTCGGCTTCATCAAAGAATTTATCCCATTCCGACTTGCTCCAAATTTCAATACGACTTGCGACCCCGACAATCACCGTCTCCTTCTCGAGTTCCGCATAGCTTGTTAAATTGGACGGAATATTAATCCGGCCCTGCTTATCAAGCTCACATTCCGAAGCCCCAGAAAAGAAAAAACGGGTAAAAGAACGAGCATCTTTTTTAGTCAGTGGGAGTGTCTGGATCTTTTCTTCTACTTTCGTCCACTCATCAAGCGGATAAGCAAAGAGACATTTATCAAGCCCTCGGGTAATGACAAATTGATCCCCTAATTGTTCACGGAATTTAGATGGCACGATTAAACGGCCCTTTATATCAATGTTATGTTGATATTCGCCCATGAACATAGTTCATCCCCACTTTCTTATAGACAACTTTACCACAACTCCCCACTTCGTACCACCATAAACTAAAAAAAAGCGTAAAAAAGAGACACCTCACAAAAAATAAGTATCTCAATCCATGTTATAGCAACATTTTATTATCTTAAAAAAATGTGGGGGTTAGTGGAGCGTATAGTAAAATAGATGACAAAAAATATAGGGTAACACTATTTTAAGCTCCAGTTAATCTCTAGTTTATCTTTATATGCCATAATTAGACTAAAGAAGGAGGTTATCCGATGGTGAAATTAGTTGTCATACTCATGACATTATTACTCACAGCCTGCTCAAACGCCCACATAGAAAAGCCAACTACCAACACACCAGAAACCGCGACTAAAAATGAAACGGAGGAGAAAACCGTGACAAAAAATATAGCAGATTTAAATCAAGCCCTACTTAAAGCAACGGAAGCCGGCGATATCCAACAACTCAAATCCCTATTACAACAAGGCGCGCAGGTCGACACAGTCAATACTCGAGGCGAGAGTGGGTTACTCGTTGCGACACATACCAACAATATTTCAATGGCAAAACTATTTCTCCAATACGGCGCAAACGTCAATTTGCAGGATAAAATAAAGGATAGCCCCTTCTTATACGCCGGTGCAGAAGGACGGACGGAGATTTTGAAATTAATGATTCCGCACAAACCCGACTATACACTAACCAACCGTTTTGGAGGAACCGCCCTTATTCCAGCCGCCGAAAAAGGCCATCTCGCCAACGTTCGACTACTTTTAGCCGAAACCGATATCGATGTGAACCACGTCAACAATCCCGGCTGGACGGCACTTTTAGAAGCGATCGTGCTTTCTGATGGCAGCAAAACACAACAGCAAATCGTCCAAGTATTACTTGAAAACGGCGCTGACCCGAACATCGCAGACTCAAATGGCATTACGCCTCTTGCACACGCGAAACAGCAAGGCTATCAGGTTATCGTGGACTCACTAATAACTCATGGCGCAAAATAACGCAAAAAAGAAGAGATATCTACCGAAATTGTTCCCTCGGTCGTGTCTCTTCTTTTTCCTATTCTTGTTTCACTTTCCTCGTTGTCGGTTTAAGCGCCCAGAATGTCATCACCACACCAACAAGCCCACATAATAAGATGAATAAAGCCATACCATACTTCCCGATATAAGGCGAGAACATCAAACTTCCGGCCCCGATTAATTTTCCGATTTGAAAAACAAAACCGTTAAAAGCCATGTAAGTCCCGCGCATCGCATCATCCACAATATCCGCCAAAATCGTCTGCCGCGTCGGCACATAAAGTAACTCCCCAACAGATAAAATAACCGTGGCACCAAAAAGTATCCAAACACTATCCGTAAGTGCGCACACCGCAAATCCGAATGCAAAAATCATAAAACCAACATACATCCACTTTTGCAAATCGCGATCTCGAACCCACTTTGCAATCGGGGCTGTAAAAAGCACAATCATCAACGCGTTGACTAATGTCAAAATACTGACCAACTTTACACCATCAAAAGGTATATTTCCTAGCCAACCAAAATGATACATCATCGGCGGAAACACATCGGCTAGCCGTACTGAAATAAAATTATTACGTTGGAACTCGATTGACAATACCGCGATTCCTCCCGCTGTGAACCATAGAAAACGCGCATCATACAAAATTTTTCGATAACTCCGAAACAAACTTCTTATCCCCGCAACGCTTGCCACATCCTTGTCGCCATGCTCCAGCGTTTCCGTAATCAGCGTAATCGTTAGCCAGGTTGTCACAAGCGACATCACGAGCAAACCGATGAGCAGTTCGAATAAATAACTTTGGAAAAACCAGCCACCTATAACGACGCCAAGCATCACGGATAAATTATTTGCCCAGTAATTAATGGAATACATGTAAGCCCGTTCCTCTCGCGTACTCACATCAATCAACATCGCGTCACTTGCTGGGATCGTGAAACCTTGTGACACCGCAATCAAAAGTAGCGCTACAAATGTTAACCACGGGGACACCACCCAAGGCGAATTCACGAACAACATCAGTGCAAACGCCCCAACTTTCACCCATTCTCCCCAAACCATCAACGTTCGCCGTCCGATATGATCCGCCAAATGCCCGCCATAAATACTTGCCAGAAACTGCACAGCGATGTTTATCATCAGCAAAATACCAGCGACACCAATATTAATCTCCTTCGCAAAATAAATCGCCATAAACGGAAATATCATGGAACCAATCAGCTTGCTCAAAAACGAAATACCAATCCGCGCTTTTATATTCGGATGCAATGTACGAAACATTGACTTCACCTCCTAAACATAGTATAACTAGTTTTAAAAAGGAGAAAAAGGGATAGTATCATATATTTTTGTCCCCTTTTATAATAGAAGGAGGTTCTATCATGCGCGATCTCGCCTATTACGATATGCGTGCTTTTTTATTAGAAAGACAAATTGGCGACACAGCCACATTCCGCCTGAACGAACTAGCTGAAAAATGGGAATGCAGTGACAAAAACGTCAAGCGAAAACTTAAAAAATATCAAGAACTCCAATTTTGCCATTATCAACCTGGTCGGGGTCGGGGTAATGCGTCGAAAATAACATTCACACAGAGCTTCCAGTCAGAAATCGAGGACTTTATTCGTAATGCAGTAGCGCAAGAAAATCTAGATAAACTGCTCACCCTTTTGCAGCTAGATATCCCACGCGAATGGTTTAGCGCTGTATCCTCCGAAATAAACGAACTATTTGGACTTCATACCGAAAAAGGCGATCAAGATATATTGCGCCTCGTCATTGCACGCCCTTTTAGCATCCTTGATCCACTTCATACGTCGATTAATATGGAGAGCTCCCTGCTACTTCAGCTCGGCGACCCACTCGTTCGTTTTGACACGACAACCAACACCGTTATGCCCTGCATCGCGCACCATTGGAAAGCCGAGAATAACAGCACCATTTGGACTTTTTACATTCGAAAAGGCATTCGCTTTCATCACGGCCGGACCTTGACGAGTACCGATATTCGCCACACCCTGGAAAAAGCCATGCAAAAAGGAACTGTGACCCATTGGTATCTAACGGATATCATACGAATCGAGCTCCTATCTGAAACTAAAATCACGATTCATCTCCATAAACCAAACCCGTTCTTCATTCGCTATCTTTGCTTAGGAAACCTTGTTATCCTACCACACGACATCCCGTTTGACGAATATAAATGGACCAGCACTGGCGCCTTCAAATTAGCACAAAGAAGTTCTCAAAAACTAGTTTTAGAAGCATTCGATTCCCATTTCCTAGAACGTCCGTTTCTCGACCGTATTGAGTTCTGGCTCGTGAAAGATCAGACTAATCCTGTCCTCACTGTCACAAATATGGGGAATGCTGATAATCTAGACTATACAGATCACGCAACGAAAGATTATGGCGTCAATATCGTTACGTTTAATTTCAAGCATTGCGCTTTTGCACATCATCCCGCATTCCGCGAAGCCTTTTATCACTTACTTGATCCTCAAAAAATGATCCGCGACCTAGAAAATCATGAGGAGTCCGAGGCTTCCAGCTACTTTTTTCATAAATCCAGCGCGCAGCAAAGGGATTCAAGCAAAATAAAGAGATTACTAGAAACCGCCCACTATACCGGTGAAACATTGCGGTTCGCGATTCTTTCACATGCAAAATCCATCCGCCAAGGTCAATGGATTGTCGCGCAGGCAGCCAAATTTGGCATTTCGCTCGACTTGCATATTATCGATATCAGCTCTGAATTTTATCAGACTAGCCAATGGGA
Organism: Paenilisteria portnoyi; assembly: GCF_014322795.1. Lineage (GTDB taxonomy): Bacteria > Bacillota > Bacilli > Lactobacillales > Listeriaceae > Listeria_A > Listeria_A portnoyi. The sequence continues at coordinate 223,326 of NZ_JAASTT010000002.1, forward strand.
AAATATTGATATTAGTATGGGCGCCGATGTCCCAAGTAGCGATATTGAAGTGGCTTTTATGGATTTTTACGGAAATCCTAATCTGGCGCCACAACGTTTTTTGGCAAAAAAAGAGCTCCAGCAAATAGAGGAGCTACTACATCAGGCCCGGCAATGCACTCGATTCAGTGACCGCGATCACTTTTACGACCAGATAGAGAGCTTTGTGCGCGATAATCACCTATTTCTTTTCTTAGAACATCTCACCAAACATCAATTCATCCACGCCACCATCCAAACCGAGGACAAGCATCTATACGGTCACTTAAACTTGAAAAAGCTATGGATTGACTAAAAAACTAATACGATACTTTTCACAATACCTATCACGAACAGCAGTAAATACAAAATCGCAAAAGCAAAGAAACAAATGCGCCAATAACCACGGATTACTTTGTGAAAATTAATATCTCCTTGCGACTTGGCGTATAATGCAACAAATAGAATGCCAATCAAGAATAATAGCAACAGAATGTACAATAAGAATGACTGATCAAATAACACAATCATGAAAAAATGATCCGCTAAAATCAGGAAAAATGTCGTCACATCCGCGCTCCGTTTCACCGCTTTTGGCGTTCTCTTTGTCATATGTTGCGTCACCATGAAAGTCACTGTAAAAATAAGTACTGGGGCGATGATAACAAGCGCCGTCATATTCGTTAACCAACTCACTGTAAGTATTCTCCTTCTAGCCCTTTCACTAGGCCGTATAATGTTTCTGAAATCGGCGCTACCTTCCCCTGTTCCAGAGCGAGCGTAACTACAGCCCCCGAAATACCTGCAATCTCCGTCTGCCGCTTCTCTTGCACATCCGTCGCCATCGAAGAATAATTAGCCGATGTCGCCGTACATATCGCAGTCACTTTCTCTAGCGCGTCATCACGATGCAAGACATCTGCCACTTCTCGCGTTAGATTTTCTAACAGTCCATACCAGTATTCATTATGTAGCAAAGCACCATTTGGCACGCCTAGAATGGCTGTCAACGGATTAATTACCGCATTCGCCAATAACTTATTATAAACCATTTCTTCAAAATCCGCTTGTTCGGAAAAAAGAAAGTCTGGATTAGCCGTCAGTACGGTCCGTAAATTCGAGTTTGCCTCACCTTGATACACAGCCCAGTTTGTTTGACCCACACCACGCCACACTACTGTTGTCGCATCCATTTTCCCAGCGCCATGCTCACATGTTCCGATTAGGACTGTTTTTTGTGGTAGGCTAGGGAGCTGCGCTAAATGAGCTATGCCGTTTTGTAAGAATAAAAGTGGAATGTTTGCAGGTATCTTCCTAAGGGTTTCCATCACATTTTCCAGCTGGTAAGATTTCACGGTTATGATGACGAAATCTACGGTTGTGAAGTTGGCGTTAGAAAGCGGTGTCGCGTGAACATTGATGCGGGTCTTTGTATTATCGGAAATGAGCGTTATACCGCCTTGTTTTTCGATAATATCTGCTTGCTTCTTTGTGCGTGTGTAAAGCGTCACATTAGCTCGCAGTAAACCTGCATATAAGAGTCCTAATGCACCTGCTCCAATAATGCCTACTCGGTAAGTCATGTCATTCACTCCTCTTTCATAGCTTGACTCTATTTTAGCAAAATTTGCGCGGGTTTGCATTTTGAGGATGGTGGTAGGGTTTTATTGTGGCGTTTGATTTGGTGGGCACGGGCTTCGCAAGTTCATCAACAGAAAACCCCCAGAAGATCCATGGCGTCTTCTGGGGGTTTTCATGTGACAAGCGTACGTATCGCTTGTTTTGTTCACGCAAATTAGTTGCTTTCTACTACTTCTTTGCCGTTATATTGACCACATTCAGGACAAATACGGTGAGAAAGTTTGTACTCGCCACAATTAGGGCACTCAACCATACCAGGCACTTGTAATTTGAAGTGCGTACGACGCTTGCGTTTTTTCGCTTTAGATGTTCTTCTAAAAGGTACTGCCATTTCCATACACCTCCTTCGCGACTTCAGGATATCTCCTTGGTCGCAATCCATCTAAGAAAAATTTCTTTCTCTTAAAATATATTCCAGCTCTTAGAATTAGTCTTCTTTCTTCTCAAAGAAATCGGCTAATCCCGCAAGACGAGGATCCACTTTTGTTTCTTCTTGTTTCGCTTGTTGCTCCAGCTCTTCTTCCGTGATAACATTCCAATCGTTTCCTTCTGATAACGCATTCTCTACATTATCGCTGTAAACTTGCATCGGAATCTCTAACAAAAGTAATTCTTCAATCACTGGCAACACATCAATTTTATCGCCGTCCATCATATGATGTGTCTCGTCCAGTACCTTCTCCTCTTTGTTCACATAGGTTTCCACAGATTCGATATGATACGGATAAATAACATCCTCAAACGTTCTGGCACATGGCAATACAAAGGTTCCATCTAAAACAAGGTCAATCAAAACCGAATCTTGACGCACCGTAATATTTCCAGAAACCTTTACTAGGCTTGCTGAACGAACATCATGATTGTGCTCTTTCAAGTATTCCGTTACGCCTATTTCCTGTTCAAATGGCACTTTCTTGCCACGGTATTTCTGTAGTTGAATTAATGACCATTTCATCGTTTATCACTCCAAGCGCAACAAAAAATATTATAGACTTTTCTAAGCCTTTTGTCAATCCCTATTTCCTAAGCGAACCATGTTCTCCCGCCCATTTTTGTGGTATTCTGGAAGTAATCAGAAATAGTAACCAACGAATCCCTTTAAACGGCATCCTTTTTTAGTCTAACATGATTTACTTGCTAAACTCAAATAGTAGACTTAGTAAGCTTATGAGAGCTACTCAATATTACCGTGACTTGGAGTTGATAAAAATGAAAGCAACTGGCATTATCGTAGAATATAATCCGTTCCACAATGGGCATTTATTACATCTACAAGAAGCAAAGAAGCAGACGCAAGCCGATGTTATTATCGCTGTTATGAGTGGTTCTTTTTTGCAAAGGGGGGAACCTGCTCTTCTGCCAAAATGGGAGCGTGCGCAAATGGCGGTTGATGCTGGTGTGGATTTGGTTATTGAACTTCCATTCCACTTCGCAACACAGCAAGCCGCGATTTTTGCTAACGGAGCCGTCGAGATCTTAGGCGCATTAGGTGTTCAGTCGATCTTTTTCGGTAGTGAAAGCGGGGATGCGAATGCTTTTAGTTCTGCGGCCAAGTTAATGACAGAACAAAGCGCCCTCTTTAAAGCGTCTATGCGGCGTTTCTTGGACAATAAGGCGAATAGTTATGCAACAGCTTGGAATGCCGCGTTTCACGAACTGGCGCCCGATTTGACGCTTGATTTAGCGCAACCAAACAATATTCTAGGATTCCACTATGCACTCGCAATCGCTGAGCAAGGCAAAGAAATAGAAATCGCAACAATGGCTCGACAAAATGCTGCCTATCACGACACGAATCCAACGCATCATTCTATTGCGAGCGCAACCGCGATTCGAACGATGTTGCTTGATAACAACTGGAAAAAAGTCCGCCAATACGTTCCCGATACCACATTACACCTTTTGCAGAAATTCCGCGAAACGCATTCCTTTGTGTCTTGGGACGATTTTTGGCCACTACTAAAATACCAGCTCATTACCGCGCCCGCCACTCAGCTTCAAATCATACGTGGTGTCTCAGAAGGCATCGAAAACCGATTGCAACAAGCGGCACTTCACGCGACCAGTTTCGATGAATTCCTAGCAGTCTCAACAGCGAAACGCTACAGTAAATCCCGCATCAAGCGCACCACCCTTCAAATACTGGCGCAACAGACAGAAACTACGATACCAACACAAAACTATATCCGGCTTCTAGGCATGTCGGCCATTGGGCAACAATACCTCCGCCAAATCAAAAAAGACATCGAGTTACCAATCATCAGTACCGCTTCAAAGGCAAGCCCTGCGTTGATTGAAAACGATATTCGTGCGACAAAACTATACTCTTTCGCGCCTACACTAGAAAAACAGATTTTGCGTGATTTTAATACTTCTCCATACAGAAAAACTCCTTGATCAACGTAATCAAGGAGTTTTCGTATACCTATTTCTCTTTCACTGTTTTCAAATAATCCAACGCGTCTTGGAATGTTTTCACGGGAACGACTTTCATCTTAGAATCAATCGCTTTCGCTGTCTTCACTGCATCTTCATAATTACTCACAACGCCTGGTTGCGCCTTCTTCATTTCTGGCGTTATCGTATCATCTGGTGCAAAGAAAATCTCCACATCATTGCGGTCTGCAGCTACAATTTTCTGATCAATGCCGCCAATCCGTCCGACATTGCCATCGACATCAATCGTGCCCGTTCCTGCAATATTATGACCTTTCGTCCAATCCGTTTTGCCAAAATGATTATAGATTTCAAGCGTGAACATCAAACCAGCAGATGGTCCACCAATCTTCTCTGAATCGATTTTGATTTTCGGATCTGTCACTAATTTTTGATCATCCACAAGTGAAATGCCGATTCCAGGTGTTCCTTTTTTATCAATATCGATTAATTCGACCGATGCTTTTTCAGACTTATCTTGGTGCTTGTAGCTTACCTCGACTTCATCACCTACTTTTTTACTGCGTACATAATCAATAAATTCCGTGCTTGATTCAAATGACTTTCCGTCGATTGCCGTAATTAAATCGCCTGCTTCCAAAACTTTCGCAGCTGGCGCATCTGGCATGACACTAAGAACATACACACCGCGATATTCGATTTTAACCGATTGTCCTGCCGCTTTGTATGCCACTTGAATCGCATTGTTTTTAGACTGATTCATGAGCGACAATTGACGAACATTGTATTCCTCATCCGTCTCATTTTCCCCACGAACGTCTGATTCTTTCTCAATCTCCTGATACGGCAATACTTTCGCTGCTAAGTACGAATAAATATTAGCCTGACCCATTGCGATCGTTACCAACCGAAACACGCCTTCACTATTACTGGGATGCCCTTCTACCGTCACTAGCGGGCTAAGTTTATCTGCGCTTCCCGGTCGCGTCACATAATACGGCAACGGCACAAAAAATGCCACAACCAGCGCCAACACAATCAGTCCAGCTAAAAGTTTTTTCCAATTCTTTTTAATCATCTTTTTTCTCCTGTATTCCTAGTTTATTTAACAACGCCTGGTGCACAATCGGTGGCACTAATTCCGCGATATTCCCGTTATACTGCGCCACTTCCTTCACAATACTCGAGCTGAGAAAAGAATACTGCGAACTCGTCATAATAAAAAATGTCTCGATATGATCATCCAACACCCGGTTCATCGACGTAATCTGCATCTCGTATTCAAAATCACTAATCGCCCGCAACCCGCGCACAATCACGTCCGCCTCTTTCTCTTTTGCATAATCAACTAGCAATCCAGTCGCACTCTCGACACGCACATTTGGCAAATGCTTCGTTACCTGCTCCATCAAATAAATCCGCTCTTCCACATCAAATAACGACTTTTTCGACGAATTATTCAAAACTGCTACATACAACACATCAAAAACCTTCGCCGCACGCGTAATAATATCTAAATGACCATTCGTAATCGGGTCAAAACTACCCGGACACACCGCCACTTTATTCATTTTCAGCCACTTCCTTCTCATATTCAAAAATCGAAAGCACCGTAATTCCGTAGCGCTCTTCCCGAATTTTTTTAAATCCAGCAACCGCATCTGGCAACACGGCATCCGCGTCATGTTCACAAATCACAAGCGCCATATCATTCACCAATTCAAGCTCCGAAAGCGACGCCATCAACTGCTCCAACTGCTGCTTCTTATACGGCGGATCAAGGAACACCAAATCAAACGCCCACTCATTCTTAGCCAAAACCTTCAATGCCCGTTTCGCTTCATTTCTAAAAATATGCGCCTGCTTCTCCAAGTGACACGCTGATACATTCAAATGCACCGTCTTTATCGCCGCCTGCGCTTGATCAATAAACACACATTCACTTGCCCCACGACTCAGCGCTTCGATGCCAAGCCCACCACTTCCAGCAAACAAATCAAGCACCTTTTCGCCATCAAAAAAAGGCCCAATAATCGAAAACAACGACTCTTTAATTTTGTCCGTCGTCGGCCTTGTATTCGTTCCTGGCACTGCCTTCAAATGATGCCCTTTACGTTCTCCTGCAATAACTCTCATCTATTATGTACCTCCAAATACAAAACAGCACAACCCAACCTTGCAAAAGCAAAGCCGAATCATGCCGCTGTTATTAAATACTGATTTGTACGTCGTCCATGCGGTCACGAAATTTCATGTCTTTCTTCGATTCGTATTCGGTGTTTAAAAACGGCCGATACGAAAGTTCCACTCGTTTCACATAATGGAAACGCGATAACTTGGCAGCAACATCTTCAATCTCCGCCATATCGCAATATAAAACCGCATATTTCAACTTCCTAGAAACATAGTGCACATTTCCAAAACGCTTTAAAGAACGTACTTGCTTCAAATGATTCATCCAAATAATGATGGATTGACGTTCATTCTCCATTGCCTTTCCCCCTCTTTAAGCTGAACAGCCACAACCGCCGCCTGAACCGCATCCACCTGTCGAACAAGAAGATTTCGTTTCAAAGAACGGATTTCCAGTTGGGACTTTTATATTTTCCGAGACAGCATCTGCCAAAATAAAACTAATTTCGTCGAGCAAACTTTGCAAATCCATCTCCGCTTGTCGAAACGCCGCGACATGTTCATCCATATCGACATCACGTTTATACTGACGAGCTAGACGATTCACCTCTTTATAATCTGGATGATAGCGACCAAAACGTTGCACTTCATCGTATTGTTCTTTTATCTTTGCCAAGCGCTTAATACGCTGTTGTGTGAGCAAATTCGTCGTCATCTGGTGCAGACATTCGCGATATCGATCTGCCTCCTCCGACGCCAAAATCATCGATGCAAGATCATCTGACATATCAAGCAACGCCAGATTTTCCATTGTAGCAAGCATGTTGCCACCTTCTTTCCATCGTAAATCAAATTACAAGCTCCATTATAGCACGATTCCCCGAAAAACGCTTTACTTTTGCAAGAAGTTCTGCGTATAAAATTTCCGATAAGTTCCAGCTCCCATATCCGTAAAGCTGTCATCAAATAGATTTTTGCGGTGCCCAGCTGAATTCAACCAGCCTTCTACTGCCGCGGGTCCATCCAAATAATTGGAAGCGATGTTTTCCGCCGCCTTCATATAATCGATATTCGCGCGATTCAAACGATCTGCAAGCGTTCCATACGTCGGCGAATCATGATCAAAATACTTGTTCTGATACATGTCTACACTATGCCCATACGCGACTTCCGCAACATCCTCATTCCACTCTAACTGCTTCTTCTCATAACGCTCGCGGAATATATTCGAAATATCAAAAACCTGCTGATCCGAGGCCTTATCCACCTTATCCCACTGCTCATCCGTCACTGTATCCTTAAAAATATCTCCCTGATACGTCATTTCATACGGATGCATTTTTATAAGCGATAATTTATTAAAATAGCGAACACTAATCACTTTTGACTCAAATTTATCAAAGTTCACCTGCGCATAAACACCGTTCCCCAAACTCACCAGCGGACGAATATTCAGCTCATCCTCCGATAACTCAAACCGGTAGTAATTATCCTCATAATTAAACGTAATCTCCGACTGCAATTTTATGTTCAAAAAAACTTTCTCCGTCGGCATATCAATCTCAAACGGCTTCAGTGGCAACTTATCTCCAAGTGCATAAATCGTCTGCACCTTCTTGTTCATCACACCCACTTGCATATATTGATCATCCGTTTGGTGGAAAATATAATTCTGATAGCTATATGGCGAAGCATCAATTCGCTTAGGATCTCCGTATTTCTTCACAAGTAGCGCCACATCTTTATTAATATAAGCCGCAAGACTCGCTTGGGTCTCCGCATTCGGGCCACTCTCATTCGTTTTATTCTTATCCACATTTCCTTGCTGCACTGCCTTATCATCCACAGAATTCACTTCCGTAGGCGTTTCAAAAAATAAATCCGTATAGTAGCCCACAAAGAGACACACCACTACCACACAAATTGTTCGTAAAATAAATCGCATAGACTTCTGCACTCCTTCATGCTACTTCCTCTATTGTATCGGCTTTTCTCGAAAATTACTAGTAAGAAATTCGACATTTTTTGCAAAATAAAAGCCCAACTCGAAAGTCAGGCTCTGCCTCTTATAAAAATACGCCGATAACAACCATTGATACGAACAAGATCGTCATGTAATTAATCGAGTACACAAAACTAATACGCGCCCATTTCATGCTATCTTCCATCTTAAATCCGTATAAACACAGCGCCAACCAAATCACATTCAAAACGGTAGCCAGAATCACGTAAACGAGACCCAATTCCCACATAAAGAATGGCAAAATAGTTAGTAATACAACCCAGAAAAGCGTGCTCCACTTCGTCCGTTCGATACCTTTTACAACAGGTAACATCGGGATTCCAGCTGCTGCATATTCCTCTTTCCGCTTAATCGCAATCGCATAAAAGTGCGGCGGTTGCCAGCAGAACATCACGAGAAATAACATAATCGGTACAGCGCTAAACGTTGGCTCTACTGCAAACCAGCCAATAAGCGGTGGCACAGCACCTGAGAAACTACCAATAACCGTATTGCTGACCAGTTTTCGTTTTGCCCACATCGAGTAAACAACAACATATAGGAAAATACCAATTAGCCCGATAACTCCCGCTTGCCACGTTGTCATAAATAGCAGCGCCTCACCAACAACACCAAGTACCGCAGCCACAAGAAGCGCCCGTTTCCCTGAAATTTTACCTGTCATCGTTGGGCGATTTTTCGTCCGTTCCATAATCCCATCGATATCACGATCGATGACATTATTAAAAGCACCCGACGCAGCCACAACCATTCCTGATCCTAAAATAGTAAAAATAAGAATGTCGAGATTCTGTATAAAAGAAACTCCTGTTAACTGAAATGCCAGCCACATACCCGTAAAAGCCGTAATCGTGTTGGAATTAACAATCCCAATTTTCACAAGTTCCGTAAAATCTTTCACAGTGAACTTAGCAGCATCCTCAATTTTTGCCGTCTTATCCATTTGATTCACTTGTTTCCCCCCTTAACATCTGTTGCGCTTTACACATTTTTCACATAGACAATCATGCCTACATTGCTTATTCGTTCACAATATCACTATGAACTCCATCTTAACCATTATCGGAAATAAACACCCCATTTGTCAAGCCTTTGGACTTCAATTGAGCACGAAGAACTGCATCTGTAACTTTTGGTTCTCCTTTATATTTCACAAGCCGTGCCCTTTACTTACAATGGCAAACAAGTTAAAATAAGATGGTATATGGCAGTACAGACTACTTTTGTATGCTCAGTTTTGAATTAATACATATTGAAGGGGGAAACCATAAAAAAATGAAAACTTTTCTAAAAATCTGGTCCGTCCTAACAATCCTCTGCATGACGTTCGTTGTGTTTGGTGGCGCGTTAGTAACGAAGACCGGCTCAGCAGACGGATGCGGGAACACGTGGCCACTTTGTAACGGTCAGTTTGTTCGCCTAACAGATATTACACCCGAAAAAATTATCGAGGTTATGCACAGACTCACAACAGGAATTAGCTCGATTTTCGTTATTGTTTTAGCTATTTTAGCATGGATTTATATTAAAGATCGCCGCGAAACAAAACCGTTAGCTATCGTTGCCGTTGCTTTCCTAGTATTGCAAGCCTTTATGGGAGCGGCTGCCGTTATGTGGGGCCAAAACCCGTATATCATGGCACTCCATTTCGGAATCTCGATCATTTGTTACGCTGCTATTGTACTGCTTTGCCTGCTTATTTTTGAAGTAGACAACAAGTTCGACGCACGCAACATGGTCATCGGAACCAAGCTAAAAGTCAACATTTACCTACTCACCATCTACACCTATCTTTCTGTATACACAGGCGCGCTCGTTCGTCATGAAAAAGCCAGCCTCGCCGTTCCAGCATGGCCATTTGTAGATGGAAAATTCGTCATGCCAACCAACGTGCAAGATTACGTACAATATTTACACCGGTTTGCAGCACTGATCCTCGTCGTCTGGATTTTGTACGTCACATGGATTGTGTTCCGCGAATATAGTCATTATCGCGTCTTAAAATATGCGATGGTACTTGAAATCATCTTTGTTGCTGCCCAAGCGTTTACAGGTATCATGTCTGTTGTAACAAACGTGAACCTTTACGTCGCATTGGCACACAGCCTCATTATCACGATGATGTTCGCCTTGATGACTTACCTTTGCCTACTCGCTAGTCGTAGTAAGCAGAATCGATTACGTATTAGATAGTACGATTAAAACCGCCCAACTCGCATTCCAGATGAGTTTGGCGGTTTTTTGTGATAGAATAGGTATATTATATAATCAGAAAGTAGGTAATCAGTTGAAAGCTCCACGTCGCACGCTTTATTACGAATTATTTATGCTCTTTTTAGTTCTGCTCTCGGTTCTGACTATCCCGATACATAGTAAAGCAGTTACCATTCTTAATACCATTATCTGGGCTGTTTTTACAGTCGATTATTTTGCGCGATTAATCCGGGCAAAAGATAAGAAAACATATATCAAGACGCATCTATTTCAACTCATTGCGATTTTGCCACTATACAGTTTCTTCCGCCTAGCTCGTATCGTTAGTTTGTTTCGAATCCTTCAATTAACAGCCATTGGCAGACGCTATATCGCTCCACTTTACAGTTTCTTACGCACCAATGGTTTCAATCGGATGATTAATACCTTCGTAATCCTTGTCATCGTGATTCCAATACCGCTTATTCTCGTAGAACCAAGTATCAAAAATTACCCGGACGCCATCTGGTTCTCCATCGTAACAGCAACGACTGTAGGGTATGGTGATATCGTCCCTGTGACAGGACTCGGTCGTTTTTTGGCGATTCTCCTGATGCTGTTCGGAATCGGCTTCATCGGGGCGCTAACCTCAACCATCCGTAGCTTCATTACAAACAATAGGAAAAAACTTAGCAGCTCCGAAAAAATCACAAAAATTACGCGGAGTATCGAACAAGCTGGCACTCTGACAGAAGCTGAAATCAACATGGTCCAAACCTTCCTTCACAGCAAAAAACAAGAAGAAAATCCCCCACAATAAAAAAGTTTGCGTTTCGTCTTAATACGAAACGCAAACTTTTTTGTTACTTAGTTAAATTGAACGACCAACCAACACCATATTTATCTGTTAATTGACCAAATTTTTCTGACCAAAAAGTTTCCTGTAGCGGCATAATTTTCGTTGCCCCATCTGATAAAGCATCAAAATAACGTGTTAATTTCTCCGCATCTTTCGTTTCCAAAACGAGTGTCACATTATTTCCTGGGATAAATTCCATGAAATCTGGCGTATCCGAAAACATCACCGTGTCTCCTTCAATCTGAAGACTCGCATTCATTACTAATTCTTTTGTTTTTTCGTCTATTTCAGGTCCGCCTTCTTCCTTGATAGAACCATAAGTCATCATATCCGTACACGTTGAACCGAATATTTCTCCATAAAAATCTAACGCCTCACGCACCTGATCTTTCATATTGATATAAATACCTAATGTCATTTCCATTCCCACTCTCTTTCATTTTATAACGCTTTCATTCGTTAAAATTATACCATATTACTGCAAAAAAGCACACAAATTCATCTCTCATTTACCATCGCCAAATTGATCAAACGTGTCTCTACATCAAAACGATAACGCTCCGCTAGTGCTTCCACTTCTAGAATGCGAATCATCTCTTCTTCCGTTCCATATCCATGAAGAATATTTTCGTGACAATACGCTACTGTCACTAAGTCATCTGGCCGCTCGATACACTCCACCGTATCCCCAAGGCAAATTTCCCCAGCCTCAATCGTACGGCATAGATATCCCGTATAACCTGTATTTCTAACTTCTTTGAATAATTCAGATAAATCATTACGTTTGCCAATCGTTGCGCACGGGTTACGCGCTTCGGTCACTTGAATAATAGATTGCCCAATTCTAAACACATCACCTATGCAAACATCTTTTTCTAACATTCCCGTTACTGTCAAGTTTTCACCAAATGCTGCTGGTGGTAACTCGATTCCAAATTGCTCGTTCCAGCGGTCATAGTGCTCTGCGGGGTAAATACAAACGGTACGATCCACTCCGCCGTGATGCCTCAGGTCATATTGTCCATCGCCTACAAAACCATATTGCGTCAACATTGCTTTCTCAACTGGTTGCTTTACGACCCCCGTCATCATTGATCTCTTTTTACCAACTTGCATCTCTTTTGGCTTACCAATAGCAAGTCCAATAATTTTCCCTTCCATGTCTTCACCCCTCTGATGCTTTCAATTTAACAAAAAAACGCCGAACATTCAAGCTCTGGCGTCCTTTTTTTATATTTTATTCATGGAGACCTTCACAATTCTGACAATTATCCAGATAAAGATAATAACGTTCACAACCACAATCACAAACAACATGAATATAGCAATAAACGTCATTCCAGAGCTATCTCCTGTCGAAAATCCGTACAATCCGATCATAACTAAGAATAAAATATTCAACACAGTCGGAACTAAATCAACAAATAATACCGTTTTAGCATGTTTTTTTACATACTCTGATTTCACAAAAATCCATACTACCGCTGGAAAATGACCGATAGAAGGAAGTGGCTAGCGTAAGAAAGTGTCGCCCAAACCTTATCGCTTGTCAAACTTCATCAAATCCTCTCGTTATTTCTTACGTTTCATCACAAATGTCCAAACAGCTAGAACAAGTGCCAAAATAGCAATGCCTAGAGATACCCACTGTATCACAGAAACGCTTTTCGTATCTTCATTGGTCTCCTTTTTTTCTGTCGCTTTTTTGCCATGTGAATCTGTAGCGCTGTCCGATACCGCCTTCGATATGGTTGTTGTCGCATGCGGATAATCCGCGTCCTCATTGCCAGTCCACTCCACAATCGAACCATCTTGATAATATTGGTACGCATTCCAATCTACCGTTCCAGCTTTGTCTGGATTTTGCGCTACAAAACTAAAACGTTGGAATTGTCCATTCTGAATCCCACCGTTCGTCGCCGTCCAAGTTACCGTGCTATCCGCCTTATTTACCACGACATTCCAACCAGGAACTGGCTCATACGATTGAAAAGCAACACCCGCTGGTACTTTCACGACTACCTTGATTGTTGCGCTGTCTTTTTCTACCGGCACTTTCACTGTATACGTTTCCCAAGCCCCCGTCGTCGATTCTGCCGGCGCTACCGTTACATGGGCGCTCGCAATTACTGGCAAGATCACTAACATTGCTCCTGCTAATAAACAAGTCATTAATTTCTTCATTTTATCATACACTTCCTCATTGTTTTATTTTTATGGTAAAACTTTTGTCAATCTCTGAAAAGTCCTTTGTCAGCGCGTGAACCTTGATTTCCCAACGTCCTGTCGCATTCAAATATAGACCACTTGCCGCATATTCATTTTGTGAATTCTTTGTTGCCTCAAACTCTGTCGCTTTCTTATTACCCGATGGAATTACCGTCAGTGTGACCTTCTGAAAATCCGTCCGCATCTGACCATCCTGATCCGTAAATGCAACTAGAAACGTGTTATCGCCAACAATCGCCGGAGCAACTTTTAGTGAAACAAAACCAGAATCCGTTGCTACTTTTTGCGAAAAAGCTTGTGGTGGCGCTGGCGGTGGTGTTTGTACATTCGTCAAAAATGCTGCTACACCAAGTATGACTAGGCCAATTCCAAATTCGGCGACAACTGTTTTTGCCGACATCATTTTTCCAGTCTGCCGCATGTATAAATAATGAACCAAGCCAAGCGCGCCCATCACGAGAAACAGCACTATTTTCAGTAAAATAACCTTGCCGTACTCCGTCGTGAATAATTTCGCCATCGAACCTAGATTCATCACGCTCATCAGCAAACCACTCACAATAATCATCCCCACAAAGCTCGCAGCCCAAGGACTAAATCGATTCCATGCGACTTTTGCCTCTGGTTGTTTTGCCAAGAGTAAAAACAGCACCATGATGCCACCTACCCATGCAGAAGCACTCACAAGATGCAAGAAATCCATTGGAATCGCGATTGCCTTATCTGGACTACCCGCCGCATGACCCTGCATTGCCTTCGCAAATAATATCACGATCAAAAACGAAAGCGGTACAAGCCATAGCCAGATCTTTTCTAATCTACTTTTCCTGAAAATAAAGAGAAGACTCACAATTAAGCCTAACAGTCCTGCTATTTGAATAAGCCATAAATGTCCAATTTCCGAAGACTTTACCAATGTCGCCATCGCCTTGAAATCCCAGCTATTTCCCCCCGTATAAATATGAACTTGCACTGGCAAAAATAATAGCAATCCAACGATAAGTTGCCCTATTCCCGCCGCCACTAAACGAGCCAGTCTCTTACGCAACCTAGGAGTCACCACACCCCTATACAACGCCAAGAAAAACAACAACACACCCGACATCAAACTAAAGCCTATGTATAAAATCACTTTGACTACTGTACTCGGCCAAGAAGAGGTCGCACTCGCTCCTGATTGGCTATTTGCAGCAAAACTCTGCTCTGTTTTCCCGACTTTAAAGGATATCACACCTGAGACTGGATGCCCATCGGCTGAGACAACTCGCCACTCTGCGCTATAAACGTCCGCTGGCAAGCCGTCTTGTAACCCAACTTCCACAACATGATCATTTTCTGGATTAATAAACGCCTTCCCTTTTTCCACTCGTCTGCCATCAGAATCCCGTACGATAATCGATGGATACTCATTTTGAATCATCTCCGTAAACGTCAACACAACTTTTTTAGGCGATTGGTCTACTGCTGACTGGTCCACTGGCGTCGAACTTTGCAAATAAGCGTGTGCCTCTGCTAGCGTCGTCGGAATTAAGAACAAACACATCGCAACAACGCACCCAACACCCCACCATAACCATTGTTTCACCATCTATCCGCCCCCTTTGAAATCATCTACCTTCTAAGATACCATGCAACCTCTCGTTACGACATTAATCTGCTTCACAAAAAAGCCGCAAGCCCATGCAAGACTCCCGACCTCTTCCCTATAAACTATTGCTTCACTCGCGCCACGAATTGGAAGCGATTCCCAACATATTGTGAACGCGTAAATTCAAATGGCCTACCATCTTGTAAAAATGTAATTTGACGTAACTTCATCACCGGCGAACCAAGCTTCACATCCAAATACGGTGCCACTTTTTCAGAAACGAGTGCGGCTTCCATAATTTGCTCAGCTTCTCCAATATTTTGACCCAACTTCGACAAAATAGCTTCATAAAGCGAATCCATAATATCTTCTTTATTCAATAACGAAGCAATATTTTCTGGAACAACCACCACTTCAAATAGAATTGGTATCTTATCCCCGTAACGTATCCGTTCAATCCGCATCACATTACTGTTCTCAGGTAATTGCAACGCCTCACGTTCTTGCGTACTCGCCGGTCTAATACCGTAAGAAACAATTCGCGACGATGGCGTTTTTCCCTCATGAATCATTAAATTCGTGAAACTCGTAACCGCTTCTAAATGTTCTGTCATCTTTTTTTCTGCGATATATGTCCCAGCACCAACACGTCGTTGCAAGATCGTATCATCCACAAGCCCTTGAATAGCTTGGCGAACCGTCATTCGGCTCACATGAAACATTTCCGCTAACTGCCTTTCAGCTGGAATTGCTTTGCCAACCTGCCATGTTCCATCTTCAATTTTCTGCTTAATCTCACCTTGAATTTGAATATAGATCGGAATCCCCGACGACTTATCTATCATCATTTACACCTTCTTTTTGTAGAAATGAAGTATATCATAAAACACCAAGCTATTCCATCCTTAAAATGATTTAGCTTGGTGCTCTTTATTTCTTATAACAAGGATGCTGCGGCTTTATCCACAACAATCGTCACATCTGGGTGGTTTTGTAAGACAGAAGCTGGAACACTTACGTCCACTTTGCCTTCCACCGTATCCTTGATCGCTTGTGCTTTATTTTCGCCAAACGCTAGTAAAATAATCTTTTTAGCGCCCATAATCGACTTGATTCCCATCGAATAGGCGTGTGTTGGTACGTCTTCTTCACGCTCAAAATAAATCTTGTTCGATTCGCGCGTTGATTCCGTTAGCAAAACTTTATGCGTTGGTGTTTCAAACGGCGTTCCTGGTTCGTTAAAACCGATATGCGCATTTGTACCGATTCCCAACACTTGAATATCGATTGGATGATCTGCCAAAACTTGCTCATAACGCGCACATTCAGCTTCTCCATCTGCCGCCAAACCATCTGGCAAATAGCTTTCTTTAAACGGCTTTTTCGAGAACAACGCCTCGTTCATATAGAAATGATAGCTGTTTGGATTTTCTGCTGAAAGTCCAACATACTCATCCAAGTTCACAGAAACCAAGTTCGATGTATCTACATCACTATTCACAAACTCTTTATATAAATCGGTTGGTGTGCTTCCAGTTGCAAGACCTAACGTTTTTACTTCACCAGCTTTAATGGCTTTCTCGATTAGTTGAAAAGCTTCTTTTGATGCTTCTGCTTTTGACTCTTTTACAATAATATTCATGAATTATTTCCTCCTATTGTTTGCTATGTTTTTTCCCGAATGAATAGGTTGCTTGGATTTCAAGCGCATCATTCAAAAGATTAAAGTCAGCGTCTTTACCTACTTCAATACCGCCTTTTGAATCTAATTTAAATTCCTCTGCTTGGTTAACCGAGGACATCAATACCGCATCCTCAATCGAACAACCAGTGAATTTTACCATGTTGCGGAAAGCATCGTCATACGTTAACACACTTCCAGCAAGCGTTCCATCTTCCAAACGCGCTTGGCGATCCTTCACAAATACTTTTTGACCACCTAATTCATAGTCGCCATCCGGCATTCCTTTCGCACGCATCGCATCCGTAATAATGTTGATTCGTTTTGGTCCCTTCACATTGTATGCCAGTTTAATCATGTCAGGATGCACGTGAATGCCATCTACAATCAATTCTGCATGAATACTCGGCTCCAACATAACGTGCCCTACAACACCTGGTTCGCGGTGATGTAGCGGACGACAAGCATTATACATATGTGTCGCATGGCTCGCCTTACTAGGAATCAACTCCGCACGAACTGCGTTAGAATGCCCAACAGATGGGACAACACCAAGTTCGATACAAAGATCCTCAAAAGCTGGCGATGTGCTGTGTTCTGGCGCATATGTCACTAATTTAATACGTTCCCCACTTGCCTTAAACCATTTTTTGAAAAGCTCCAGGTCAGGCGCGGTTATATATTCTTCTGGCTGAGCACCTTTGAAAACCGGTGACACAAACGGACCTTCCAAATGAATCCCACCGATTAAAGGTTCATCTTTCGCTACTTCGTCAATGACCCTTAATGCGTTCTCAATATTCTCACTAGATTGCGTCATTGTCGTTGGGAAATACGTAGTTATTCCTTCGTTCAACATACCTTGCACTTGTTTTTTTAATTTCACAGGATCGGCGTCCATTGCATCGAAACCAAAGCCACCATGAGAATGAACATCGATAAATCCTGGTACTAACTTCTGACCTTTGGCGTCTACAACTTCTTCGCCCGCCACTTCTTGATAACTTGTCATCGGGCCAACTTCACTAACAGTCTTATCAAACCTCACAAAACCTTCCTCGATAACGGAATCGCCTGTGTATATTACTGCGTTTTTGATTACTTTTGAAGTCATTATAAAACATCCCTTCCATAACTGGTCTATACCAATTATTATACAACTTATTTTAAAAAATGCAACCTCTTTACGCTCTTTCTTTACCCCTGATTCCAATTATTATACATCTAGATGGTGAAAATCAGGTACAGCATTCCTTGTCTTCAGATAAAAAAGGATATAATAAAAAAGATACAGCCTTTCTCTTGTTTCGAGAAAGTCTGTATCTTCGTGTGCCTAATTATTCTTGCTCTTTTTTATCTTCGTTTGGAACATCTTTCTTTTCAAGTTCAGGAATGAGGACTTCTTTTTCTTCCTCTGATTTTTCTTCCTTCGCTTGCTTCTTCGCGTCACGCTCCAAATCCTCTAACATTTCTTCCATCGAAGCATTGTCTTTTTTCTTGAAGTTTTGTTTCTCGCGTTCGATAATCTCATCAACCATTTGCGTGAAATCTTGCGTTTTTCCTTTGATGGCTTCTTTGCCTTTTGCTGTTTTCTTCTCGAGTTCAGCCATTAGTTCGTCAAATGTTTGCGATAATTCGCTTGTCATATCTGCTTGTTTTTTAGCCGTATTAGCAAGATCACGTTGCTTTTGTGCTTCATGATAATCTGTAACACTGCCCCAGCTCATATCATGGATGACTTTATCCATTTTTTCAGCTGTTTCTGCTGCATTTTTTTCAGCTGTTTCGGCTAAGTGTTGTGTTTTTAGGTTCTTCCATTTCAAGCGCATTTCGTGCATTTTTAATTCTAGCTTGTCTAATTGCTCTGTAGCATTATCGTAGTGTCCTTGCGTTGTTGCTAATTGCTCTTTATATTGCGCTACTTCTTCTTTTGCAAAATTCGCTAGCTTAGTTTCGCCAGCTTCTTCCGCGATTCCTGCTTGATATTCGCGTTTTTCGATGTATTTTTCAATTTCTGTACATTCTTTATAGAATAAAGACTTCAGCTCGCGTTGTTTGTCAACAGCACGTTCGATATCTTTCATTTCTTTCTTCGTTTGGTCCATATAATAAGATACGGAATTACGTTTCTTTTCTTCACGCTTTTCTTTCATTGCATCCCAATCGTTATTCACTGCTTGTTTAAATTTATTAAAAAAGTTTGTCATTATTTTTTCCTCCAATTGTTTAATATCTATTTAGTAATCAAATGTATTCGTGTTTGTTGTCTTACGCTTATTCTTTGTTAAGAAGTAGATCAACGCTACAACAATGGCAACTGTGAGAACACCATGCAAATTAGATAAAATAACTAATGCACCAACACCGATAAGTATGCCGTACAAAATCTTCTCTCCTGTACTATTTGCTATCATGAATTGTCTTAAAGCCCAATAACCAAGAGCCGCTCCAAGCGCCGCCATAATCGCGGGCCAAAGGAAAACAATGATTGCAATGATGAGCGCTGCAACTAATACTCCAATAATAATTCCTCTCATGATTATGTCCTCCTTGCTTTACTATACAACTATCATAAAATAGATTCCGGATTTCAGTAAGCTACTCGGGTTTGAACTTTCACTACAACTAGAGTCCTACTCCAACTATTCTACAAGTATATTCTATGTATACGATTTCTTAGTTCTTACTATATCAAATCTTGCGCTAACTTACTAGCACACCTTTAAAACTCCCATCGAAAAACACCCTTTTGATTCGTTCGATACACTTTCTATCGATTCTGATTTTTATTTTTTCTTTACAAAGGTTATACTCTGAATGGGGGTGATAAATCAATGAACTTATTGATTCTCTAGGTATCGGAGGTGATTGTTAAATTTAGTACAGTAAGGACTTTTTCAGCGTGTGTTTACAGTGGATAATAGACTAGTGGGATGAATGGAAATAGAGGTGAAGGGGAAATGAAACGAGAAATAAACAAGCATTTGACTACGATTTTGCGTCATTTAGATGATGGTGGTCTATCGCTCACGCATTTCAATAAAGCGAGTACTCAGATAGAGAGAAAAACGAACCTTAGTAAAGATATAATTCTAGTTGTCCTCTACACGTTGGAAAGTTATGGGTATGTGTTTCGAGTATATCATTTAGAAGATATAACGTATCACATTACCCCAAAAGGGAAACGGCTTCTAGAGAAAGAATAGAAATATCGAGATGAGAAAAGCCTACTGCGAGTGAAGATGCTTAGCGGTAGGCCATAAGATCATTATTTTTTTAGCGCTTGTCTTCTATTTTCATAATCAATACTCGTCATCGCACCTTCTGAAATCATATTATTTTCTTCCAAATCAAGCTCTTCTTTCCCCTCTTCAAAGGGATCCAATGTTTTTTGATTCCATAGCACATAGGCGATAACTCCACTAATGGCACCAACAGCCGTTCCTAGCAGCACCCAATTCTTCCTATCTTTCATCTCATACCTCCCCTTCCTAATAGATGTCTTTCTTCCTTTTCCCACTCTAAATGAAAATAAACCGCATCTAGCAAAAGACACGGTTCACAAAAATAATATTCTCTAGGCTAAAAATGGATCTTTGGGCTTACGGACGAAGCTAAGAATTGCTGCAATGACTAGCAATAATCCTGGTACAAATCCAGCTACGACAAAGCCACCAATTGTAACGATAATACCTGCGATTAGGAACATAAATCCAGCAAGTACAGGCTTCTTATTTCCAGTAATGCAAATCAAGCCAATAACTAGCAAGACCGTGAAAACAATCGTTGCAATTAGAGCAAGAATGGCATATGTATGCACCATATCAAGAATTTGTTTAGCACTCGGCACATCCGACGCGGAAATACCTGATTCCTCTAGACTTTGGTAATAGCTTCGCGTGAAAGATGCCACACCCTCTTTTGTACTGGCGGCACTATCGATAATAAACCCTATCGCTGTAAAACCAACTAAGGTTACTAATCCGAAAAGCATTCCAATAACAGCTAGGACAACCTCTGCTGTACGTTTAATCATATTATTCTACTCCCTCATTTCTTACGTGTTTGTGTTCAGTATACTATAAATACATTCCCCTGTAAAAATAAAGATGTCATTTTCATAGGATAGAAGATGCGTTTTCCCGAAAAAACTTGTATACTTTATAAAGATGTTGTTATTTTAGAAAAGAGGATTTTGCCTATGTGGAAAAAAAGTTTATGGATGGGATTGTTATCAGCTATTTTTGTTGCGGCTTCCGTACTGTTATTACTTCAATTGAATGGGACGCATCGGGAGGTGAATCAAAGTGTGACACCGACAATTTTTATTCACGGGTATCGTGGGACTGATAGATCGCTTCACGGAATGATTCGCCGTTTTGATCAGAAATACGATTGGGCGACGGATGCTTTGACTGTTAAGGTAAGCCCAACTGGTGATATTTCTGTAAAAGGAACGTATAACGGCAAACGAGCGGATAATCCACTTATTAATATTGTTTTTGCTGATAATCGTGCAACGGTGACACAACAATCTTTATGGACGAAAAAAGTGATGCGCTATTTGAAAGATCACTATGATGTGACAAAGTTTAATGCCGCCGGACACTCGATGGGTGGCGGTGCTTGGGTTTCTTACCTCGCTTCCTATGCTAACAATCCAGATTATCCGGAGGTTGAGAAAATTGTCTTTTTAGCTGTTCCCTTTTATCCGGAAGAGTATGTGAACGGCGATCAGGAAGTCGATTTGGACAATGCGAGCGCTATTCATACCAAGTTCGCAAAACAGATGGAGCAGAAACTAAAAAGTACGACGCGAATTATGATTATTGGTGGTAATTTGGAAGACGGTTCGAATAGTGATGGTGAGGTCAAAATTGATAGTGTGATGTACGGCAAAGAGCTATTTACGAATCAATATGTGGAAGCTCACACGCTGACTGGTCCAACCGCAAAACATAGTAACATGCATGAATTACCAGTGGTTGATGAGTATGTTGCTAAATTCTTATGGGGATTTAAGGAGTCGACGAAATGAAGAAAATTTTAATCACTTTTACTATTTTAGCGGTCTTCGCTGTGGGATTTGGCTTCATCTTCGCGACACATGACGCGACGGAAAAGCAGCCCCAGACCACAGATGCCACTGTGAAGAAAACAACAACAAAAGATACCGCGGTAAAAATTAAAAGTATTGATACACCAACCCTATTCTTACACGGCTATTCTGGAACAAAGAATTCGATGGGTCACATGATGGACCGGCTTGCTAGAAATGGTGATGCTAATCGTTCACTCGTTCTCTCGGTCTCACCAGAAGGCAATGTAACAGCCACCGGTGATTGGGACAAATTTGCGACAAAACCATTGATTCAAATCCTTTTTGAAGACAATAAGAGTTCTTTGACCAATCAAACAATTTGGTTGCAAAATGTGATGCGCACACTCAAAAATGAGTATCATATCCCTACTGTGAACGTTGTCGGTCACTCGATGGGCGGCGTTGACTGGGCAAGTTATTTGGAAGAAGCTGGCGATAAAGCTGATTTCCCAACCGTTACGAAGCTGGTTGCTATCGGCGCTCCTTTTAACGGACTAGTCATTGGTGAGGATGGTAAAACGGCTTATGATTTAACGGAGAATGGCCCCGCGACAAAAACAGAGCGATATCAAAATTTTATAACGAACAAAAAAGCACTACCTGTAGCGCTGGCGGTTTTGAATATTGCTGGTGATGTGCAGGATGGTACGAAAAGTGATACGAGTGTTTCCTTAGCAAGCGCGCTATCTGGTAAATTTATTTTTGATCAGGTCGCTAGTTATAAGGAACTTGTATTCACAGGAAGTAAAGCACAGCATAGTAAACTTCACGAAAATAAAGATGTTGATACAGCCGTAAAACAATTTCTTTGGCCATAACAAAAAGGCGCTGCGTCCAATGATACTGGATGCGGCGCCTTTTATTATTTCGTTTTCTTCTTTTTGAAGCCCCAGAAACTGCGGCTTTTTATTTCGGCTTCATTTCCGCGTACGCCTAATACATCGAATAGGAATACGACAACTGGAATACCCACAATCAAACCCCATACGCCGAAGAAATGCTCGGAGAAAATCAGGATGATGAAGGTATAGAAAACTGGCAAATCGGTTTTTGATGACATTAGCTTTGGATTGAGAATATAGGTTTCAATCGAATGCACAATGATAATCGTGATTAAAATAACTATGACATCTGTAATACCACCTACAGAATAGGCGATAATCGAAAGCGGGATACATGAAATGATAACACCCGCAACTGGGATGAGCCCTAGCAAAAATACCATGATCGATAATGTTAGCACTTGTGGGAAGCCCATCGCGATTAAAGCAATCGTTGTCAGCACGGTATTCACGATTGCAATTAAAAATTGTGCCTCTAAGACAACGCCAAATGTGCCTACAAATTTCTTACCAAAATAGGCAACTTCGCGGAAAACAGCTCCCATTTTGCTCGTTAGAAATTTACTTGAAAAGCTAACAACACGCTCTTGCTCCAAGGAGAAAAACAGACTCAATATAAGGGACATAAAGAAGGCAACCCCAATGCTACCAATCCCACTAAGTGATCCAATAATAAATTTCAAACCAGAATTAATATAGGCTTTGATATTAGAATCATTGAACAAATTCATCACATATTTGATAAAATCGTTATTTCCTGGGTTATTATAGAATTTCATGACGCCGTTGAACGTGGAAACAATCTGCTGGATAATAATTGGCAAGTAATGCGTAAATGCGATATATAAAAATATCACAATCAATATGTACAAGACAATAACGATTAATTTCCGTGGCACCTTCACCCATCTTAAAATCACTTTTTCCAATCGTGTAATTAAAAAAGTGAAGATGAACGTTAATAAAATCAGATCAATCATGCTTCTCACTAAATATAATACAAAAATGAGGAGCGCAAAAATAAGAACTCGTTGTAATGCTGTGTTTACTTTAAATTTCTCCCATAGTTCTTCCATAGAACACACTCCTATCGTTTCCTTATCATATTCTAGCACATTTTTGCGGATCATGAAAAATTTAGTTATTTTTTCTACTAAAAATCTGCAAAAAAGGACTTTCAAGGCTTTACATTTAGTTGAAAACGTTGTAATATATCCTATGAACCAATCATCCTACCTTTAAAAGGAGTGTCGCAATAATGCTACATAAACTGCAAAAAAAATCATTAGTTGAACAGGTTTCTAGCCAGATTCAAGAGATGATTAAGGACGGCGTTTGGCGAATTGGAGACCGTTTACCGAACGAATCAGATTTGATGGAGCAGTTTGGTGTCAGCCGGAATACGCTACGAGAAGCCATTCGAGCTTTGGTGCACGTCGGGCTACTCGAAGTCAAACAAGGCGACGGCACATTTGTGCTTGCAACAAGTGAACTAAGTGCCGTACTTCAAAAAAGAATTCAAAGCGCTGCGGTGCTGGAAATTTTAGAGGTAAGGCATGCGCTTGATCGCGAAGCTGTGTCGCTGGCTTGTTTGCGACGAACGGAAGACGATTTAGCACAAATGGTGACATATCGCGATCAGTGTTTACAATTTACGATGGAAAACAATTTGGAGAAGTTTGTGGAGGCGGATTGGCAGTTGCATCAAGCTATTGCTGCGGCTTCTTATAACCCCCTTTTGATTGATATGTACGCCCATTTGTTCGAGGAAATTCAAATGTCAATCACGAGTACGACGGAAATGAATGATGCGAATGGGGCTGGTCATAATGATCTTATTCTAGCCATTCAAAATCAGGACGCGGCCTCGGCTGTGCATTGTGTTGATATGTATATTTCGCATTTTAAACAAATTGTGCTACCAAAGAAAGGAAAGTGAGACCATGGACGAAGAAAGACGAAAAATGCGAAGTCGTATTTTATTAATAATTGGCATTTTGTTGGTAGCGTCGAACTTACGAGCTCCTATTACGGCGCTCAGTCCGCTTCTTAGTTATGTTCGTATGGATTTACCACTTTCCAACACGATGACTGGATTTTTGACGACATTACCACTGCTTGCCTTTGCGGGCTTATCCCCTTTTGTGTCCAAATTAGCTCGTAGATGGGGCATGGAGTTTATTGTCTTTTTTGCAGCGTGCTTGATGGTAATCGGAAGTTTGATTCGGCCATTTGGCGGGATTCCACTGCTTTTATTCGGAACGTTTCTCATTGGACTAGCTATCGCGGTTGGAAATGTATTGTTACCTAGTCTCATCAAAAAGGAGTTCCCTTTTAAAATGGGATTGATGACAGGGATGTACTCGATTTCTATGAACGTGTGTGCGATGTTGGCATCTGGAATTAGCGTGCCAATCGCAGTGAATTCAGGCTTTGGTTGGCG
The DNA here is from genome assembly GCF_014322795.1 of Paenilisteria portnoyi. Lineage (GTDB taxonomy): Bacteria > Bacillota > Bacilli > Lactobacillales > Listeriaceae > Listeria_A > Listeria_A portnoyi. The sequence continues at coordinate 248,474 of NZ_JAASTT010000002.1, forward strand.
AGGCGCTCTCGTAGTGTGGTCTGGCTTTGCGATTATCGCGCTTCTGATGTGGTTGCCGCAATTGAAGTATAATCAGAAAAGCCTGCCCCTATCTGTAGCGCAAAAACCGAGACAGAGCATTTGGAGTTCTCCTCTTGCTTGGAAAATCACGCTCTTTATGGGGATGCAATCGACTTTATTTTATGTAATGGTCGCCTGGTTGCCGTCGATACTCATTAGTCAAGGAATGGCGAGTACGCAGGCTGGTTTCATGTTATCTTTATTCCAACTCGGGATTATTCCATTTACATTCATCGTACCAATTATCGCCAGCAATATGAAATCGCAACGTCCGATTGTTATTATGATGACGGTTTTGCTACTTGCTGGAACCGCAGGGCTTATTTTTGGCGCGGGAGATGCGTGGATTGTTGGTCCATCGGTATTCATGATGGGCGTGGCCTCTGGGACGGCTTTTAGTGTGTGTATGATGTTCTTTAGTTTGCGGACATCTACGGCAACGGAAGCGGCGGATTTGTCTGGAATGGCGCAATCGGTTGGGTATTTATTAGCCGCAGCTGGCCCGACACTGTTTGGTGCACTTCATGATATGACGGATAGCTATACGGTACCACTTACAATTATCGTGGTTGCTGCCTTGTTATTATTTATTACTGGAATGGATGCAGGACGCGATAAAAAGGTTTTTGGGAAATAAGAAAAGATTGAGACAAAACTCAATATAAAGCAAAAAGCGCCCGCCTATTTCTTCGGGTAGGACGAAAAATTCTGCTTTATACAAATCGAGCGAAAGCGTTTGTATTCAGGGGATTTGGTGGAAGCCGGAGAGCTGCGTGTACGACTGTACATGAGAACCGGAAGTCCGCCAAATCCCCTGAATGCGAACGCTTGTCGCCGATTTATCTGGGTTATGTCTCAGCCCCTTCTTATTTTTCTATATAGGCCCATTTGAAGCTGTATGGTGCGCCGAAAAGATGTTTTACTACGCCTTTTACGTATGGTTTTTCAAGGACTGCTGTGGCGTTTTGATAAAGTGGTGCAATTGCTGCATCGTCATCTAGCAAGACTTTTTCGGTTTGGAGCATGGCTTGCCAACGTGCTTCTGGATCTGTTGCCAGAGTTGTGGAAATATCGGTTGTCAGTTTGTCATAAGCCGGGCTTGAGTAGCTCATATTGTTGTAATTATTATCTGTCTGCCAGCTTGCGATGTAGGTCATTGGGTCTTTGTATGCTGGTGCCCAACGTGATAATTGGACGGTATAATCTTGCGCCTTATCAAGTGCTAGCCTGTTTTTATAAGGAACGGTTTTTAGGTTGATTTTAAGTCCGTCAAGATTTGTTTCTAGCTCACTTTGAATGAACTCCAGCGTTTTCTTCGCGAATTCTTGGTCGTCGCCTACTAGTTCAAGCGTGATTTCGCTTTTACCGAGTTGTTGCTTCGCTTTGGCAAAATGTGCTTTGGCTTCTGCGACGTTGTATGTGAGGTGATTACCACTATCTTCGCGGAAGTCTTTACCCGTTTTTGGATTCTCGGCAAAACCGTTTGGAATCTCGCCATCGATTGGTGTCGCCCCATTTGCGATAACTGTATCAGCTAGCGCTTCTTTGTTAATCGCTTTGGCAATGGCTTTTCGCAGTTCTACGTTGGCAACATCCGGTTGTTTTTGATTAAATTTCAGCCAATATACATAGGAATCGGGTTCTGCGACGAACTCTTTATTATCTTTATATTGGCTCGCGTAATCGCCAGTTAAAGGTGCGCGATCGACTTTTCCAGTGTTGTAGAGATTGACGGCTGAGCCTGGTTCTTTAGCAACCTGGACATCGATGCGGTCTAGTTTGACGTTTTTCTTATCCCAATAATTATCGTTTTTGATGAAGCTCCAGCTCTTGCTTGTGCCGGACCAATCTGACATGGTAAAAGGACCGTTGTAAAGTAAATGATCGGAATCTTTAGCGAAATCTTTGCCCTCTTTGCTCACGTAAGCCTCTTTTTGTGGATAAAATGGACCGAATGTGAGTAGTGAGTTGAAGTATGGAACGGCTTGTGTTAGCTTGATTTCGATTGTTTTGTCGTCCAGTGCTTTCACGCCGAGTTCTTTTGGGTCTTTTTTGCCGTCGATGATATCGCTCGCGTTGGCGACAACATCTCGGTACAAGAAGGAATATTGTGCACCTGATTTTGGATTGACGACTTTTCGCCAAGCATAGATGAAGTCGTTGGCTGTAAGGTCTGATCCGTCTGACCACTTGGCTGTGTCGCGGATTTTGATGGTGTAGGTTTTCTGATCGTCGCTTATTTGAGGCATTGCTTCGGCTGCTGCTGGGATGATTTGGTCGTTTGAATCAAGTGTATACAGCCCTTCAAAAACTTGATTCATCGCTGTGAAACTGACACCATCTGTTGCGAGTGATGTATCCATAAGTGGAATTTCTGTGGATTCAATGACGCGTAGAACTTGCTTATTCGAGGCATCGCTCGCCGTGTCTTTTCCTCCTCCACATGCTGCTAATACGAACATGCTAGCTACTAGAATCAAGCTGATAATATACCTTTTTTTCATATGTATAACTCCCCTTTTTTGTGTGACTATTTCTATCATACGCTATTTTGATGTGAAAATAAATACCTTTTTCTAAATTAATAGAATTATTTTATAATGTTTACTACGTTAAAGGAGATAAGCGCTTAACCTATCTCCTTTTTCGGCAGACTAAATTTGTTTTGTATCTTCATATTCTTGCTTTATGTCAGCTAATAGTGTTTCATTCGTGTAAAGTTCTAGAGCAGTTAGTGCGAGGAGTTTGGCGCCTTTTATTAGGGCTTTGTCTCCTGCTGCGGATTTTGCGGCTTCACGGAATTCTACGGTATGGCCAACGAGGTCACTAGAGCCAATTTTGATATAAGGGTGGATTGTCGGGATAACTTGGCTAATATTCCCTGCATCTGTCGAGCCAATACCGCGGCTATCGGTAATAAGTGGCTCATCTAGTTGCTCAGCGATACGCGCGAACAGGCGATTGAACTGTTTGTTAATCAGGAAATCATCGACGCCATTTTGGATATTGGTCACTTTAAAAGTCGTACCTGTTTGAATCGCGGCACCTTCTGCGACTTGGATGACGCGCTTTGTGATATCATCGAGACGGCGACGTTTATCGGCACGCGTGAAGAAACGGGCACGGGCGTAATCTGGAACAATATTTGGTGCTTGACCACCGTCTAAAATGATACCGTGAATGCGCACATCGGAAGTCACGTGTTGGCGCAAAGCATTGACACCGTTATAAAACTGAATGAGTCCGTCCAGTGCGTTAATGCCGTCCTCTGGGTTGGCCGCTGAATGGGCTGGTTTCCCGAAAAATTCGAATTCTAGGACGTCTACAGCGAGAGATGGTGTCGTTAGCGCGGAATCACTCGATGGATGAATCATGAGCGCAGCATCGATGCCTTTTAGAAGGTCATGCTTCACGAAACTACCTTTTGCGCTACCATTTGGTCCACCTTCTTCTGCTGGTGTTCCGAGCACGACGATTTCACCGCCTGTTTCCTCGATGACTTCCGCGAGCGCGATAGCTGCGGCGACACTCGTTGTGCCAATGATGTTGTGTCCGCAAGCGTGTCCCAGCCCTGGTAAAGCATCATATTCCGCTAAAAAGGCAACCGTTGCGCCTGGCTTCTCCGCTTTTTTACGAGCAAGAAAAGCCGTTTTGTGACCTGCTACGTCTAACTCTACCGTGAAACCAGCTTTTTCAAGGATTGTTGCCAGTTTTTCACTTGCGTAGAATTCTTCGTTGCCGATTTCAGGATGATCATGAATGTCATGACTCACTTCAATGTAAAAGTCTTGATGCGCCTCAATATTTGTTTCAATGGCCTCAGACCATGTCAGTTTTGCTTGTACCATGTGCAACGCCTCCGTATTTCGAATTTATTTTTTAGACCACGTTTCTTTATACGTTTCTAGCTCATCAAGTGGAACAAATGCTGGGATCGAGCTGCCTTTATATGTTGTGTCGATAAATTTCTTCATTTCATCAGAGTGGTAAATTTCTACGATTTTTTTCAAGGCTTCGCGATCCGTGTCTCCTTTTCGCACGGCAATGATGTTAATGTAAGGTTTCGCTGTATCAGACTCTAGGAAAATCGAATCTTTTAGTGGATCAAGTTTCGCGTCAACCGCGACACCGTTATTAATAGTGGCTGCGTCCACATCGTCCAATGCACGCGGGATTTGACCGGCCACCATCGGTTTGATATCCAATTTTTTCGGATTTTCTTTAATCGCTTCTGGTGAGCCATTGCCATCGAAATCATCAACAAGCTTGATTAGCCCAGCCTCTTGTAACAAAAGCAACGCGCGACCGTAGTTCGTAGCATCATCAGGAACAGCGATTGTAGCGCCATTTTTAATATCCTTAATATCCTTGACCTTGTTCGAGTAAACGCCCATTGGAGCAATAACTGTCGAAGCAAGTGGCTCAAGATCTAGCTTATTTTCTTTAATAAAAGAATCGAAGTAAGCAATCGTTTGAAAGGCATTCGCATCCAAGTCGCCATCAGCAAGCGCGCGGTTAGGCAAGACATAATCGCTAAATTCTTTCAATTCAATAGTAATGCCATCCTTCTCAGCAATCCGCTTAATCTCAGGCCAAGTCCGGTCCCCAGCGCTAACGCCAATAACCAAATTCTTCTCATCCCCACTCGCCTTCTCGTCCGAACCACCACAAGCCGTAACAACAACGGCTAACAAAGCTAAAATCAAAACCAATACCAATTTTTTCATCTAAAAAAACTCCCTTATTATTTTTTTATTGTTAAAATCGTGTTTCCAGTCTTTCATGATTGAGCCTCCTCACGAAGACGGCGCCGGCATTTATCGGCGGCGGATTTTGCGAGAAATGAAATTCCCCAGTGACTGTACACTTTGAACGATGACGACCAAAATAATGACTGTAACAAGCATTGTAATATTATCATAACGCTGGTATCCGTACGTAATCGCCAAGTTTCCGATTCCGCCGGCACCAACGACTCCCGCCATCGCAGTCGCACCAACTAGTCCAATCGTTGCTGTAGTTAGTGTCAGAATCAGTGAGCTAAGCCCTTCTGGCAACATGAACCGCCAAATAATTTGCCAAGCGTTCGCGCCCATTGCTTGGGCTGCTTCAATAATGCCTTGGTCCACCTCTAAAAGTGAGTTTTCAACAAGCCTTGCAATGTAAGGTCCTGCGTAGAAAACGAGCGGGACAATCGCGGCCTTGACGCCGATACTGGAATCGACAATAAAGCGCGTCACTGGAATCAAAGCTACTAGTAAAATAATGAATGGTACAGAGCGCAAAATGTTGATAATCGGATTCAAAATATTGAAGATCACTGTATTTTGCAAAATATGACCTTTTCGTGTGACAACAAGTAGGACGCCAAGTGGAATTCCTATGAGGCAGGCGAACAAGAGCGACCAAGTCACCATATAAAGTGTTTCAGTAAAAGCTGTCAATAGCTGTTCAGATGTTACTTCCATGTGTTCCCACCTCCTCTAGTTTGACGCTCTGTGTCCTTGCGTATGCATGGGCCTTCGCGATTTCTTCTGGCTCACCTGTGACTTCCACAACCATATATCCAAAAGGAATCGATTGGATCTCCGAAATATTCCCACTTAAAACACTAACATTGACATCAAATTGTTTGGCAATATTGGAAAGTAGCGGGTTTCCTGATGATTCTCCAACAAACGTAAATTTCCAAACGGTAGCATCATGATTTTGAATTAGCTTCCAAGCGCTGGCTGGAATATCGTCGTTGATAACAGTCTTCACGAAATTTTTCGCGGTTTGACTTTGTGGATTTGAGAAGATATCGAATACTTTGCCTTCTTCAATAACTTTACCGCCTTCCATCACCGCTACTCGATTACAGATTTCGCGAATCACGGACATTTCGTGGGTGATAAGCAGGATCGTGATATTGTACTCCTTATTGATTTTTTGCAGTAGTTCGAGAATCGCGCCTGTCGTTTCTGGATCTAGTGCGCTCGTTGCTTCATCGCATAGTAGCACGTCTGGGTTTGTTGCCAGCGCCCGTGCAATGCCGATACGCTGCTTTTGACCGCCTGATAACTGGTCCGGATAATTCTTTGCTTTATCTGCTAATCCAACAAAATCAAGCAATTCTAGTACTCGTTTTTCGCGTTCTTTTCGATTTGTATGTATTAAAGCTAGCGGTATCGCGATGTTATCGAAGACCGTTTTGGAATTCAATAAGTTAAAATGTTGAAAAATCATCCCAATCTTTTTTCGTTCTGCGCGGAGTTCGCTTTGTTTCAATGTTGTTAAGTCAGTTCCTGCTACGGCGACAGAGCCTGTTGTTGGCCGCTCTAACAAGTTTACCGTGCGAATCAAGGTGCTCTTCCCAGCACCACTGAAGCCTACGACACCGAATATATCGCCTTTTTCGATGGTTAGACTGACGCCGTCTAACGCGGTAATTTCTTTTCCTCCACTTTTGAATGTTTTTGTTACATTTTTGAATTCAATCATTCTCTTCACTCCCTTAGTTGCCTTACCCACAAAAAAAATCTCCCCTTGAGTTAATAAGAGGAGATTCTAGTCCAAACATCTATGTACCGAATAATTATACAGTCATATGAATGCAGTCTTTGTCGTCTCACCTTATCTACCAAGCAAATGGAATGCTTGTTGGAATTGGCACAGTATCAATAAATGATCTGTTGCCGAGGTTTCGTAGGGCCAAATCCCTCCACCTCTCTGGATAAAATGTGTAAGTCGTTATTTATTTTTTATAACTATATCGTGTATTTCGGATACTGTCAACCACTTTTGGAAAAGTTCTTTGTTTATTGTCCGTTTTTTCTGCGTAATTGTTCGAGTTTCGATGCGATTCGTGCTTTATTTTCGGCTGTAGTTTGGGCGTCTAGCGTGATTCTTGTACCATCAATACGAACAGAACTACCTTCACGAATATTTTTTGGTAATTTGGCTTGTGGAACTGTCCATATTTGCTGGTCTGGCTCGAGTAGAAAAACGGCTTTTCCATCCTCGATACGGTCTAAAATCGCTTTTTGGCTCATGATTCACCTACTTTACGGTTGCTTTGCCTTGTTCTTTGATTTGTCGAACAATGCCATCGCCTATTCCGTTTATTTTTTTCAAGTCATCGATACTTCGATATGGCCGTTCTGAGATGATTTTATCTGCTAAAACGGGGCCAATGCTTGGTAGATATTGCAATTCTTCTGCTGTTGCCTTGTTGATATTGATTGCATCCGGCATTGGGACTGCGGCACCAGGTTCTTCGGCGGTTTGCTTGCCACTAGTACTTCCGGGCTCTGGTGTCCCTAATTTTTCTGTTGCTACGTGGATTTGTTTACCGTCCGTTTCTATCGTCACCGTTCCTTCAACATCCGTTCCGTATGTTGTAATATCGCGGTCTTTCAACCACTGGATAACTTCGCGATGTGGGTGCCCGTATGAATTCCCTTTTTCAGCGGAATAAACAGCAACTTCTGGCTTAACCGCATCTAAAAAGTACGGCTGGTTCGATGTCGATGAACCGTGATGGCCCAAATCAAGAATCTGCGCGTTCAAATCAAGTCCGCTGTCCACCATCTCTTGCTCGCGTGATTTCTCCGCATCTCCTGTAAAAATAGCTGCGATATCTTTGTATGTTAAACGAATCGCGATAGAATCATTATTCGCGTTATCCGACAGTTTATCTGGGCTCAAAACTTGAATCCCAAATGGTCCAAATGTCGCTTTCTCACCACGTCTCGGTTCTTTATATTTAGCGTCTGATGCCAATGCAGCATCGATGACACGTTCATAAATCGAACTGTTAAACACGAGGCCGTCCATCCAAATTTCTTTCGGTTTATATTGTTTGATGACTTTATCCGCATTCCCAATATGGTCCGAGTGCGGGTGCGTCAATAGCAGCAAATCAATTTTTTCGATATTCGCTTTTTCGAGGTATGTCAAAATTCGATTATCGTCGTGGCGCCCGGTATCAATCAAAATCGTGGTGCCATCGTCAGCTTGAATAAGCGTGCTATCCCCTTGACCGACGTCGAAAAAAGTGAATTTCGCGCCTTTCAGTGTATTTTCGGTAACGCTTGATGTTTGTGTGTTGTTCGAGCATCCAGCGATAAATAAGACTAAAATAAGTCCTAGAATGCTCCATTTCGCTAATTTCTTCAAGTTCTCAACTCCCTAATTCTCTACACTTTAGAATAGCAGAATCAGCACGTTGAGTAAATAGGTTCCGCCAAAGTTGGGAGATTTACGCCAAATAAAACGGTTGTATAATAAATGTTGGGGTAGAAATTAATCTGCCTCAACATTTTTTTGTTCTTGTTTTAAGGCAAAAAAATACACAGTAATATCAACATCCGTTAAGATAAAAGTGACGAAACCCAATCCAAAGGAGCGATATTACCATGCCAGACCATTTTATCATACAACTCATCGGTTTAGAAAATAAAAACGTCCAGTTCATCGAGCATTCCATAGAGAAGGATACCTGCCACATTCATATTCAATTAAAACGGAAGAAACATGCTTGCCCTCATTGTCAAACCCGTACAAATCGTATTAAAGATTATCGTACGCATTCGTTTCAACACCTTAAAATAGCCGAAAAACGGGTCTATATTCATTATCGGAAACGACGCTATCATTGCCCTTGTGGTAAAGCATTTGATGAGAAAAATCAAGGAATTGTCACACGCTATCAGCGTTTCTCTACCGCTTGGCATCAGGCTGCTCTGTTTCATAGTATTAACTCCGCTTCCTTCACTTACACCGCTAAAGCCTATGGAACGACCGCTTCTAAAATCATTCGCTTATTTGATGCCCGTATGGATGCTTTTTCAACACCGCCAGCCACCTTACCAAAGATCATCGCTATAGATGAATTTAAAGGAGACACAAATAAAGGCAAGTTCCAGTTGATTATTGCCGACCCTGTCACTCGGCGTCCCATTGATATTTTAGAAAATCGTAGTATAAAAACCATCCAACGCTATCTCAGAGAACGCGGACAACAAGTAGAAATCGTGATTATGGATCTAAGCTCCGCATTTAAAAGCGCCGTTCAAAAAGCCCTTGACAGCCCATTGATTATTGCGGATTCTTTTCATTTTTCCCGCTATATTTATTGGGCCTTAACCAAAGTTCGTATTCGGGTACAACAAAAATTCCATGACTATGATCGAAAACGCTGTAAACGCATGAAGGGCCTCTTTTACAAAAGGAAACATGAATTAACCTCTGAGCAGTGGACGCTTGTTCAGCGCTATTTAGAATTAGACTCCGATTTACAAACAGCCTATGATATCAAAGAAGCCTATCAGGCTTGGTTTAACACACACAAAGCCCAAGAACGAACCAATGTACGTCACGCGTTACATCAATTCTATGAACTTGTTCGACAAGCCAATATTCCAGAGTTCATTGCCGCTATCGGAACCTTTCAACGCTGGGAAACAGAAATTATTAACGCTTTTATTTACCCACATTTATCTAATGGCTTCGTAGAAGGCATTAACAATCGAACCAAAGTTTTAAAACGTGGCGCTTATGGCTTTCAATGCTTCGAAAGATTCCGAGCCAAAATACTAGCACAACACTTTATCAAAGATTTTGACATCTCTGTAGGTTAAGAAAAGGCACGAGCTATTGACTCCCTAGCTCGCACCTTGATATTTCACCCCAACAATTGACATAGAGCCAATAAAACGAGCCCCTAGTGAAAGAGGCCCGCTTACTTTATTTTACTTTCTCGAAAAATTTAAATGTTACTTCTTCGCTTTTTGGGTTGTAGTCAATAATCCAGTCATGATCTTTAAAGTACCAGTAATCATGATCTTCTACATAGAATAAAATATCGCCGATTTTGTGTTGCAATGCCATTTCTGTGGGCTTTTCAGATACCAACCCGATTGAAAAACCAGGATGTAGGGAACTATTGGAGCCACCATATTTTGCGAATAATCTAATTCCATTACCGCCAGCCGTGTTAAACTCATTTCTAAACCAGTGTTGTGCTTGATCGCTTACTTCGATTTGCATTGTCATCACTCCTCTTCCCTATTTCGATTACTGCAAGGATAGCAGATATCTACACATTTCGCATGTATTTTGCTTACAGTTGATAATTGTATGTACCACTTTTTTTGAAAAGTTAAACTTCTTTTTTGATAAAAAATGCAAATATGACCTCATCGCTTCCCCATGTCCTACACTAAATCAGATTTTTTCATGGGAATCGATTTGAAATTTAGGATAAGAAATGGTCGCAATTTTTTTCGTATACTTTTTGGAATGCTTCCTCCTCCACATCTGTATACCCTTCATGATACACTGTTTTGATTTAGAGGTTAAAAAATGGACTATGTAGTAAAGAGGCTGGAGCATCATATTGCGTCCCAACCTCTTTAATGGTATCTACTATTATAGTAAGTGTTAATAGTACTCGAAACAACGCCCTTTTCGTATTTGCTATTCTTCACCAAGTCCTGTAACACTACTTGGTACCTTTTTTCCTCCTCATCTTGATAGCCCTCAAATACAACAGAATCAATGTTTTCTTCATTAAAATATATCGTTTGCTTTGGATCTAGGCCTTCCGGGAACTTAGAACCCATATAATCAAAATATATTTTTTTATTTTCAGCCTCTACAAGCGGATATCTAGTCATGATTACAATCTTTACTCTACCCTCATTTAAATATACAACAGATCCTACAGATAACAATATAATCACACTCCTAGTCTATTTTAGCATTATCAGGAAATTTAATCTTTGTGTTGAAAAAAGTATATAGAAACAAACTCAATAGAAACAAAAGATAGGCCACTATACCAGGCATATCAACGGAGATATACGCAAATAATAAAACCACTGTATATAATATTAATTGCATAAAAAAAACTTGAATAAAATATTTCACTGAGATACGACTAATTTTCATAACATATTTACCTTCAAGCCGGATACCACTAATACGCTCAAGCATCTTTCTGTTCTCCCTACTGCGGTAATATTTGTAGCCCAACATACTCATTGCCAAAAAGACAACAATTACTATTCCTTGTATAAACGGCATACCTTCGATTGCAAATTCATTCATTAGTGTATTCAATATTTTAGATAAAACTACTACTACACCCAGCATAATAACTACTCCGAAATTATTTTTAGGTTTAATTTCTTTTACTATTTTCTTCATAACATTGTCATCTGAGATAGTGATTGTTTTAACAGCCAAAAACCATCTAAAAGCCGGAAAAAGCCATAATAAAAAATTCGAATCTAAATCAATAATTTGATTTTCCTTTTCACGTACCAGTAACTTATAGCGCGGGCTTTTTGTTTCAATTACCATATGTGCCTCCTTTAGTCGAACGGATTGATGCTGCTAATTGTTCCAGATATCGCTTCACCAACATCCCCTAGTTTTTCTTTAGCAAAATCTACGCCCTCTCCAAGTTTATCACCCGCCCAGTGTAAACCATCATCCACTCTATCACCCGCCCAGCCTAAAAAATTATTATCATATGCCCAGCTAAAACCAGTACCTACTAAAACACCTGCAGCAAATCCCCAACCAATCGGATTGGAACTTACTAATGCACCTACCAAGATAGAACTTCCTATCGCGACTCCTGTTCCAACAACATTAACCCAGTCTCCACAGAAGTCATCAAACTTTCTACTTCCGTGAATAGTGTTGCTGATCTACCATTATACGCCATTAACTTATCTAATTTCTCTTGTATCTCCCGTTTCTGATCTTCGTAAAACGGCAGAAAAGGATAGACCACCAATCAACATATAATCGGTGGTCTGTTTGCTTTATTCGTTTCATGCACACTCTTTTTTACAATAAAGACTATCCGTTCTTATGCTTTGTGATTAATTCAAGACGTGGATATGCTATTTTTTCAAGTTCCGCTTTCACTTTCACTCGAAATGTTTCTTCCGCTTCGTTAATATAGCCAGTAAAATACATTTCATCAATATCTTCCTGATTAAAAAAGTAAGCGGTTTGATCTATTTGCCCATTGGGGTATAGGCATGCGCCATATTCAAAATAACCGATGACACCTTGATTGTTATATAACGGAAAACGACTGATAACTACAAGTTGTTGTTCCCCATTTTTTAGCCGTACTACTGAACCAAGTGGTAATAATTCCTCCATCATAATTCTCCATTCTCTATTGGTAATTGATTTTTTTTATAAAGAGCATACATTTTTTTTCGTTTGAAAGGTCTTTGTAGAACAAACAAAGGGATAGGCAGCATCCAAAAAAGAGCTGTAGCAAAAAATAATATTGCTTCCCCATCTGAAATGTACAGCACTAAAGTACTTCCTATAGCTAACAAAAGCGTATAGAAACTAAGTCGCATATTTTTTTTAAACTGTTTCTCTCCCTCTGCAAAATAAAGAGAGATTTTTTCCACTGGTGCCCCCTCCCCAAAGACACTTTTTTTGCTAAAGTAATCAATGATGATAACTAAGAATATACTGATAGCAATTCCTAATATTATACTCAAAAACACTAAATGATTGATTGACATTTTGATAATCACTGAGCCAAATAACGCATATAAAATAACTCCGACCATTCCAGAAAGTAACGTTAAAAAAGTACCCTGCGTAGAGTAGTTTCCTTCCACCACTCGCTTCTCATTCAAGTTATAAAAATAATTTTTACCTTCTTCTTTGTGATAAAATATTGGAACCCATGGTGATTTCATTCTTTTCTCACTCTCCTATCCAAAAACACTACCCAATCCTTTCATAAAACCAGAAGCAGCATTTCCTATTTTATCGCCTACACTTTTTACTCCTTCTCCTATACTTTTACCAACATCTTCAGCGATATCTTTTGCTCCCGCAATAATTTTATCCTTTTTATCATAAATCTTATCAAAAATATAATTACCTACGGCTGTGATCCCTACTCCTACAACAAATCCTAATGCTGCACCTGCCAGAGTACCAACTACTGGTATCGGAATTGCCGTACCGATTGCACCTCCAATAGCTGCACCCGCTTCTCCACCTGCAATCCCAATTCCCACATGGGCAACAGACTTCACGACTGCATCTCCAACATCTTCACCTTGCGAAATTTGAGTAACACCATCAACAATACCACCAACAATAGGAAGTCCAAATTTTCCAACCTTAGCTATAGTACTTCCAGTTTTAATTATACTCGTTGTTACGGAGGATGTATTGGGATTAACCATGACAAAATTCCCTGCCCCACCAGGTCCCATTTTCCCTGTTAGAGTAGTGAGTAGAAAACCAAAATTTTGCGTAGCTTTTCCACTTGACTCAACACCTGCATTAACTAAATCTTGTGGCAAACTATCCTTTATTGATGTTGGAATTTCATCTACATCATTCATAAAATAATCAATAATTTCTTGAGGTGGTTCTATCTCAGAATTCGTTTGAGCTAATTCAAATAGCTTAGATTTTTCTGTTTCCGATAAATGCGGAACTTTTTTCCGCATTTCCTCTAAAAATTGAGTATTATTTTGCTTTACTTGTTTAGCAATAACTGTTGTCCAAGCTAAATTATCTGGAGATGGAATTGTAAAAGTCCCTGTTCCTGCATTAAATCCTTTCCCACTACCAACCTCTCTCAACCCAGTCTCCACAGAAGTCATCAAACTTTCTACTTCCGTG
>NZ_JAASTT010000030.1 GCF_014322795.1 Paenilisteria portnoyi
CGATTCTTACCTAGAAACATCACTGTCTCTATTGGTTTTATCTTTGTTTCTGTTCAGTTTTCAAAGGTCAATCTCTCATTCGCTTTCATCTAGCAGCGACCTTCTTATAGTATCATTAGGGCTAATCTTTGTCAACAGTTTTTATCTTTTTTTTGAATAAAAGTTTAATTACTGTTTTTTAGCTGATTTTCAACCATGAAGCTTGGAAATCCTTTGCTATTAGCCGTTTTTCTAGTTACTTATAAGAGGCACGATAACTAGAATACCATGTATATTCTATAAACGCAATAGTATTTCACAAATTTATTTTTAATTATTTATTCCTTTGTATATTCACTAGGTTGTATGGATAATCAAGCCCTTCTCTAAAAAACGGTCCTTTAATGAAGAATCTAATTCTATTCCTGTGATAATACTAGTAATGTCAATAAAATCTGCGTATTTGTACAGTGATATTCTTCCAAACTTGGTGTGGTCTGTTACTAGGAAAACTTCGGTTGCTGAATGGAGCATCTGGATTTTTGCTGGTACTAGATACTCGTCGTAGTGCATGAGACCTTTTTCCAGATCGATAGCTGGTGTCGTGACGAATGCCTTATGAACATGTAAATTCCGTAGGGTTTCTTCGGTAATCATACCATTTAGCATATAAGTTTCAGGATATAGAACACCACCTGTAACAATGACTTTGATAGAAGAATGGCGTAGAATGGTGGCTACATTGATGTCGTTTGTGATAACCGTTAGTTTTGTGCGGTCTTGGATAGCTCTAGCAATGTGGCCTGTTGTCGTACCTGAATCAAGAATGATTGTATCTCCATCCTCGATAAGGGATGAAGCATAGGATGCAATGCGTTGTTTTTCCTTAAATTGGACTTCTTCACGTTTTTGGAAATCTGGTTCAGATATGATTTTTTCTTCTATCATGACGCCGCCATGTGTTCGCTTTAGTTTTTTTTCGTTTTCTAGGGTTGTTAAATCGCGGCGAATTGTGACTTCGTGGACTTTGAAATGACGAGCTAGTTCATTGACGCTAGCTATTTTTTTATTTTTTACGTAGTTTAAGATGGCTTGTTTGCGTTCAATGGAAAGCATCTTTTTCTCCTTTCGTGATGTGACTAACTAAAAAATCTGCGTGGCACTTCCCTAAGTTCTGGAGGTTTCACGCAGATTTGAGATATTATTTCAAGCGTTTTTCTAGTTCTGCTTTCATTTCTTCGTAGCCTGGTTTGCCTAGTAACGCAAACATGTTGGCTTTATAAGCTTCTACTCCTGGTTGGTCGAATGGATTTACACCATTTAGGTAGCCACTCACACCGACTGCGATTTCAAAGAAGTACACTAGATATCCGAATGAATAGGCGTCTAGTGATGGAATTTCTACTACAAAATTAGGTACATCTCCATCTGTATGTGCAAGTAGGGTCCCTTGGAAAGCTTTGTCGTTTACATAGTCCACGGTTTCCCCTGCTAGATAGTTGAGTCCATCAAGATCATTATCTTCTTTATTGATTGTTATTTCGTGACGGGCTTTTGCTACTTTTACAACTGTTTCGAAAATGTTGCGGCGTCCTTCTTGGATGTATTGACCTAAGGAATGTAGGTCTGTAGAGAAGTTGGCGCTGGATGGATAGATTCCTTTTTGGTCTTTACCTTCACTTTCGCCGAATAGTTGTTTCCACCACTCGTTGAAGTATTGTAAGCCTGGTTCATAGTTAATAAGCAACTCAGTGACTTTACCTTTGCGGTAGAGCACGTTGCGGGCTGCTGCATATTGGTAAGCGATGTTTTTATCTAATTCTGGGCTACTGAAATCGGCACGAGCTGCGTCAGCGCCTTTCATCATTGCTTCGATATCTACGCCACTTGCTGATATTGGTAATAGTCCAACAGCTGTAAGTACGGAGAAACGACCGCCAACATCATCTGGAACGACGAATGTTTCGTATCCTTCTGAGTTTGACAGTTCTTTCAATGCACCTTTTGCTTTATCGGTTGTTGCGTAAATGCGAGATTTCGCTTCTTCTTTACCGTATTTCTTTTCTAAAAGTTCCTTGAATACGCGGAAGGCGATTGCCGGTTCTGTTGTTGTACCAGATTTAGAAATAACGTTAACCGAGAAGTCTTTGCCATCAATCACGTCGATGAGGTCGTGTAAATAGCTTGAACTAATACTGTTCCCTGCGAAAAATACTTGCGGCGCTTGGCGTTTCTCTTTGTCTAGTACATTATAAAATGCGTGATTTAGCGTTTCAATCGCGGCACGTGCACCAAGATACGAACCGCCGATACCAATAACGATTAGAACTTCAGAATCTGCTTTAATTTTTGCTGCTGCTTTTTGGATGCGGGCGAATTCTTCTTTGTCGTAATCGCGGGGTAGGTTGATCCATCCCAGATACTCGTTTCCTGCGCCAGTGCCATTATGTAGTGCTTCATGTGCTGCTGTGACAGCTGGTTGTAAATAGTCGATTTCATGTTGCTCGAAAAATTTCAATGCGTTTGAATAATCAAATTGGATATGTGTCATCATTTTCCCTCCAAATTTAGTGCCTATTTATAGTACTTACTTTATATCAACCGTGCCAATTTAGCAAGAATAGTGTGTCCTAATTTTCTTGTGGTAAAATATACGGAACGCCATTTTCTAAAACTAGTTTGTTGATGGCGACGTCTTGTTCTTGAAGTAGGTCATCAGCTTGAGGAATCGAGGTCCATCGTGCATGAAAAACGCTATCATCTTTCTCCACCGTGAGAAAATCTCCTGTCGCGGTTGCTTTATAGACAAATAAGCAGACATGTTCCCAAGCAGTTCTGCGTTCTTTGACATACAATAAGCTATCAATTGTACAGTTTATCCCTGTTTGTTGCTTCACTTTTGAGATTAGCGCTTGTTCCAGTGTTTGATCGGTTTCGACCCGACCTCCTGGAAATGACCATTTTAAATCGCGATTTTTCACAAGTAGAATGTCATCCTTTTTTTCGTTGTAAATAAATCCCTTCACTAACAGTACCCTCTTCATGAACAAACCTCCCTTAAGGCCTTATATTTAAAATTATCTAAAAATTCAAATCCACGAAGCAATCATTAACTATGTTGTCTAAAATGTTTGTTAATTAAAAACAGAAAACCTTATGATTAGGAAACTCCTGCGCGAAGTCTCCTAAGGTTCATTGGTTTACTTGTCTGCTTTGTCTACCCACTCTTGTAGTTTGTCGCGCAAGGTATTGAAGCCTTCGTCTGGTCCTGATGACATTTGTTGTTGCTGTGGACGTTTTGATTCTTGTTTTGCTTTTGCAGGTGCTTCTTCCGTCGCGCGGATCGATAAGCTGATTTTATTTGTTTCATTATTGATTTCTAGAATTTTGACTTTTACTTCTTGTCCAACTTCTAAAAATTCATGCACATCTTTTACAAAACCGTGGTGGATTTCTGAAATGTGTACTAATCCTTGCGTTTTGTCGTCCAATGCGATGAACGCGCCGTAGCCTTGAATTCCTGCTACCTTACCTGTAATAATATCGCCAACTTTAAATTCACTCATTCTCTATTCCTACTTTCTGACTTTCAATAATTACAAATTATATCACTACGCCTCAAAATACACAATTATTAGATTTGATTTTAAACATTGTTTCGTATGAGATTATGATACAATGGGACTGAAAAGCGTATTTTTTGAGGAGGATTTAGTGATGAGTCATTTTGATGAAGTAATCCCGCGTATTGGGACAAACAGCGAGAAATGGGACGATGTGAAGAATTTATTTGGAACGGAAGATATTATACCGATGTGGGTGGCCGATATGGATTTCAAGCCGCCGTATGCTGTTCACCAAGCCTTTCAAAAATTGCTAGACCACGGGATTTTTGGCTACTCGATGACGGTTCCTGGATTAAAGCCTAGCATTGTGAATTGGTTGGCTACACGCCACGGTTACACAGTCGATGAATCTGCTATTTTTTTGAATGCTGCGGTTGTTCCTTCTATATCTATGGCGATTCGTTCGTTAACGGAAAAAGGGGACGCGGTTTTGATGCATTCGCCGGTGTATCACCCTTTCTTCTTGGTGACTGCACAAACGGAGCGCGTTGTTACACTGACTCCGCTGATTTATGAAGATGGTTCGTATCAGGTAGATTGGGCTGATTTTGAGGAAAAAGTGAAGCAGGTAGAGTTGTTTATTCTCTGTAATCCGCATAATCCTGGTTGCCGTAGTTGGACCCCTGAGGAGCTTCAAAAAATGGTCGCGCTTTGTGAACGCTATGGTGTGCCGATCATTTCGGATGAGATTCATTCGGATTTGACGATGCCTGGTGTGACACATACGCCGCTTGCTGTTGCGACTCCCGATTACGCGGCACAAATCATTACATTGATGGCGCCAACAAAAACGTTTAATTTAGCTGGAATCAAGGCATCCTTTTTTATTACGACAAATCCGGAATTCCAGAAAAAATTTGAGTACGAGGCGAAGTATACATCACGGCCCGAGCTGAATTCGTTTGGCGCAGTTGGCATGGAAGCGGCTTATCGTTTTGGCGCTGAATGGGTGGATGAGTTGCGCGATTATATTTTTGGGAACTATCACTATACGAAGGCTGAGATTGAAAAACATTGCCCGACTATTGGGGTAACGAGGCTTGAGGCTACTTATTTGATGTGGCTGGATTGCCGGGCGCTCGGTTTGGATGATAAAACAATCTATCAGAATTTGATTGATGCAGGGGTTGGTGTGCAGATGGGATCTGATTTTGGTGTCGCGGGTTCGGGCTTCGTTCGTTTAAATATTGCTTGTCCGAAAGAGACGTTGCAAAAAGGGGTCGCTTGTTTAATAGATGGCCTACAAAAAACGCATTGATCGGTTTTTCACGATTTATTTGTTATACTTGAGAAGGAAAATTCAAAAAATGAGGAGTTGGAAAATATATGTTTTTAGGACTTCGTGAATTGCTTTATTCGAAGTTACGTTATTTCTTGGTGACGGGGATTATGATTTTAATTGTATTGTTATCCTTGTTTTTATCGGGGCTAGCGAATGGTTTGGCGTATGATAATGCTTCTTCTGTCGCGAATAATGATGTGCCGTATTATGTTCTGGCCAAAGATGCGCAAGGCAAAGTGGAACGTTCGCTTTTTCCTGAATCAGATTTGGCAGATATTAAAGATGATAAAAATGTGAAAGATGCCGCTGTTCTTGGTCAGTCGATGCAAACGTTAAAGCGTGCAGAAGATGGCAAGAAATTCAGTATGGCGGTCTTCGCGATTACACCTGGCAGTTTTTTAGAGCCTAAAGTAACATCTGGTTCGCAAATGAGCGTGACCAAACCGGACGGCGTGATTGTAGATTCCTCGTTAAAAGGCGATCTAAAAGTTGGCGACGTCATTGAAGACGACATTTTGAATAAGCAGATGACTGTTATTGGTTTTGCGAAGGACCAGAAATATAGCCACGCTCCTGTTGTTTATATGAATATGGCAGTTTGGCAAGCGATTAACCCGAGCCTTTACCACCAAAAAATTCCGCAAACGAGTACAGTTGCGATTCTTGCTAAGGACGCGGATAAGGATGTTTCGATCGATAATAAGGATTTGACGGTTATTACGCATAAAGATTTCCTAGGTCAAATTCCTGGTTATTCCGCGGAGCAAATGACGCTAAACATGATGATTTTCTTCTTGATTGTCATTGGTGGCTTCATTTTGACGGCTTTCTTCTATATTATGACATTGCAAAAAACAGGACAATTTGGGATTTTGAAGGCGCTTGGAACGAAGACGAGTTACTTGGTGGCAAGCGTTGTTTCACAAGTTGTGTTGATTTCGGTAGTGAGTATTGGGATTAGTATCGCTGCTACGGCTGGGCTTTCGACAATTATGCCTGACGCGATGCCGTTTCGTTTAACGGGCTGGACGATGACGCTTTACAGTGTGCTGTTTTTCGCGGTAGCGGTTATCGGTTCACTTTTATCACTCATCAAAATTGCTAAAGTAGACGCGCTGGACGCGATTCGGGGAGGCGATCAATAATGACAGCTCTTTTACAATTTGAAAATGTAACGAAAATCTATCCTTCTGGCCCAACGACGATTCATGCGTTGCGCGAAACTAATTTTGAAGCGAATGCTGGGGAATTGATTGCGATTGTCGGACCTTCTGGCTCTGGAAAAAGTACTTTCTTGTCTTTGGCAGGAGCACTACTTACACCAACTTCTGGAAAAATTGCGATTAACGGGAAAGTCATCAGTGATCTATCTAAAAAGGCGCAAACGGAATTACGTTTGTCTGAAGTCGGATTTATTTTTCAAGCGGCACATCTTGTTCCATATTTGAAGGCGCAACAGCAACTTGAGTTTATTGGTAAATTGGCTGGGCAGGAAAAACAAGAAGTAGCTAAGAAAAGTGAGGCATTGCTAACGCAACTCGGTCTCGGTGATCGCTTGCATTTTTATCCGAAAGATTTATCCGGAGGTGAGAAACAGCGGGTGGCGATTGCGCGCTCGTTGATTAATGAACCTGCTGTGATTTTAGCGGATGAGCCGACTGCGAGCTTGGATTCTACTCGAGGTCGTGAAGTCGTGGAATTGCTTCGTGATGAGGTGAAGGGTAAGGAACGTGCGGTAATTATGGTGACGCATGATGAGCGGATGTTGGATTTATGCCACCACGTTTATCGGATGTTGGATGGTGTTTTGACGAAGGATTAATAGGAAAGCGATATACCTATGATTTTTGGGGTATATCGCTTTTTTTCAGAACTTACACACCAAAAAAGCTGAAGTCAGAAGTGGCATATGCCAACTAATAACTCCAGCTTTGATTCGTTTATTAATTATTCACCCATTAATTTCAATGCGTGATCAAGTACCTTTTCACCGTTCATTGTACCGTAAGCCGTCATGTCGATAACATCAACTGGCACGCCTTTTGGTTCAGCTAATTTATCAACTGTTGATTTTTGGTAACGAACTTGTGGGCCAAGCAAGACAACATCTGCTGTATCGATAAGTCCATTGATTTCAGAAATAGAATACGCAGCAATTGTCGCTTCTATTCCTTTTGCTTCTGCCGCTTTTTGCATTTTTGTTACTAATAAACTTGTGGACATTCCTGCCGCACATACTAATACGATATTTTTCATCAAAAATCTTTCCTTTCGATTTTAGGGTGGCTTGCTTTTGCTATATCTCTATTATACTCATTGTATAGCGTTTACACAAGATTGAGCTTAGCACGCGCGTGGGTTTCGTGACTTATCCTCATTTTCTGAAGATTACTGCGCGCTGAAGCATTGCATTTTTATTATAGGATGGTGATTTTATCGATGGTTACGTCGTGGACTGGTTTGTCTTGGGCGCCTACGCTTACGGACTCTATTTCATCTACTACGTTCATGCCTTCTACTACTTGGCCAAATACTGTGTGGCGGCCGTCTAGATGCGGTGTTCCGCCGGCTTTGTAGGCTTCAATTACTTCGGCTGGAAATCCTGCTGATTCCATTTGTTTCGCCATTTGTGGATGTAGATTCTTATTTGTTACAATAAAGAATTGGCTGCCGTTTGTTCCTGGGCCTGCGTTTGCCATGGATAGTGCGCCGCGCATGTTGAATGCATTTGGTGAGAATTCGTCTTCGAATGGTGCGCCCCATATGCTTTCGCCGCCGTAGCCTGCGCCTTCTGGATCGCCGCCTTGAATCATGAAATCAGCAATAACACGGTGGAAAATGATACCTTCGTAGTAACCATTTTCAGCGTGTGTGAGGAAGTTTTCTACTGCTTTTGGTGCGATTTCTGGGAATAGTTTAATTTTGATTGTTCCGCGATTTGTTTCCATCGCCACCAGTTTTTCGTTTTCTGCTACTTCTGTTGATAATTGTGGATAGTATGTCATTTTTTTAATCTCCTTTTTTATATCTCATTGTCTGCTCTTATTTAAACCATATTATGAGTAAATTCACAAATACAGCGAGTAGATATATACATAATATACTAGCCGCACCCCAAATAACAATTTTTTTGACCATGCTGCCTCCTCTTTTATAGCTTGTTTATTTTATTTCTTTGCTCCTTTATTCTATAATGGAATCAGGTATTTGGAAACTAATAAGGAATAGAGATGGTTTTTATGTCAATTAAAAAACGGAATCTGTATATTTTGATGGTGGCGAATTTGTTGATTTCAGCGAGTACAACGATGATTATGCCGTTTTTGTCGCTGTATATTGAAACGTTTGAGGATTATAGCGAGGCATACGTGCAGCGCTGGGCTGGGTATATTTTTGGGGTGACTTTTTTAGTCGCTTTTATTTTTTCGCCGATTTGGGGACGCATTGGGGATAAGTATGGCTTTAAGAAGATTTTGATGTTTACGGCTTTTGGGATGAGTGTGAGTATTTTCCTTATGGGTTATGCTCATTCCGTCACATATATGATGGTTTTGCGAATTTTTATGGGGGTTGTGACTGGATTTATCGGGATTTCGAATGCGTTTATTGCGAGGCAGACGGATCGGAATGAGGCTGGAAAAGTTCTTGGGACTCTGCAATTGGGTGGTGTAACTGGCATGTTATTTGGTCCGCTACTCGGTGGGGCTCTGGCTGACTTCTTTGGATTTTCGAGTACGTTTATTATTACAGGGATTGCCATTTTTGTTGCGGCGCTACTCGTTACGTTTGGTTTGAAGGAAGTTCGGCCGGATTTAGAGGGTGTGAAAAAAGTGACGTATTCGCGTCGGGAAGTGCTGAAACATATTTTTCAGTTGCGGGTTTTGATGATGGTGATGATTATTTCGTTGCTCATTCAGGTCGCGAATTTTAGTGTGCAGCCGCTACTTGCGCTTTATGTTGGGGAGTTGACGCATACGGATAATGTGGCGTTATTATCTGGACTTGCTTTTTCGGCGGCGGGTTTTGGGAACTTAGTGATGACGCGAAAATGGGGAGAACTTGGGGATAAGTATGGGTACGAGAAAATTTTGAATATCTTGCTGATTATGGCGGCGCTCTTTGTTTTACCGCAGGCTTTTGTTCCGAATTTGTGGTTGTTTATTTTCTTCCGATTCTTGTTTGGTATCGCGATTGGTGGGATGGTCCCTTGTGTTACGGCTTACATTCGGTTGTCTGCTCCAGGTCAGATGCAGGGCGAGATGCTTGGCTATAACCAAAGTGCTCGTTTTCTCGGTAATGTAATTGGGCCTATTCTTGGTGGGACGATGGCTGGCTTTGTTGGGATGAGCAATGTTTTTGTCTTTACTAGTTTTATGTTTGTTGTGGCATTTGTGTTGCTTTGGCTTAGCTTGAGATCTGATCGAAAACGTCATGTGAATGTGGATTAATTTCATGATCGTTGTTTTTTTCTTGGAGCAACGATTTTTTTATTTTTCATCTTTCTTCATATTTATAGAATTCGGAAAATATCCCTGTTTTCACAAGCTAATCAAGTTTCTACCCTTTTTTTCAGGTAAATAAGTATGCTATAATAAAAATTGTGGCAAACAACGCGTGTTCCATGTCTTTATTTTGTGAGACATACCCACGAGCACAGAATCACAGCCTATTCTTTATCTTCGGGTTTTCAATTGAAGCTTCTATGCTTTCATAATAAATTGTGATGTTTCGTCATGTTATATCTTATTTTCACCAAGGAGGGAGAACTTTTGTCATTTCTACACCTCGCCATTTTCTTGCCATTTCTCATGGCCATGCTTATTCCCATTTTTTATCGATGGACTAAACAACTGCATACTGGATGGATCGTTTTGCCGATTCCTGTCATCTTATTTATCTACTTTTTGACGTTTATTCCGCAAACGATGGACGGGGTTGTCACGCAGACGATGCCTTGGATTCCATCACTTGGTATTAATTTCACTGTCGTTGTTGATGGGCTCAGCTTATTATTTGCTTTGCTTATTACAGGGATTGGGTCGCTCGTTACGTTTTACTCTATTTTCTACTTAGGTAAAAAGAAGGAGCGTTTAAACAATTTTTATGCATTTTTGTTTATTTTCATGACAGCCATGCTTGGAGTTGTACTCAGTGATAATTTGGTTGTACTCTATTTATTCTGGGAAATGACGTCGATTAGCTCATTCCTATTAATCGGGTATTGGTATCATCGGGAAAGATCGCGTTATGGCGCGCGAAAATCATTACTTATCACCGTATTCGGAGGCCTAATGCTCCTCGGTGGGATTTTATTACTTCACCTTATTACAGGCTCGTTCTCATTACGCGAAATAATTTCGGAGGCCGCGCTTGTTCAGAGTAGCTCACTCTTTATTCCAGCCATGATTTTTATTTTGCTGGGAGCTTTCACAAAATCAGCGCAAGTTCCATTTCATATTTGGTTGCCTGACGCGATGGAAGCGCCGACGCCAGTTAGTGCGTATTTGCATTCGGCGACAATGGTTAAGGCTGGGATTTATCTGGTTGCTCGCTTTACACCCCTCTTTGCAGTGTCAGGGGCCTGGTTTTGGACGATTTCGTTGGTTGGGATTGTGACGCTATTCTGGGGTTCGATTACGGCGACGAAGAAAACTGATTTGAAGGCGATTTTGGCTTATTCTACAATTAGTCAGCTAGGCTTGATTATGACGCTACTTGGTGTCGGGGCTGCTGCGCTTCATTTTGATTCTTGGAATGATAACATTTATATTGGCGCGATTGTGGCTGCAGTATTCCATCTGTTTAACCACGCCACATTTAAAGGTAGTTTGTTCATGATGGTCGGGATTGTCGATCATGAGACTGGGACGCGGGATATTCGGCGCCTCGGTGGCTTGATGCAGATTATGCCGATTACCGCGACGATTGCTTTTATTGGAACGTTTGCGATGGCTGGTTTGCCGCCTTTCAATGGTTTTTTGAGCAAAGAAATGTTTTTCCAGAGCATGGTTGATGTGGCCTCGCTGAATCTATTTCATGCGGAGACATGGGGCGTGATTTTGCCAGTCATTGCTTGGATTGGGAGCATTTTCACCTTTGTTTATAGTATGATTATTTTCTTCAAAACCTTTGGTGGCAAATTCAAACCGCATTTGTTGCCGAAAAAGCCGCACGAAGCTCCGATTGGTTTATTATTACCACCAATGATTCTGTCAGCGCTTGTCGTTATCACGGGAATTTTCCCGAATTTGATTTCAAAACCGCTCCTTGAACCTGCCGTGAAATCGATTATGCCTTCGCTTTATGGGACGGATTATTCGATTCATATTAGTTTCTGGCATGGCTTCACGATGGCTTTATTGATGACAGCTGGCGTTATTATTTTAGGGATTCTCCTATACAAGACGGCGAATTGGTGGAAACCTTTTATTGCAGAGAAAGTTCCGGCATTTTTCCGTTGGGGCAAGGCGTATGATAATAGTATGTACTATATGGAGCAGGGCTCGTATCGCTTCACTTTGTGGGTAATGACTGGCTGGTTGCGGACTTATTTGAACTACATGTTGACGGCTTTCATTATTTTGATGCTCGGTACGATTTTTGCGACGGATGCGCTTAATTTCGACCTTTCAGCGATTTCGCGTGTGACGATGATGGACGTCGTTTTAACACTTGTCGTGATTATAACGCTTATTGGTATGGTGTTTTCGAAGTCGCGAATTACCTCCATTATTTTGCTTGGCGCAATGGGTTATACGATTAGTATCTTCTTCATTATTGCTCGGGCGCCCGATCTTGCATTGACACAGCTCGTGATTGAGACGATTTCGGTGGTGCTTTACTTGCTCGTCTTCTATCATCTGCCACAGTTTAGTAATATTGAAGAGAAACCGCGATGGCTTTCTGTGAAGACGTTTATTAGTATCGGTGTTGGGCTTGTGGTTTTCTTGATTTCGCTTTCGGCTTATGACACGACTTTTTACGATTCGATTTCGCAGTATTATATTGATAATACGTACACGAAAGCTGCTGGGAAAAATATCGTCAACGTTATTCTGGTCGATTTCCGCGGCTTTGATACGCTGTTCGAAACGGCTGTGCTCGCGATTGCATCCATTGGTATTTTTGGAATGATAAAATTACGATTAGCTAGGAGGGGGAAAAATGAAAACAAATGACGTATTGCTGCGTAATGTAACCAAGGTTGTTGTCTTTATTATTTTCCTATTCTCGCTGCATCTGTTCTTAGCTGGGCATTACAATCCTGGCGGTGGCTTCGTTGCTGGTCTTACTTCTGCTGGTGCGATTACGCTGACATTGATTGCATATGACACGCAGACAGTGAAAAGTATGTTAAATATTAACACGATTATGATGACTGGGATCGGCTTGCTATTCGCTGTCGGTACTGGCATGATTGGGATTTTTACCGGCGATCCATTTTTGACACATAAATTCGGTCATGTGGATTTGCCGATTCTTGGTGACACATCGCTTCACACGGCGACGATTTTTGACTTAGGTGTTTATCTGGTCGTTGTTGGTGTGACGCTTACGATAATTCAGACGATTGGGGAGAGTGACTAGATGGAACTGTTGATGTCGATTTTAATTGGGCTCATGTTTATGGCAGCCACTTACCTCATTCTTTCAAAAAGTTTGTTGCGTATTATTCTTGGAACGGCGATATTGAGCCACGGAGTCAACCTGCTTATTTTGACGATGGGCGGCTTGAAAAAAGGGAAGGCTCCTCTGCTTGATACACCTGGGCTTTCTGCTTACAATGATCCATTGCCGCAAGCACTCATTTTAACGGCGATTGTTATTAGTTTTGGTGTGACAGCGTTCTTCTTAGTCCTTGCTTATCGGGCTTATCAAGAACTGGATAGCGAGAGCGTTTCGAAGACAAGGGGGCATGAATCTGATGATGACTAACCTTGTTTTAATGCCCATCTTGATTCCGTTTTTCGGCGCCATTTTCTTGATGTTGTTACCACGAAAAGTGATGGTGCAACGCGTGCTTGCTGTGATTACGAGCGTTGTGTTGATTGGTGCTAATATTTTTCTCGTTTATTACGTCTATCAAAATGGGATTCTTGTTGTAACGCTTGGAAATTGGCCGGCACCTTATGGGATTTCGATTGTTGGCGACATGCTAGCGATTCTGCTGGTGAGCACGACAAGCCTTGTGCTTCTTGCTACGCTGATTTATTCTTTCTATTCTATTGGGAAACCTCGAGAACGATTTCTGTATTATCCGGCTGTGTTATTTATGATTGTCGGTGTTAACGGCTCATTCTTGACGGGAGATATTTTCAACTTATTTGTTTTCTTTGAAGTGATGTTGATGGCGTCTTACGTGTTACTCGTGTTAGGTGGGACTAAGGTTCAGCTGAAAGCGACGGTCAAGTATTTGCTTATTAATGTGATTGGTTCGGCCTTTCTGGTCATGGCAATTGCTCTCATGTACTCGATGGTAGGCACGCTGAACATGGCGGATATCTCGCAAAAAATTTCTGAGATTCATGGCGGAAATACGGGAATGATTACGGTTGTGGCGGTGTTATTCTTGTTTGTATTTGGACTAAAAGCTGGGATTTTCCCGTTATACTTCTGGTTACCGGGCTCCTATTTTGCACCGCCGATTCCAGTGCTTGCTTTGTTTGGCGCTTTGCTTACAAAAGTCGGAGTTTACGCGATTATTCGGGTGTATACGCTGTTCTTCTACAACGAGACAAGTTTTGCGCTACCGCTGTTGTCGACGCTCGCGCTCATTACGATTGTGCTCGGCGTCATTGGCGCGATTAGTTATAATGATATGAAAACGATTATGATTTACAATATTTTAATCGCGGTTGGTGTGATTCTATTCAGTGTCTCACTGATGACCCGCGAAGCCATGACTGGTGCGATTTTCTATCTGATTCACGATATGCTGATTAAAGGGACACTGTTTCTCGTTATTGGCACTATCATTGCGATTACCGGCTTTTCTAACATCAAAAAATTCAGCGGTCTCATGAGCGTAAAACCATCGCTCGGCTGGACGTTCTTTATCGGAGCGCTTGGTCTTGCTGGTATTCCACCTCTCAGCGGCTTTATTGGCAAACTTTTAATCGTGGAAGGCGCTTTTTCCGTTCAGAATTATGTCGGCGGAATCGTCGTCCTGCTTTCTAGCCTGTTCGTCCTCCTTTCGATGATCAAAATTTTCTCCAAAGGGTTCTGGGGCGAGAAAAAAGGCACGTTTAAACTGGATATTCCGTACCGAAAAATGATGGTACCCGTCTTGATGTTGCTCGCGATTTCTGTCGCTTATGGTATCTTTTCAGAAGGTATGTATCCGCTGATTGAAAAGGCGGTCGATCCATTAGTTGACCCATCGATTTATATTCAAGCGGTACTGGGGGAGTGATGCAAAAATGGCGTTTCAATTAATTATTAATATTATTCTTGCCTGTTTGTGGATGTTCCTGCAGTCTTCTTTTACGATGGGAACTTTCATTCTTGGGTTTATCATCGGGATATTCTTGCTTTTCTTCATGCGCCGCTTTCTTGGCTCGCGCTTTTACATTTGGCGAATTTTAGCGCTCGTGAAATTGATTTTTAACTTCTTTAAAGATCTCATTAGTTCGACCGTAATGGTGGCTCGTATCGTTCTTAAAAAAGATATGAACATTCGTCCGGGGATTTTCCGTTATGAAACAACGCTTGAAACTGACTGGGAAGTGACGATGCTGGCGATTCTGATTACGCTGACGCCAGGGACACTTTCTATCGATATTTCTGATGACTACAAAGCAATTTATGTGCATTCGCTTCACGTTCCGAATATTGAAGAGGAAATTGCGACCATTCGCAAATCCTATGAAGGCGCGATTATGGAGGTGTTCCATTGATTATTCTAGGTACAGCACTAGCCCTTGCCCTGTTTATGTATTCTATCTCGATTTTCCTTTACCTATACCGGATCTTAAAAGGACCAACGACCTCAGATAAAGTTGTGGCGCTTGACTCGATTGGGATGAACCTTGTCGCCATTGTTGCCCTGCTTTCAATGCTACTCGACACAAGTGCCTATTTAGACGTTATTCTCTTGATTGCCCTACTTGCCTTTATCGGTACTGTCTCGTTCGCAAAATTTGTGGAGAAAGGTAAGGTGATTGAACGTGAACGTGATAATTGAGATTATTATTTCGATCATGATTCTCCTTGGCGCCTCGCTCAGCATTTTGGCAGCGATTGGCGTCATCCGCCTTCCCGATGTTTATACGCGAACGCATGCGGCTGGTATTAGTAACACGTTTGGCGTGAGTTTACTGCTTTTCGCGACGGTTGGTTATTTTTTTCATTCCGGTAGTGGTTTTAACGCGCGGGTTCTACTTGCGATTCTGTTTATCTATCTGACCACGCCGATTGCCTCCCACTTAATTAACCGTGCGGCTTACGATACGGGTGTGCCACTGGCGATTCGAATTCGTGACCAACTGCGTTCCGTCAAAAAAGACGAGATTAAAGAGCGGAAAAATATTATTATTAAACAAGAACAGTTGGAGCGTGCTCGTCAAGAACGTGAGGAGTTAGAGGAACAACTGGATTGGGATTTACGTGAAGAGAAGATTGTGGAGCGTGAAGAGTTGGAGGATGTTGCTCGTGAACAAGAGGAAACATTGATTAAGCTTGAATCTGATGACTCGGAACAGGAAATAATCGAACTTGATGAGGAAGAAAATACCGATAAAAAAGAATAAACAAAACGCCATGCCCTGCGGAAAAATATCGCGGACATGGCGTTTTTACGCTCGTTTTTCTTTTACAGCTAATGTGCAGCGGCTAATGCATAGTAGTTTATTCTCTGTTACGCTTCGTATCTCGACTTGCCAAACGTGCGTCGTTCGGCCGATATGAATTGGTGTTGCCGTAGCAAGCACATAGCCGTCTTGTATGGATGAAATGTGATTTGCGTTAATCTCAAGGCCGAACACGATTTCATTCGCTTGCACATGCTCTGAGGCCCCTATGCTCGCAGTTTGTTCTGCAAGTGCCACCGATGCTCCGCCGTGCAAATATCCAAATGGCTGACGGGTTTTCTCATTTACTGGCATTTTTACAGTCGCGAACTCCTTCGTCAACTCCACCAATTCCATTTCTAAGTATTCTCCTAAACTCATAGCTTAATCACGCCCTTCCCTTCCCTCTTATTTTCTCATTATAGCTGAAAAATCTGCGTATTTCTAATCTCAAGTAGGTTTCCCTTCCCTTTTCTTGTGGTACAATACTAGTATAACTGTTTGCTAGGGAAGAGGAGATCGCCATGTTCATTAATGTACCTTTAATCGCTTCACTCATTGCTATTTTTTTCGCGCAATTTGTCAAAGTACCCATTCATTTGCTCGTGTATCGTAAAATGCAGTGGAGTCTCATGTTCTCGACGGGTGGTATGCCAAGTTCGCATTCGGCAGCTGTGACAGCACTTATGACAACGCTCGCTATCAAATATGGGATTGATTCTCCTTATTTCGCTATTGCTGTTGTTTTTGGGATTATCGTCATGTTTGATGCTACCGGCGTTCGGCGCCAAGCTGGGGAACAAGCTGTCGCGCTCAATAAATTAGCCCGGGATTTCCATGAATTCGTAGAACACGCAAAAGGACTAACGGAACCAGGACAGGAAGAAAAGCAGAAACACTTGAAAGAAATGCTCGGTCATAAACCAATGGAGGTTTTCTTTGGCGCTTTGACTGGTATTGCGATTGGTTTTATTGTGGATTATTTATTTGGACTTTTATAGAAATACGAGGCGATTCGCAAAAGATGCGGTCGTCTTTTTTTGTCAGTTTTAATGCGCATTGAATGGGGAATAAGAAAATGGATGCGAATAGAAAAGTAGGAGTTGAATTTGATGCTAAAAGGGAATTTAAAATGGCTTTTTGTTGTCATTCTTTTTTTTGTTGTTGGTTTTAGTAGCGTAAAAGCTGATGCGACGTCTAATTTTGCCGATAATAATTGGCAAGTGTCTTGGCTCATTAAAAATGCTGATTTTGAAGTAGTAGATATTGCTGATTTCGGTGTTCATGCTGGCTCCCCCAATGTCTGGTATGTCGATCAAGAAGGCGTCGAAGCTTGGGGAACTTCTAACCCTTCTGGTAGAATTGAGGTTTGGCAAAATGGGAATGGCCAAGGGGTTCCTGCCTATTCGGGAAATAATTTTGTTGAACTAAATTCTGATGCTGCAGGTCCAATCTATCAAGATATAAAAACGATTCCTGGCTCCACCTTAACTTGGAGTTTCGCACACCGAGGTCGTAGCGGCGTGGACTCTGCCGAACTATTAATCGGCGCGCCTGGTAACTTAACACCTATTTTCCTAGCCTCTGATGGACAAGAATGGGGTACTTATTCAGGCACATACATCGTTCCTGCTGGTCAGACGCATACACGGCTTACTTTTGCACCAATTTCTACGTCTACTGGTAATTTGACGATTGGGAATTTTCTAGATGATGTCAATTTGTATATCAATATTGCAGGCGCTCAGCTCGGTGATTATGTATGGCACGATGAAAATGGGAATGGCGTGCAAGATAATGGGGAATCCCCAGCACCCGGCGTCGAAGTGAAGTTATATGACAATCAAGGTTCCCTGATTCAAACACAAACAACGAATGATTTAGGTGGTTATTTATTCAGCGGCTTGCTACCAGGAAATTATGGTGTTGCCTTCGTTAACCCCGATCCTAGTCATTATACTTTTACAAAACAAAAAAGTGGTACCGATCAAGAGCGAGATTCTGATCCAAACAAAAATGGGCGAGCTACTGTTAATGTCCCTACTCTCCGTTCGGAAGTCATAACGATGGATGCTGGGATAACAACGATTGGCTCTGCAATTATTCATAAAACAGACGGTGCTAAAAACTTGGCAGGTGCCGCCTTTGATGTGCGAGATAGTGAAGGAAATCTAATCACGAATGTCACAACAGATGCTAGTGGAATCGCGATGGTTAACAATTTAACACCTGGAACGTATACTGCAAAAGAAACCAGTGCACCGATTGGCTACCAGCTACAACAAACCGTGACTTCTTTTGACATCGCTTACGAACAATCAACTCCTGTCGAGATTAATGTGACAAACCAACTGAAAACGGGATCTGTTGCTGTTCATAAAATTGGCGAGCAGAATCAGCCTTTGCCCTATGCAGTTTTCCAGATCAATCGGAAATCAGGCAGCGAGATTGGAACAATAACTACAGATAAAAATGGTGTAGCTACGATGTCAGGTTTGGTTCCAGGTGACTATGTCTTGACTGAATTGGCGGCACCAGAAGGATATGAGCGCTTGAAGGAGCCTCTCTCTTTCACGATTCCATTTAACCCAACCGAGACGGTGGAATTGACGGTGAAGAACAAGCTAGTGGATACGCCTCCGCCCATCGTGCCGAAGCCGGAAAAACCATCGAAACCTGGAAACCCAACGAAACCTGATACCGTGACACCAAGCAGCACCCCTGTTGAACAAATTACAACTGCAGATACATTACCTAAAACAGGAGATGCTGATGATTTCGTAGTATTGTTTATTGGAATGCCAGCTCTAACAATTAGTATGTATCTTGTTCGACGTAAATAAAAAATAGGACTTGAAAGGAAGCTCACATGCAGCCTCCTTCCAAGTCCTATTTTCGATATTATTTATAAAACTTAAATTTACCTTTATTCATCATGACACCCGTTCCACCAATTTGGTATAACGCGCGGTCATCGATTACTTTTTTCATAACAGACGCTGGGTAGCCTTTCAAGCTTCGACCCATTACGACACCAATCGCATCGTTGTCTCCGATAGAACATACTGTACCTTTTTCGTGATAAACGAATGGTGCTAAATCCGATGCGTAACCTTTTACCAATTTAGCAAGATTCACCGCAGCAATATCCGCTTGTTGCATCGCGATTTGCGCTGTCGGTGGGTACGGACGATCATTTGCAGGGTTAATCATTAACGAGCAATCCCCGATAATCAAAATTTCTTCGTTGCCTGGAACGGTCAAATCGTCGTTTACTTTCACACGACCACGGCCAGCTTCAAATCCAGATGCTTCGATAACGCTATTTCCACGTACACCAGCTGCCCAGATAACAGTTGCCGCTTTGATTTCCACGTCCTCTGTTTCACTTTTCGCATATTTAATACCGTTTGCTGTAGCTTCTTTCACTGGAGTTCCAACGTTAAACTCTACACCACGGTCTTCTAAAACGCCTACGCCATAGTCTACTAATTTTGCATCGAATTGTGGCAACACTTTTGGTGAAGCTTCCATACAAACAATGCGGACTTTTTCACGAGGTACGTCATATTTTTTCACAAGTTCTGGAATGCGGTTTGTTAGTTCCCCTAAGAACTCAATCCCCGTGAATCCAGCGCCACCAACGACGATCGTCAATAGCTCATCGCGTTGTTCTGTTTTCCATTTTGCAAAACTGCCTTCGATTTGAGCACGAATTTTCTTAACAGAATCGATGCTTGTAATCGTATACGCGTATTCTTTCAAACCGCTGATACCGAAAGTTTCTGCTTCCGATCCAAGTGCAATCAGCAAGAAGTCGTACGAAATATCCCCTTTGTTCGTCAATGTTACTGTTTTATCGTCTTTATTGATTTTCTCCACAGTATCTTGAATGAAAGTTGTTTTTGTCGGGTTGACTACTTTCGCGATAGGATACATTAGTTTTTCTGCGTCTAATGTTCCTGCGGCAGCTTCATGTAACCATGTTGTTTCATGATGATAGTCATTTTTGTTCACCAATACTAATTCCGCTTCAACATTCAATTGTTGCAACTTACGCAACGTTTTCAAGCCGCCATATCCAGCTCCCAGAATGACGATTTTTGGCTTACTCATCTGTATCACATCCACTTTCCCATTGTATTTTTCTCACAAAAAACTGCATCAGGTCAAAGCCTAATGACAATTATGTAGATTGCGCTTAAACATCTACGTCTCAAGAAGAAGGCAAAAAGCCCTCACCCTATATCTTAGCTCTTTCACACTTTTTTTTCAAGAGAAGAAGCTCACAATCTGATATAATTCTGAAAAGCTATTGCCATACTGTTTCTGTTGTTTTTATGGTAGAATGGTTTTGTTATGAAAATTCGAGAGAACATTTATTTATAGGAGGTTTTTTTGTGGACGATCAAACAAAAATTTATGATATAACGATTATCGGTGGTGGCCCAGCTGGACTATTCGCGGCTTTTTATGCGGGTATGCGAAAAGCAAACGTAAAAATTATCGAGAGCTTACCTCAATTAGGCGGTCAACTTTCCACGCTGTACCCCGAGAAATATATTTACGATATTCCAGGTTTTCCAAAGGTTCGTGCGCAAGAGCTAGTCAATAACTTGGTCGCTCAAATGAAGCCTTTTGATCCAACCATTTGTTTGGAAGAAGCCGTTGCAAGCGTTGAAAAACAAGCAGATGGCACGTTTGAAATCAGCACAAATCAGGATACTCATTATAGTAAAGCCATTATTATTACAGCGGGAAACGGTGCTTTTCAACCTCGCCGCTTAGAACTAGACGACGCAATGCAATACGAAGGCAAAAACCTGCATTATTTTATCAATGACCTGAGCCGTTTTTCCGGACGCCGCGTAGCTGTTTGTGGTGGCGGTGATTCCGCAGTAGATTGGGCTTTGATGCTAGAACCAATCGCTAAAGAAGTTTCGATTATCCACCGACGTAACGCCTTCCGTGCCCATGAACATAGCGTTGAGAAGCTAGAACAGTCCTCCATTACGGTTAAAACACCATTTATCCCAACCGACATTATCGGCGATTCCGAGAATTTGACACAGATCGTTTTAGAGGAAGTAAAGGGCGACCGAAAAGAAGTACTTGAAATTGATGATTTCATCGTGAACTACGGTTTTGTCTCCTCTTTGGGACCAATTAAAGAATGGGGCCTAGATATCGAGCGTAATTCGATAGTTGTCAATTCTAAAATGGAGACGAATATTCCCGGCATTTATTCCGCAGGCGATGTCTGTACGTATGACGGCAAAGTAAAACTAATCGCAACAGGATTCGGTGAAGCACCAACCGCCGTGAATAACGCAATGAATTACATCGATCCAAAGTCCAGGGTGCAACCGATGCACTCGAGCTCGATGTTTGACTGAAAAATCGAAGTGCTGAGACAGCCCGCTTATGTTGATTTAGTGAATCAATAGGCAGTTGAGCAACGCGAGACTGACAACCTTTTATTTGTTAGAGGGCGCAGTGAAAGTCCTCCTTTGACTTTTACGGAGGCCACGAAATTTCCGAG
This sequence comes from Paenilisteria portnoyi, assembly GCF_014322795.1. Classification (GTDB taxonomy): domain Bacteria; phylum Bacillota; class Bacilli; order Lactobacillales; family Listeriaceae; genus Listeria_A; species Listeria_A portnoyi. The sequence goes on from NZ_JAASTT010000030.1 coordinate 21,217, forward strand.
AGGCTGGCTGTTGAAGCCGGATCCGAAGGCGCTCAATCACGACGCAACACATAAACTATTGCCCACTTTAGTGCTGAAAGATCCCGTTATGTTGGTTCATACAAAACTAACAACCATGCTACTACTAATCAAAGAAATCTAATCCTAGAAAGGAAGTTTTCATATGAACATATTAGTAATAGGAGCCAATGGTCAAATCGGAAAACAAACCGTTGCACTCCTGGCAAAAAACGCAAACTTCAATGTCATGGCTATGATTCGAAAAGAAGAACAACGAGCAGGTCTTGAACAATTTGGCGCAAAAGTAATCATTGCGGATTTAGAAGATGACTTTAGTCCAGCCTACAGCAGCATCGATACCGTTATTTTCTCCGCGGGATCTGGTGGACATACTGGCCCTGAAAAAACCATTGCCATCGATCAAGACGCAGCGATTAGAGCGGTCCATTACGCCGAACAAAATGGTGTATCTCATTTTATCATGGTTAGTTCTGTCGGAGCTGATCAACCAGAAAATGGCCCTGAATCACTCCACCAATATCTCATTGCTAAAGGAAATGCTGATAAGGAGCTCCAACAAAGCAATCTAAATTACACAATCGTTCGCCCTGTCACTCTCACAAACGAACCAGCGACTTCACATATCAGTAATTACACAACAGGTCGCACAACCATTACTCGAGCAGATGTTGCCCTTTTTCTCAGCACCATTGTCGATAATGACAAGGTGTACAACCAAACCTACACCATTCAAAACGGTGATACGCCGATAGATAACTTTATTAAATAAAAAACAGGTTGGTTCAAAAGAGTCATCATGCTCTTTTGGAACCAACCTGTTTTCTATTAAAAAGGATTGTCCTCTAAAAATCGGTAAATATTTGCAACCAAATCTGCCGGCGTCTCTCCTCGAACCACTTCCCCATCCACCAGTGCGAACATAGAAGACGCGCACAAATCGCAGTACGTCAAACAGTCATATTCAATCACATCCAGACTCGCATCAGCATCCAATGTATCAAATGCCTCCTGCGCCCCTGAAGCTAAATTATTCACACAAAACTCCACAATCGGATTCATGATTTCCTCCAATCCAATTTACGCTGGTTGATAGCCACGATCTGTCATCATCGCGTAGATATCCTTCAAACGCGGATTTCCCTCAGCAATAACATCACCATCAATCACAATCACAGGATACATATAATCCTCTTCTACAATCATCGTTGCCATTCGCTTCATCTCAGCATCTTCCTGTGGGGCAAAAATATCAACATATTCCACTTGAAACGGTTGCTCTGGAAATTTACGACCTATCGCTGCACGGAGCCATTCTTCCGTTTCCTTAGAAGATGGAGATCCAACACAACTCGCACAAATATTCGACGATCCATAAACAAAAATTTTCGCTTCTTTTTCCATCTTTGCTCACCTCTCTTTTATTCTACAAAATATAAGCTTCAAAAGCGAGTAAACCGGTTTCTTTATTGAATTATAAAACTATTTCGATATGTAATTGTTGACACGCTATTCTGTCTATATTATACTTACAGATAGTTCCTTTAATGCGTTCAAGTAGTGCATTAAGAAACTATCTATGTTTGTTACCGTGCTTAATCCACACGGTTAACATAAAAGTAACACTCCCTTTTTTAGTCAGATTTACCCATCTGACTATATAAACTTGCCCCATCCCTTCTTGAGCCTTAGGGATGGGGCATTGTTGGGGCTGTTCGAAATGAAATGAGTTACAGCCACAATATAAGAGTGAACGAAGTGAGCTGTTAATCCTTCTACCTACTCTACTATGCAAGTATGGCCCCGCTTCCAACTTCCACCAAACAAGTGGAATGAGGACGCTCTCGTTCGATTTGCGTAAAGCCAAATCTTCGTCCTACGCGAAAGGACGTTTTCGCAGTTTCGCTAGGTCTCAAATTCCAAATAAAATTTATCTGCATTACGAGTAAATGAACAAAAAAATTTTAGCTCTTTCTCAACATAGTTTTCAAATATTTTCATGATTGGTTCCATCTGGCATTCCTTTAGAACCTCCATCTTCTTCTGGACTCTATCCCTTTCTTTTTTTCCTGATGCTGTTATAATAGGGGATATAAGTGAGAATTATTCACAGTTAGGAAGGAGTCGAATGCCATGAATAGCGAGATGTATGCGGAAGTGGAGACTGCTCTTAAGAAATTTAGACCTTTTTTAGTCAGAGATGGTGGCGACTACGAGCTTGTTGAAGTGACACCAGATGGTATTGTAAAAATTCGTTTACTCGGGGCTTGCGAAACGTGCCCAAGTTCAGATATGACGTTGAAAATGGGAATTGAACTCACCTTATCAGAAAAGGTAATGGGTTTTAAAGAGGTTGTTCAAGTTTTTTAAAAGGAAGCTTGTGCCGATTTTGTTTGAGTTGGGAGAGATAGAGATGGTCGAGAAACAAAGTGAACTTGAAAAAAAAGCAAGAGAATGGCTCATAGAACGCGGGGTAACAATCGATGATATCGCCGATTTAGTGCTGTTTTTACAAAAACAATATCATTCTGCGTTAAGTCTCGATATTTGTCGTGAAAATGTGGAACGTGTCTTGCGTAAGCGTGAGGTCCAAAATGCGATTTTAACAGGGATTCAGCTTGATGTTTTAGCTGAGGAAGGCAAACTCGTCCAACCACTCCAAAACATTATCGGTGCTGATGAAGGTCTATACGGGGTGGATGAGATTCTAGCGCTTTCTATCGTCAATGTATATGGCTCGATTGGATTTACAAACTATGGCTATATTGATAAAGTAAAGCCTGGCATTTTAGCAAAATTAAACGAGCATGATGGCGTACAAGTTCATACATTCCTTGACGATATCGTTGGCGCGATCGCTGCTGCAGCCGCAAGTCGGTTGGCGCATAGTTACCATGATGATATCGTACAATAAAATGAAGCAGCATCGCGAGTCTGATTTTTAGACTTGCGATGCTGCTTTTATGACTTCAACTTGGCGTATCGAGTTTTTATTCATGCTTTGAATCGTGAAGCGCCAACCAGATTCCTCCAAGAAATCCCCAGTTTCCAAATCAAAACGTTGATAAAGTAGCCATCCTGAAAGCGTGTGGACGCCTGGACTGCTTAGCTCAATCCCTAACTCCTCTTCCACAGATACAAGTGGTTCATTGCCATCGATAACGAAATGGCCCAGAGCGACCTTTCTAATCCCTTTTGGCGATGTCGCTTCCTCCATATCCCCAACGATAATTTCCATCACGTCTTCCAGCGTAACAAGCCCTGAGGTCCCACCATATTCATCTGTCAAAACAACGAATGACTGCCCTTCTTGCTGCATTTTGAATAGCAATTCCTGTAACTTCATTCCCTCAAAAACTTGCATAATCGGTGTCATAAATTTCTCAATCGGCTGATCTAAAATAGCTAAATCACGTCCCAATCCCGCCATCACAGCACTGACTTGTAGCATGCCCACAATATGATCCTTGTCGCGCTCCTCTGTTACTGGAAAAATATGATACGTCTCTTTTGCAGTTAGCGCAAGTAAATCCCGAACCGAATCAGACTTGCTAATCGTAATCATTTTCATTCGAGGAATCATGACCTCTTGCGCCGGAACATCGTCTAATTTGAAAATATTTTGCATATAGCGAAACTCTTGCGGATTCAGTAAACCTTGCTGATAACTATCATCCAACACAATCTTCAATTCGGTCGGCGTCATCCGGTCCATGTCCTCATTGCCCGACTTCACACCAAATATTCGCGTAATCAAGTTGGCCGAATGATTGAGTAACCAGTTAAGTGGGAACGTTATGTAATACCACCAAATCAGCGGGCGCGCAATGAACATCGCTACTTTTTCGGTGCTGTGAATGGTGAATGTTTTCGGCGCAAGTTCTCCTAAAACCACATTCAAAAACGTAATCAAAATAAAAGCCGTGAAAACCGCGATTGGGCCTTCAATAGAGGCTGGTATTGGCAACACATCAAAAAGTGGTTGTAACCAGCCGCGCATCGTTGCCTCACCGATCCACCCCATAGCAAGTGCTGCAAGTGTGTTGCCTAGTTGGCAGGCTGCGAGATAATCATTCATTTTTGCTGTCACTTGTTCCACATATTTGGCGCGTGGATTTCCACTCAGCACAAGCTGCCGTACCGTGGGCTTTCTAATCGCAACAATCGCAAATTCGCTCGCTACAAAAAAAGCCGTCATCACGATTAAAAATACCACAAAAATATCATTAAATACGGCCATTCCAACATCGCCCCCCTACTTAATAAGAAAAGACGGCACTTTCATTCAAGTAACCACCTTTTTTCGCATCATTATAATTCCCACTCAGACAAGTTCATAACACGATGAATTGGCTGCACTTCTTTTGTCCCCAACTGTTCTGGTGAGGTAAAACCAGTATGCACAATAAGTGTATCGATCCCGTATCTGATTCCCGCCAAAATATCGGTCTCATAATTATCGCCAACCATAATGACACGCTCTTTTTTCACACCAAGTTTCGCGATCGCTTGCTCCATAATAATAGCTTCTGGTTTACCAATGAATATCGGCTTCACGCCTGTAGCAATGGCCACAACAGATGTAATCGAACCATTTCCAGGTAACAAACCACGCTCTGTCGGAATCGCTGCATCCCCATTCGTCGAAATAAACATCGCGCCAGAACGAACAGCCAGGGTTGCCATCGCTAACTTCTCATAGTTGATGTCTCGATCAATCCCCATCACCACAAAATCAGGATTCTCCGCGGTCAGCTCAAAACCCGCTTTCTCGATTTCGTGCCTCACACCTTCTTCGCCGATCAAATAAACCGTCTTTTTACGATCTACTTGCTCCAACATAAACCGGGCCGTCGCTTGCGATGTTGTAAAGACTTGATTTGTCGTAGCTGGAATGTCGAATTTTCGTAAAGTTGCGGCGACCTGTTCTGGCGTTTTTGAGGAATTATTCGTTACATATAAATACGGAATATGTGCCTGATCCAACTTCTCAATAAAGTTCTGCGCCTCTGGTATTGGCTCACTTCCAAGATACATCGTCCCATCCAAATCAATTAAATAACCGTCATATTTCACTTTTCGCCGACCTCTTTCTCGCTTTCGCCTATTTCACTACTTTTTTAATCACAAAATATTTGCATCCAAAATTGCAGTACTCATACAAATACTCTTTTAATGTGCTAATTTTCGTATCATAAGTCGCTTTCCGGTTATCATCATCAAAAAAACCTTTCAAACGAAGCTGGTCATAGCCCCAATCTCCAACAATATAATCGTAGCGCGCCAAAATATCGCTGTATCTCTCCGTCAAAGCCTCTTCGTCAAAAGCCTCCCGGTTATCCTCAATAATTTCATACGTCGTGTTCTGAATCGTAATCATGATTCCAGTCAACCTCCCTCACCGTATTTTTCTTTTAATTTCCATGTCATAACATCGCGTAATAACTCTGGCGTATAAACTTCTTTTTCTGCTACCCGTTTAATAATCGGGAAAAATGGCGCATAGACAAACGTATCGTGCGTTGCCACTCGGTATATTTTCTCTGGGTCAATCGCCACGCCATCCCATAATGCCAAATTTAATTTCATATCAAAAGTCATCCGCTTCGTCAAAATAGTACCGAAAATCTCGCCACGAAAACCGAAGCCGCGCAATGGAATATCGCGTAACTCCTCTTCTTTTTCCGCAATCTCACGAATTAAAACATCAAGCTCGACGCCCGTCATTGAAAGGGCAATAAAATTCAGCGGATGCGGCAACAACTGGTGAATATCATACGCCGTCACAATCCCCTTTGGCAAATCGGTCATATAAATACCTGCATTCGTCAAAAAAGTATCTGCGCCAGTCCACTCACAAGCCGCTTCGTGAAAAAGTTCTGAAATCTCGGAGCTTTTAAACCAATTATGCTCTAGTTGATGCGGAAGTGCAACCACTTTCTGATCTAATTCCGCCATTCCCTGTTCTAGAAATGCTGTCACCTGACTTTCTTCATCCACCGGCGCAGCTAAATCCGCCACCGTGTGCACGCGCGCTTGTTTTGATACCAATTTGCCAGTTGCTTCATCGAATTCTAGCGTCACTTCGCCCACGTATTCTCCCCATCGTCCAGCCGCACCAAGCAAAGCACCGTCCACTTCTTTGCCAGTCTCCAGTAAATGATGCGTGTGCCCTCCTAGAATAAGGTCTATTTCTGGTATTTCAGTCGCAATTTTTTCATCCAATGGCAGGCCAAGGTGACTAAGCAAAATGATAACATCTGCCTGAACCCGGCTAACTTCACGTTTAATCGCTTCTATCGGTTCCGCGATACCCCAACCGAGCGATTCATAGTACTCTGTAAAGCAAGCCGTTGCACCAATGACTGCAATTTTTATAGTATCACGCTGAATATAAATATGCGCTTTCGCAAAATGAGCCAGCTCCGTTCGCTCCAAATCTTCAAACACATTACAGCAAACAACTGGGAACTCCGCCGCGTCATATAGATGCGCTAATTCCTCGTGCCCAAGCGCCGCACCTTCATTGTTCCCGATCGTCACCGCGTCATACGGCAAGCTATTTAAAAGGCCCACATTTCCCTGCCCCATCGAGCCTTCTGTATAAGGATGCACGCGATCAATAAAATCACCAATATCAAAAAATAAATCATCCTGCGCCGCCATCCGTTTTTCTCGTAAAAAAGCAAAGATACGCGGCCATTTCTCCAGATGACTATGAATATCATTTGTATGCCAAATCGTTAAACGCTTCATGGTAACATCCCCTTCTTTCATCTCCCTCTATTGTAGCCTAAATGGTCCCTTTTGACACGTCACAAAACTGCTTTTCGTCCCTTATTTTCCTTTTAAATTACTCAAAAGTGGCGTATGATAGACAGTATACACTAAAAAAGGAGGGCCTATTTCTTGGATATCTATCAAATTTTTGCACTTTTGCTCATCGCTATTTTTGCGGGCGTACTCGGTTCTGTGCTTGGTCTTGGTGGCGGGATCATTGTCACACCAGCGCTTACACTCCTATTTGGCATCGATATTAAATATGCAATTGGGGCCAGCATTATTTCTGTTATCGCGACAAGTAGCGGCTCAGCTATCGCCTACATAAAAGACCGCATCACCAATTTGCGTGTCGGGATGTTTCTCGAAATCGCGACCACACTCGGCGCCATAACTGGTGCTTTTGTCGGTGGACTTCTCTCTGCCACTGCGCTCTATATGATATTCGGTTTCCTACTTCTCTACTCAGCGATCACAATGATTAAAAAGGTCGGCTCAGAATTCCCGACAAATGTGAAGCCCGACCCTATCGCGACAAAATTACGCCTTCACGACAGCTATTACGACAAAGCACTCCGTCAACAAATCGATTACCAAGTCGCGAACGTGCCAGCAGGGTTCGGCGTTATGTACGGCGCTGGTATCGCGAGCGGTCTACTTGGAATCGGCAGTGGTGCCTTCAAAGTCATGGCGCTCGACGTCTTCATGAAAATGCCACTCAAAGTTTCGAGTGCCACAAGCAACTTAATGATGGGCGTCACAGCTGCTGCAAGCGCCACCGTTTACCTATTTCGCGGTGATATCGATCCAATGATAGCAGGTCCCGTCGCAATTGGCGTATTAATCGGCGCAACAATCGGAACCAGAATCATGCAACGCCTAAAAAGCAAAGTCATCCGTCTCGTTTTTATTCCTGTTTTGATTTATGTGGCTTTGCAAATGATTTTAGAAGGATTGGGGTGGATCTAAATGACTGATAAATCAACAACAGATGAGGAAATGCACCGTGTGGAGGCCGTCGTCAGTTCACTCCTTCGAATCGGAGTTATGCTAAGCGCTGCAATCATTCTCGTCGGCCTACTTCTACTCATGTTCACTGGCACAAGCGGTTACCCCGGCACAACCTATCCAACGTCACTAACCGCAATTTTCTCTGGTATAGGTGAATTCAAGCCTTACGCGATTATCATGTTCGGTCTCTTTTGTCTCATCCTAACACCAGTTCTTCGTGTGGTTGTCTCGCTCGTTACTTTTTTGAAAGAAAAAGACTACCTGTACGTTGGTATAACAGCAATCGTCCTTATCATCTTAGTCATTAGTTTTCTAATTGGTACAACAGAATAAATAAAAACAGTAGATAAGCTTTTATGAACTGCTCCCTGTCAAGTAGACAGGCTAAAAAACAAAAAGAAATAATATGACTTGGAACAAAAATACCATATT
>NZ_JAASTT010000031.1 GCF_014322795.1 Paenilisteria portnoyi
AGCCAGGATCAAACTCTCTTTAAAATAAAGATGAATCTGAATACTTATTCAACACCGTGAATAAGATCCTTGCGTCAAATTGACTTCGCTAGCAAATGACTTTACTAGTATTACTTTTGGAAATAGCTTTCTATTCCCGCCCTGCGATTCTCACCTAGAAACATCACTGTCTCTATTGGTTTTATCTTTGTTTCTGTTCAGTTTTCAAAGGTCAGTGCTTTGTTTAACACAACTTTTACATCTTATCATAAATCGTATTAGCGTGTCAACAACTTATTTTTATTAATATTTCCGCGCTCTCAACTCGAGAACTTTTTAAGTATATAATATATATTCATAAAAAGCAACTGTTTTGTTTTAATTCATTAAAATTGTATATTGCATTCATTTTCAAGGCTATTTAAAAAGCCTACCATTGCTTCATGCCTTGTGTACGCTATTGGTTTAGCGGCATCCGTTTGGATTCTATCTTTAATTAGTAAAAGCTTATCATAAAAATGCTGTACACTGGTTGATTCCATATTTTCAGGATTATAAATATACCGCCCTTTAGATCCCCCGTACGTAAAGCATCGCGCTATGCCAATTGCTCCAATTGCGTCCAATCTATCTGCATCTTGTACAATTTTACTTTCCAAACTCAATTTAGTTTGTTCTTTTCTACTTTGGCTGAAGGACACATTTTCAATAATTGATGATATATTTTGGATTTCATTTTCTGCTAACCCGTGAACTCTAAACCAATCTTCCATGACTTCTTTTGCTTCTATGGGATTACTATTCAGTTTTGGATCTGTGAAATCGTGAAACAGAGCGGCCATTTTTACAAGCATAAGATTACCACCTTCTTTACTTTGGAGGTATACTGCCATTTTGTAAACTCTATCAATATGGTACCAGTCGTGTCCTGTCTTTTCATCTGCGAACTTCTTTTGTATATATGATATAGCTTTTTCTAAAATTTGATTGTTCATTACTCTCAATACCTCACTTTATATTATCCTATTTTCTTATTTTTATGTAAAATAGATGCAAAGACTCTATATGTTACTTAGGAGGGATTTCTATATGTTCGAATTCAATCAAGTATTTTTAAAGCGTGATGGAAAAATTTTATTAGATTCCATTGACTGGACTGTTAGAGCTAAAGAAAATTGGGCAGTGCTTGGATTAAATGGTTCTGGAAAAACTACTTTACTGAAATTATTGAATGGCTATCTTTGGCCCACTTCTGGCTCACTCAACGTTTTAGGTCATCAGTTTGGGGAAACATCACTCCCTGAATTACGTAAATCAATCGGCTGGGTCAGTTCCTCTTTACAACAACAGCTACGCGAATATGACCTTGCTGAGTCTATAGTTGTCAGCGGGAAATTTGCTAGTATAGGTTTATATCAAGAAACCACTATTGAAGAGCAAGAGGCTGCTCGTACGATTTTAGTAGCATGCGGCGGAGAAGAATTAATTGGGAAGCGTTACGGTATTCTATCACAAGGTGAAAGACAAATTGTACTGATTGCTAGAGCTCTTATGGCAAACCCTGCATTATTGATTCTTGATGAGCCCTGCACTGGACTCGATATTTTTGCAAAAAAACGCTTATTAGAACGTATCGAAGTAATCTCTCAATTACCTGTTGCTCCAACTGTTCTCTATGTAACACACCATACAGAAGAAATATTGTCATGTTTTAGCCATACACTATTACTTAAAGATGGGAAAAAATATGATTCAGGGTTAACTCACACTATGCTTACTAAAGAAAAGTTGTCTTCCTTCTATTGTCATGACGTAGACGTCGTTACTCGCGATAACGGTCAAATATCCGTATTTCCTAGATGAAAAAATACCACTTATGAGAATGCCTCCAAATAGATTTATTCTCATAAGCGATGTTTTCGTTAAGCCTCGTGTTCGAATAGACGTACTACTTCAATAATCACCTGGGTTGCTTTAATCATGCTTTCAACAGAGATATACTCAAATTTACCGTGGTAATTCTCTCCACCTGTAAAAATATTTGGTGTTGGCATACCTTTGAAAGACAATTGCGACCCATCCGTTCCACCTCTAATTGGGCGAATGTCTGGTTCAATCCCTAAATTTTTCATAGCTCTATAGACTATGTCCACAATTTCCTTTACTGGTTCAATTTTTTCTTTCATATTGTAATATTGGTCGTTCATTTCTAAAGCAATATTCTCCTCACCATATTTCGCTTGAAGCTCCTTTACTATTTCAGAAACTCTAGCTTTTCTCATAATGAATGCGTCATGATCAAAATCACGGATAATATAGTAAGATTTTGCAAGCTCCACGTCACCATTTAGTGAAATTAAGTGGTAAAAACCCTCATAGCCATCTGTTTTTTCTGGTACTTCTTCTTGTGGCAAATGGCTATGAAATTCCATTGCCATTTTATTCGCGTTGATCATTTTATCTTTAGCTGTCCCTGGATGTACACTGTTACCTTTAAATGTGATCCGAGCAGCTGCGGCGTTAAAGCTCTCATACTCTAATTCACCAATTGGTCCTCCGTCCATAGTATACGCGAACTTTGCACCGAATGCTTTTACATCAAAGTTGTGTGGCCCACGACCGATTTCCTCGTCTGGTGTGAAGGCTACACGGATTCGTCCATGCTTTATTTCTGGATGCTTTAATAAATAGTTCATCGCAACCATTATCTCAGTTATACCAGCCTTATCATCCGCACCAAGAAGCGTAGCGCCATCCGTAGTAATTATCGTTTGACCTTTGTATGTAGGCAATTCTGGAAATGCTTCTGGCGAAAGAACAACGCCTTGATCTTTGTTTAACACAATTGATTCCCCATCATAGTTTTCGTGAATTTGCGGAGATACATTTTTACCAGTCATATCGGTTGCTGTATCAATGTGCGCTAAAAACCCTATAGTTGCTATTTCTTTGGTTGTGTTACTTGGAAGTGTAGCCATTACATAACCATTCTCATCTATCGTTACTTCTTCCATTCCGATTGCTTTTAATTCTTCCACCAGTATACTTCCTAATTCCAGTTGCCCCTGTGTTGTCGGAACGGTTGAACTCGCCTCACTGGATTGTGTATCTATTTTTACATATTTTGTGAACCGTTCTATTATTTCATCTCTCATTGCTTTTTCCTCCCTGATTATATTATTTACCGTTTGCTTTATCAATCATTTTCAAGACGGTGTTCCAGTTTCTCGCAGTCGCTCTTACCTGCAATACCTTTTCAACGAGCTTGTTTGAAAATAAGCTATCGGATACGCCTGCATTTAAAGAAATGTATAAAAATCTTCCTGCATGGGCACTCTTATCTTGATTATCTTGGCTCAGCTGTTCTAACTTATTAATCATTGCTTGCTCGGGTATCCTATTTAGGAAATGAACCATCAGTTTATCTCCGTCAAAAGGATTTCGCTTTAGCACCTCTTCATATTCGGATACGTTAAATGCTACGGCTGGGACATCAAAGCCAAAATGTTTCTTGATCAGTGCCTCTACTTCTTTCTGGATAATTTCGTGGTCGCTCTCTTCTCGCTCTGCTATAATATTTCCACTCTGAATATAGGTCGTAATGTTTAGATAACCTTCACTTCGGAGTGCGACTTTCAAATCAGCCATCTTTATCTTGCGGTTACCACCCACATTAATGGCTTTCAAGAATATAATATACTTCATCTTCTACCTCCCACTTCCCATTATACCTAATAATTATTGTGAGGTATAATAGTAGATATCGAAGGAGTGATGGAATTGAAATTAATTTCTTGGAATGTCAATGGTCTCAGGGCTGCAGAGAAGAAAGGCTTCATGGATTACTTTAGAGAGGTAGATGCTGATATTTTTTGTCTGCAAGAAACAAAGCTTCAGCAAGGGCAGATTGACTTAGATTTGTCAGGTTATCATGATTATTGGAACTATGCTGTAAAAAAAGGATATTCTGGTACAGCCATTTTCTCTAAATCCGAGCCGATTTCTGTAAAGTATGGTATGGATATTGAGGTCCATGATCAGGAAGGGCGCGTGATTACGCTTGAGTACCCTGCATTCTATATGATTACAGTGTATACACCAAATTCGCAAAATGAATTGAAACGCCTCGATTATCGGATGGACTGGGAGGATGCTTTCTTGGCGCACTTGAAAAAGTTAGATCAAGTTAAACCGGTCATTGTGTGCGGTGATTTGAATGTAGCACATCAAGAAATCGATTTGAAAAACCCTAAAACAAATCGTAAAAATGCAGGATTCTCGGATGAAGAACGCGGCAAATTTACAGATTTGCTTGCAAGTGGCTTTACAGATTCTTTCCGTCACCTATATCCAAATTTAGAAGGAGCCTATTCTTGGTGGTCTTATCGTATGAATGCACGTGCCCGAAATACTGGATGGCGTATTGACTACTTTGTTGTGTCTAATCGCATAGCTGGTAAGATCGAAGAAGCCACAATACATGCGGATGTAATAGGTTCTGATCATTGCCCTGTGGAACTAATGATTCGCATTTAGAAACTATAGTATTCTTATTCGCCAAACTTTTGTAAAATCCTTTAAATTTCAAAAAACGCGTATCCCAATATTGCTGGATACGCGTTTTTCTAATTTATTTATTTTAACGTTGGGGATTCAACCCAACCAAGTCGCTTACCGCCATCATTGATACGGTACCAAATTTTATTGTTCACTACAGCTTGACTGTCTACATGTACCTGGTCTAGCCCAGCAAGTGTTCCTCTAACGGCGCTGTTGTCTATGACTGGAAAGACATAAATTTTTCCTGTTTCATTTTCAACGCCTCTGATCAGGTTTACTTCTTGTTCCATTGATGTTGTGTAGGTCAGGTTTAACTGGTTTGCCTTGATCCAACCGATTTTTTGACCATTTAATGTTGCTTCGTACCAAGTAGAGCCATCGCTTACTTTAGCTCGATTAACAAGTCGTAAATTCTTGTCATTGTAGTTTGATAGATTAGCTTTTTTTGTTGCGCCTTTCATAGTTTCAGGCACACTCCATGCAGAAGCAGAGGTGTTAGGCTTCACTTGTCCATATGCATAGATTCCAGTTTTAGCAGTTACCGTATCGTAGACTTGATCGTATTTCGCAAGGTCGTAAGTTTCTACGGTCTCGATAAGTTGTTCTGCATAGTTCGGATCTGTTGCGTAGCCACCATCTTCAATAATCTGTGCCGCTTTCTTGTAGTCCTCTTCGCCAATCAAGCCCGCATATTTATCAGGATTCCATGAAGGCCCGTTAACAAATAGTAACGCATGATCTTCTAGTGACTCGTAATAGCTTGGGTACGCGCGGAATGGTGCATCTATTGTCGTCCAAGTGTTATCAAAAAATTCTTTCGTATTCATCGTGATGGATTGGCCTTCATAGCTACCTTTGATTCCGAATAGGTTATTAGCTTGTTGTGTTAAGCCACTGTTGCCCCACCCTGATTCTAAAATAGCTTGGGCAATCGTTACACTTGTTAAAACGCCGTGCTCACGTTGTAGTTTCTGTGCATCAGGCACTATTTTATCTAGAAATTTCTGCTGGGAATTGGTGTAGCTTATAGATGAATTATTTTCTCGTTCTGCCGCATATGTGCTAACTGGAATACCAATTGTACCCATCATCATCCCAATGGTTCCTAAAATAGCTACGCTGCGTTTGACTGATTTTTTCATTCGATTTATTCTACACTTCTTTCTGATTTTTTTATAGTATTTTTGTCTTCATGCATCTTTTCAAATCAACAGGGTTCATTCTAGCAAAAATAGTGTTGCATTTAGGTTACAGGAACGTGTCATTTCTGTTTACAATATTACAAAACATGTCTAGACCGCTGTTCTTAGCCAGTTTCTAGATGTGTTTTATTTTTGAACAACATCAAAAAAACGCCATAATTTTATAGCGTTTTAATGCGAATCACATCTTTATTTACCCAACCCAACATTTTTGAGCCCGATTTTATTTGGTACCAAATTCCATTTTCAGTCTTCATTTCTTGAACAATTTCCACTTTTTTTGTTCCATATTTCGCTAAATCATTTGTCTTTTTCGACCCTTTTGTTCTGGGTGGGCTAGACCAAATAGTAGTATCTTTTGTAAGCGTTGGTGAACCTATTTCTTGCATCATTTTTCTGGAAATAATCGTATCGTAAATTCTATCATATGCTTGCAAATTTCTTTGCTCAATTAGATCGATTAATTTATCCGCGTAACCTGGGTCTGTTGCATAACCAGATTGTTGTAGGGCATTGGCCGCCGTGCGATGGTCTTTTGCCTGAACAACTTCGCGATATTTATCTTTATCCCAGGAAGTTCCTTTCAAAAATAGATTAGCGTGGTCATCCAGTGATTCAAACCATGTTGGATACTTCCTAAATGGGGCATCAACAGTGACCCACGAATCATTTTCGTATTCTTGTGTTGGCATGGTTACAGAATCATTTTGATAGCGACCCTTGATACCAAACAAATTCCGTCCTTCTGTCGCTAGTCCGCTGTTCCCCCAGTCAGACTCTAAAATGGCCTGAGCCAAGGTGATACTAGTCAAAATACCTTCTTTTTCTTGTATTTGTTGTGCATGTCCGGCTAGTAGTTCAATGAATTCTTGCTTTGGATCGACACGCGTTACTTCTACTGGCTCGTCCTCTGTGAAAAACCATTTCGCTGCTACGAAAAAAGCCAATCCGCCGAGTAACACGGCTGCAAGTAAAATTCCAATAAGAAGTGGCTTTTTCTTCCGACGTCTCATTTTTGTAAAACCTACTTTCTGTACCTTGATGCCCTTTTTACCCTATTCTTTATTGTATCTGAAAAGTAGTGCCTTTTGCAACCATCCCGAGACTTAGATATTATTCTTTGATTCAATAATAATGCCATCTTCTGTATCCCTTATTTTTGCTTTTTTTGGAGCAGAAGATACAATTTTCATGGTATACATATCTGCCATGCATAGAGCAGAGTGAGCCACAATCAGCAGATAAATTGCTACTAAATCAGCTGGAAACTCTAGGGCTAAAATAACTAGAATCAGGGTTATTAAAACGCATGGCCCAATACTGATGATGTTGAATTGCCATTTAGCGAATAATTGATTTGGACAGTTAAAATAAAGCATACCTTTTTTTAAGCTTATTTTTAGTTTACCATTGCCAAGCACCCAAAAAAGGAGTCCGTGGATGAGTTCATGAATGGTGAAAACGATGTATAGCGCGATCAAAAACAGTACAATTCCCATTAGGGTGAAGTTGACTGGTACGGCTTCGCGCAAGGCCAATACGATGCCGACAATTAACATGATTACGATTAGAGCAGTGGCCATTATTTTAATGGTTTGCATTCTTTTTTTGTCGTTCACAATGTTGTATTCCTTCGACAATGCTTGTATTCTCATAACATTCTTGACCTCATTTCTTCCAATCCTTGCTAACACAAAATTATCCCGTTTCCCTTCCCTCCATTATAGTATGAAGAACGGGTAGAAAACAATTATTATGTAAAAAAATCTGGTTTCTTCTATATATAAGTGTATAAAAAAATCCCCGTCTAATTTTTAGTTAGATTGAGATTTTTTTATCGCCCTTATTTATATTTTATTTCGAAGCGGAGCGTTGTTTTAAGTTTGTCTGGAGATACTTTTTTGAAATCTGATAAATAAATTTCTTTATGATTTTTGCTGATTCTCTCTATGTTATTTTCTTCGCAGAATGCTTCCATCTTGGCGAATGATGCTGGTTCATCATCAAAGCTTCCCACGTGTAGCATTTGCAAGTTCAGCCCTTCTGTTATTTCTTCCAACTTCAATTGATTAAGGTGTTCCTCGGAAACTTTTTTAGCAGCTTTTTCTTTTGACATGTCGAAGAGTTCTGCTGTGATAAAGTCTGGTTGGCGTAGCATGATTTTATACGTGAGTCTATCTTTATCAAATGCTAGACTTCCGGGTTCTAGGCTCCAGAATCCTTCTAGCGGGAATACAGTGTAGTCGTAGTATCCTTTGGGGGTTATCCCTTTTTTCGGCATCATTTTTATCGCGTAGGATGTGGCGTATAGTGCCGTAACCAATTCGGAAAACAGTGGATTATTTGGATTTCCCTTTCCTTGTATCGTGATGTACTTCATTGGTCCGAGATCGATTATTTCAGGATTTGCTTTTGGTAGGTAGATTTTCTTGTCTTGTTTTCGCCATTCATATTTCATGGTTTTCCTCCTTTATCGGGAAACAGGCTTCGGTTACCCAGTTTTCTGGATTGGGCTCGGTCGCGATGGATACGTGATAAATATTAAACATCGGACCACTTAATTGATAGTTGTGATTTTCCAGCCAAGTCGCGACGGTTTCGGTCACCGCTGTCATTTGTTCGTAACTCCCATTTATTATAACAGAGGCTACGGTTACTGCGGGGGCTTCTTTAAAAATTATACCGTTTCTGGACTCGTAATCTGCACTTTTAATAGCAACTTGTACTTCTACGTCGACATCGGTCTCACGGTAAGCTTCGTCGTGAAAAATCGCCATGCTATACGGTTCTTTTGCAAATGGGACTTGTTGTGGGATGAGTTCTGCGTATAGTCGTTCCCACAGCAGGCCCTCGCTTGCAAAAGTCGGAATCTTGTCTTGAATACTCGCAACAAAGCGTTCTGGAATCTCTTTTCTGATAATATGATAGTTCCATTTAGCACTATCTTCTTTTAGAACAGCTAGCGAACTTTCTAGAAGCAGGCTTTGTTGCTTGATTGTCTCCAACTCATCTTGTAATTCCAGTTCTCGAATCGCAAAATGGGATTGGATGGTCTTCGCGTCAGATTCGGATGATAAAATTTCGTTGATGACAGAGAGGCTGAGTCCGATTTCTTTTAGTTTTTGAATTTTGTTGATGGTTTGTAGTTGCTTCGCGGAATAGTGACGATAATTGGTTTCTGTGTTAATTTTTTCAGGGGTAAGTAAGCCGATTTTATCGTAATGGCGCAAAGAACGGATACTTACGTTTGCTAGTTTGGAAAATTCACCGATTTGGAACATGATGTGCCTCCTTGTTAAGCTTTTATACCTTCATTCTAAACTATGACATAGGTGGAGAGTCAAGCGCAGAACTAAGATTAATCCAGTAATCTTTAAATCCGCTACTTTTTATGTTGATGTGCTTGTTGCTTGGGCTGGCTCTTCTGGTAAATGCAAAGCTCAAATTACAGGGAAAACTATCGGGTATTGAACGAAAAAGAGTCTGGGACATAACCCAGATAAATTGGCGACAAGCGTTCGTATTCAGGGGAATTTTTCGTCCTACCCGAAGAAATGGGAGGACGCTTTTGCTCTATATTGAGTTTTGTCCCAGCTTCTTCCTATTTCTCGCGTTTGTCGATAAACCAGCTTCCCAGCGCACCGACCAAAAGAATTCCTAGCGATGGTATCGAGTAATCGACGAAGAAAGTGGTAAACTCGATTCCCGCGAACTTCAATGCGACCGTTACTAATCTGGCTACCAATAAAATAAGACCGATAATGACTAACACGTTAAAAAATAATTTCAAAAAATGCATCCCATCTCCTCCTGTCTCTCTTCCATGTTATAATTTAATAGAAGAAAGTTCAAGTTTGGGAGTGATAACATGACGTATCCGCGCGAGTTAATCGATCCAATTATCCTTAAAAATAAAGAATTTGACTTGGAGGGATTTGTCTTTGGCAATGGCGATTTTTCACCTGATATCATGTTGATCGGTGAGGCTCCTGGTGAAGTCGAGATTAAGACTGGGATTCCGTTTACTGGGCGTTCTGGCAAGGAGCTCGACAAGACGCTTGCTATCGCTGGTTTAACACGCGATCAAGTCTATATTACAAGTATCGTTCGAAGCCGCCCATTTGGCAGGAAAACGATGATTGATAAAACGGGGCAGAAAATCGAAAAACGCCCGAATCGAATGCCAAAACAACAAGAAATTCTTTTACACGCACCGCTTCTTGATTATGAAATCGCGCAAGTCAAGCCAAAATTAATCATTGCTTTGGGCGGCTGTTCCTTGAAGCGCCTCATCGATAACAAAATGACGATTTCTGAATCTCACGGCAACATTTGGCATGGGAAGATCAAACAACTTGGCACCGATTCTAATTATGTCCCCTCTCAGCACACCTACGATATTTTTCCAACATTCCATCCTGCCGCCATTTTCTACAATCGTAAAATAGAATCGCAGCTCATTGCAGATTGGGAAAAGTTGAAGAAAATTTTAGCGGTGAAAGCAATTTAAACGACAGATCCGCACGTTTGTTCTATAATGATACTATTACTGAAAAAGGGGGATCGTTTGATGACACTATTATTGATGTTGGCTGGACTGATGGCGGGGATGACTATTCCTGTTCAGACGGCAGTCAATTCACGACTACGCGGCTATACAAAATCGCCTTTTATCGCCTCTTGGGTGTCTTTTTTGATTGGAAGCATTATTTTGATTACTTTAGCACTCGTTTTTGAGCACGGTTGGACATTTGATGTACATATGTTAGCGGTGAATCCTTGGTGGATTTGGTTCGGCGGTGGCGCGCTTGGTGTGTTCTTTTTAACGTCAAATATTTTATTAATGCCGCGACTTGGATCAGCTCTGACCGTCGTGATTACGCTTTGTGGGCAGATGGTGATGGCGCTTTTGATTGACCATTTCGGCTGGTTTGGCGTGCCCATTCATGAGCTCAATTTGCCAAGAGTCATTGGAATTGCGATGATGTTTTTCGGCGTTATTCTGATGCAGCGTTACTAAGGGAGGCTTTTTTATGACAACAAAAAAATCTAAATCGATGATTGCGTTTATGTGCATGGGCCTTGTGGCGGGCATGATGTCGCCGATTCAGACTTCTATTAACAGCCGATTGCGGATTGCAGTAGACTCGCCGATTATTGCGTCGATGATTTCCTTTCTAGTCGGGATGACGTTACTTCTGCTCATATCCCTGATTGTCGAACGCAGACTAACCTTTCAACTGCGCGGTGTAGGACGAATTCCGTGGTGGATTTTCACTGGCGGCGCGCTCGGCGTGATTTTCGTTACCTCGAATATTTTACTGCTACCACTGCTCGGTTCGGCGTTGACCGTTGTTTTGGCGCTTTGTGGCCAAATGATTATCGCGCTGACAATCGACCATTTCGGTTGGTTTGGGATTATCAAGCACCCGATTAATCGTTACCGCATACTCGGTGTGCTTTCGATGGTTGGCGGTGTTTTATTAATTCAATGGTTCTAAAAAAAGGATTTCCTGCATTTAGACGGGAAATCCTTTTTTAGTCGTCATTCTGGGCTTTCATTATTCGAAATTACTGCTATAATAATTAGAGACTCAGTCAGAAAAAAGGGAGATGAGGCAGTGATTACTAAGATACCTTTTAATAATGGAACATATGATTGGATTAATATCAATATTGAGAACCCCACGGAATTAAAAAAGTTCTATGAAGAATATGAGATTGATGATGAAGTCGTGGCTTATTCGCTGGATAGAAACGAACGCGCGCATTTAGAGTATGATCCGACAACGAATACATTTGTCCTATTTTTCAACGTGCCAAACAATGAGAAAATTGATGATCACTATGAAACAATTCCGATGACGTTTTTGATTAAGGGCTCGCAGTTCATTACGGTGACGAATGGGAAAAATCAATATGTTGCGGATACTATGTTGTACTATCTGGAAAATCACGATGACGAGACGATTTTTGAGTTCTTATTTAGTTCATTATTTTTGATTACCGATTCCTATTTCCCATTCGTCGAAGAAATGGACGCCGATAGAAAAACAATCAATGATAAACTGAAGGAAAAAACGACGAAGCAAAACTTACTTTCTCTATCTGATTTAGAGACCGGCATTGTTTATTTTGTCTCTGCATCCAAGCAAAATCTAGTTTTGTTAGAGCAGATTAAGACACATATTATTTATCGGACGCTCGATGCGAGTGAGAAAGAGCAGTTTGAAGATGCGGTGATCGAGGCGAAGCAGTTGGTTGAGATGACCCAATTATCATCACAAATTTTGCAGCAGTTATCGGGAACGTACAATAATATTTTGAATAATAATCTGAATGATACGATTAAGATTTTGACGGTTTTGTCGATTTTATTGACGATTCCAACGATTATTACCGGATTTTTCGGGATGAACATGCCCTTGCCACTGGAACACAATCCGTTTGGGTGGGTGGCTACGATTGCGATTAGTGTTGTTGTTTGGTTCGTGCTTTCTTATGTATTACGCAGATTGTTGAGACGGTGAAAAAGACTGAACGCTGGGCCCAGAAAGCTTAGCGTTCAGTCTTTTTTCAGTTAAACGGAGACTCGTCGTTTAAAATAGCATCGATTGTATTAAATACGCCCTCTTCGTTGTTCGCGTCCGTCATATAATTTGCCGCTGATTTAACCAGCTCCGTCGCATTCTCCACTGCAAAACCATATGCCACGTGGCGCAACATCTCTATATCGTTGCTACTATCGCCAAAAGCCACTGTTTCATGATCCTCAATTTGACATATATCCTGAATCCATTTCACGCCATGCGCCTTATGCAACCCAGGAATAATCAAATCAATATACACATTTCCACTCGTTACAGGAGTAATGAAATCGCCAACACTTTCATCCAACTTACTCAACACCTCTGGCACATCAGATTCGTTAAAAGTAAGCGCGAATTTAAAAATTGTATCATTGATGGTATAGAGATCGTCCACGCGCTTTAGTTTATGGTAATATTTCAAGCTTTGATTGAAGTTCGCCTCACTTGTATTACCAGCAACGTACGCACTATCTCGTCCACAAACAACAAGACTAAGCAGCTGGAAATCATGAAGAATATCGAGGACCTGATGAACCGTTTTATCGCTCATCTCACCACAAAAAATTTCCTCATTAATGGACGATATACGCACCATTTTCAGCCACAAAAGAAATCTCATCCGCAAAATCTGGAAAGAATGATTTTAATTGATAATACTGATTCCCGCTCGCGACAACGAAACGGATATCACGTTTTTTTAATTCGGTATATTGGCGATTGAAGCGTTCGCGATTGTAGTCTTGGTCGTTATTCAAGAATGTGCCGTCCATGTCGACTGCGATTAGTTTGATTGGCATTTTAGGTTGGCTCCTTTTTAGGTTGTATTTAGCTTTATTGTAACATTTCTACGTGCAAAAAAGAGCCGAAACCCTATTACTGAGATTAGAAATGAGAATGGACAATTTGAGTTGGCTCAGGTAAATTTGATAAAAAAAGTAATGTTGGTGTATAATAACTATAGTTTAAATAAAATTGCAAAGACTAGTTCAAGTATTTTGTAATTTTATTTTTTAATCAAGTATTTCGAATTCCCATAAAATATCAAAAGCCGGTGATGTATTGATGTCTAAGAAAAGCAACAATTTGCTAATGGTGTTAAGTGAACTAATGAAAACAGAATATAAATATAGGGAGGAATTTTCTAAGTATGGTAAATAAAAAAAGAATTTTAATAAAAATTAGTGGCGCAGCGCTTGGTGAACATGAAGATCATTTTAATCGAGGGAATTTTAAGCAGGTGGCACAAAGAATTATTGATTTGGCAGATTCCGGAGTACAAGTTTCTATTGTAGTTGGTGGGGGCAACTTGTTTCGGGGAAATCTTGCAAATGATTGGGGAATTGAAAGAGCTGAGGCGGACAATATTGGAACTCTAGGAACCATTATTAATAGTTTAATTCTTAGGGGTGTTTTAAACTCGCTCACAGATAGAGAAGTTCGAGTGATGACCTCTATACCTATTCATACAGTAGCGGAACCTTACATTAGACTACGAGCTATTCAACATCTATCCAAAGGGTGTATTGTTATTTTTGCTGGGGGAAATGGACAGCCTTTCGTAACTACTGACTATCCTGCCGTTCAAAGAGCTATTGAAACAAATACCGATAGTATAGTGGTGGCTAAGAATGGAGTGGATGGCGTGTACACCGCTGATCCAAATCTGGTTGAGAACTCTCAAAAATACAAAATATTAAATTATGATGATATTCTAAAAAATAATATCCGAGTGATGGATCAATCGGCCTTGTTGCTAGCGAAGGAACATGACTTACCAATACGTGTTATCGATTTTAATACGCCTAACCTAGTGAATTTATTTTCAAGTGAAGTGTCCTTAGGTACCATCATAACATCTGCAAATTCGAAATTGGATAGCTAAAGTCGCTACGGGAACTTTACCTTTTGCCAAAGGTACTATAGATAGGCTATACTAGACTGGACACAAAAGAGAAAAAGGAAAGAATAAAAGATAATTTGGTATCGAAAATAAAAAGCAGGATTGTAGTACAAGTCCATTAAAAATGGAGCGTACCACATTTCCTGCTTTTCTATTTATATTTTAATTTGGTAGGGGATTTGGCAGGGAACCATATATTTTTAAACTTAAATCCCCTCTTTATTCATCTTCAAACGCATCTATAAGCCTTTTACCAACTCAAATATCTTTAGCTACTTATTCCCACTCCACAGTCGCGGGCGGTTTGCTCGTAATATCATAAACAACGCGATTCACATGCGCCACTTCATTCACGATTCGCGTTGAGATCAACTCCAACACTTCCCATGGAATCCGTGCCCAGTCTGCTGTCATGCCGTCAATCGAGGTCACCGCGCGGATAACAACGGTGTGGTCGTACGTCCGGCCATCGCCCATCACGCCTACGCTGCGGATGTTTGGTAATGCTGTGAAATATTGCCAAATTTCGCGATCTAAACCGGCATTCTTAATTTCTTCGCGTAAAATGTAATCGGAATCGCGGACGATTTCTAGTTTCTCTTCCGTGATTTCGCCGAGTACGCGGATACCTAGTCCTGGACCTGGGAATGGTTGGCGCCAAACGATTGCGTCGGGCATTCCTAGTTCTAGTCCTAGTGCGCGAACTTCGTCTTTGAATAGTGTGTTTAGGGGTTCAATCAATTGGAACTGCATGTCCTCAGGTAACCCGCCAACGTTATGATGAGACTTGATTGTTTGTGCTGTTGCTGTTCCGCTTTCGATAATGTCGGTGTACAGTGTTCCTTGTGCTAGGAATTCAACGCCATCAAGCTTGGTTGCTTCGTCGTCGAAAACGTAGATGAACTCGTTACCAATTGTTTTACGTTTTTGCTCAGGGTCAGAAATACCGGCAAGTTTTGTCATGAAGCGTTCTTTGGCGTCAACTTTGATAATATTCATGTGGAAATCGCCGTATAGCGTCTCCATCACTTGCTCTGCTTCGCCTTTACGTAGCAAACCGTGATCGACAAAAATACATGTTAACTGGTCGCCAATTGCTTTGTGAATCAAGACGCCGACTACAGAGGAATCTACGCCGCCAGAAAGGGCTAGCAGTACTTTTTTATCGCCGACTTGTTCGCGGATTTTAGCAACCTCAACGTCAATGAAGTTCTCCATCGTCCAGTCGCCTTTACAACCGCAGATGTTTAGCGCGAAGTTTTTCAGTAGCTCGGTACCGTGAACGGAATGTTGTACTTCTGGGTGGAATTGCACGCCGTACATTTTGCGGTCTTCGTTTGTGATTGCCGCGATCGGGCATGATGCGCTGGTAGCAGTGACTTCAAAGCCTGCTGGTTCGGCAACGACTAAGTCACCGTGACTCATCCAAACGACTTGATCGGTCGGTAATGCTGCGAAAAGGCGGGACGGTTTCTCAACATTGATTGTCGCTTTGCCGTACTCGCGGTCTTTTGCGGGCTCTACTTTTCCAGCGAAGTGGTTCGTCATCAGCTGCATGCCGTAACAAATGCCGAGGATTGGAATGCCCATCTCGAATAGGTCTTCGTCGCAACGGAACGCGCCTTCATCATAGACACTGTTCGGACCGCCCGAGAAAATAATTCCAGTTGGATTCAAGGCTTTCATTTCTTCCACCGTAATTGTGTGTGGGTGCAACTCGCTGTACACGCCAAATTCACGGATACGACGCGTAATCAATTGGTTATATTGACTGCCAAAATCAAGAACGATAATTTTCTCTTGCTCTGTAAAATCTTTCATATTCCTTCACAAAACCCCTTTAAAATTTATTTATGTACGTTGCGCGTGTTTCAAGTTCTTCTCTTTATTGTAACGTCTGGTCTGGATTCTTGCAACCGTAAAAATCGGGATTTATCAATGTCAGCGCTTGCTTTAAAATAACATCTCCCCGCATCCTTCCAAATGACAGAGAATCTATATTTGCGCACGGAATTCCAAGCTCATTCAAGACAGCTTCCGCGTTCTTAAAAAGATATTTGACTTGCGGCGACACGAGAACAGCATCGACTTTTGCATAGCCTTGAAGACGCGAGGTTGTCACCATCCCAATCGGTCCCATCACAACGACGAGATTTTTATCTTGGTGGGATTCGAAACGGTTGTATTTGAGATCTTCCGGGAACAAAAGGGCTGCAGTCATGCCTTGCTTCTCGGCTTCTTTGACAACATTTTGTGCCATCAAGCTTGACGTCGCGCCACCCGCGCAAACGATGAGTAATTTTTTCATTTGTAAGCCTCCTCTCAAGATCATTTAGTAAAACCCTAACATAAAGAAACGCCTAACCCATTACGAGGTAAGACGAAGATTAGGGTATTCGCAAAATCGAGCGAAAGCGTTTGTATTCAGGATATTCGGTGGAAGCCGGAAGCGGAGCGTACGACTGTACGTGAGAACCGGAAGTCTGCCGAATATCCTGAATGCGAGCGCTTGTCGCCGATTTATTTTGATTATAGAAACGACTCTATAGTCCTTTTCCGCCGACGACGTCCATGCTTACGCTTTTTTCGATGGACTCAATAAGTGGTTTCGCGCGCTCAATCACGGCTTTGACCTCTTCATTGTCGAGTGATGCTTTGTGATGTCCGGAATCTGTCCAAACCTCTGTCACAATCACTGTATCGGGGTCATCCTCGTTCACGCTAACGACGTATTGAATGCACGCGTTATATTTATCAAGCCCGGTCGCTGCCTCTAGCAAAATATTGACGAGCGCTTTTCTGTTTCCAGGATGCGCTTTGAATTTTGTAATTAAGCCAAATGCGATTTTCATTGTCATCTCCTCCTCCAACTAATTTTTCCAAAAGTCATCAAAGATTGTGATTGCCATGTGGCGCTTATGCTGCGTTTTTAAATACCAATTTTCGATCTGAATCGCGATTTCTGTTGGTATTTTTTTGCCTTCTAGGTAATCATCGATGTTGTCATAAGTGACTCCGAGCGCGACTTCATCGGGTAAAGCTGGTTTGTTTTCTTCGAGGTCCGCGGTCGGTTTTTTCAGATAGAGATGCTCTGGACAACCGAGCGTTTTTAGAAGCGCCTTGCCTTGGCGTTTGTTCAAGCGAAACAGTGGATTAATATCGGTTCCACCATCGCCGTATTTCGTGTAAAAGCCAGTCACTGCCTCAGCGGAATGGTCGGTACCAACGACAGCGCCATGATTCATCGCCGCGATACTGTACTGCGCCTTCATCCGTTCGCGCGCTTTTTCATTGCCTTTTGCAAAATCGGAAAGTTCGATATCCGCTTCTCGCAATGTCGCCGTGCTCGCATCGACAGCCGCTTTAATATTGATAGTCACCACGCGATCTGGCTCGATAAAATCAAGCGCGTCTTGGCAGTCGGCCTCGTCAAACTGCATGCCGTATGGTAAGCGTACCGCGATAAATTGATAGGACTCGTCTCCCGTGGCTTCGCGCAGTTCGCTGATGGCCATTTGCGCCAACTTCCCAGCAAGCGTGGAATCTTGCCCTCCTGAAATGCCGAGTACGAGCGATTTGATAAATGGGTATTTCGTCAAATAGGCTTTTAAAAACTCGACACTTTGGCGAATTTCTGCCGTTTCATCGATTTTTGGTAACACATGCATTTCTGCGATAATCTGTTTTTGTAGACTCATTCTCCTGCCCCCTTCACTTGCTTAAAATGGAATATCAAAATTGACCGGTGAATGTTTCTGTACGGTTTTGCGGACGTTTTCGATATTTTGCATTTTATTTTTCCAACATTTCACACTTAAATCAACTGGATATTGTTCTGGTCGCACCGTCCGTTGATATTCATCCCACAGCAAGGCTAAATTTTCTTCTTTGTATTGGCGGGTCTGTTCTAAAGTTGGTCTTTGGTATACTAATTCCCCTTTTTCATAAATTGGAACCAATAATTCTTTTGCAGTGAAATTTGTGACTTCTTTTGTGATATAGGTGTGGATTGGGTGGAACATTGTGAGCGTGTCAACGCCTTCCAATGACTCGTTTTCCAAGCAAATGTAGTCGCCTTCTGCTTTTGGTCCTTCTTCGTTTGTGATAATGCGATAAACTTTTTTCTTGGCAGGTGTCGTGACTTTTTCGGTATTGCTGGAAAGCTTGATGGAATCTTGTAAAATATCCTGTTCGTCGGCGATTGCAACTAGTTTATAAACCGCACCTAGCGCTGGTTGATCGTACGCCGTAATCAGTTTCGTGCCAACGCCCCACGCGTCGATTTTCGCCTTTTGCGCTTTCAGGTGGAGGATCGTTGTTTCATCTAAATCGCTCGACGCAAAAATTTTCGCATCAGGGAATCCCGCTTCATCCAACATTTGGCGTGCTTTTTTCGATAGGAAGGCCATGTCTCCACTATCCAAACGAATACCGATAAAATTGATGGTATCGCCCATTTCTTGCGCCACTTTAATCGCGTTCGGAATACCTGATTTCAATGTATCATACGTATCAACTAGAAAAATCGAATCTTTATGCGTTTGCGCGTATCGTTTAAAAGCCTTATATTCATCGCGGTAAGCCTGAACCATCGAGTGGGCCATCGTTCCCGAGATTGGAATCCCGAAAGTTTTGCCGGCACGCATGTTACTCGTTGAATCACAACCGCCGATGTAAGCCGCACGTGCGCCCCAAAGTGCTGCATCCATCTCTTGCGCGCGTCTCGTCCCAAATTCAGCTAGTGGTTCGCCTTCCACAACATTTTTAATCCGAGCCGCTTTCGTCGCGATTAACGTTTGGAAATTCACAATGTTAAGTAGTGCCGTCTCGATTAACTGCGCCTCTGCAAGGTTCGCCTCGACTTGAATAATCGGTTCTGTTTTAAACACAAATTCGCCTTCTACAACCGAGCGAATCGTCCCAGTAAACCGTAAATTTTTCAGATAATCAATAAATTCCTCTTCAAAATCCGTTTCTTCGCGCAAATAAGCAATGTCAGTGTCGGTAAATCGCAAATTCTCCATATAGTCGATAATGCGCTCAAGCCCCGCAAACACGCAGAAACCCGTGTCAAATGGCATATCGCGGAAAAAAACCTCAAAAACAGCGCGTCGTTCATGAATATTATCATCCCAATACGCCTTCATCATATTAATTTGATACAAATCAGTGTGCAACGTCTTACTATCATCTGGAAATAAAGTCATACTCCATACTCCTGTCTATGTTTTCTTATAAAACATCATAGCTTAAATCGGATAGAAAAGCTAACTTTATAAGCTGTATTTAACTTTTTATTCTTCAGTCGTCCTGCTCATTTTGGTAATCTAAGGAACGATACGACTATTTCTAAGATTTCCAACAAAAAAGCTGGCAGCAATATCTAAGCCTACCAGCACCCAATTCCCCTATAAATTAAATCGATATCCCGCGCCCCAAATCGTCTCAATCGAGTCAGAGTGCGCCCCATGATTCTCCAACTTCTCGCGGATTTTCCGAATATGCACAACAACCGTCGATACGTCTCCTGCTGCCTGCATTCCCCATATTTGCTCAAAAAGTTGCTCCTTATTCCAAACCCGATTCGGTCTCTTCGCCAAAAATACGAGCAAATCAAATTCCTTTGTTGTAAAAATAATTTCCTGATCCGCCACAAAAACTTTCCGCCCATCTAGGTCAAGCGTCAAATTATGCACTTGCAAAATCTCATTTTGCGTCCCAATATTGCTTTTTGCCAAGCGCTCATAACGTGCCAAATGCGCCTTCACACGTGCCACCAGTTCACTCGGGCTAAACGGTTTCGTAATATAATCATCCGCACCAAGGCCAAGTCCACGAACCTTATCAATATCTTCCTTCCGTGCCGAAACGAGCAAAATCGGTACTTCCTTCTTCGCTCGAATCTCACGACAAATATCAAAGCCACTCATATCCGGCAACATAATATCCAGAATAATCAAGTCAAAATCATCCCTCAGCCCCCGTTCCAGCCCCTTCACGCCATTACTTTCAATCGTCACTTCCATATCGCTAATCTCCAAATAATCACGCTCTAATTCCGCGATTTCCAGCTCATCTTCTACCAACAAAATCCGTTTCATCCTTCATCATCTTCTTTCCTTTTCAACCTCAATTTGATAGACACGCTCGTCCCAATTCCCAACTCACTTTTCGCCCAAATCTCGCCACCATGCTCTTCTATAATCTGTTTGGCAATCGACAAGCCCAAGCCACTTCCACCAGTAGTCGAATTCCGCGATACCTCTTCCCGGTAAAACCGATCAAAAATCGCTTGCATCCCACTTTCCGAAATTCCCTTACCGTTATCATGAATCGTTATTATCGCATCCGTTTGGCGTTTTTCAAGCTGAATCCTGATATTTGCCTGTGCTTTATCCATATACTTCATGCTACTCTGAATCAAATTCTCCAAAACCCGCTTCAATTTATCACGATCAGCTTCCGTCACAAGTTTTTCTTCAGGAATCACTAACTCAAAATTCGCTTTTGCAAAACTCAATTCCGACTCCTCAGCAACTTGTGCCAATAAAGCGTTCAAATCGACACTTCTAAAATAAAACGGTTCTTTATGCAAATCAAGCTTCGAAAATAAGAATAATTCATCAATCAAAGCGTCCATATCCTTCGCCTTTGCGTGCGCGATTTCCAAATACTTTGCCTGCTTCTCTGGCGTATTAGCGACACCATCTTGAATCCCTTCAATATAGCCTACAATCGACGTAATCGGCGTTTTTAAATCGTGCGAAATATTCGATAATAACTCTTTCCGATTGTTTTCGTACTGTTCTTGCACCTCTAGCGATTTTTTAAGCCTGATTCGCATTTTTTCGAACGTGGCGATAAGTGTCGAGATTTCATTTTTCCCTTTTGGCTCTTCCATTTCAAAATCAAGATTTCCCGCTTCAATCTTCTCCGCACCTTCTTTAAGATGAACGATCGGCCGAACCACGCTTCTAGCAACGAAATAACTAAGCAACCCAATCACTAAAACGCCGAATAATAAAATCGCGCCAACAATCAGAGCTCCCCATTTCTGCAAAACTTCCATATAAGAATTCTCCGATTGAAGGACCATGACACTTCCTTTTGAGCCATCGGAATAGAGATAGTCAAACTTGATATAACGAAATAAATCGCCTTGATTATCAATCGTCCCGCGCATATTTATGTTATTTAATTCATAGTCTGGCTGATGCACAAGTAACGATTTCTTAGATAGATCCGAGGACGAATACACAATCGTGTCATTTTTTCTTACCACGATTTGTACCTCACTTTTTTCTAACAACTTAAAATTCTGATATTCCAATAACTGATCTGGCGTAGTTTTTGCCAATAATTTTAGCTCTAAAAAAGCATTTTCTTCATCCGTTGAAAGTGGACGTTGGAGTGTCGCCGTTTTATATAGTTGCCCTGGTGAAGCCCCTGTCAGCGTACATACACCTAGAAAAAAAGCCGAAATCAAAAAGGCTCCCGTCAAGATGATAACCGCAATATAAGATAGCATAAATCGTAATTTAATGGACATACTATTTCCTCATTTCATCTTACTCTACAGCAAGCATATAGCGAAACAGCTTTTTTAACAAGGGATTCCGCATCGATTTAAGGAACTTTTAAGATTCTATAGAAAAAGCTGCGAAAAACGGTTTTTAACGATACCATTTCTCGCAGCTTTTATTTCACCCTAAATCATCTTTAATTTTCGACGTTGAAATGCCATTCGTTCTTGGCAAATAGACAACTTCACAATAATCTTTCAGAAAATCAAACTCGCCTTTCCAATCGTCACCCATCACAAAAATATCAATATCGTGGTCTTTCACGTCTTGAACCTTCTGCTCCCAGTGACTTTCGGGAATGACCTCATCGACATAACGAATCGCCTCTAAAATCAACTTACGATGCTCAAAACTATGGTATGCCTCTTTGTGCTTGATCCGATTGAATTCATCCGTCGAAATCGCGACAACTAAATAATCACCTAGCGACTTTGCACGCTCAAGTAACTTGATATGACCCCAATGCAGCAGGTCAAATGTGCCGTATGTAATCACTTTTTTCATGAACACACCAACTTTCCTAATATAGCAAGAATAAGCCAATTTCGCCAGCTTATTCTCGCTCCAGTTCCTCTTGTAAAAGAGCTACAAAACGCTTGCTAGATTCGCCATCAGAATATTTATTCCAACGCGCACCAAATTCCCGTACCACTTCCACGTCCACCGCAGTTTTTTGTATCGCCGTAATGACCTCTGCAGTTGTCTTGCAAAGCGGACCTGGAATCTCCTCCAAATAGCCATCCGCCAAGCCTCTGCTCGCATCATACGCATCCAAATCATACGCAAAGAAAATCATTGGCTTCTCGAAAAAGGCAAACTCAAAAGGAATAGAAGAATAATCCGTAATCAGCACATCCACCATTGGCAAAAGGGCCTCGAGCTCCGTTTCCTTATCAATATAGACACAAAAATCGTCATCCTTCTTCGGCAAATCAGCCAACATGGACGGATGCAATTTCAACAACAATTTGTATTCCTTACCAAACGCAATCTTCATCGCAGCCACATCTAAATGCAACTTCGCCTCAGCCAATTCCTCATCACGAAAAGTCGGCGCGTATAAAAGCACTTTCTTATCTTGAATCGCATATTTCGCGAGCCCAGCACGCTTGTTTTTCTCTAATGCGCCCTCATCAAAATAATAATCCGTCCGCGGCACACCTATCTTCAAAAGTTGTGCATCGTCAACTAAGAATGAACGCTTGAAAAGCTCGCCCATCTCATCCGATCCAACAACCACCTTCGAAAAAGTCTTATACACCGCTTGAAAACGTTTTTTATCTGACTCCGAACGTTTTTGCGCCGCTTTATCTTCCCAACCAAACTTCTTAAGCGCCCCATTCGCGTGCCAAATTTGGACACATTCCATAGAATCACGCCACTTCACGCCTGCTAATTCTGCAAAATAATTATCCGTCACGACTACTTTTGCCGTGCTCAGATGAAACATCAAACGAAATAGATTCCCGTTTGTTTTCGGCAAAGAACGCATGAAATTTCGCGCCATTCCATCCACATTTAAACGCGGATCGTAAAAAACAATCGTTTCTGGCATGAAGTTCGATTTCTCCATTTCACGCAAGATCGCTCCTGGATTCTCTGGAAAACTAATCAGCATTACCACTTTTTGCTGTACTGGAAAGCGCCCAAACACAAAACCTAACACTCGAATCATCATCATATACAGCTTTATTGCTACATTTTTCATTACTGACACCTACTTTTCAAAGACGATTTTCACAGTTTTTTCCGCTGCGTGCCCGTCCTCCCATTCACAAAATTGCTGGAAGAATTGGGTGTTACTCTTGGCTGGTTGCTCCAATATTGTTGCTATTTCGTCCATCAGCTGCTCACTTGTCTCCACTAACGGACCAGGTGCATTTTTCTCAAAATCAAAATAAAAACCTCGTAGCGTATCGCGATATTCCGCCAAATCATACGTGAAGAAAATCATCGGCCGATCTAAATTCGCATAATCAAAAAAGACCGAGGAATAATCCGTGATCAGCATACCACTGACCAAATACAAATCGCGAATATCATCATAAGACGACGCATCCCGAATGAAATCACCATATTGCGCAAAGTCAAACTGCTCCGCCACCAAATAATGCATCCGGACAAGCAACACAACATCCTCACCGAATCGCGCCTTCATTTTTGCAACATCAAATTTCAAGTCAAATTTATATTCGCCAGCCTTATGAAAATCATTATCTCGCCACGTCGGCGCATATAAAATCACTTTTTTCCCATCCGGAATCTGAAGTTTTTGACGAATCTTAGCAATCATTGTTTCCTTGTCCGGACTAAAAAGCACATCATTTCGCGGGTATCCCGACTCAATCATCGCCCCATTATACCCAAACGCACTCCGAAAAATCTTGCTTGAATACGTATTTGGCGAAATCAGATAATCCCATTTTGCAGCTTCCCGCACAAAATCATCCTTATATTGCGCCGTCGTCTGACCAGGCATATGCACCTCATCGATATCCACACCAAGCTTCTTAAGCGGCGTCCCGTGCCAAGTTTGCACATATATCGTCTTTTTCGGCTTCGGCAATTCCAGTGGCAAACGACTATTCGAAATCCAATACTTCGCCCGCCCCATCGTAAACAACCACTTCACCGAAAAACGCGTCACATAAGGAACTCCATGCTCCTCAAAAAGTTTTGTATAGCGCGGATTCACACTCCACAATAACGTATACTCTGGCTCCTGCTTCTGCATATACTCATAAATCGCACGCGGATTACAGCTATATTGTTTGCCTGAAAAACTCTCAAACATAACCAAATTCTGTTTTCGCGGTAACAATCCCGCTAATCGAAATAAAAAATAATACACCGTTTGGATTAATTTTGCCATCTGTTGACCCTCTTATCTCTATTGATTTAGCGCTCGTTTTAGCTTTAGTCGCCGTTTTACTCTCTGCCTCAGCTCAGCCGTTAAACGGAAATGTTCCAATTCCACTTTCCGATTCTCATTTTGATAAAACCACTTGCCTCGCAGTTCCCAAGGTCTCAAGCGAATTTTAGCCGTGCGAATCGTTCCCGCAGGTCGCACAACAACATTCCAAATCAGTTGATCCTCCGAACGTTTCTCGACTACTGCTCTTTTAGTTGAAAATAATGTTTTTGCCGCGAAGAAGCTCTTTTCAGGCAAAGCGACACGTGATTCCTCGATATCCGAAAACAGTTCCGCATGCCCGTTTGGACGCCATTTTTTGCGTAGCGTAACCACCGGAATATCCACAAGTGGCGCCGTTTCAAACCGAACTGGCCAGCCATTTTTGCGAAGCGACAACATCATTTCCTTCACCGGTTGCATCGTATCAAGTTCCCATACATACCGTTCCTCGATTTCACTAAAAATCCGCTGAAACGCCGTCACAAAATCCGCCTGCTCCGCCTCCGTCAGCACCTCTTTAAAATAGACATGCTCCTTATAAAAATACAATTTCGCATGATAACTAATCAAATATTGCACATATGGAATAACCGTTCCGAACTTCGCCTTCGAATCATGCAGATACGTCTGATAAACAGCCTCCAAAAACGGCTGATAGCGCGACTTATCCTGCCACGACTTATTCACAAGCGAGCCCTTCTCTTTCATATCGCGGTAGTAAAAATAACCCACATCCGCAACAACGCCATATTCCTCATCATCCAGCAACAATTTCGTAATAAGCAGCTGATCCTCGCCAAAATGCAGCGACTCATCAAACGCCAATTGCTTCAACCTATCAAAACGCAAAAAAGTTCCGCCGATATAAAAATGAATCGCCTTATAGTCCTCTAAAATGTTAACAACTCGACTTCCCTGCTCAAATCGGGTATTCAACTTATGCGCCCCGATTTTCTTGCGCGTTCCCCAGTCATCTAGATAATAAAACGGTGGAACCATCATATTGACTTGCGTGTGCGTTTCCGCAAAATGCGCCATTTCACGTATCATATGTAACGAATATACATCATCCGCATCCAAAAAGCCAACAAAATCAATATCTTTTCTGACATGCATTAAGCCAATATTACGAGCACGAGCTGGACCACCATTTTTGATATGAATTTGATAGATATTTTGTGGATGTTTTCTGACTAATGAATCAGCAATATTCCCACTTTTGTCAGTACTGCCATCATTGACAAGGAGGATTTGAATATTTTCGGTAAACCCGTATGATTGTTTGATGATACTTTCCACCGACAATTCTAAGCGATTCTCGGCGTTGTAAAACGGTATTATTATCGCAAATTTCATTTATTCACCCCATTTAGAATAGGGTTATATCCTTTGGAGAAGAGATATAACCCTGGAAAAGCATTACTTTGGATTTGTTGTGGCTCTTATGAGGCATCACTTGCCGATTTAGAGCCTCAATATGCATGTGAACGCAGTGAGCAGGTAATCCATCAGTGGCTCTTTGTTGTGGCTCTTA
>NZ_JAASTT010000032.1 GCF_014322795.1 Paenilisteria portnoyi
CCCTGCGATTCTTACCTAGAAACATCACTGTCTCTATTGGTTTTATCTTTGTTTCTGTTCAGTTTTCAAAGGTCATTATCGCGTTGCTATCACTTATGTTGTTTTGTTTTTTGCGACTTTTAAATCATACCATTCAAGCACTTATCTGTCAACAATTTTCTATAATTTATTTTGTGTTGTTTTTCTCTGTAAAAGTGTTGGTTAGTAGCGCCGAGAACTAATATATCAATTAATCAGGATAATGTCAACCAAGTTATGCATAATAATTTGGTTTTTTTTCGTACTATACTCTAATTCCACAAAACTGTATGCGTTAAACATTGCTGTGTAGCCATTTGTTAATTTAGATTTTTTTTGCATAAATATAATAGCTTTTATGCAAAAAAAGAAAGAAAACCACCAAATCAGATGAAGTGATGGTTTTCTGGATGTATTATATTTTTTTTGATTGGCATTCTGGACATGTTCCATAGACTTCTAATCGATGTTTGTTTACTTCATATCCTGTGACACTCGCGGCAAAATGTTCTACTTCGTCTAAACCAGGATAATGAAAATCTACTATCTTACCGCATTCATTGCAGATTGCGTGATAATGTTCGGATGTAGAAAAATCAAAACGGCTGGATGAATCGCCATATGGTAATTCTTTAATTAGTCCTGCTTCTCGGAATACGCGTAGATTATTGTAAACTGTAGCTACACTCATATTGGGGAAGTTCCCTTCAAGCGCTCTGTAAATCTCATCAGCGGTAGGGTGGGTATCGGCATTAATTAAGAATTCAAGTATAGCATGACGTTGAGGAGTTATTCTGACTCCAGTTTTTTTCAAGACATCTATTGCTTCTCGTAAATGAGAATGAGAATTAGACACCGTCATGCACTCCTTTCTCGCTTAATTTAAATAGATTGTACATATACCCTATTCTACCTAACTCAGGCTGGTTCTGTCAACATTGGAATACGCAATCGTTTCTTTAATAGCCTCTATTTAAATTAATCGTGTTTAATAATGGTTCTTCTTTTTGAAATCTTGAAACATTTTCGAGCCAGATGTCAAAGCTTCTATAGAGATACTTTGGTGAGTGGGCGGATACGTGTGGCGTGACGGTGACATTGGTAAAATTCCAGAGTGGATGATTTTTTGGTAGAGGCTCGATTGGGGTGACGTCTAAGTATAGATGCGCAATTGTTTGATTTGATGCCACATCTACGAGAACTTCTTCCGATACTGCAGAGCCTCGGCCGATATTGATGAATACAGCGCTTTTTTTCATGCCTTCAAAGTGGGCTTTTTTGTAGAATGATTTCGTGGCACTCGTTTCTGGTAAGACGGATACGATGAAATCACCTTCTGGTAGGACTGTTTGTATTTCTTCTATAGAGACTGCTCTATCAAATGGCGCAAAATTCTCCCCTGATGTGTTGATGCCGATCGTCTTCAGTTGGAAGGCTTTCGCGAATTGGGCGATTTGACTCCCTATCGCTCCTGTTCCGACGACAATGATTGTTTTTTCTGCTAGCTCACCAATTTGTGGATCGCGCTCCCAGTCATTTTTCGCTTGTTTTGACGCGAAGTTGGGAAGTCGCTTCACATGAGATAGCATGAAGCCCATCGTAAATTCTGCCATCGGGATTGCGTGGATTCCTCGGACATTGGTGACTAAAATGGATTTTTCTTGGAGTTTGGCATGAGGGAGTTCTTCAATTCCTGCGGAGAAAACCATGAGCCAGCGTAGCCTTTTTGCTTCCTCAATAATGGAATCAGTGATGTCTGAGCCGTAGGACACGATGCACTCCACCTTGTCTATACTTTGATAGGATGCTAAATTTTCTATGTATTCATATATGTGGTCGGGAAATTGTTCTTGTTGTCTTGCTTTTAGGTCATCTGGAATTGGCATTGTAAATAATATTTTCAACGGGATCACATCACTTTCTATGCGTTATATACTTTTATTCTAGACTCTTTTTGTCTCGGTTACAATGAACTTGCTTCTATTCATTGCAGTCTGGCACTATTTCAACTAAAATGGGAAGGGAAGAAAGATTAATGAAGGAGATGTATCAAAAATGAACCATTCTGAGTCGGAAAAGCTACATACAGAGGCGCTCGAGCATATTGTTGGTGGGGTTAATAGTCCATCGCGTTCTTATAAAGGAGTTGGGGGCGGGACTCCCGTGACGATGGAGCGTGCGAATGGCGCTTATTTCTGGGATGTAGATGGTAATAAGTATATCGATTATTTGGCGGCTTATGGTCCGATTATTACCGGGCATGCGCACCCTCATATTACAAAAGCAATTACACATGCTGCTGAAACCGGTGTTTTATATGGAACTCCGACGCGACATGAGGTTACTTTTGCGAAAATGTTGAAGGAAGCTATCCCCTCTTTGGAAAAAGTACGGTTTACGAATTCTGGGACGGAAGCGGTCATGACGACGATTCGTGTGGCGCGTGCGTACACTGGACGCGATAAAATCATCAAATTTGCTGGCTCGTATCATGGGCATTTTGATTTGGTACTTGTGGAAGCTGGTTCTGGACCTTCTACGCTTGGCACGCCTGATTCTGCTGGTGTCACGACGGCTACGGCAGAAGAAGTGATTACGGTCCCTTTTAATGATATTGCTACTTTTAAAGAGGCGATTCGTATCTGGGGAGATCAGGTTGCTGCGGTTTTAGTGGAACCGATTATTGGAAACTTCGGGATTGTTGGACCTGTGGATGGCTTTTTGGAAACAGTAAACGAGCTGACGCATGAGGCTGGGGCGCTTGTTATTTATGATGAGGTGATTACTGCGTTTCGATTTATGTATGGTGGCGCGCAGAACTTATTAGGTGTGACGCCTGATTTGACGGCTCTTGGAAAAATTATTGGCGGCGGTTTACCGATTGGCGCTTACGGTGGTCGTGTTGATATCATGGAAAAAGTCGCTCCGCTCGGTCCGGCGTATCAAGCTGGGACGATGGCTGGAAATCCCGCATCGATTCAATCTGGGATTGCCTGTCTGGAAGTTTTGCAGGAAGCTGGAATTTATGATCGGTTTGAAAAATTCGGTGTTCGATTGAAGAACGGGATTTTGAATGCGGCTACTAGGCACGGAATTACGGTTACGGTTAATCAGATTAAAGGCGCTCTGACGGTTTACTTTACGGATCAGGAAATTGTGACTTATGAGGATGCGCAAGTGACAAACGGCGAACAGTTCGGTCAATTTTTCAAGTTGATGGTTGAAGAAGGTATTATGTTGGCTCCTTCTAAATACGAGGCTTGGTTTATTACAACGGCTCATACGTATGAGGATATTGAGGCGACGCTCGCAGCTGTGGACCGTGTTTTTGCGAAAATGGCGCTTTGATTTTGTTTGTAAAGCAGGATTAACGGTTATAATAGGAAAAACGAATACAGAAAGGACTAACCAGCGATGAAATTCGGGGCTAGGATTATAAAAACAGGAATTGCGATTAGTTTAGCGCTTTTTATTGCCGAACTTTGTCACTCCCCTTCTCCTTCTTTAGCAGGGATTTCGGCAATTTTTGCAGTACAACCATCGATTTATCGCTCTTATTTAGAAATTTTGCAACGGGCACAAGGGAATGTGATTGGTGCGGCCATCGCGATTGGTTTTGGGCTTTATATTGGGAATGACTTCATATTGATTGGGATTGCGTCGATTCTTTGTGTGGCCCTGTTAATTCAGTTCAAACTTGAAAAAACAATCGGCCTGGCGCTCGTGACGCTCGTTATCGTGATGGATTCGCCTACAAGTGACTTTTTGATGGTTGCACTCACGCGATTTGGCACGATTATGCTTGGACTTGTGGCAGCGTTTATCGTGAACTTGATTTTCTTACCACCAAAATATGAGGTGACTTTGTTCCAGTTTATTTATAGTACAAACGACGAAATTATGCGCTGGATTAAGTTGAATTTGCGTCATGCAGCCGATTTTCCGCTCCTCAAAAAAGACATGAAGTGGATGCAAAAACAGATTACGCAAATGAGTAGTTATTATGAATTGTATCGCGAGGAACGAACGTTTTTGAGGCGAACAAACATTTCTAAATCGCGAAAAATCGCAGTTTATCGGCAAATGATTCTTTGTTCGCAAAAAGGTTATGAGTTGCTGCGAATCTTGCATCGCTATGAAAATGACTTTTTGCAGTTGCCGCCTGATAAACAGGAATTGATTCGGATGCAAATTGATTATTTGACGGATACGCACGAGCAGTTGTTACTCACGTATATTGATAAGGTTTCCGTGGATTTGAACTACGCTGAGAAGCATTTTTCGCAGGATCCGGCAGACTTAATGCGTTTGTTTTTGAATGAGATGAAGGAGATTGATAAGGAGGACGACGATGAGGGGATCGATCAATATCATTTGATGCGGATTATCGCGTGTGTCTTTGCTTATCAGGAGACTATCGATTATTTGGAGAAATTGATTCATAGCTTCAAACTGCGGCACGATGAGGAAAATAAAATTGATATTGATGTGCATGAATAACATGAAAAAAACCGAGTTGGCTACTATAGCTGGCTCGTTTTTTTGTGTGTTCAGAGTTATCGATGGATCCGAAAACACTGGTGTTTCTGCGGCGCTCATGTTTGGATATCGCGCTGCTGTGCCTAGCCATGAAAAATGCGCCTTACGCTTGATCCACAAGTTGAAATGGTTTATTGAACGACAAAACACGCAAAACAAGATTCCAGTGACGGAAGCTTGTTTTGCGTGTTTTTACTACAAATTTAGCGATATTCTTTGTACTTGTCATACCAAATGTCAATGTAATCTTTGGAAAATGGACCTTTTTTATCCAGAATCCAGTGCGATAGAACATCTACATTGTGTCTCAATATACGGTCGATAGAGTCTGGATATTTCATTTGTCGTCTATGCTGTTCGTATTCGCCTTCATCTAGTAAGTGGAAACGACCATCTGGAAATACCTTAATATCCAAATCGTAATCGATATACTTAACCGCTTCCTCGTCTGATGCAAAAGGCGTACCTAGGTTACAATAATGATAAATCCCGTCTTCTCGAATCATTGAAATCACGTTAAACCAGTATTCACTGTGGAAATAACAAATGGCAGGCTCGCGAGTTACCCACTTTCGGCCATCTGATTCTACCACTAGAGTATGATCATTTCCACCGATAATAACATTTTCCGTTGATTTCAAAACAACCGTTTTTTTCCAAGTACGATGAAGTGAGCCGTCGTGTTTGTAGCTTTTGATTTGAATTATTTCTTTCTCTTTAGGTAAGTACATCCAATATCCTACTTTCTCCATGTACTATCGATCTAACATCCTTTTCCATTATAACATGCAATTAGCTGCAAAAAAACTGAAAAGACACGAAAAGCTGAAAGAGCCCGCTTAGCCTCGACAGAAATTGTTAGGGGACGCAGTCAAAACCCTCTTTTGGTTTTTACGGAGGCCACGAAATTTCCGAGAGGCTGGCTCTTGAAGCTAGATCGCGAAATGATGATAAGTCAAAGCCCAGAGCATTCCCGTGTACATGATTGCCCTACTCTGAAATACCACAAAACTATTCTCTACCTCTGTCTCTACCATTACCAACAAGAATCGAAGCTAGCCGTTGAAGCTGGATCTGGAAGCACCAATCATGACGCAGTACATGAATCATATACTCACTTTGTTCTCACATACATTGGAGGCCCTAAACCAACAACGTCCGCCCACCATCTACAATAATCGTCTGACCACGAATCATGTCTGCTTGGTCACTCACTAAAAACGAAACAACTTTCACCAAATCATCTGCTTCTACCATACGCCCTGCTGGTGTTTTCGCTATGGCATCAGCTAATAATTCCTCTCTATTCGGAAAATGATCCAACGCCTCTGTTTCAATCAACCCACCAGAAACAGCATTCACCGAAATTCCAAGCGGTGCTAATTCCACAGCTAAATAACGTGTCAATGACTCAACAGCCGCTTTTGAAACACCAACCGTCGTATAATTCTCCAAATACCGAATCGCCCCAACCGAACTCAGACTCACAATTTTCCCACCACCTGTTTTTTGCATGCGTTTCGCGGCTTCTTGGCTCGCAAAAAGTAGCGCCTTGGCATTGATGTCCATCGTCCAATCCCAATGCGACTCGTTCAATTCCATAATCGGTCGTAAAACACCACTCGCTGCGTTGTTTACCAGAACATCCAGTCGCCCAAATGCTTCATCAATTTCTTCAAACATACCTTTTAGTTTCGCGATATCTCCAACGTTTGCACGTACAAGAATCGCTTTTTGCCCTAGTGCTTCAACTTCTTTCGCTACTTCTTCAGCTTTACTGCGACTTCTGGCAAAATTAATCGCGATATCATATCCTTGTTTTGCAAGTTCGAGCGCGATTTCCCGCCCGATTCCGCGACTGCTTCCTGTTACTAATGCTACTTTATTCATTGTATTGTTTCCCCCTTTAGAAATGCTTGCCACATTTTTTGATATGGAACTGGAAAAGCTAGGTGCTCCATTTCGGATTTTGTGACGGATTTTAATTTTAAATCTGAGGGCTGTGTGGTAATCGCTTGCGCTGCGAATACATCCACTTCCCAGACTAAATGCGAAAATATATGTTTTACGTGTGCGATTGGGTCGGCCTTCATCTCAAGCTCAACGCCGTATTTTTGTAAAAAGGCTAACTTCATCGCTTCGTGATTTTCCGTTAATTCCACGGTTGGAAATTGCCATAAATTAGCGAGCAGCCCTGTATCCGGCCGCTGTTCAACGATATATTGGTCGACTCCAACCTGGACGATGGCGCTTGATAGGAACACCTTCTTCACCTTGGTTTTCTTAATTTTGACTGGATAGGCTTCTTCTTTCCCGACCTTATGCGCTTCGCAAAATTCTTGTAACGGACAAATGAGGCACATCGGTTTTTTTGGTGTACAAACAAGCGCGCCGATTTCCATTAAACCTTGATTAAATTCGCCTGGTTTTTCTGGATCAATCAGCGGATAAAGCGCGGCTTCAAATCTCTTCCGCGTTTTTTGCTTCATAATATCATCGTCAATTTCTAAAATACGCGATATCACTCGCATAACATTACCATCAACGGCCGGCTCTGGTTTCGCATAAGCAATGCTGAGCACAGCGCCCGCAGTATATGGCCCAACACCTTTTAGGGCAAGTATCCCGTCTAAATCACTCGGTACAACGCCATCCATCTCAGTCACTACGGTTTTCATAGCCGCTTGTAAATTACGGACCCGCGAATAATAACCGAGACCTTCCCATGCTTTCAAAATACGTTCCTCCGGTGCTTCTGCAAAGTCTCTCATGGTTGGGAACCATGTCATGAATCTATCAAAATATGGCATAACTGTGTCGACTTTGGTTTGTTGCAACATAATTTCAGAAACCCAAATCCGGTAAGGCTCTGTATTTTCACGCCATGGTAAAACTCTCTTGTTCGCCTCATACCAGTCAACCAAAGCTGATCTGAAGGCGATTATTTTTTCTTCATTCCATTCCATCTTGTATTTACTCCTCGTTTTGTGCGTATATTCTCATGGTTTTCTAATGCGTGTTTCCGGGTATTCTGTAGTATAATATAAGTATGAAAAAACTTCTGATACTTGATTTTAAGCAACGTTATCATTATACAGAATCAAGATGCGATTGGACAGCCAATTGCCTTCACGGAAGTTTCAATAGGATGCAGACATTATTTTTAAGGACTGCTCTTAGAAGAGGAGGAAGTCTCTTGGACACTGGCACACATGTTGTTATGGGAATTGCACTCGGCGCTGTAGCTACGGCGATCGACCCTGCTATCGTAGGGAGTTCCGCTGCCATTGGTATTATGACAGCCACTATTATTGGATCACAAATACCGGACATTGATACTGTTCTTAAACTTAAAAATAACGCGGATTATATTCGTAACCATCGCGGAATCACGCATTCGCTTCCAGGTCTCGCAATTTGGCCGCTCTTGCTTTCTGCTATTCTTGCTTTTATTTTTCCAGCTGCACCGTTCTGGCATCTCTTGCTGTGGACCTTCGTCGCAGTCGGGCTGCATATATTTGTCGATATTTTCAACGCGTATGGAACGCAGGCGTTGAGGCCGTTTAAAGATACCTGGGTCGCTTTCGGGTTTATCAATACCTTTGATATCTTTATTTTCAGCTCTCACGTTGTAGCTATCATTATTTGGCTACTTGGAGCTCCTGCTTTGCCAACGTTCTTCACGTTATACGCAATTTTGGCACTCTATTATGTAGCGCGGTTCGTCACGCAGAAAGTCATTACCCACGCAGTCAAAAATATGATTCCTGACGCGGAGGAAATTATTGTAGCCTCTACGATTCGTTTCTTCCAATGGCGTGTTGCCGTAACGACAAAAGATCACTATTACGTCGGACGAGCTTTTAAACGTACCATTTCAATTTATGAGAAATTCGATCGTTTACCAGTTCCCGATAACGATATTATCCACGCAGCGATGAAAGACAAGAACTTGACGGCATTTGTATCCTTCTCGAAAGTGTATAATTGGCGTATTGAAGAAAAAATGGACGGTACGTATGTGACCTACACTGATTTAAGATATCGCAGTAATGGCCACTATCCATTCGTTGCGGTTGTCAAATTAGATGACGATTTGGAGATTATCTCATCTTACACCGGCTGGATTTTCAGCGACGAAAAACTACACAAAAAACTACACCCTGTAGCTAATTAATATCAAAAAGACCTTCTCGCATCAAAACGGGAAGGTCTTTTCTTGTTACCGTTCTTTTCTCTCTACTAAATGCAATGATGCGCCGTGTTGTTTTATTTGTTTGGTTACATAATCATATGTGTATTCATTCCCACGGTAGGGGTAGCCAGCCTTCGCATAACTTGCTTCAAAATCAGTCCAAAGCATTTCGACCCACCATAAAGCTTCGTCTTCGGTAAAGTTTGGATTTATCGCTAGTAGTTCTAGCTTTAATTTCTCAAAATATGTTTGCATTAATCTTGCTCCTCTTCAAAATCTAATTCGTGTTCACGCATGTAGTCTTGAATAGTATCATAAGAAAATCCTTTTTGCAACAGGGATGTGATTGTTTTTTGGCGACATTTGGCTGGACCTAAGCGTCGATTTCGTTGTAGCAGCTTATTTAATTGTTCCCCTAACACATCTTGTTCTTGCTCTTCTGAAAAATCTTCTAGTGCAATGGCGCTGGCTTCTTTCGCAAGATCCGTTGTGTAGCCTTTTTGGATAAGTTCGGTGATTAGTTTTTGTTGTAGTTGTCGTTTTGCCGATTTACGGCTACGATTGACGATTTTGGCTGCTAATTTGACGGCATTTTCTAATTGGGTATCGTCTTTAAAATCGACTAGTGCTTCTTCAATATACTCGCGAGTAATACCTTTAGTTACGAGTTCGCGTTCGATTTGACGAGGGCCTTTTGAGGTTGTGTTTACTTGGGTTCGAACGTATAGATGCGCGAACTCCAAATCATTGATGTATTTCATTTCCGCCAAACGCTTGATGACTAGACTTATTTCATCCGGCTCCATCTCCGCTTTTGTCAGGTGTGTACGGATTTCCTTTTCGGAGCGCACACGATGGGCTAGATATTGGATCGCTTTATTTAAACCACGGCGAATCGCGTCTTCTTCTTGAATTTCGGCCAGTTCTTCGTCAGTTAGTTCGCGATCTTTAAAAAGTTGGTACTTAGTTAGAACGACCTCGTCTACACTGAACAAATATTTTCCGGCAACAAAGATGTTATACCGCTCTTTATTTTTTTGTTGCTGCGAAATGGATGTTATTTTCATCGTTATCGCCT
Source organism: Paenilisteria portnoyi (assembly GCF_014322795.1). GTDB lineage: Bacteria > Bacillota > Bacilli > Lactobacillales > Listeriaceae > Listeria_A > Listeria_A portnoyi. Next base: position 9,831 of record NZ_JAASTT010000032.1, read on the forward strand.
CCTCTTCTCTCCTCTATCATACGCAAAAAATCGTTTTAAAGCTATCTTAAAGAACTTGTTTGACTACACCATAACTATATAGGCTCAATTATTGGTATAGCTAGGTTTGGACAAATTTATAATTATGCAACTATGACTACATTTGACTATGAAAACAAATTATTAGGGGCGGACTAGGGGCAAAGATGGATTATATGAAAAACACCGATCGCGTTCTGATCGGTGTTTTTTTGCGCCCTTCACTCCAAGGCTTTTCTAGCCAATGGCATTAAGTCTTTAAGTTCATCTTCTGTAAATAATTCTTGGTTTGAGGGAATTCTAATGAGTAGCTCTGGGAATGTTTTCATTAACTCTCTGTCTTTATTTTGTGTCTCTTCTTTTACGTTTGGCCATTGTCCTGTCTCGGCGTAAATCATCACTTCATAGCATCTTGTGGCGACTTAAAGGCCCTATCGGCGTTTTCCTTTGAAATTGTATAAAACACCGGTTGATCATATGGGCCTTGAGGCCAAGATATTTGATATTCGCCTTCTTTTTCAACAACAGCAAAGCCATTACCACGATGAATTTTTCCCAACTGTCCACACCCCAGCTATAAATTTATTTATCCCATAACGGGCAGGGATATTCAGGAGGTTCATTACTTTGTATATGTTCACGATTACTTAAAACTGTGAGCAGTATTTTATACATAAATTCTTTATATGCTTTCCAAAAATCTTCGAATCCACTCTTTCCAGAAACTGATGCACGTTCGCCAGTCATATAAACTTCAAATTTTCCATTCGTATACTCCATTCTAACCTGATATTCATCACGATGATTTTCTTCCCCGGCAAAAAGTGAATACCTTAATACTGAATATCCCAGTAAGTTAAGGTCACGCTGAATCACTTCTTTATATTCTTCAATTTTTGATTCCACTTCATTATCCCCTTCAAAAGACCTAATTATCCCATAATGGACAAGAATATTCTGGTGGCTCTCCATCTCTTACCCTTTTCCTATTTGAAAGGATAGTATCCTGCATTATACTTAGGAACTGATGGAATGCATCAAAAATATCTTCAAACTGGTATTTCCCCATTACACCAGCTCTATCAGCTGTCATATAAACTTCAAAGGTTCCTCCAATTTTTTCAATTCTAATTTGATACTCTTGTCTGTTGTTTTCTGGCCCCTCAAAAATGGAATACCTTAAGTCTCCATAGCCCAATATTTGAATATCATCCTCTAAAATATTTTTATACTCTTCAATTGAATCACTGTTCATTTTACTACCTCCTTTAAAAGTCCTAATTTTTCATACCAGTCGACTACAGTTCCTAGTTGAATTTGAATCCCAACAACTGCACCAAAAACTTCCGCCACTTTTTTTCACGATACTTAGAAGCCCTGAAAATAATTGCTCCAATATATTCTCACTTAGTCCTTGATTATACAATTTCATTAGCTTCTAAAATATTAATAAATTGAATTGTATAATTAAGCGAGACACAAAAAGAGACATGCTATGATACACTCAATGAAACCGACAAAAGTCCACAAAGGAGTGTATCGAACATGTCTTATCATCATCTTACCAGAAATGAACTTATTTTTATAGAGGAATACAACAACAGCGGATTTTCCGCCCGTCATATTGCTCAAAAATTAGGGCGTAGTAAGGAATGTATTTATCGCATTCTTCGGCAGTTACAGGCTGGTCTTTCCGCTCCGGCTATTTTCTTACAGTACCAACGCAACAAGAAAAAATGTGGCCGTAAGCCTATTTCACTCGATTCAGAAACGAAAGCACTTGTGAAGGAGCGTATTGGACTTGGTTGGACACCGGATACCATTGCTAGCCCCAAGCCTACGGCTAATACCAAACCCTTTCCGTGTTCGATGAAAACCTTGTATCGCATGTTTTCCGAAGGCATATTTGACAAAAAACAGTTGCCTATGAAAGGGAAACGCAAACCAAATGGGCATCAGGAGAAGCGTGGAAAAGAGGCCTTCAAACGTCGGTTAGAAGACAGAGCTGTTGCTTTTCCTGGTTTCGACGCAGAGTTTGGGCACCTTGAAGGCGATACGATTGTCGGAAAAGATCATAAAAGTGCGTTGATCACACTGGTGGAACGGACATCTAAAGCAATCATTGTGTTAAAAGTCGTTAGTCGTAAAGCTGTCTCCATCGAAGAGGCCTTGCATCAATGGTTGTCTGGCTTCCCTTCCCATTTTTTTAAATCCATCACCTTTGACAATGGAAAGGAATTCTCTCGATGGAAACAGACGGCCAATCGACATGACATGGACATCTTCTTTGCAGATGCAGGGAAACCTTGTCAACGCCCACTCAATGAGAATTCCAACGGGATTCTTCGAAGAAACGGTTTACCCAAACAAATGGATTTTAACACGATTTCTCAACAGGAAGTCAACGAGATTACTGCGGCTCGAAATAATTTGCCTAGAAAATCGCTGGACTATTTGACGCCCATTGCGTGTTTTCTGCAGCATGCCGATGTGTCTCGCTTAATTTGACAAATAAGATAATTTAAAAACCATTTGGGTATTTTTTTTTCAACCTATTTAATGACTCTACCCTTGAAATAAAATTGGTTAAAGCATCTGCTTCGGAAGTGAATACTTTAATCCCAGAAGGTGTCCCACGCTCTGATGTGGCATAAACCTCATATCCATTCCCATTCTCAGTGATACCAACATAATTTGGCTCATACATAGATTCGTTAAACCAAATATAATTTGATAACTTATTCTCTTCTAAAATCCTTTTAGCTTCTTCACGTGTCATGCTAATGCCTCCTATAATATCTTTAATAAATTTAATCCCTCTAGCATGCTTGCAGGTAGCGGTAATTGATACTGTACACCTCCACCACCTACGCCAAAGCCTTTGGCAATACCACCTTTTTGAATAGCCAACTCTTCAAAAGTCAACCCCCATGTATTCATGTAATCATCAATATCATTCTTCAATTCAATATTAAGGCATTCATCATAATATTTTTTGATATTCTTAAAGTTACCTGTTATTTTATATTGATGGTACTTAGACATATCTTCAATGTATGGTAACGATCTCTTATCATACGAAAACGGACGTCCCTTCTTATCAAGAGGTGATGTAAATCTGCCCTCTACTGGTCCGTATCTATCAATAATTTCTCCTACTTTGGGTATATACGCTTCTTTAATCGGATTACCTAATGCATCTAGCTTGAAACCATCTTTTGGTACTTGCGCCCAATCAATTCTCCCCTCAAGTGTTAATACTCCTGAATTTTTCGGTATTTGCACACCGTCTGGCCATTTCCCTGTCTTTAGATATACTTGCGCAGCATCTTTATTTATGCCATTTAAGTATTTAAATAGTTCATCTGGTGAACAAGTTGTTTGTTTCAATAGCCCCTCTGTTGATGTTACCACTTTATTTACGCCTGACAATTTACTTATATCTGATATACCTTTTGTGATTCCAATGGTACCTGCAAACAAAATGGACGTTTTTGTCAGACCATATGCATCGCCGCTCTTATAAGGTTCCAAATAACTCTCCACTACACTTCCCCAAAGCATATTTAACGTCCCAGACGAATCACTTTTTAAATTTACGAATAAACTTGCCAGCCCTTCTAATTGCTTTTCTGGATGTTTCAAACTATCAATGGCACCTAGTCCGAAACCAATAACAGTGTCTCGGGTGGACGCGGCAACTTCTCGTACTTTATTCCGATCATATTGGCGATAATCTTTCTCAATTTGTGTCGCATGTACTTGATCCATTTCCATCAGTCGTCGCATATCTTGGCTAATTCGACGCATGGATTCGCCTTCGTTTTGCTGTAATTGGTTGAGTTTCCGGCGTATATAATCATCCATGTCCTCTAACAGCTCTTGATTGTGACGCATCACCCACAACTCGTCTGGGTCATCGGGAATCTGCTCAATCGTTGGCAGTGGCACTCGAAATATCTCATTTTTAGCATTCTCTAGTTGCTCGGCTTCCTGCTCGGCCAGTTTTTGAAGGCCTCGCGCATCGATGAGCATGTCTTGCTTGCGATAAACCGGACTATCAATCGATTTGAGATCCGCCACATAGTTTTCCAAATACTTAAAAAGCCGTGTCACTGTCCCTTGTTGGCGAGAAATGTCGTCTCGATGCGCACCAAATTCCATTGTCAACGCTTCGGCTAATTTCCCTTGTTGTTGAGCGATGGCATTTTGTACGTTGACTAACACACGGTCTAACGTTTCTAAGCTGGCTTTCATTTTATGGAGCGATGTCAATACATCTTCCAATTCCTCTATATTAATTTTAAAATCCATTAGCCCTCGCCTCCTAGCTTTGCATCCGTTTCGATAAATGCATGTACCGCCAGTTGGCTATCAACAAAAGATTGGTTTAATTTCGTAAATTGATCCGCTTTTATTTCTGTCACTAATCCCTCTTTTACCTCAATATAACGTGTCATAAAATCAGGGGAAACTTGCTTATTTAATTTATCCATGGTGTGTTGAATCTTTGTTGCCTCGGCTTTAAAATCTGCTACAGCAAGCTCCCCCATTTTTAATTGTTTCAAAACCCACGCTGTGTCTATATCTATTTGTGTTGGCATGTTTATATCTCCTCCCGTAACGCTTGTTCTGCCTGCTCGCAGTAGGAGATCATACTTTTAACTTCTGCTTCGATGTGGTTCCAATTATGTAACGCATTCTCCTCAGCGACATGGTTTTCATCTTGGCATTTCTGCCTTCTTCTTCGAACACCTTCCAGCATACTGTCTAAGCTATGTTTCCTCACAGATACGGCATGCCTAGCTTGTGAATAATGTGGCATAGAGCACATCCTCTCATGTTAGTATCTTCCACCGCTTATTATAACAAATAAAGACAAAATAAAAAAGCCCTCGAAATTAATCGGGGGCTTTAAATTATGCTCATTTTTTTTAATCTATGATTTAATTTTAACAATTGAACCTCATCCACCGGTACTTCCGAGAAATCTGGATGATTAATTTTATGTACCACATCTTGAAAAAGTTCTTCGCAAACATCTCTTCTTCTATTAGTTAACATTTTTTTGTCAACTTTGATCCCTTTGAAACAAAATGAAAAATCGCAAGCAATTAAGGTTCCATATTTAAATGGATTGCGACTCAAATCAGGAGCCTCCTCCACATATTTAAAAGGAGGCATACTTTCAACCATTAATAGAGGCTTTTTGGTCTGACAAGATAAAAAAGATTTATTAGCTCCTTTTTCAATACATAAATACATATGCGCTTGAATGGCTAAATCAGAACTTATATCAGGAAAAGGAACCCTCATAGTTATTACATCTTTTTGTTCAATCAACTAACAACTCCCCCTTTTCCCCAATGCTTACAAAAACAGGATTTACCAATCCCTCGACTTGAGCTAATTTCTCGAGCGTATCTTTATGAACCTCACTAATATCAGCAAAATCATCTGTGCTAAAAATAAATTTTTTGTTGCCAATGGATATAACTTCTGAATTATCTATTTCAGCTTCATCGTAAATATCCAACAGTTGTAGTAAGAATTTCTTGTCCGAAGGAGTAATATCTTGTGCAAGTTCTACTTGTTTTTCTCCAGATAAAATTTGATGGCTTTTATCTTTCCAAACATCTAGATTATGTGTCAGTTCTGATAGTTCTTCTTCTACCATAATTTTTACCAAAAAACCTGATTTTTTAGCTATTTCTAGTTCAATGTCATTAGTGTTACTCCCATCTACAGCCTCGACGAAATCGTCTTTCCTATATGTGTAATCAGCATAAACTTCACTGAATACAGGTCCTTTTTCATACCCTTTAAGCTTATAGAAAGATCCTTCTTTATCTAGCGCTTTAGAAAAAGCTTCGTAAAAAAACAAATATTTTTGGAGTTTCAACGAGGAATAGAACTCTTCTGGATTCTCTTCTTTTAACCAGCGAGCGATAGAAAGACGTTTATTTGATGTGTAAATCATCTACCGAACCTCCTTTGTATTTTCATTATTCTTAATTTAACTTACATACTTGGTTCTAATTTTGAGCCATAAAATAAATTTGGTTCAAAAATCAGACCATATTCTATAATTAATATAATAACATACTTTAAAAAATTATTTTTTTACTTCAGCTAAATATTTTTTCATTAAAGATAAATAATTAGCTTTTCCGTTCGCTAGACGTTTTTATTTTTCGCTGGTCACCTTTACCCTATTTCTAAAAAATAATTTATTCTCTGGCCTTTTGGACACCTTCAGTCACCATTTAAATCTTCTGCATTATATTACAATTGTGTTACAAATTCAATTTCCTTGAACATTATGTACCAAAAGCCCCCATGTCGAGGGCTTTTATTCTATTTCTTCTTCAAATGCTTCCCATCGTTCGGCAAATAACCAATTTTACCTGACTTCGAACATTTCAACCAGCCCGCGACTACGGCAACTACATTAATTTCCTCGCCTTTTTTCATGCGAAAAGAAGCCTTACCACCCCAACGCGGGTCTGCTCGTGTGAGTACATTTTTAACCGCTTCATAACGTTTATTAGGGTTCTTTGTATACCAATATGGCTCGATAGCACCTGAATAGAAATAGGTTTTTCCTTGAAATTCAACTTGCACAAAGCCGTTGTCCATTACGTCATAATTAAGAATAGCCGCGTACCCTTCATGGATCGTTTTTGTTGACTTCGCATTCCAATCACCTCGTGGCAACAAGTACAAATCATGCTTGGCAAATACCGTTTTTTTGTTGGACCCGAAAAAGTAATCGATTTTCTTACTTCCGCGCAGATCCGATAAATCAACAGGGTGATTACTGCCTGCAAGCCCCACGCTCGTATATTGCCACAAATCACACGCAACCGCAGGCGCGTAATTCGTTTGCTTCGCCCCGTTGTTGCTGCCGTAACGCGGAATCCACAAGAAATCAGCCTTAACGGTCTCGAGCTTGTATTTGCCAACATATTGATGCTCATAATAAAACCCCGTTTTCTTCCCCGCTGCTTTTAATACATCAATAAACGCTTGTGATGCGGCGGCTAAATTTTTAGTCCCGCAAGCCGCAATCGTTTCTTTCTCGACATCAAGCGCCCAGAATTTTGCTTCGCTATCTCCTCGTTTCAGGAAGTTTTGTGCTTCTATCTTTGCATCGGCTACCGATACGAACATCCCGAACGCATATAAGCCGAACGGGATTTTATATTGCTTTGCCTTCGCGATAAAGTTCTTATATTCGCGATCGATGACATTCGTGCCGAATTGAACGCGGATGATGATACCGTCAACCTCTTTCGCGAGCTTCGGCCAGTCAAATTGTGCAGGGGTTTGGTGATGTGATACGTCGATAATTTTAGCCATTTACTTCACCTTCCTAGCTTGATTTTGAGCGTCTAGCTTCTCTGTATCAAGGCGTGGCTTCTCGTAATCAAGCGCCTGTGTGCTGTCTGGACTACCTGCTGTTGTTGGATCAATGACAAGTCCCCACACCGCGAATACACCGGTGACAACAGTAATCACACGTTGTAATAGCTCGTTATAGTCCCATGTAACGCCGAACACATACAGTACGGCTTGCCCCACAAAAAAGATAGCCGCAATCATCGCAACTACCCATGTTTTATTTTTAAATCGTACCTTCCAATTAATCTTTTTCATTTAAACCACTCCACTCTTTTTTAATTTTCCGTTCTCTGATTTCAAATGTCTATTTTCCTTCTGCAACGTTCTAACCTCTGTCCGAAGCGCTTCAATTTCTTCCTTTAGCTCACCTAACTGTTTTTCGTAGCGCTCTAGTATCACCTCCATTTTATCGATATACATTGCCTCTACCTGTGACTCTGACGACTTATTAGTACTCTTTAACGTGTACATACCGCCTATTACGGCAACAATAACGGTGACAACTGCGCCTATAATTCCTGCTGTATTCATCTATAGTCACCGACTTTCATTTCATAATAAATAATCAGTATCATTCCCAACATAAATATCCACACGGGGTAATAAAACCCATAAAATTCACGAATGAAAAAGGATATAAAATAAAACGCCCAGATTGCAAACATGGCTACAACGGATATACGCCTCCACTCCCGATTCCCATCCAAACATGCGATGCCGTAGGCAACAGCAATCGCAACAAATATTACCCCAGCCACATTACTATCTAAATAATTGATGAATGAAAATTGTAGATGATGCATGCGTAAAAAATGGTCGTGAATAATGATGTACATACCAAATAGCACGGTTTCAAATATGATGATACCAGGCAGAATGAGTCTTTTCCGCATGACAATATCTTTTAACTTGTCCATCCCCCTCACACCTTTCTAGCCAACAAATCGTGTCAGCGCGTCATATATCACATGGAATATACGACGCGCAACAGATACATTCGACTTTGTTACGCCCATGATATTGACTTCAATCACAAGGCTCTGATATTTAAATAACATTCGCAACTTAGATAACCTCCTTCTTTTTCTTCTCTAAGCTGCATAAAAAAGAAGCCTTACACGGCTTCTCCCAAAATCTCGTTTGCTTCCTCTTGCGTGATCTTACTCAATTCTACAAATCGTTGCACCTGATCCTTTGTATAAAATCCACCCTCATAGTACCGTTTGATTAGTTTATACCAGTCCAACATCTTAAATCACCCCCGCTTCTGCTAAAGACATCATGACATCCGCGTTGGCTTGCTGATTGTCATCAATCGCACTTTGCATCGTGGAAATATCCCCTTCTAGTTCTGCGATATTCATCATAAGTTGCGCGTTCGTCTGCTGCAATTCTGTCATTTCTTGCTTTGGGTCAGGTGGCGTAATCATTTCAGGTGGTTGATAATCAGGATTTAATACAAATGCATCTTCTACTAGTACATATTTTTCTGGTTCAAAATCGCTAGGAATCTCTATATCCACATCTACGGTGGGAGCATCCGTGAAGCCACCGCCTACTTGAACCAATTTCATAAGTCGCTTTTTATTCGAAATTAGACGAATCCAATTTTATGATTTTTCATTTTTAAACGTTC
>NZ_JAASTT010000033.1 GCF_014322795.1 Paenilisteria portnoyi
GAATTCGGTCGTTGTTGTTAATCCGCCTGTTTCTTTTTGCATCGCTGCGAAACCGTCTTGACGACTTTCTAGCAAACTCTGAAGTTCTTTGAAAATCATCGTGATACTTTCTGTGTCATGACCGTATGCGTTGACGTTTGGTTTATAGCCTGCGAAACGTAGCATTGGATTATCGGTCAAAATGATGTCGATTTGTGGATTGACTATCATCACGTCGAGTAGTATTACCATCGTTGACTCCATTAATTCGATGCGATCGCTCATCACGAGTGTATTTTGATTTTCTTTGTAGTGTAATGGAATCGGTTCGACGTTTTCAAAATCAACAGCAAACGGTATTTGGCCTGCTGCGAGCATGTTTTGCGTCGATTTCCATGATACGAAATCTTGGAATGGGAGCACTTCTGGAACCATCGGAATCGGAAGTGGGCGCTCGCCAGACCATGCGTCGGACATTTCTTTCGCCTCTTGCTGAATCGCGCTGATGATTTGTAGCGTGTCCTCGCCTTTGTTTGGAAGCGCTGTTTGGAATACGGCGATATCGTCCTGTTTCACCAAGCCGCGACCTGGTAATTCCTCGCTCGTTAAATCGGTGCGCCCGATGATACTTCTCGCGTCGGATGCTTCGATTAAGTAAAGCGGGATTTGCGTTTTAATATTGGAAAGCAATGGTGTGCGCATCGCATTTTGCTGTCCAGCACTGATGACGAGATTAATCCCGACGCCGGCACCTTCCCGCGCGATTTGCGTCATAATCTTCTCGAATCCTTCTTGGAACGGCGATTCTTTGACTGGATCGAAATTATCAATAATAATCACGACATTCGGCAAAATTTCTCCACTCGCTTTTTCGTACATATCAAGATTCGCGACACCAAACTGACTTAATTTACGTTTACGCATTTTTAACTCGCGATCGAAGCGACGAACGAATTTTCCTATTTTCTCTTCTTCGTCAAGCATAATCGTGTCGGCGACGTGTGGCAATTCGCGCAACGGTAAGAGACCATTGGTTCCGAAATCGAGCAGGTAAATGTACAGGTGCTCCGGATTATGCGCGCGTGCCAAGTCCATCACGACGGTTTGCAGGAAGGTTGACTTTCCGTAACCAGGACTTGAATAAACCGCGATGTGACCGTCTTTTGACAAGTTTACTTCGACGGGACGCTGATCTTGCATTTCAGGAATATCCATAAAACCAATAATCGGCGCGAGTTCGGATTTCTCTTTTTGCCATGCTTCTTTATAATCAATTGGATGCAGCTCTGGCAAGAAAATCATGTCTTCCAAAGGCGGCAACCACGGACGCGGCAACATCGCGATATTAGCTTCCTCCGTATAATCGTGAATATAATCAATCACCGCATCAAGCTCTGACGGCACTTTCGAAATATCCTCTTTATCGCCCAAGCCACTTAAATCTTCCGTCAAAATGTCATACTGACCGAGGTCGTTAATCGCGTAAATCGTCGTGTCCACTTGCTCCTGATCGTCTTTATCCGGCACGTAATCCGCGCCACTCCAAGCACTCTGGAACAATTCGTAAATCTCGTTATTCCCGACTTGCAAATACGAACGACCGGGTAGTGTAATTTCCGCAGCGTCTGGTGTTTTCAAAATTTCATTGGAATCCGACGCGTTTTGTACTTTCAGCGCCAGTTTGAATTTCGAGTTCGACCAGATTTGGTCATCCACAACACCACTTGGTTTTTGCGTGGCGAGAATCAGATGGATACCGAGGGAACGCCCGATACGCGCTGTCGAAACTAGCTCTTTCATGAATTCCGGTTGCTCACTTTTTAGCTCGGCAAACTCATCGGAAATCAGGAATAAATGCGGCATCGCTTCTGATGCTTCGCCTAATTTGTATAATTTTTGATATTGGTTAATATGGTTGACATCGTGCTCGCCAAATAGACGTTGACGCTTTTGCAATTCGGCTTTAATCGAAGCAAGTGCACGCATACTTTGCGCGCCGTCCAAGTTCGTGATTGTACCGAGCAAATGTGGCAAGTTTCGGAACAGATTCGCCATGCCGCCGCCCTTGTAATCGATCAGCAGGAACGCGACTTCATACGGGTGGAAATTCACGGCAAGCGAGATAATGTACGATTGAATAATCTCCGACTTACCAGAACCCGTCGTACCCGCGACCAAACCATGCGGGCCATGTGCTTTTTCATGCAAATTCAGGTTAACAATATCGTCTTTCCCACGCAAACCAAGCGGAACCGCCAAGCTTTTATACGTCTCATTTTTCTCCCAACGCGCGCTAATGCCAAGCTCTTCCACGCGGTCGACACCGTACATTTCCAAAAATGTCACCGATTCCGGAATCGAATTTTTCAGATTCTGCAAGTGATTAAGCGGCGCCAACGCACGACTCACACTCTCTTTATCGAAATCAGCAGGGAAATGATCCAGCGTAAAGCCACGATTCACAAGCTCGCCTTGCTCCAAAATCACATTCCCGTTCTTCGCGTCCCGAATATCAATAACCGTTTTCACATGCTCCGGCAAACTCTGCATCACGTCCTGCACGAACACAAGCGAAACCCCGTACTCACTCGGATCCTCATTGAAAAACTCCATTACCGTGTGATCCATTATCATTTTCTCATCCGTCACAAGCACCACATAATGCGGCGAAAAGTACATCTGCTCCGACTTGTTGCCCTTTTCATCCAAAGCCAACTTGCGCTCCTTCAAAATTTGGTACAACGAGTTCAAAACCTGGTCCCGCGAACGCTCATGGTACACAAAGCCACGCACATTAATATCGCGCAAACTCGCGTGTGGCAACCAACGCATCCAGTCCCACTGTTCCTTTTCCTCTTCCGGAAATACCGTAATAAACTGCAAATCATAGTAGCTGTGGAATAACGCCGTCTGCATCACCATCAACTGCAACTGCTCAATCACAAGCTCGCGATGGCCAATATAACCAACCGGCCCGTTCATCAAATCCGTCCCCATCGGCACATCCTTCACCGAATAATACTGCGACTTCAACTCCTTCGCGCTCTCCACCAACTCATCCTTGTCCTGCGTAAACTCCTCCTCTTGGAATTCCACATTGAACGACGTATTCTCCTCCCCAGTACCAACCCGATACTGCAAAAAGTCATGGTGGAACATCGTCTTCTCATAAATCCGCGAATCAACAGAAAGCGCCATATCGCGAATTTCCGTCACCGTTGGAAAATGATAATGTAGCGAATGCGCCTGTTCCTCCGCCGCAGCGTGAAGTTCCGACGTCTTGTCTTTCAAATAACGACGATAGCTCGCGTCACGTTCCTTCATATCCACCTTGTATTTTTTGCGATTTTTCACATACGTAATCACCGAGAAAATCACCGTCGCGCCCGTCATCCCAAGCGTCATAATCACGAAAATCGGATTCGGACGTAAAAACATCATCACAATCGACATCGCAATCATAATCAGCGGCGGAATCAGAATTTTCATCAATTCCTCACTTGGTTTCGAAGGCTTGCCCGGCGGTTTCGCAATCGTCAAATTCGACTCCGGCGCACGATAAATAATTCGCGGCGACCGGTGGTAATCCGGATAATCCGCACTAAAAGCATTGTCCGGCGCCACCAGCTGTGCAAGCGTCGCATGAACCCGACCATCTCCCGCGACAACCTCGATGTCCTCCTTACCAACCCGAATCGTCACGCCGTCAAAATACAGCTGATCCCCAGCCGCTAATTGGCATTCTGATTCCACACGATAATAGTTATGGTAAACAATTCCACCATACACATTCAATTTAAATGTCGCGCCAAGCTCCTCACGAATAAACAACAAATCCGCCGTCGTGCCTGCAATCACCACATCATTAAAATCCTTCTCACCAAACGTAATCGAATATTTCGTCGTCGTATCAAAAACCTGCGACGCCACATCCTCCGTCAAATAAAACTGGATTTTCTCCCCATCAGACGTCTCCAAATTCAGACGCTCATTCAATTCCAGCGGCAAATCACCCAAAAACCATTGCCCCGAGTCCTCATTCCAGACCACCTGCAACGAATCCGCCAAATTCTCATAAGTCACCGTATGCTGCAAGTCCCCACCAATCGTAACCTCTTTTTTCGAATCTAACTGGCATTTATGCAGCTGATTGCCATAACTAATCGTTAGCAGTTGCTTCTCCATCTTACTCTACCCCCGATGTTGCTTGCGCTTTGTCTTGTTCTTTTTGAGTGGCTTCCTCTTTTGCAGCCTCTTCTTTCGTCTTCGCTTCATCCTCTTTTATCTTCTTAATTTTCTCATTGATTGCTTCTTGTTTCGCACTTCTCGTCGATGCACTCATTTCCGTATCCGTATCCAATTTCTCAATCTGTCTCGCCAAATTATATACCTGCAAGTCATTATCTTTCATCGTAAGCGCAATATCATTAGCCTTCGTAAGTTCTGCCTTCCCATCATAAATCCAATACAACAAATAATCCTCTGGCGATTTCAGCGTCGTGTTTTGCAGTACCGTCTTCTTCTGAACATCACTCAACTTCGCGCTTTCCACATACGACTTCGCCAATTCATACTTGCTTGCTTGCGGTAATTTCGTCGGCTCCACATCGCGCAACGTATCTGTCACTTTACCATAATCATTCGCGATAAAAGCCTCATTCGCACTGAGCAACGTCTCCTGAAACGGCACTTTCACAAAGGCAAAATAAGCAACTGGAACTGCCAGTACAAGTGTCGCAATAATAAATCCAATCGTAAGCCCTTTAAATAAACGATAATTCTTCCGCTGTACCAATGTCATTTTCCGATCCACAGCCGCTTTTTCCTTCGTATAACCTTCCGCCAAAATCTCCTCAATCGCCTCTAAATCCTTCGCCTCAATAACACTCCGCTCAAAACTCGTGCCTTTCGCATTAACTAGCGACCCCGAAATCAACTCATCAAACGAGTACTTTTTCGAAAAAAGCGCCACAATCAAACATTTATATTGCTTCAAAAACTTCTCTTCCGTCATCGTGTACGGCGGCAAAACATCACGAATCCCACGATACACCAAATACGGCATCTGATTCACATCAAAAACCACGTTGTCCGGATGTAAGAAAAACGTGAATCGCGTCTTCAATAACTCCGAGAACCGCGCCACATTACCGACCGCGCGCAATTTTTCATTCCGATCAAGCTGCGCCAACTCATCCCAAGTTGTTTTCCCCGCCGTATCGAACTGGAACGACAATGCATCCCCCCTATCCTCAAAAGAAACCGGGACAAACAACGGCGAGCGTTCCTTAAGTAAAGCCAACTGACGCACATCCTTCATCCGCGTTTGTGACTTTGAAAAAGCTACCTGCCAAACCGTCCCATCTATTTGAAAATTATATTCCAACGCATCTACCATTATTTTCTTCGTTATCATTTGTCTCAAATCTCCCTTTTATAAAATTTCAATGATATCCCCGTCCGTAATTTGAAAATCGGTCAATTTATCATCATCTGTCAACAATAGTTCCTTGTTTGCCACCTTAATCGCACAATGCGAAATATTTGGCTGTGATAACTTCAACGTCTCCACCAAGTTCAACAACAACGCCTTCACCGGCTGGTGCTTCGGGATTCGTAAATCATGAATCCGTCCGCCCCATTTCGTAAAATTAATCGTGACATTAATATGCGTATCCTGTGCCATCTCTATCTACCTCTTTCTATTCCCATACTTTTCGAACGACCATGTAAAGCATCGCGCCTACAGCTAAAACGATACTTGATAATACCCACCATATCGTATCGCTCTTTTTTGCCGGCATATTTCGTCCTAGTGTCGATGCCTCACTCTGCTTCACGGCTCCCTCTTGCTCTGTAAAAACAGAAGCTTTCATCGTCTCCACAGAATTATCTTTTTGTGACTCACCAGTAAATAGCGAGGCCTTCACATCATCCATTTGTTTTTTTTCAAACGCCTTGATTTCCTTCGCACTTTTCTCAGCTTCAGGCGTGAACAGCGTAATTCCCAATTTCTCAAGCTCCGTTTGTTCTGTATCCGCCTCTGTTTTCTTCTCATCTGACGGTTTAGTCACTCGGCCTACTTGCATTTCCATTTTCCCATCATTACCCAGATACGAATCTTCACTATCTGCCGCCAAGACTACACCTGGAATTGCGAACAGCGGTATCATCAGAACCCAAACAATCGCAGAAATCCCAATTTTTTTACGCTTCATCATCATTTCCTCCTGCTCGTTTACTCCGATGCCAAACGAATAAATTCACGGTTACACCAACAATGGCCACACCAATCAAACAATACATCAGAACAAGCCAATTGTCCGCTCGACTCATAAAGCCATTCAACAAGTTTTCCATATATTGTAGCGGCGACAACGAACGAATCGTAGCCAACATCGAATCCTGCTCAATTTTCAAGCCAACCGCCTCTGTTAAGAACAAGTAAAGCGCTAGAATGACGAGTAGTAAGAACATCCCAATCATCCGCAATTGCCGTAACAAGTAGGTCGCAATCGTTACGAAAACGAGCATCATTAAAATAATAATTCCCATCCAAGATACGAAAATAACGCCCTTCATATCCAAGAAGTAAGCAGATATAGCCCCGATAATCGCACCCTCAATCAATGCAATTCCAACCGTCATCAACGTAATCGGTGTATTTTGATACGCCAACGCCATCTCTTCCTCAAAATCATCCTCTTGCTTCCGTTTTCGTTCCTGCGCCGCAATCACATAACCCGTAAACAAAGCCACGATAAAACAAACTAGCACAATCAAGTACGGCGTAAACGTATCCCCTGCTGCAATCGTCTCTCCTTTTACCTTCTCGACTGGATTACTCAAGAAACGATATAAATTATCATTATCGCGATCACCAACACGGCTGTTCTCCATCATACTCGCAAAATTAGAAGCAAACTCCTGATCTGTTCCTAACTTATTCGCCATATTTGCTGATAATTTCTGTGCTTGTGTCACGATTCCCAAACCGCTATTTTGAATATTTTTCGCCTGTTTATCAATGGCGTCAAATGTTTTGTATACATTATCTGCTGAGTTCAGATTTGTTTTCGAAGAATCAGCTAACGCTTTACTTTGTGAAAGTAATCCTCCGAATTCACTGCCTAAAGAAAGCGTCGCCGATTTTTCATCGCCACTGTTCGTTAGTACAACTCCGCCTTTATCTAGCAAATCCAGACTAGCCTTACGCCACGCCTCTACATTTTCAAGCATTTTGGCAACACTCGCATTCATCGTTGCAGCTTGTGTTGTTGTTTCCGTCAAACGCTCAGATAGCATATCCGCATTTTCTTTTGTGACTGCAATCCGTGTTTGCGATTCATCCACTTGTTGTTGGAACGTCTCCAAATCACGGTGAATAAAATTCGTCACATTGTCTGTAATCAGCGAGACCATCATTGCGATTCGGTCTTCAATATTGAACTGGTAGTAGTAAGAATTCTTTTTCCCCGCTGCATATTCCGTCAATGTCTTCCCATCTAAATCAAGCGGTGTCACTCTCGCATCAATGCCGTAATACGTCTTAAATAGTTCCGAAAGCTTATAATATGGTTTTACGTATGCAGCCACATTGTCTGCCAGCTCCGTCGTTCCTTTATCGACGCCCTCAATAGTCTCACGCACTGAATCCATCGCATCATTGCGCTCTTTCGTCGTGATGATGTACTCGGGTCCAAGCTCTATTTGCTCACTCTTGTCCTCGACTTCAATCATGACTGGTGGATCAGGTGGATTTAACGGATCTTCTGGATCTTCTGCTTCCATCCTCGTCTCCGTATTTCTCATATCAATCTTAATCGGAGCAAACAAGTCAAAATCAGCGAGCGCATCTGCTTTCATGTAAAGATCAACATTTAGCTTCAAGCCCAGCGCTGTATCCGTGCCATCTGGATTGGTTTCACTCGGATCGATTTCCACCGTCCATTCCCGCTTCTCCTCATCATACGTCGTTACGTTCCTTACATAACTCCCATCCGCTTTCGTAAGTCTAACCGACTGAACCGCCTGACTACTAGGTACATCAAAACCATCCGGCTCTTTGAAAACGAGTTTTTGTATGTTCTCATCTACCTTCGATTGTTCTATCTGAAATTCCTGATTAAAATTATAAATATAGTACGCGCCATCACTTGTTAATCTTAATTTTTCAGCAATTTTCTCTTGTTTTAACTTATCGATAGCATCCTCAACTACCGTATATTTTGGAAAATCTTTTTTCTTTTCCAGCAAACCATCAGACCAATCACCTGAATTACTGCTAATATATTTTCTAGCAAGCTCAATGACATTACGCAGCTCCTTGTAAACCTCTCTCTCCTCCGCAGTAGCATCATCCTCTAACAAGCGCGCATCATAATTCGGTATCTCTCTCATCACTCTTTGCATTTCCTCATTAAATCGATTATTTAGCGTCTTATCCGTCAAATCATCTAATGTTATCGTCCGATCCCCGTCATCCGAAATATATTTCAGTAAATCCCCTTCGACGCTGCCTCGCAAACTTTCACCCATTTTGGTCGTCACTTCTGTGTTTATCATGGCAACTTGCTCATTCACAGTATCCAAATATTTTTGCACGTTATCCACCTGCGTCGATAGTGTCCGCTCCTCCTCTAACTTCTGAAACTGCTTGAAAATCGCGTCATTAGAGGTTTTCAAATTAGACAATTGCTCCGAGACGTCCGCCGTTGACATCGCTGCATCATTTCCCGCCATCTGCTCTGCAAAAGATTTCGATACAAGCGCATTCGTTTCCTGATTCTTTGCAAGCTTCTCTAAAGATTGGAAATACGTCTCATTGACTTTCGTTCCTTCCGCAAGCCCTGTCCCAAAACCTTTCAGTACATCTTGCAATCCTTTAAAACTATCCTTGGACATACCAGTATAATCCTGTACTGTTTTAAATTGCTGCGTATAGTTCGATAAAGGAGAATTCACATTCGCATTGTATACCGAACCATACGTTTCCTCCTTGTCGACCAGTTTTTTTATACTATCTTGTGCCCCGTGAAGGTTCGTCAAGATACTCGCAAAATATACTTCAATAATCTCACTATTAAAATCTTCTAGCACTTTCGCCGCCGCGCGCTCCGCCTCTGCAGTCACGTCTTTATTTCCCGTCTCACTAATGCGGTAAGAAATTTTGACCTTCTCTGGATTAGCAAGCGTCATCGACATCGCCGCTTTCGAAAAATCTTGCGGGATAAAAATAATCATGTCGTACACCCGGTTTTTCAAGCCGTTTTCAGCGAAGCCACGAGTAGGCGTTGCCCATTTATGATCCATCTGATTCACAATCTTCTTTGAAAATTTATCGCCAAAATCAATTTTCTCACCATCATCCATCGTAAACCCTTGGTCTTCATTGACGAGCGCAATGGACATTTTTTTCGTTTTCTGTCCATCTTCATTTTTCGCCGTCGTTTGTTCCAACGCCAAATACGACGTCCCTGCCGAAAGAAGCAAAGCCAGCACGAAAAAAGCCAACACACTCCACTTTATTTTTTTCACTTGTATCCACTCCCGTTGTTTTTTATATGTAAGAAGTCTCCCAACTTCGAATTTCCAAATTTAACGTTTACTAACAGGCTGAGACTCGCTAAAGTCCCAGCCACCCATTACTTCTTAGTTCAAGCCGAAATTACGCGATAGGTTCGCATCGTTTTCTTCCACTGCATTTGCTGTTTTCGCTAATTGTTGCTCGATTTGGTGCATCAAGTTAGAGAAATCCGTTACTTTTGGTTTCAATTGCTGGAATTGATCATCAAATTTACGGAATGCTTCCCCTTCCCA
>NZ_JAASTT010000034.1 GCF_014322795.1 Paenilisteria portnoyi
TATAATTATCATACAAATCCATCGCCTTTTTATTGGCCTTATCGTAAACTTCCAGCGCTTTCTTCGCCTTGCCTTCCTTATAAAAGGTAATCGAAGAAATAGCCTTCGTCGACGCATCCAACTTATCTAGCTCCGTCATCATCTTTTGTATCTTGTTATAAATCGTTGAAATCTCGTCCACGCTAATCGATATATCTGCGGCACCGCCACCAGCGCCTGCTCCATCCATTGCTACGTTAGCCATGTTGCGCCACCTCCTTGTATGGGAATTCCATTTCATCAAATACGAGTTTCATCAACCAATATTGGCTCACCTGATGGTATTGCTGCCGCGCGACATCTAGCGAAATCAGTTTGTCGCCGTATAAGAAAAATAGCCAGTTTTGATAGAAGCTTGGTTCGGTCATTTCGGCTGGATATTTGTCTAAATGAAACACTTCGAAATTGAAAACGGGTTCGCTTAATTCCATCGCCTTGATCTCGTTTTTTTCTTGGTTGCTGATTCCGTTGATTAAGAAGTCTTTCTCGCCTTCGCCTGGTTCGCGAGCGATTAGCGGGAAACCATCGTATAGCACTTTCAAGGCGTGTGCTTTGGACAGAACGAGTAAGCGGTAGTATTTATTTTTCTCGGCTTCGATGAGGAGGACGACTTCTTCGGTGTTGTCTTCTTGGAACGAGAACATAATGTTGTTGCAGCGTACGTATTTCTTGCTTCGGTGGTACGCGGCTAGTTTGTTGATAACGAAGGCGCCACTTTTGGTGACAGCGCCTTCTGGTGTTAGGATTTCTTTTGCGATGAGTTGTTGCTGGGCGTATGCCATTGGGTCGTCGTCTCGTAAAATGAATACTTCTTTGCCGGGAAAACCGAATAGGACATTTATTACCTACCTTCTGCCCACTTGCTTATTTAATTCGAAAAGTATTTATAGACCCCGGAAAAAAGTCTATAAATACTTTATTAGTTAGATTTCTTGCTCTGTGATTTTTCTATCCATTAAATTTAAAGAACTGATTCTCTATAAATATCAAAAATATCTATATCCTTTTCTTCAAATAAACTCTCCAATGCGTCGCTACCATTATCATTAAGATACTCCAACTCCGCTTCTGAAATTGGTACTAACGACAGCCATGTAACTACTTTTTGCTCCGTCTCAATGTTAATAAGACCCTCCCACAAAAATGGTGTCGTAAGAAGTATGTGCTTCATTTCAGAGTCATCGTAATATTCCGTAACAACATTCGAATATACCGTTCCTGGTCTACAAAGGAAATTATCATTAATAATATTAAATGCACAGCTACTAATTATATTGGGAAATTTATCAAAGTTGCTACCACAAGCACCTATGAATTCAGCTCTCAATTCTTTATCATTTCCTAAAACTAATCCTATAGAACTTTCAGATAAGCTAATTGTTGCATAAGTTGTAACACCATCCTGCGGTTTATCTTCACTCATAAAAATATCAATTGATGATGTTTCATTTGAATCTTTATATTGGATAACTTGTGACTTCCCACCTACATTTTCAAATATATGTTTAGCGACTTGCTGATTGTCCGGCATAAAGGCCATCTACTCCTAAATTCTTAGTTAGCTGTCTCAAATTTCTCCATATTAGAAAATATTTCTTTTTCCTTTTCATTTCTGGGCTTTCTATTCAAATATTTATACTCAAAAAAATTAATCCGTTGAGATGGACCAAATCCACCTTCATTCCATTTTGTATAATCAAAATGAATCTTTAATTTCCTATCTTCATTTACAATCATAACGATTGTTTCCCACGCTTCTTGATCATTTTCAACAAATTTCTGTTGTAACTTATTAATAAGTTCCAACAATTTATGGTTTCCTTGATAATATATTTCTTCATCCACATTATAAATTTCCGGGATATCATGCGAGTATATAAAATCATCTAACTTCTCTTTAGTATTGAAGAAAAAGAATACCCCACCGTCACCATCTTTTACATCACCATTCAGATAAAAGCTATTCCAATCGCAAGGAATCATATCACTGGTTTGTTGAGCAATCTCTACATAAATTTTATTTAGTTCTTTTTCAAACATTGTCATCCTCCTGCTCTATTTAATATTTCTCTGATTACCTTTCGCTCACCCTCAATTTGATATGTCACTCTGAAGGAGTCCGGTCTTAAAGAACTTCCTGGATACGATGGCTCTATTTTCACAGAAACATTTCTTGGCGGGACTTCCTTTAAAGCGTCAGCCCACTCTTGCTCCATACTGTACCATTCCCCGCCAGAGCGATTAATTTGACGATTTTGAGCAACTAAGTTATCGATATCGCCAGGTCCATTAAATTGGCTAGCAATTAAATGCCCGCCATCATCATCTGGTAACCTATCTTCACGTCCAGCTATTTTTTGCATGCCTTCGTTTCTATCGGCTGTCTTTAATACCAGCTCATCCGCCTCCACTAGTTCTACCCTTCCAGAGCCATCGGTAGTATATTTATAATTATCTTCTGTAACATAGCGAGTATCTGGTGCTAATTCTTTTCTACCATTTTTCCCCTTGACAATATGCTCACCGTAAGGTACTTCTTTAATTTTCGGTACATCATCAATATGCTCTGCCGATTCCCGGACAACTCTACCAGCAGTGGATGCAGCCTCATCCGCATTTCTAACAACTCCAGCACCAACTGTCCCAAAACCTTCCGCAACCAAACGCTCGCCGCCAAAGTTCAAACTCCGCATGTTATCCCCGAAATTCGCCGTCATTTTCTTAACGGTGGTCAACCCTTCCTGCGCCGTATTCTTCACGGTACTCGCCACATCACTTATAACTCTAGGCACATTCCGAATCCGCTCGGCACCCTCACGCAATTCCAGTGTACCATTCAACTATCTCAAAAAAGAGCTACAATAAATAACATCTGTAGCTCCTTAAAACCCAACATTAATTAACGAGACTGTCTATACTCTTCAGTAAATCATTTTTATTAATTCGTTGATCAGCACGAATCTCTAAAAAATAATTTATTATTTTTTCTTTATTAGCAGCAGCACTGTCATAAATATCCTCAAGATTAGTATCAAACTCTTCCACAGTATCAATATCAATTGCCTCTATAGTTGCTGGCAAATACTTATCACCTTGGAAATCATAAGCTTCTTTGATGGTAAAGGCTACCGCATCAGCTATACATATCCACACTTTTAATTTTTCCTCATCTTCTTCAGTCTGCATAACAGTCAGAATCCCAGTATCATCAAGATTCTCTAAGTACCAATATAGATTATCAGCTTCAATTTTCTTTTCCTCTAACCATTCCCAGCAAGCATCCAATCCCTTTCTTGCAATAGAGAAATTCTTAGAATCCGATATTTTGCTACTAATTTTTTCTGATAAAACTAGTAACAACGCCACTTGCCCATTTGAACTGATTCTTTCAAAATCTGTTAACATCGTTCCACACGTCCTTTAGTCTATATATTTACCATTCTGAATTATAAAATCTAATCTGCCAACAGGCCTAACTCCCTCAACTACTTCTGAAGTTACTTTGATTGTTAAATTTGGAAACATTTCACTAAATTGCTTAAATATTCCTGGAGCTACATCTGGGTTATTTAAACCTTGAATACATGTTGGACAAACACCTTTAATGTTTGACTGGTACATATTAAATGTCCCTACTACTTCTTCTGGTTTCATTCCTAATTCATCAATACTCTTGGCAAAATCATTTAAGGTTCCTTCTTCCGCGTGCCTTGTTGCACTCGCAATTTTACCAGGCGATTTTATTGGTCTATCAGGCATAGCGATATCTAAATCGGGTAATCCGGCTTCTTTTCTTACTCTCGGAGATCCACCCTCAAATACCCTACCTTCTAATCCTTTAACATCCGTCTTGCCAACTGCTATAGTATCTGTTTCTGGAACTTTCCATTTATCTCTGAGCGCAGACAAATCTTCTGGTCCTACTTTAATATCATCTGCTTGTTTCCCAATACTCTCTACAACTTCATCGCTACCACTAAATAAACCTTTTGCCATATTTTCAAAGCGATGTGTATTTTCTGCGCCCCCCATTACAACTTGTGTGGTACCAAAAGGAGATGCTACAACGCGCGGTTGAAAAAAGTTCTTAGCAGTTGTCTCTCCAAAATCCGCTACTTTACCTAGCTTACCTGCACCATTTCTAATTTGATTTTTTGTGGCATTCGCAGTTGAACTCGCCACATCACTTATAACCCGTGGCACATTCCGAATCCGCTCGGCACTCTCACGCAATGCTTGTCTTCCCATCGCATCCACATGAGACCAGCCTTGTTTTGCCGTTTGTCGCAATGTCAACTTACTACCAACTTGCGCGGCATCCAACGCCAATCCGCCAGCCTTCGTCGCCGTACTAAACGCTCGGATTCCCTTCACGCCTGGAATTATATCCAACAACGCAAACGCTCCACGTGTCGCGCGTTCGGTGCCATCCATTTCGCGTCCCGTCATCCAGTCTTTTCCGGTCGCGGCGCTGCTCAATTCTAGTGTACCATACGCAACGCCCAGTGCCAAACCTGCGGGTGGGCACACAATGCTCACGCCGATAATCACAATCGCTGCTCCGATATCTCGCCATAATTCGAGATTCTGTTGGCCATCTCGAATCGAATCATACTCAAACGCGCACGAACTCGATACCGCCGATTGGTACTCCTCATACGTAAATTCTTGGTCTGGATTTTGCTTACTATACTCCGCAAACGATGCCTTCAAATTATCCGCGAAAAAGTTATCGCCAGCCATGATATCGCTTAACTTGATCTTGTCTTTTGGCACCGTCGTCGTTTGTGGCGTGGCACCATATCCGTAGCCGTAACTCGTCGTTACCATCGTCGTTGCGCCAATCGTATTCTTCGTCTCGTAATTATCAATCGACAAAGCTTCCATCTTCTCGACGAACGTATCCATGTCTTTATAAAACGGTTCATCAATGACGCGCTCCACCATGTTTCCCGCGTCGCCCGCATAATCATGTAGCACTTCAATTTTCTCAAACATTTTTTGATACTTGCTCTCCATGTCTGTAAAAGAAAACGAAATCACGCCATCACT
>NZ_JAASTT010000035.1 GCF_014322795.1 Paenilisteria portnoyi
CGATGGGAAAACAAGCATTGCGTGAGAGTGCAGAGCGGATTCGGAATGTGCCGCGGGTTATAAGTGATGTGGCGAGTTCCGTGAAGCATACGGCACAAGAAGGCTTGACCACCGTGAAGAAAAGGACGGCGAGTTTCGGGGATAATATGCGGAATTTGAATTTTGGTGGCGAGCGTTTGGTTGCGGATGGGTTTGGAGATATTGGTATTGGCTCTGTAAGGAATGCGGATGAGGCGGTACTTACCTCTAAAAATATTGAATCTATAAAAGGTGCTATAACAAGTGTAGATGATGCACATCGATGGGGAGACACCCATTTTTCAGAGTGGCTTGATTCATTATCAAGTGCTGAAAAAAGTGCAATTCAACAGTATACGGGTTCTGATTATAGGAAGATTAATTCCTATCTCAGAGGGATAAGTGATTCTTTGGATGATATTGAACCTAGTGTTATTGATAATATTAAGTCGGGACTTGGCAAATCTAGTGTTCCACATGATGTACAAGTATACCGTGGCACAGATATGCGACCTTTTGAGGATATAATTGAAATTGGAAAAGATGGTAGTTTCAACTATGACTCTTTAATTGGGAAAACTATTAAGGATGATGGCTTCGTTAGTACTGCAATTGTTCAAGAATCCTCCTTTGATTTTTTTGATGTTGCTTGGGAGATTAATGTCCCTAAAGGCGCTGAAGGGGCCTACATTGGGAATATAAGTAACGTACCAAGTGAAGCCGAGTTGCTCTTGAATGCTGGGCAAGAGATGTTAATAAAGAGTGTTGATGTGGGCATCGATGGCAAGATAAATATTGTCTTTGATTTGATTTCAAAAAAATAGGAGGGGTAAAATGAGAAGCAGACAGTTGAAAGAACGATGGGAAGACGACAATGAAATGTTCTTAAAGTTAAATGTAAAAAAAAGGTTGATTCCGACTTTATTTGGAGGGATTATTGGAGATGTGATAGGAGTGCCAGTGGAATTTAAAGAAAGGGATACCTTTTTTATCGATGATATGGTTGGTTATGGAACATATAATCAGCCTCTTGGAACTTGGTCAGATGACACTTCTTTGACACTATGCTTAATAAAAAATATTTTAGAAAATGGTACAACAAAAGATTTAATGGATAAATTTGATGCATACTATGAATCAGGCTACTGTACTCCATTTGGTCAAATGTTTGATATTGGAAGAACAACTATGGATTCAATTGTAAGATATAAAGGAGGAAGTGCCCCGGCTCATTGTGGTGGTCGTTCTGAAATGGATAATGGTAACGGGGCTATTATGAGAATAGCCCCTCTAGTTTTTCTGATGCACAATGAATTTGATTTTTTAAAGAAAGTAAAAGTTATTAAAGAGTATACAGAAATTACACATGCCCATCCTCGTGCTGTTGTTGGTTCAGTTATTTATATAGAGTTATTGCTAAGGCTATATCATAATAGAACATTGCGGGACGCATTAAAAGATATTTATGAGCTTTTTCATGAAAATTTTGATGCTAATCATGAATATATTCAAGAGCTCTCACATTTCACAAGAATCTTTAGTGATGATTTTCTAGCCACAGAACGGTCTGAAATACTTTCTGATGGGTATTTGGTCCATTCTATCGAAGCTGCAATATGGAGTTTTGGTAATTCTGATTCGTTTAGGGATGCAGTTATACTAGCGGTGAATCTTGGAGCAGATACAGATACTATCGCTGCGATAACGGGCTCATTAGCGGGAATGTACTATAAGATGAAAGATATACCAGAAGATTGGTTAAATAATGTTGTTTTGAAAGAAGAATTAGAAACAACTATTAATGAATTTTATCTATATTGTTCGGATAAAGCTGTAAAGGATACTTATGGTGATTGGAAGAAGTGAGGAATGGAATGGTAACCCATTTTCGAACAAAATTTATAAGCTCTTAACTAAACCGAAGCTTAGAATGAAGACGAATATTGAATAACTAAAGTGTTAGAGGCTTCTCTAGCACTTTTTTTGATATTTATGGAGTGAGTACGGGGTTTCGCTTGTGTTCGTGCAGGACGTAATGCAGAGTCTGCCGGAGCATGTGAAAACGGTTATCGATATTCGGGATGCGAAGAATGGGAATGTGCTGTTGGAGCAAGGCGAGCTTGTGAATCGTGGCTTTACGCTGGATCATTTCCCTGCTGATTTTGATAAAGAGAGTGTGAGTCGTGCGTTGGCGCCGCTTAATCACTTGCAGAATCTGAAAAATTCGATTCCGGAATCGGT
>NZ_JAASTT010000036.1 GCF_014322795.1 Paenilisteria portnoyi
CTGACACTGCGGCAGACGGCAAAGCAAGGAGTGTCTCATGTGGATGCGATGGGAAGACAGGCATTGCGTGAGAGTGCAGAGCGGATTCGGAATGTGCCACGAGTGTTGAGTGATGTAAAAAATTCGGCGGCAAATGTAGTTAAAGCACAGTTGAAGACGGGGGCTATAAATGCTGGGAAAATAGCAGATGAGGTCGCAACTGCTACAATTAATCTTAGCCCACGGAGAATTGCAATTATGCAAGATTCTGCGGGTGGAATTCATATTGCTCATAATTCAGTTGAGAACACGCATAAATTTGAGACTTTGGCTAGAGGAATCGGTGGGCCGAAGTTAAAGAATATTGATGAGTTTATAGATGGTAGTAAAAAATTTGACGATGTCCTTGAAGATTACGCAAAAATTTATAAAGAGACTGTAGAATCCAATAAGCCGTGGTCTTGGGATGATACAATACCTGGTGGAGATAGCCTATCTGCATCTCAGAGAAGAAAGATAAAAGAAATGGCAGTAGGGAAGGGACATATTCCTGAAATCACAGTTCGCAAAGCAAGTGGTATGAGATATGGATTTGCTGATTTTGCTGGGGCGGGTGTAGTTAAAGAAACATTGGAACTACCTGAATCTCTCTGGAAGCTATCTGATAAAGAACAATTTAAGTGGCTTGACGAGCAATTGGGAGGAGCTTCAAAGGGAATGACATGGCACCATACCGAGGTTCCTGGTAAGATGGAATTAGTTCCATTTGGTATACACAATATTACACCTCATAATGGGGGAAGGACAGCTGGAATGTGGGCAGATGCCCCAAGGTGATAGTGAAGATAGGAGGAAAATAAAGTGGAAATAAAACAGGATTCTATAATTAATCCATTACCAGATAGTCAATTGTTATCAGAAAAAGAAAAGAAATGGCGAATAGCCTTACCAGAATCATATAAACAATTTATTCAGAAATTTAGTGGAGCTATTCCGATAAGGGACACTTTTACATGTAATAATCATGAGTATGCAATAGATAGATTTTTATGCATCTTAAATGTCACTGGGACGAGAGAAGATGAATATTATGATATAGGTGTAGTGAGAACTCAGCTTGATGAGAGAATTATTACGGATGAGGATTTAATTGGAACTGAATTATTGCCGATTGCAGTATTATTTGCGGGGGACTTTGTTTGTTTAGATTATCGTGAAAAAACGGTTGAACCAACAGTTTGTGTTTGGAATCATGAGGAATCGGCCGATTTGGAGCCAGTAACTTATCTTATCAGTGAGAATTTTGAAGAGTTTTTGGATATTCTTAAAGCGTAACAAAATATACCTTGTAACATCCATGTAGTAAAAATTTGATAGCTCTTAATCAATCCTGATTAAGAGCTATTTGGCAATAATACAGCGGGGGATGGCAAGGCTACTCTATGGTCTGCAAAAACTGCTCCAAAATATAACTTGAATTTTTGGGATATAGTGGATGAATGGACTGTTATGGGATTTAATTAATTTGATAGTCTAGCTTGTAATAATAATCGCTGGATGCAATGGCAATCCTTTTTTGAACAAAACTTATCAGGTGCTGCGCAGCTAAATCCGTATTTTGAATAAGCAAATACTCTCAATAACTTTTATTTTGGATCAAATGAACTAACATTTAGGAGCTATTTTTTAATAGATCAAATGATCATGTCAAGATACACAGGAGATTATAAAAAGTTTACTGAATTTGCATATGCCGAAATACTAACTCACATGGATATGAAGAACTTAGAGCAAATAACCCCTTTTTTCCATGAGCTTGCTGGGGATAGATCGATGCAGTATACACAATTAAAAGTAGGAGTCAGAAAAAATTAGCAGGAGGAGAAAATAATATGGTATTAAAAAATGAAGATGTTAAAGAATATGTGAAACAAATAGGTTACGATTCAGATAAGGATAGTGCAATATGGGGTACCTCGATGCCAAGTGGTTTTAGCTATGCCTTGTTTGGTTC
>NZ_JAASTT010000037.1 GCF_014322795.1 Paenilisteria portnoyi
GGCTTGCACCCTAATAGAGCACCCCTTCTCCCGAAGTTACGGGGTCATTTTGCCGAGTTCCTTAACGAGAGTTCTCTCGCTCACCTTAGGATTCTCTCCTCATCTACCTGTGTCGGATTGCGGTACGGGCAGTACTATTCTAACTAGAGGCTTTTCTTGACAGCGTGAAATCAGGAACTTCCGTACTTAATTTCCTTCCCCATCACAGCTCATGCTTCGCGAGAAGCGGATTTGCCTACTTCTCACACTCACTGCTTGGACGCACATTTCCATCCGTGCGATTCCCTATCCTTCTGTGTCACCCCATTGCTCAAACAAACAGCACTGGTACAGGAATATCTACCTGTTGTCCATCGCCTACGCCTATCGGCCTCAGCTTAGGTCCCGACTAACCCTGGGCGGACGAGCCTTCCCCAGGAAACCTTAGATATTCGGTGGACGGGATTCTCACCCGTCTTTCGCTACTCATACCGGCATTCTCACTTCTAAGCGCTCCACCAGTCCTTCCGGTCTGACTTCACCGCCCTTAGAACGCTCTCCTACCACGAACCTCCAAAGAGGTTCATCCACAGTTTCGGTAATATGTTTAGCCCCGGTACATTTTCGGCGCGGGGTCACTCGACCAGTGAGCTATTACGCACTCTTTCAATGGTGGCTGCTTCTAAGCCAACATCCTGGTTGTCTATGCAACCCCACATCCTTTTCCACTTAACATATATTTTGGGACCTTAACTGGTGGTCTGGGCTGTTTCCCTTTCGACTACGGATCTTATCACTCGCAGTCTGACTCCCGAGTATAAGTACATGGCATTCGGAGTTTATCTGAATTCGGTAACCCGAGAAGGGCCCCTAGTCCAAACAGTGCTCTACCTCCACGACTCTTTACCTCGAGGCTAGCCCTAAAGCTATTTCGGAGAGAACCAGCTATCTCCAGGTTCGATTGGAATTTCTCCGCTACCCACACCTCATCCCCGCACTTTTCAACGTGCGTGGGTTCGGACCTCCAGTGAGTATTACCTCACCTTCATCCTGGACATGGGTAGATCACCTGGTTTCGGGTCTACGACCTGTTACTCATGCGCCCTATTCAGACTCGCTTTCGCTACGGCTCCGCTTTTTCCGCTTAACCTTGCAACAAATCGTAACTCGCCGGTTCATTCTACAAAAGGCACGCTATCACCCATTAACGGGCTCTAACTACTTGTAGGCACACGGTTTCAGGAACTGTTTCACTCCCCTTCCGGGGTGCTTTTCACCTTTCCCTCACGGTACTGGTTCACTATCGGTCACTAGGGAGTATTTAGCCTTGGGAGATGGTCCTCCCGGATTCCGACGGAATTTCACGTGTTCCGCCGTACTCAGGATCCACTCTGGAGGGAAAATGATTTCAATTACAGGGCTGTTACCTTCTTTGGCGGGCCTTTCCAGACCACTTCGTTTACCACTTTCTTTTGTAACTCCGTATAGAGTGTCCTACAACCCCAAGAAGCAAGCTTCTTGGTTTGGGCTCTTTCCGTTTCGCTCGCCGCTACTCAGGAAATCGATTTTTCTTTCTCTTCCTCCAGGTACTTAGATGTTTCAGTTCCCTGGGTCTGCCTTCCTTACGCTATGTATTCACGTAAGGATACTATCCGACTAAAGATAGTGGGTTCCCCCATTCGGAAATCTCTGGATCAACGCTTACGTACAGCTCCCCAAAGCATATCGGTGTTAGTCCCGTCCTTCTTCGGCTCCTAGTGCCAAGGCATCCACCGTGCGCCCTTTCTAACTTAACCATGTGGATCGCTGTGCTTACGCACTAACCACGGGTATGTTCCTAACGT
>NZ_JAASTT010000038.1 GCF_014322795.1 Paenilisteria portnoyi
CTCTCAAAACTGAACAAAACAGAAGATAAAACAAAAGCAGGTTTCCTTTTCCTTAGAAAGGAGGTGATCCAGCCGCACCTTCCGATACGGCTACCTTGTTACGACTTCACCCCAATTATCTGTCCCACCTTCGGCGGCTGGCTCCATAAAGGTTACCCTACCGACTTCGGGTGTTACAAACTCTCGTGGTGTGACGGGCGGTGTGTACAAGGCCCGGGAACGTATTCACCGTGGCATGCTGATCCACGATTACTAGTGATTCCGGCTTCATGTAGGCGAGTTGCAGCCTACAATCCGAACTGAGAATAATTTTATGGGATTAGCTCGACCTCGCGGTTTGGCAACCCTTTGTATTATCCATTGTAGCACGTGTGTAGCCCAGGTCATAAGGGGCATGATGATTTGACGTCATCCCCACCTTCCTCCGGCTTGCACCGGCAGTCACTTTAGAGTGCCCAACTAAATGCTGGCAACTAAAATCAAGGGTTGCGCTCGTTGCGGGACTTAACCCAACATCTCACGACACGAGCTGACGACAACCATGCACCACCTGTCACTTTGTCCCCGAAGGGAAAGTTCTGTCTCCAGAATGGTCAAAGGATGTCAAGACCTGGTAAGGTTCTTCGCGTTGCTTCGAATTAAACCACATGCTCCACCACTTGTGCGGGCCCCCGTCAATTCCTTTGAGTTTCAACCTTGCGGTCGTACTCCCCAGGCGGAGTGCTTAATGCGTTAGCTGCAGCACTAAGGGGCGGAAACCCCCTAACACTTAGCACTCATCGTTTACGGCGTGGACTACCAGGGTATCTAATCCTGTTTGCTCCCCACGCTTTCGAGCCTCAGCGTCAATTACAGGCCAGTAAGCCGCCTTCGCCACTGGTGTTCCTCCACATATCTACGCATTTCACCGCTACACGTGGAATTCCACTTACCTCTCCTGCATTCAAGTCTCTCAGTTTCCAATGACCCTCCCCGGTTAAGCCGGGGGCTTTCACATCAGACTTAAGAAACCGCCTGCGCTCGCTTTACGCCCAATAAATCCGGACAACGCTTGCCACCTACGTATTACCGCGGCTGCTGGCACGTAGTTAGCCGTGGCTTTCTGGTTAGATACCGTCAAGGGACAAGCAGTTACTCTTATCCTTGTTCTTCTCTAACAACAGTGCTTTACGATCCGAAAACCTTCTTCACACACGCGGCGTTGCTCCGTCAGACTTTCGTCCATTGCGGAAGATTCCCTACTGCTGCCTCCCGTAGGAGTCTGGGCCGTGTCTCAGTCCCAGTGTGGCCGATCACCCTCTCAGGTCGGCTATGCATCGTTGCCTTGGTAGGCCATTACCCTACCAACTAGCTAATGCACCGCGGGCCCATCTGTAAGCGATAGCCGAAACCATCTTTCAAACAGGCGTCATGCGACGCTTGTTATTATTCGGTATTAGCCCCGGTTTCCCGGAGTTATCCCCAACTTACAGGCAGGTTGCCCACGTGTTACTCACCCGTCCGCCACTAACGTCAGAAAGAGCAAGCTCTTTCGTCGGTTCGTTCGACTTGCATGTATTAGGCACGCCGCCAGCGTTCGTCCTGAGCCAGGATCAAACTCTCTTTAAAATAAAGATGAATCTGAATACTTATTCAACACCGTGAATAA
>NZ_JAASTT010000039.1 GCF_014322795.1 Paenilisteria portnoyi
CCATGCACCAAGTCCAATGACTGTTCCCAAAGCTTCTTTGGACTTGTCCCATTCACTGTCTTTATATTTCACATCCATCTTCCGCGCCTCCTCCCTACTCCGGCAAGTCTAGTTTCTCATAGAATTCTTGGCCCAGCGACTCGTCTTGTTCTTTCATCGCATTGATGGTATAAGCGACCAAATTCGCTATTTGCGCGTAGTTATCATACAAATCCATCACTTTTTTATTCGCATCCTTGTAAACATCCATCGCTTTCTTGGCCTTGCCTTCTTCGTAAAATGTAATCGCCGCAATCGAATCTGTCTTTGTATTTATCGTCTCCAACTCTAAGTTAATCGCATTGATCTTGTTATAAATGGTCGAAATCTCATCCACGCTAATCGATATATCCGCGGCACCGCCCCCAGCACCTGCTCCGTCCATTGCGACATTAGCCATGTTGCGCCACCTCCTTGTATGGGAATTCCATTTCGTCAAATACGAGCTTCATCAACCAGTATTGGCTCACGTGATGGTATTGTTGCCGCGCGACATCTAGCGAAATGAGTTTGTCGCCGTATAAGAAAAATAACCAGTTTTGATAGAATGTCGGTTCGGTCATTTCGGCTGGGTATTTGTCTAAATGAAACACTTCGAAATTGAAAACGGGTTCGCTTAATGCCATCGCTTTGATCTCATTTTTTTCTTGGTTGCTGAGTTCCTTAGTTAGGAAGGTTTTCTCGTCCATGCCTGGTTCGCGTGCAATTAACGGGAAACCGTCATACAGCACTTTTAAGGCGTGTGCTTTGGACAGAACGAGTAAGCGGTAGTATTTATTTTTCTCGGCTTCGATGAGGAGGACGACTTCTTCGGTGTTGTCTTCTTGGAACGAGAACATGATGTTGTTGCAGCGTACGTATTTCTTGCTTCGGTGGTACGCGGATAGTTTGTTGATAACGAAGGCGCCACTTTTGGTGACAGCGCCTTCTGTTGTTAGGATTTCTTTTGCGATGAGTTGTTGCTGCGCGTATGCCATCGGGTCATCATCGCGTAAAATAAACACTTCTTTGCCGGGAAAACCGAATAGGACATTGCCATCCGTTGCGGCAAGAAGGAGATACATTTCTTCCAGGCTAAAATAGTCGTTAGGATCGAGTTGTTGTGTCATAGATTTTTGACCTCCCGTACTTTGGATTCGCTGTCGTAGGCTTCGATGTATGTCTCTAAATTTTCTAAGGCTTTCGTTTGTTCTTTCATCGCGGATTTCACGTCTTTATGGTATTGAACGATGATGTCCAAGTAGGCGACAAAAGCGTCCTTGGATTTCCCTTTCCATGTGACACCATGGACGAAACTTTGTAAACTTGTGGCATCGGTATAACTATTTTTTAAGGCGGTGTCGATTTCTTTTGCTAATTTTCTAGCCTCTTTCGCTTCATCTCCGTATATTTCCACTTTATCAGCCATCTATCATCCCTCCTTTGCCGCAGCATCTCTGTAGTGAACGTATCTTTCGTATGCCTTGTCTCGCGCTGCTGTGATACTGGAACGCTTATCGCTTGCATCATTGATATAGCTTTCTACTTTTTTCATCAGTTCTTCTCGCTTCGAATCAAAATGCTTGGACGGAATGGAGACACCGTCAAAGTCTGGATGC